>JABGOU010000029.1 GCA_018645325.1 Desulfobacula sp.
TCCCATCCTGTTTCTGATAAAAGTCTGTGATAGTCAAATATTGTGATTGATTTGCAGGATTTTACTTCTAATGCTGGCTCTATTTGTTCGCTGCCGGGCACGAATATCTGATATCCATGCGTTGACGGTCTGCTGGCTGACGCCCAGTTTTTCTGCCAGGGATGATTCCGTATATCTGCATTCCGGGTCTGATAATGCAATATCCCGGGCGATCCGTTTTTTATCGCTTGAGCTTAATCGATCTCCATGACTGGTATTGCATTCAGCTGATTCAAGGAGCAGGGATATTTTGTTTTCCTCGTAATCAATGGGCTTGTCTTTGAATTCACCAGCTGTAATTTCTTTGATTCCCTTTTCCGTAAACGCAGACCAGCGGTGGATGCCATCTAAAATTATAATCGCTTCCATTGATTTATTGCCATTCGCATCTGTATAGTTGAAAACCTTTTGGATCTTGATTGACGGAAATTTTGCACCGATTGAAAGGGCTTCAATATAAGCAGTGATGGTTTTCTGACTTTTATTGCATCTCGGATAGATGAACCTGTCCCAGGTTAGATCTGAAATATTGATTTTCATTTAAGTTTAACCTCTTTGATACTTTGATAATATCTCCAAAAGGTTTAGCCTCAAAATACTTTAGCAAATTATGTTCAAAGATACTAAAAGAATAGATGGAAAGTAAAGAAAATTTATTTGGTGTCAGGCTTGCGTTGTTGCCTGTTGGCTTATTGAGGGGTAAAGAGGGTAAAGTATTTAAAAATTATCCTAAATCCGGTTTGCAGCTTTTTTATATACTTTCATATTATCTCGTTTGCCAATTGCAATAATTTGAACCAGGACCTTGCTTTCAACAATTTTATAAACAATTCTGATTTTTTTACGGTCAGCGTACATTTTTCTATATCCGGTTAAATCAAGGCCCTGTTTATTACCAAGTTTCTTTCCATTGCCCGGTGTTAATGATAATTTTTTTATCTGTTTCAATACAAGAAGTTTTTGTCGATTGTCCAGCTCGGAAATCTCCCGGGCAGCATCGGGATGAAAAATGATTTTAAATTTCATCTAAGTCAAGGCCCTGTTCAGCCAATAATTGGTCCAAATCAATATATTCGTTCAAAGGTGTGTCTTTCCTTTGTTCAATAGTTTGATAGATTTGAATATGTTCGAGTAACTCCTGAAGTTCATATATTCTTTCGTACTCTTCCACGGATAGAATGATCGCTTCAAGTTTGTTTTTTCTCATAACAGCAATTTTGTCTTTCCCATGTTTTGTAATGCTGTCAAGTATAGAACTGAAATTTCGAACGATTTCTGTTGAACTCATTAATTCTGTTTTTTTATAGGTAATCATTTTTTAACCCCGAATGTTTATGTGTTTAAATACATACTACAGCATGTATTTGGCTTCGTCAAGAAAATTACTGGGGTCAAAAACTGCATTTTAAGATTGAAAGAATTTGTAATTTGTGTTGGGGCCTGGCTTGCGTTGTTGTGTTATTGTTATTAAGTGGGTAAAGTAAGGTATCAGGCTTCATGAGTTCAGGGTTTATCATTAGATATCAAACAATTTGCTATGAGATCCTATATCAATAAGTTGAACTTCACCTTTATGGATTCTGTAGATAAGTAATAAGTCAGGTTTTAAATGGCATTCTTTATAAAGCTCAGAATAGCCTTTTAAAAAATGATCTTTATATTTTTTGTCCAACGCAACCCCATTTAGTAATTTCGCAACAATATTAATAAAGATCGCTTCATCATTATTTTTCAGGTGAAGTTTTTTAAATGATTTTTTAAATTTCTTTGTTCTTGAAAGGGTGTATTTCATGATTTTAAGTCATTCATCATTTCTTCTGTACTGTCATATCTAACCAAATCATTGGTATCAACTTCCTTCATAGCTTTTCGTAATCCTTTTGACGGTACTTTTATCTTGAAGGGTAATCCACCATCAATACGGACACGGTTTAAAAAAATATTAATAGCATCTGAGACCGTTAAATTGTATTCTTTAAAAATATTTTTGGCTGCATCCCAGGCTATTGGATCAACTTTAATCGAAGTTTGCCGTCTTGTATTCATATTCTCCTCCTTTGAATTCTATCTTTTCTTAAAAAATAATTCAAACGAAGTGTTTTGTCAATTCATTTTTGAGGTTGATATATAATCCTGATTTGTTTCCTGACTGCATACAGTTTAGAATAGCCTTTAAGGTTAATGCCGACTTTGCTGCCAAATTGATTCAGTCGATCCTTCATATCCTGCCGCCTCAGCTCCTGCCGCTTTTTCAGCCCAATAGGCATCTTCAATCCGGATCAGACGTTCGTACTCCTCAAAGGCGATCAATACAATATTCTTACGACCTGTTTTTTCAACAATAACAGGCTCTTTCCTGGCAATATCAGAAAATTTATTTGGGGTCAAAAACTGCATTTTAAGGTTCAAGGTATTTGTACGCCAATAATATACAAAAGCCCCTTGAACAGAATTGATTATTTCGCTTCCCTGTTTTATAATCTTAGGTGAGAATTTTAAAGAGGTTGTCTGTTTTTGGATTGCCGGCAGGACTTAACATCGGAATAGGTTTGCCGTATTTTTTTGCTGTGCTTCAATGGGTCTGTATAACATCCTCAAGTGTCTCTGCCACCCATTTATTGATGCTTTTCCCAGTATGTGCGGCAATGGCGGCAATATTAGCATGTATGTCGGGAGGAATGCGCAAAGTAAGCTTGCCGGAGTAATTTTTTTGTGGCTTTTCACCACACTGGCGACATACATCCAGGTAATGGTTAATGGCATTGTGGAAATCAGTGGTTAGTTCCGTCACAGTCTCACCGTGAAAGCCTATAATATCTTGAACGCCAAGCACACGACCAATGAAAATGTTGTCATCGGGGTCAAATTCAATGCGCAGGAAAAAAATATTTGTCGTTGATCAATTGCTCCATAAACTTTTCCGCTTCAAGCTGCCATGCTTCAAAGTTGTACCAGGCCGGGAATTAAATTGAAATGCTTATCTTTTGTAAATATTTTGTAACCCTGTTGGAAAGCCACTGCCGCAATCCATATATCGTTTGTCGGAATGGGCGTGCCAGCTGCTTTCAAATTGTTGAGTATTGAAGCGTAAAAATCAGCAGTCATCGTATCAATGGGGTGAACAACAACCCTTGGAGAATCCAGAAAAATATTGAGTTCCTCCCTGTTTTCTTTTTCACTGTTGCCACCTTTGAAACCAGAATAGAGCTCCCCAATACTGATGGTGGCAAAACCAATTCGATCAATTTTTCTCAATGCATCGACAGTATTGCCATCACCTTTCATGGCCAATGAATAAATATTGGTGTCAATTAATACCTTTTTCATTCCCAGAGATCCTGGTCAATTTGGCGCTGCCTGGTTATTGAGTTGTTTATTTTTTTGAACTCATCATCGTTCCATCGGCCAAACAGTGCATCCAGGTCATCATATTTGCGTGAAAATTTTTTTTCCTTTTTAAGTCCAAGACTTATTTTGATAAACTCAAGAATAAGATTATTAACACTCTTGCCTTGTTTTCTCGCTGCTATTTTTAATTTTTCAGCAACTTCAGGTTCAACGCCTCTGATGGTTAAAGCCTTCATGAAAACCTCCAAAAAATAATATCATAAAATGATTACATATTGATATCAATATATGCTATCATGCTGGCTTTGTCAACATGGGGTCAGGCCCCTGATCCACCATCAAGGTGACAGCACGGGATTGAGATGAATGTATCTGATGATCTTTAAAGTTTTTCAAATCTGTCATTTTTCACACTATTAAAATAAGCACCATCAACATCCATATCAAAAAATACTCTGGCAAGCATCACATTAAGCTTTAAAAACTGCCTGTCGCCGGCAACTCTGGCCTGCCATACCTTTTTCATCAGGCGTTTTCCAAACAACTCAAAGCCCAGTCTGATATCATCAAAATCCCCGTACTTCAACAGGTATTCCAAAAACAATTCCGGCCCGGCCTGATCATAGTCAATCTCTTTGGAATAACTCCAGAATACCCCCATATTACGGAGGTTGTTAAACAAACAGCCCCTGGCCCTGTAAATCTTAAATATCCTGGAAACCGCAATATTGGATAAGCCCAGATATTTGCCAATATCCACCTGGGTATAACCATCTTTTATGGCATTTGCCACGGCAACCTCTCTTCTAACTTTATCAAAATATTCGCTCAAAGATTTTTTAACTTTATTAACCACTATACTGAATACTTTTTCCCGGCCCAGTCAAAATCATCCTGCTGCCTCTCTGAGATATTATGGCTTGCGTATTTGGCAGCCAGGCCGGATTCAACAATCAAATCACATAAATCACTGTCAAGATGATTGTCCTTGACCATAAAACCCATTATCCGCATGGCTTCCGACATTAACTTGCCAAGTTTATAAGGGCGATCGGCAGCAGTCAGGGCTTCAAAAACATCGGCCACGGCCAGAATCCGAGCCGGCAGCGGGACCTGTTCAGCTTTAAGACCCTGGGGATATCCGCTTCCATCCATCTTTTCATGGTGCATCCCGGCATAGGCAGGCACATGTGACATTTTTTTAGGAAACGGCAGGGCTTCAAGCATTTTCAAAGTGACTGCTGCATGATTATTGATCACTTCTCTCTCGCTGTCTATGAGCGTGCCTTTACGTATGCTTAAGTTTTTTAATTCATCATCATTGAGAAGCGGCTGTTTCTCTCCTGCCACCTCAATCTCACAGTCAGCCATCTTTACCAGTTTCTCCAGGCTTTCATCTCTTAAAAACTCACCACCCGTATTAATTTCCTTCATAAAAGCAAATTGTTCATCAAGTTTTCTAAGTTCATCGGAAAGATCATCCAGGGCTTCAGGGTCAACACTTGTTGCATCAGTCTTAAGTTTAAGCTGTTTTATTATTGAATCTTTCTTCAATAATTCAACCCTCAGCTTAATTAATTCTATCCTGTCAAAAATGGTCTCAAGCTTTTTGGATTTATCAATAATATGTTCCGGTGTAATAATTTTACCCACATCGTGCAGCCAGGCAGCCATTTTGATTTCTTTGGCCTGATCTTCATCAAAATTTATCTCGGCAAACCTTCCCGTCTTGATTTGATTAATCTCTTCAACAATCTTTTCCGTAAAGTTTGCCACCCGCTGAACATGCCCCCCCGTGTATGCGGATTTTTCATCAATGGCAGTTGCAACCATCTTTACAATGGCCTGGAGTAACTCTTCCAGACCGCTGATTAACTGGATATTGGTGATGGCGATTGCTGCCTGGGATGCCAGGCTGGCCACGATCTCAATTTCATTATCCGGAAAATCCATGACCTCATTTGTGAAAATATTCTGGGCATTAATAAGCTGGATAACCCCGATCACTTCAGAATCATGATTCCGCATGGGAATGACCAGCATCGATTTTGAACGGTAACCGCTATTGGCATCAAAATCTTTGGTTCCCTGGAAATCAAAATCAGAACTGTAGACATCGGAAATTTTAATAATCTTTCCTGTGAGGGCACAATGCGCAGAGACATTTCTATGATTTTCACTGCCGTCAGTTAGGTTAAGCGCGACAGGCGGCCAGGTGATTTTTGCTGACTGCCCCCCCATCTTAACCCCAAGCGTGTCATTCTGCACAATGTCAAACCGCAGGGATTTTTCTTTTTCATCTTTTATATAAAGCGTACAGCCGTCAGCATTGGTAAACCGTTTAGCCAGTCCGACTATCATCTCAAGCAGAAGCTCATGATCTTTTTGACCTGAAAGGGCAGTTCCTATTCTAACCAATTCAATAACCAGGTCCTGTTTACTGACTGCAAATGCCCGGGCTTCCTCTACACTTCTTTTAAGATCTGTGATCTCTTCTTTGTATTGCTCCAACCTTTCACAATTTGCCATAATTTACATCCCTCCGGTAAAAGTACTGAACCCGTTATATGGTTTATCAAAAACTGTTATTTGTCGTCTATTTTTGCAATTATTCAGCCCGTTAAAAAAAATTATTCCTAAAGCCCTGTCTGATGGATATTTGCAGGAGGTTAAACAAATAACCTCGAAACAAATATCCATCAGGCAGGTCGAGGTCGGGTTCAAGCGCAAGGGCTGAATAATTACCTATTTTTTTAAACAGCTTCAAAGGGTAGAAAAGACTTTATTTTAAAAGTCTCTTAACAGATCAGGATTCATTTATTTTTTCAAGACTCTGTTTAAGGGAAAAATCCAAATTCATGAACGAAGCAAAGCCTGCAATTTTGAATACATCCATGACCATCCCGTTAAGCTCACAGATAAGGAATTGTTTGTTTGCCTGGGCTGCCATTTTATTGCACAAAAGCACGCTGCGCAGGCCTGCACTGCTGATATAATCAAGGGATTTCATGTTCAGAATAAACCCTTTTTTGCCTGAATCCATGTGTTTTGGGAAACTTTCCTCAAGATCCATACAGGTCACACCGTCCATTCGGCCGGCCAGATTAAATATGAGTACATCATCCTTTTCTTCAATAAAAGTTTCCATGCCCTGTATTGCTTTTTTTTCTTTTTCTTCAATAAGGTCTTCTTCCTCCAAAGTAATACGCATGCCGTCGTATGCCAGGTCAATGATCAGGGAAGATGATTCATCATACAGTTTTAAATATTCTCTTGTGTCCTTTAAGAACTTATCCAGGTCAGCATCATCACAGGTAGGTTCATGGTGAAACATGCACATCTGTTTGACATTTGAACGCGCAGAGAGCTCCGTTACCACTATATTGCTGGAATGCCCCCAGTTTTCCTTGACCTCAATGGCATCAAACAATTGATACTGGGCATCATTGATCGATACATCCGCATCCTTGCAAAACCGGATAAATTCATCTGAATGTTTTTTATCCATCTTATGCTCTGCGTCTGTGGAATAAATAATTTTTCTATTGTTTTGTTCAAATGCATATCCATAGGATTTGCCCGGATGATTCTGTTCTATTCCAGAGACCTTAAAGCCGGCAATATTATGTTCTTTTTCAAGATCCAGGGTGGTAAAATTAATGGTGGCGGCAAGGGCCTCTAGAGGAACGGGGAAGCAGGGTTCTGCCTGCTGCTTTTTAAACATTTCTTCAATATTTTCATGGAATCCGAAAATATTAACGGTGTTGCCGGGTATGTATGCCGGTGTAAAAAAAGGGAATCCATGAATATGATCCCAGTGAAGATGGGACAAAAATATATTAAAAACCTGTCCTGACTGGTTTGCTTTTTCTCCTGGATTTTTCATTACCCAGGTTCCATAATCCCTTAATCCTGATCCGGCATCGCAGATAACAGACTCTTTGCCGCCAATAATTTCAACACATGAGGTATTACATCCATACCCGCTTGAAACGGAAAAAGGCAGATGATTTTCCACAAACCGATCCAGGTCATCATATGATGTAAGTTTTTTTTCCAGTGCAATGGAAAGACTTGATTTTATCTTTTTTTTGATTGTTTCCGCCGTGACGGCAGAAGGTAATGAACCGCGGGTTCCCCAGAATAATACTTCCATAGTATTCCTTTCTTTCAAATTACGAAAAAGATATAAATCCCATGCCCATTTTCCGGCAAAGCTGATTTGAACCAGGTTAAGGACGTTGCATAAAAATTTACTTAATATATATAAATTTCCCTGTCAACTGGGAATATAAACCTGATCCATCAGCAAGGTACCACCTGCTGCGTTGACTGCGGTCGTTCCTCACTGCGGAGTATGACTTAGGCCTCACTCGTCACTCCTTTTCGCCTTGCATCCGGTACCTTGCTGATGGCCAGGGATAGTGCACAACCCCATGGTCCGGAAGGCAAATAAAAATTTGATGCTGCATTAAATATTGGTGATCATTACCCGTTCAGGACTACTTACCCTTCATTCGCTGGATAGACAGTTTGACAAGGTCTAATTTCGCTTCTCTAAACAGCAAAAACTGCGGGCAAATATGTCCTCATACAGTTTGCTGTTCTTAACGTTCCACTTCATTAAGACCTTGTAACAAACTGATCCAAAGGCTCATTACAGGGTAAGCAGACCTGAACTGGAAGCTGTGGCAATTTTAAAAAAAGCTGTGGGGTCATTGGGGTCAGGGAGTTGATTATTTTTTGGGAAACAGTGCCGGTGCCATATCCAAGGATGGGGGTGCCTTTTGATCTTTTCTGCCGCATGAGGAAACATGTTATAAACCGTCCACCCGTATGGCTTTTCTTAATGCAGAGAACTATTGGGGGTGACAAATTTAATACTTTTCGATCAACTTTTATTCTCAGGCCAACCTTGAAAAAAGGTTTTTTTCAATTATGTTTACCCGGAGACCTGAGAATGAAAAGTTTGAGAATATCAGTATCACTATTTTATAGAATCATGTACATTATCTGCTCATCACCATTAGAATAAATCAGTTTAAAATCTTCAATTCCATCGCCATTGTGATCACCATCCAATATAATCTGCAGGCCATTTGTCTGAGAATTCACAGCATGCTTAACTTCATAATCTAAAAGGCCTTGATATATATTCCCGTCCAAAGTGACCTGGATGATTCCATCTTCATACAATTTTATGTCGCTTACACCTGTAATAGCGCTTAAAATATTTTGGATTTCCATCCAATTTACCGGGCCTGGATAAAACATTTGTTCCCGCATTTCACCATTTTGATTGAACACAAGCGAAATAAGATCAAAGTTGGACAATTTGGTGCTGGGAGTTATCTTAAAGTATGAGTCCTTTGATGTTTGTGAAGCCGGTGTAATCTCTGAATTAGGTTTAACAACAAATGTTGAGAGTGAATTCAGTTTCACAGATACGATACCTGAATCGTAATTGATTCCGACATTTGAAACAGAATCATTGACTAAGTTGTAAAAAACACCGGGATTAGCGATCATCGGATGCATGGTTATCATGCGGTGAGTATCTGTAATAATAATTACAGTGCCATCATCTTTGAACGTGGCCCCTGGATTTTCATCATTCATTTGCACAACGGATGTGACCCTAAAGTAGGTATTGGCACCGGATATTGTCATATTAATTATGCCGTCCAGGCTATTTTGGGTGACCCCATTACCGCTCAGGACATTTTGAGTGACGACAGTACCGTTGCCAGAGAAGAAAGGCAATGCATTAATATCATCCAGAATCGTTGAATTAACAGAAGAAAGAACATCGCATTTCAGATCAATGCTTTCATTAATTCCAATATAAGAAAAATTTCCGGCCACCTTGTACATCAAAGGCCCAAGATACAGTCCATTGGGGATTAAATTGTTTTCCTCAAACTTCACACCAGCGCCAAGGCTGGGGATGGGATTAAATGAACTTCCCTTACCGATAATGACATTACTGAGGGTTGCATCCTGATGGATTGCAGCAGCAATTATAGCTGGGGAATTTGGATCCCCGCTGACAGTTCCTTTTATTTCTCCGCCAGTGATTTTACCCCCTGCGGCCAGAAAAACATTCGCCAGTACACCTGCATTTTTAATTGTTCCGCTCAGGGTTCCGCCTGTTAACTGTGCTCCTGCAAGAATCGTTGGATTAACTAAGGTCCCTTTGTTTATAATTGTACCTTTTGCCTTCCCCCCTGTAACAACAGCATTCTCTAATATTGTCACATTCTGGATTGTACCATTATTGGTGGTTCCTCCACTGATTTTTCCTCCTGTTACCAAGGTATTTGCCTCAATTTCCACACCTTTTAAAGTGCCGTTATTGGTTATTGTTCCAAGAACCTTACCTCCAGTAACTATAACCCCTGGTTGAATTGTTTTGTTTTCCTGGGTCCCGCCTGAATTATTCAAGTCCATATATATGTATATGTTAGGCCCTGACTGATTGGGAGTGCTCGTGGATACCGCAACAAAGGACCAATTGGTATTATTCCCTGAATCCGTACTGCTTGTACTAATGGCATTGAGGATAGCAGCATTTACGTTGTTAGCGTCCTTGACGTCGAGGTAGGCGATGGTACGCGTCCCCTGTGGATCAATCTCCCATTGTGTACCTGCCGAACTGCTCCTTAGAGACAAAAGCTGTCCACTCGCACCGCTTAAATCAAGGGTGTTTGTGATGATAGTTTTATTGGCACTTCCGCTCTGGAAAGTCAATGTATCTGCAGAGGTCACATTTTTTGTCAGATTGTAAAAGCTTGTGTCACCCGTGAGGGCCTGACCTGATCCGTCCAGGGTTACAGTCCCGCCGTTGGCAGTAAATGTTGCGCTGTTGGCCCAGTTGCCGCTGACTTTGAAGTTTCCGGAAGTGGCCTTTAATGTGCCGCCGGCAATAGACAGGTTGCCGTTGATATCCCATGTTCCAGCTGCGCTCGCCGAATTGAATGTACCGGCTGAAACGGTAATGCCGGAGGCGGATATATCCTTCCCGGACGTAGCTAAATTCCCATTTGTAAGGGTAATCGTGCCAAGAGGTGTTGTACCGCCGATGTGGCCTGAAAGTGTAGCTGTGTCATCCGTATTGACGGTAAGATTACCTGCACCGCCAACTGCACTGTCTACAGTTGAACCGAATGAGATAGCTGCGGTATCACCGGTTCCACCTATTAATGTTGTTGCGTTGTTTATTGTAACGGCACCGAAAGTGATTGCACCTGCATTAGAATTTATTGTGGAATTACCGCTTACAGTTGTCGTGCCGAAACTTGTTCCGTCATAACTGCTCCAGGCAAGCCCGTCAAGCTGAGTTGTCACAATGGTTGTGCCTGTGTCTCCGTTGCCCAGTGTTACATCATCATTAAATCTCATAGTCTGAGCTCCGCCTGTAGCGGATATACCTGAATTTCCCGCTACTGTTGACTGTAACGTTACAAGACCGGTTACGCCGTTTGCTAACGTAAGAGCCGCGCCTGTACCGTCACCGAGCGCTGTTACAGCTCCTGATACAGTGGTTGTTCCTCCGGCCGTTCCCGCTGCAATGGTCAGATCCTTGCTTCCTCCGGCAAGAGTCGTCATGGCAATGTTCCCGCCGCCGGAGTTTAAAGTTGTGTCTGAATTTAAAGTTGTAGCTCCAAAATCAATGTTTTGATTTGTAGTTGCAACAGTTCCGGCTATGCTGACGGCTCCGGCTTCTGCATCAAGCCCTCCTGTAAACGTTGAACTGTCGCCTGAGCCATTGCCTATTGTGGTTGTGCCTGTATTACTAAAGCTTGTGTCGCTTGTAATAGTGCAACCACCGTGAAGATCAATATCATAGGCCTCACCAGTTGTGGTAAGTGTTGGTGTTACAAGGGCTCCAGTAAATGTTATGTTAGCAGCGTCTACAGTGTCGGTCAGAACTATGCTTGTTGCTGTTGTAACATTGCCTTGAAAAGTAGTCCCACCTGACTGGGTGATCGTTAAAGTAGTCGGGGGTGCAGCACCACCAATAATGCCTTGAAAATCGATTAAACCGGTGCCTGCATCTACACCAAGGGTGTTAGCTCCATCTATTATATCACTAAAGGTAATAGTGCCACTTGTACTTGTGATGGTTGATGCACCGTCTATGTCTATGCCGTCAGCACCGCTATCAAAGGTTACAGAACCAGTAGCAGAGGTTATAGCACCATTCAGATTTATATCATTGGTTGCAGTAATGCTTATATCAATAGCACCAGCAGCATTTACAGTACCATTATTGGTGAAACTGCCACTTGAATTTATAGCGCCTCCTGTAATATTAAGAATGCCTGAGGCTTGAATAGTAAAGGCTGTGTACGTATCACTTACAGAATAATTCGGATCAATAGGTGTTGTTGCAGCATCAGGTATTATTATACTATCAACACCATCCACTGGTGCAGTATCTGTGTCCCAGTTAGTAGCAGTCGTCCAACCTCCGGAACCGCCTCCTCCATCCCATGTTGCTTCACGTAATTTAATATCTATATCAGGTTCAATTGTCAGAGCAATTGTATCTATTTGACCTATTTCATATTCAAGGCTCCAGTTTCCTTTAAAAATTTCACCCCCTGTAATATCTATAGAGGCAGCTATGTCGGCTCCGGTAAGGTCTGACAATTTTCCAACAAATGCTTTACCTTCATTGGTTGCTGCAAGATTACAGGCATAGAGAAGGATGTCCCCGTTCTCAGCCAGGGCTCGGCCCCAAGGGGCAACCCTGCTCCCTTGCTCCTGCAGGAAATCATTGTCAATTCTCGTCCCGTTCAGGACAAAATATCCCTCGTTACCATGGGAAATGATGCGTATGGTAGAAAGATTAACCTTTTTCGCCAGTCGCGCAGAAATCTGTGCTATCGCTTCCATCCCAGGCGAAAGTCTTACCACTTCAGCGTTTTCAGGCAATTGTGCTACGATCATTTCCGCTTGCGGAACCGATGGATCGATGAAGACGATCTCGGATAGGGCCTGGACATTACCAAATGCCACACCGTTTAACACGAAAACCACGATGCACAATACCCACGCCAAGCAATTGATCATTTCTTTTTTACACATTTTGCCTCCTTAACGACACTTAACTGTTAACACAGTTGCAAATAATACTGTTTTCTTTTGGATCAGTCGTATTTGGATTTGGAATATATTTTTCAATTCTTTTAATTATACCCAACCCCAATAAAAAAACCGTGTTATCATCCCCTTAAGATAACACGGTTTAATTTATCTCTCAGGCAACCCGACTATCTTAATAAGACTCGTGGCTTTCCGTCCCTGCTTCACAACAGGTTTGGCTTTTTCATGATTATTTAACAACATAACAAAGCAAATTTTATGCCAAAAATATAAAATGCCTGGAATGTGGCCTTTTGATCGATATTTATTTCAATATAAGGAACAAAGGACAAAATGGGTCAATTTTTAAGACAATATTTGTCAAATTAGGCTGTTCCTGATCAGACCTGCTACCTCTGCCGGCTGATCATCTTCCAAAATGTCAAATTTTTTCTACTTTCAAATTCGCAGCCTAATTTTAACACGCTGCCTTAAAATCAATTTGTCCAAAAATCGTGCCAGCAATTCTCGGTGGCAAATAATTATCAACTCGAATTATGAAGAATTTCTTAATGCATTACCTTTTTTAAAATTGCCGCAGCTTCCAGTTCAGGTCTTCTTAGCCTGCAATGAGCATTTGGATCAGTTTATTACAAATTCTTAACGAAGCGGAACGTTAAGAACAGCAAACTGTATGAGGACACATTTGCCCGCAGTTTTTGCTGTTTAGAGAAGCGATTTTAGAATTTGTTAAACTGACCAGCCAGCGAAGGCAAGGTAAGCAGATCGGAACGGGTAATGGATGCATATATTAAATACTGAATCAAAGAAATTCTGTCTTAATCGTGAGGTGAAATGAATTAAGGATTCAGGGTATTGATTATTTTTTGAGAGGCGTTGCCCGTTCCATACTCAAGGATGGGGGTGCCTTTTGATCTTTTCTGGCAGGCTTTAAGGATCTTGTTGACATCACATCCTGCAAGGATGTTCCAGCCGGTTTCAATGGTTTCTATCCATTCTGTTTCATCTCTCAGTGTAATACAGGGTATGCCATGGAAATAGGCTTCTTTCTGCACTCCTCCTGAGTCTGTTAAAATCAGGGCTGCATTTTTTTCCAGGGCCACCATTTCCAAAAAAGAGACAGGATCAATAATTTTTAAATTGGGTGTAAGGCTTTCCAGTCCGAATGCCCTGATTTTCTTAATTGTCCTGGGATGGATCGGCAGGACAACAGGTTTTTGAACGCTTAACTCATTCAATGCTGAGAGAATGGATTTGAGCCTGATTTCATTATCCGTGTTTTCCGCCCGGTGCAGGGTTGCCAGAAAATATGCCCCTTTTTGCAGGCCTGTTTTTTTAAGTATTAAATTATGTTTATCTGAAAGGGATGCGGCAAGAAGGGCTGCATCAAACATGACATCCCCGGAATGAAACACATTTTTTTGAATCCCTTCTTTTTTCAAATTTTCAACGGCCTGAACGGTGGGGCAGAAAAGAAACGCCGACAAATGATCCGTTAAGATGCGGTTGATTTCTTCAGGCATCTGCTTGTTCCATGATCTTAAGCCTGCCTCGATATGGGCTATTTTAATATTCAGCTTTGAGGCGGCAAGGGCTCCGGCAAGAGTAGTGTTGGTATCTCCATATACAATAACCAGGTCAGGATTTTCTTTCAGGAGCACGGCTTCTATTCGTTCCAGCATCCTGCCGGTCATGGCGCCGTGTGAGCCGCCCTGGACACCTAAATTGTATTGAGGTGCAGGAATATTCAATTCTTTGAAAAATACTTCAGACATTTTTTCATCAAAATGCTGACCTGAATGGAGAATTATTTCCTCTATCCGTTGTTCTCCTGCGGCTTTATTATGCTCAATGACAGCCCTGGATACGGGAGCCGCTTTGATGAACTGGGGTCTTGCACCTACAATTGTTATTATTTTAATCCGGATCATTACTTCACCAGATTATAGCAGAACGGGTGCTGCTCTCCTTTAGAAAGATCGGGTTTTGAATGTCTTATGGTATAGACGGTCTCAATACTGGGTCTTGCCTTGTCAAGGCCGAATCCTTTGCCTTGTAAGATTTTTTGGTAACTTAAGTTGTGCAGATCTGTAAACCCGGCACTGAATTCTATTTCTCTTCCTCCCAGAGTAATGGACCGATAGGTCCTCTGGCCTGATGCAGCAACTTCTTGTGGCAGTGTTTTTTCATCAACACTTAGAAACCATCTTACCCTGGCTCGTTCAAGTTCAAGATAGCCCGCAGACTTATCAGGCTCAAACATATGGACAATGTTTGTCTGAACCTTACCGAAAATCCAGATGAGCATGTCAAAAAAATGGATCCCAATATTTGTGGCAATACCTCCTGATTTGGATTCATCTCCTTTCCATGAAATAAAATACCATTTTCCCCTGGAGGTAATATAGGTAAGATCCAATTCATATTTTTTATCATCAGGTGATGCATCAATTTCCTGTTTTAATTTGATTAAAGCAGGATGGAGCCTGAGCTGGAGGATATTATAGGCTTTAAAATCCGTTCCAGCCTCAATTTCCTGCAAAGCATCAATATTCCAGGGATTTAACACCAGGGGTTTTTCACAGATGGCATGGGCATTGCTTCTAAGGGCAAACCTGATATGCGCATCATGCAGATAATTGGGAGAGCAGATACTCACATAATCTATTTTCTCTCCTTTCCGCCGTTTTTTATCCACATGGCGGTCAAAGCGTTCAAACTCTGTAAAAAAATGGGCCCTGGGGAAATATGAATCAATGACGCCCACGCTGTCACTGGGGTCAAGAACTGCTGTCAATTCGTTTCCCGTTTCTTTTATTGCCTTCATATGTCTGGGTGCCACATACCCTGCACCACCGATTAATGCAAATCTCTTCAATGTTTACCCCTTTTTTAGGATAGAATTGTATATTTTTACGTTCTGATTAATTATCTTTTTCTTGTTAAATCGCTCGTCCACCAATGACCTGGCCTGGTGTCCCATTTTTATTCTTGTATGATCTATTTGATACAATTGCATGATTTTGTCTGCAAATCCTTTATCATCATCAAAATTCAGACCATATCCTGTTACACCGTTTTTTACAAGCTCAGGTACGCCTCCGACCTTTGCCGCAATCACGGGCAGGCCTGCTGCCATGGCTTCCATGATTGCAACGGGAAGGCCCTCATTTTCACTGCAGTGTAAAAAAATATGGTGCTCCTGCATGAGTTCAGGGATTTTGTCATGACTTATCCGCCCTTTAAACTTAACCAGACTTTTAATGCCAAGACTTATTGCAAGATCTTCAAGATCCTTCTGCAAAGGTCCTTCTCCTGCTATGGTCAGATGAAATTTTATGCCTTTTTCTTTGAGTCGGCCTGCGGCCTTAATTATAGTATCCACCCTTTTAGGGGATTCAAGGTTGCCCGTGTACAGCAATTGAATGTTTTTTGAAGATCTTTTGTTCAGGCAGGCAGGAGATGTATAGGATTCCATATCTATTCCCACAGGCCCTGGGATAACCATGGATTTTGACTGGGGTATACCCAGCAAAAGGGCTTTTTTCTCTAAAGGGCGGCTTACGGATATCAAATTTGAAATACGTTTAAGGGTAAACCATGCAAACACTGCTACTATCTTGTTGGAAGCTGCTATATTAAGATCAGAGCCTGCTGCAGTTGCAACAACCGGTTTGCAGGTGAGCATACCTGTGATGGCAGCCATAAATCCGCCAGGCACAATCCAGTATGCATGCAAAAGATCTATTTTCTTTTTAATTACCAGGTGAACAGCGCTTAAAATACCCGCAGAAATGAGAGAACCCAGCATCAGTATGGGCAATCCCTTTACCTGGCCCAGCTGCTGCCCTTTTTTCCAGCCATAGTATGCATATCTGTGGATCTTGATGCCATTGGATATTTCTTTTTTTTGAGCCCCGGGCCGAAGAGGGGTAACCACATGGACATCAAATCCTTTTTGAACAAGAGAAAATGCAAGGTCCCTGACAAAAATTCCTTTGTAATCTTCCTGGGATACGGGATAAAGGTGGGACAGAATGCAAATTCTAGTTTTTTCCATGATTATTTTTCAATATATTCATCTGGCGCTGTAACCTGAACATTTCATTTCTAAGAAATATATTCTGGGAAGCAATAAAGGCAAAACACAGAAACTGGGTGCCAACCACAAGCAATAAAATCATCAATGGGATCAGGGGACGATCCGGAGACAGGCTTCCTGAAAACCGTTCCCAGGCAATATAAAGCCCGATAAAAAAACCTGCAAGGCTCAAAGCGCCGCCAATGGCTCCAAAAACAAAAATCGGCTTTTCAAAAAGAGAGAACAGGATATGGGTAAGTGCTGTTCGCTTGAACTTGAATTTGGAGGATCCCTGCTTTCTGCTTTCCAGGACGGCAGGAATTTCTTTAATGGTAAGCCCTGTGGCAAATGCTTTTGAGAGAATTTCCAGGTGGATCTCTTTTCTGTCAGATTCAAATTCAAGGGATTTCAGGGCTTTTCTTTTATAGCCGCGCAAAATGCAGGTACTGGTATAAATCTTTTTTGGAAATGCAAACTGCAGAATATTATTACCCGTTTTACTGATAAAAAGCCTTAAAGCGCTGACCCCTTTTGTTTCACCGCCCGGCATATAAGCACTTCCCAGAACAATATCATTCATCTGATCAGGGTCAGAAAGCTCTTTATAGATTTTCAAAATATGATCCGGAGAATAACTTAAATCAAAATCCGTGGAAACAATATATCTGCCCCGGGCTTTTTTAAAACCTGTTTTAAGGGCTCTTCCTCTTCCCTTGTTTAAAGGATAGGAGGCAATTATAAGATTATCAATTTTCTTTTCAAAGGCTCGGGCAATCTCAAGGGTTTTGTCCGTGCTTCCATCATTAACAAAAATCATCTCCCATTTCCCGGGGAAATCCTTCATTGCAAGGGTTAGACGGTTGATGGTCGTTTCAATATTTTCAGCCTCATTATACATGGGTGTAACTATTGAGAGCTCAATTTTGGAAAATGAGTCCATTTTAATCTTCTCTTTGTCCATCAAATTTCTTCTCCCTTGCTAAATCTTAACTTTCAGTTAAATACTACTTAATATTTTATTGCAAAAGACATGTCAAACTTTTTTTAGATACAAGATAAAAACACTTGAAAATTATTTTTTAAAATGAGTTTGATTTTTATATTCTTTAGCTGCAATTCATGTTATGAATTTAATACAGGTTTAATAATTTAGGTCCAATAAAATGATAAAATCTATTTTTAATTCAAAAATTTTCATTTTTTTCCTGGCTCTGGGTATTTCAATATTTTTTTTCGGGTTCTGGGGAAAAATCGAAACAGGTGAAATGTTAAGCAACACCTGGCAGGACTTCTTGTATTCTACAAGAAAAGAGACTGGAAACAAAATTGAAGATATTGTCATTGTTGTTGTGGATGAACCTTCCTTTACCCAGATCGGCCAAAAATGGCCATGGCCAAGAAGCCTGCATGCAAAACTTGTGGACAACCTTTCCCGGGCAGGAGCAAAGGCAATTATCTTTGATATGCTCTTTCCAGAACCATCCCTGAATTCAGAAGATGACCAATTGTTTGCCAAAGCCTTAAAAAATGCGGGCAACGTAGCCCTTGGTATTTTTTCAAGCCAGACCCAGAGAAAAGATTATGTCCAGTCCATTATTGTGGAGCCCATCCTGCCGATAAAAGAAGCTGCTGCAGTCACAGGGTATGTCAATCATTTCCCTGACAATGACGGTATTGTCAGGTATGGATATAAGAGACTGGATAATATTGGTTCCCTTGCATATGCCGGTTATATAACGGCATTTCCAGAGGATGCGGGATGCAAGGCTTGTGCTGAAAATACATTTCTCATTGATTTTGAGCCGGACACATCCAAAATACCTATTATCTCCTATTATCAGGTCCTGGATAATTATGTTTCAGACGAATCATTTAAGGACAAGATTGTGTTTGTGGGGCTGGGATCTGATATCAAAGTGGATGCCCAGGGTGCTGTGGATGCTTTCCCAACTCCATTCTTCAGATTCAAAAAAGAAATGATGTATGGTGTGGTAGTTCATGCCAATGCTTTAATTACCATGTTAAACGGCTGCCGACTGCAAATAGTTGACACACCTATATTGTTTTTGCTGTTTTTTCCCATTTCCTTATTCCCCTTCTGGGTTAGAAAAAGGCCGATGATATTGTCCCTGGCAGGTGGCGGCAGTGTCTTAGCTCTTGGGATAATTTCAATGACCTTGTTCAGTACCAGAGGAATGATAATTGATATCATGCCGGCAGTATTTGCGATTTCATCCAATACATTGTTTCTTGGCCTTAATGAATTCAGGAGAAGCCATAAAGAACGAAAATATATAAAGCAGGCTTTTTCAAACTATGTTTCCTCGGATATTGTAAAAGCAATCATAGACAATCCATCCGCCCTTGCCCTTGGAGGTGAAAAAAAAGAAGCAACTATAATGTTTGCGGACATCAACGGGTTTACCACTGTTTCAGAAGCCCTTGACCCTGAACAGCTTGTTTCGGTTTTAAACAATTATTTTAATGGGATTACAAATGTAGTTCTGGAAAACAAGGGAACCCTGGACAAATATATCGGAGATGCTGTAATGGCTTTTTTCGGTGCACCGATTCATTTTGACGATCATGCCCAAAAAGCGTGTGCCGCTGCATTGACTTTGAACTCAAGGCTGAATAATCCTGAAAATGCATCTAACTCCAACTTAGTTTTCAAAGGTATCACATTAGGTGTCAACAGCGGTGATGTGGTTGTTGGTAATATAGGCTCGGAAGAACGGTTTGATTACACTGTCATAGGCGATGCCGTCAATCTTGCATCCCGTGTTGAAGCATTGAATAAAGTTTATAAGACCAACATTATCATCGGAGAAAATACAAAAAAACAATTGGATACGGATTCATTTTTAACCCGGGAGCTGGATTTTGTAAAAGTAAAAGGCAAACTTCAGGCCATTTCCATTTACGAATTACTGGACAATACCCAAGAAAACAAAGAAAAAATCGTAAACCCATTTTCCAGGGGCATGGAAGCCTATCGAAATATGAACTGGAAGCTTGCCCAAAAAATTTTTAATTCCATTATAATAAACGGCCGATTGGATGGTCCATCCAGTGTATACCAGGACAGGTGCAGATTCTTTGCCGAGAATCCACCTTCAAAAGATTGGGATATGATCTGGGAGATGAAAACAAAATAAGGGAATATTCATGAAAAAATATGGTTTAAAATTGATTGTTTTTTGCAGTACCCTTTTGTTTTTGACAAGTGTATCCTTTGCTGAAGAAGCTGCCGTTCTCATTTCATCAAAAGGATCTGTCCTTATATCGGAAAATGGGAAGGATGACTGGGTAAAAGCAGGTTCCGGTATCTCAATCCAGGAAGGCTGGTATATAAAGGTGGGAAAAAACAGCGAAGCCGCCCTGATGCTGAAAGACCGTTCACAGATAAGGCTTAAGGACAATTCAATCATATGTTTAAAAAAATCTGGTTCCGCACCTGGAGAAAAAAAACAGAAAAAAGGCCTGTTAAGTTTATTCAAGGGTGGATTCTGGATGAGGAACAAAAGAAAGGTCATCAAACCTGATATCAATACTGCATCCATTAATATGAGTATACGGGGAACAGAACTTAAAGTAATTGTCACCCCGGAGGGTGAAACAAGGGTAACTGCGCTGGAAGGTGAAATACTCTGTGAAAATAAATTCAGTTCAACCGTCATTACCCGGGGGATAGAAGCCGTTGCAAGGGAAGGCGAGGCCATTGAAACCCATAAGCTTATCAATCCGGACAACAGCGTTCAATGGCTGTTGGTCACTTTAAATATTGCAGGTCCAAAGGATAAATTTCCAGCCACATCAAAGCAGATGCAATCAGTTGCACTAAGCAAAAATTCCATGGACCTGCTGGTAGTAAACCAGATGGAAAAAGCCTATGAAAAGGCTCTTGACGCCATTAATATCTCGCCTGATACTGCAAGTGCAAATATTGCAATGGCAACCATCCTACAGGTCCAGGGAAAACTTGAAGGTGCCCTCATCTTTGCAAAAAAAGGCCTGCAAACAGACCCTGAGTCAGAACCGGCACTGCTTAGAAACATTGAACTTCTGCTGGGTTTGAACCAGACTCAGGATGCTGAAAATTTATTAGATTCATTCAAAGGAGAAAAGACCGCTGTTTCTTATATGCTTAAAGGCTATATTCTTCTTTTAAAGCATGAATTACTTTTGGCAGAGGAGGCATTTAATACTGCCATATCCATGGAAAAAGAAATTTCGCGCGCATGGGTCGGGCTTGGGCTTGCTCTTTATTCCCAGGGGAAAATAGACCAGGGACTGGATAAGCTTGAAATTGCATCTCTTTTAAATCCCCTTTCGGCATTTCCCCACAATAATCTGGGCAAAGCCCTTTACGAGGCAAAAGAGTATGAACAGGCAGAAAACGAATTTATCAGGGCAAGTCTGTTAGACCCAAATGATCCCACACCTTATCTGTATCTTTCCATCATGGCCCAGGATAATTTTGAACCTGCGAAAAGTATAAAACAGCTGAAAAAAGCCCTTGCCATGAATGATAACCGCTTTGTTTCCAGATCAAGGTTTTTACTGGATATGGACAGAAGCGTAAAAAATATCAATCTGGCTGCTGGAATGTCTGCTCTTGGCCTCAATGAATGGGGGCGGCACATAGGCAATAAAGCTGTGTGGGAGGATAATGCAAACAGCTCTGCATATATGTTCAGGGCAAGTGAGGCGCTTTCACTTCAAAGGATAGATGTTGCAACCTTAAGTGATCTGAAAAGGGCTGAATTGTTAAAACCTGTAAACTCCAACACTTTTCCAAGCTTTACCGACTATTACAGCCTTTTGGAACTTCCGGAACACAATCAGACACTGGAAGTTTACGGGGGCACTGACGAGACCTTTGGGTCCACCCTTACTTTGCAGGGCGGCAAAAAACAACAATCCTATCTTGCCTCGGCACATTTTGATGTCACAGACGGCCCATTTACCCAGACAGGATCATCATCCGGATACCTGGATCTAAAATATAAAATAGAACCTTTATTCAATCATCAATTCAGTCTGGGTATTCTTGGCGGGAAAGGGAACCATGAAGATCTGAGACCTCTCCAGAACGGATTTGCAGAGGCTAATAACGATGACACTGATTATGATTTTTTTAATTTCAGTACAGGTTACCACTGGACTGTCTCTTCTCAGCAGGATCTTCTTGTTTCCATTCAATATCAGGACAGGGACAGTGGTATTCTAAGAAACAGATTATTTACTCCCTCCTGGGGCAGCCAGTTTAACTGGCAGAACTCTTTTTTTCAGGATGACAAAAGATACAGGGCCGAAGTAATTGATTTAATAAAATTCAAAAACCATAAATTAACCCTTGGCGGTATCCTGGGCGTTCGGGACAGAAATATTGAGGATTTCCAGATCTTCCAGTCTCTTTTCCCCACAAATACAGTTCTGTCACAAAATGTTCACCAGGATCCTGAAGAGACTGAAATAAAAGTCTTTGCAAAGGATCTGTGGGCCATATCAGACAATATGATACTGGATCTTGGTTTTGAGTGGTGCAGGTTTGACGCAGATGGAAAAAATGATATTTCACGATGGCTCCCTCAGGTCGGTGCAGTCTGGGGTCTCAAGGGCAACAACCTTGTCCGGGCCGCATATTTCAGGGAAATCCAGCCTGATTATTTAAGCAGTACACTTCAGCCAGTGGAAGTGGCAGGTTTTTCATCTATAACAGGTGTACCATCAGGCACATTGACTGAATTTTATGGAATTGCATTTGAACGGCAGTGGGCAACCCGATATTTTACCAGCCTTGACATTCAAATGAAAAAAAAGGATTATAATTCAAACTATTTACCCCATCCCAACTTATCAGGCAGCTGGTTAAAAGAAGAAAGCAAATCCCTGGGGTTTGCCCTGGAATATCTTTTTTCCGATCAATATGCTGTTTCCTTTACCCAGAGGTTTAAAAAAATAGAGCCTGAAATAACAGGATTTGACAGGCGTGATTCTGAAACCGGTGTCAGGTTCACCTGTGTATATCCGTTTGGCTTAACTATCCAGACTGCCTGGTGGTTTGTTGACCAAAAGTTTGATACCACAGCTTCCGGAATCAATGGAGACAATTTCATAATTGGAAGCATTTCAGCAAGACAAAGTATTTATAACAAGAAGATGGAATTATTTTTTAATATAGATAATATTCTGGACAAAAAATTTAATTATGTTCCTGAAGAACCCACGGAAGCTCTCCAGCTTCCCTGGCAGGGTATCTTTTTCATGGCCGGGTTCAGAATAAAATTTTAAACTTAAGGAGATAAAAAAATGAAAAAAGCCATTTTATCCTTGATGATCATTTTTGTGTTTTTTCTGCTGACAGGCGGGCCTGATTTTGCATTTGCAAATCCTGATGAAAATGACACGCAAGCTACCCTTGCAGATGTAACCTGGTATTTTGATTCAGATGGCGATGGGGATGGTGATCCCAACAATTCAACTACTAATCTTACGGGTAATATTTTTCAATGGCAGCTGAATTCCGATGATTGCGATGATACTGATGCAAGTATCTTTCCTGGAGCCACAGAAATTGCCGGAGACGGTATAGACCAGGATTGTGATAATATTGACACCCCTTCTATATTTGCAGGTGACTTAAAATCAGATCTTACCCGTGGGGTAGCCCCTGCCACCATTAAATTTACCGCCTTTATCGCACAAGGCACACCTCCATTTACCTATGACTATGAATTTGGCGATGGTGACACAAAGCCTAATGGCAGTAAAAATGAATCCCACACATATCTTGCAAAAGGAACTTACACAGCCATAGTTAGCGTCACTGACACCACTGGTGCGATCTTTAAACTTTCTACAACAATATTTGTAACGGACAGCACAGACCTTGATACAAATCAGGATAATCTTGAGATGGATGTAGATCAGATGACTAAGGCCACAAAGGCCGATGATGTACACGGGATTCTTTTAGATGCTCAAAATCTTATAGGAAAAACTCTTGATTCTGTCAGGAGTGCTGATGCGGCCCTGCGACAAAAACATGAAGGGGAAATACAAACCAAGGCAGGGAATCTTATCGCCAATACAAGGACAAAGCTTGATGATTTAATTAAGGATAACCCGCCAACTGCTGAAGATTTAAAAAATATCAGAGCAGGCC
Organism: Desulfobacula sp.; assembly: GCA_018645325.1. Classification (GTDB taxonomy): domain Bacteria; phylum Desulfobacterota; class Desulfobacteria; order Desulfobacterales; family Desulfobacteraceae; genus Desulfobacula. The sequence goes on from JABGOU010000029.1 coordinate 23,751, forward strand.
TTAAAGGTGTGATGTCAAATATGGTCAAAAATGGTGTGCCCGTTCTGGAAACCACCCATGATGAGCTGGAATTAATTTCCGATGCGCTCTATAAGGCAACACTGGATGTTGTTTTGGCAAATCAAAACCTTACCCCTGCACAGATTGATGAAATAAAAACAGATAAAACAAAATCCCAGGCGTTTTTTCAGTCAAATCCCCATCTTCTGGATGATGTAATTGATGTTTCCGGGATACAAGTGGATCCCAAACCTGATCTTGATACTGTTAAAGTAGAAAGCATTGCATCAAACCACGGGCTGACGGAGAAACAGACAGCTGAACTTTATAATGCGGTTGAAAGAACCCTTGATGTCACCCAGAAGATTTTAGCTTTAAGTACGGCAGCTCTTGAAAAAACCATTGCTGAAATTGCCGAAGAGCTCTTTAATAATTATTCAACGGGTATAACCGTTGCAACAGTAACAATTGACCCGGCTACCCAAAATATGCTGATCACATTTTCCGATGGGACATCTATTTCATTCAGCATCAAAAGTATATCCATTGTTGAGGACTATATGCCCAAGGGCCTTTTTGAGATCCCCAATGGAAACAGGCTTGGTATAACAGATTCTTATGCCATTATTTTTGTACCCTACCCTGTTTTTGCCCTTGATCTTATTGCCGAAGCTCTCAAATTAGGTGTTGATCCTGTCCTGACACAGGATGGGGCCCTGCAGATCGGCACGTCTTCACAGAGCAGTTTATCCATGAAAATCGGATGGAGTTATGATAAAACCAATACATTTACAAGTCTTACAACCAGTTTCAGTGTTGTGGGTGGGGCAGATCCTTCAGCAGAAGCATATTCCTTTCTGGTTACATATGACACAGGATTAAGCCAGCTGCTGCCGCCTGCTGCCATGGCCATAGACTCTCTGTCCCAGATGCTGGATACCCTTGTTCCCGGTGGCTATACCATTGATACTGATACAGGTGTCATCACCGTTGGAACATTGAAACTTAAACCTGATTATACGTTTTTTTCTTTGACCAGCATTGATTATACGGCCATCACAGCGGCAGGAGGATCTGTAATCAACAGCCTGGCCTTTGAATTTGGCGATTTTAACGGCAATGGATTAAGCGATCTCAAATTTTACAGTGATAGTCCCATGGGATATCAAATTCTCTGGGCTGTCTCAAATTAATTGGTAATTATTCAGCTCTTACGTTTGAAACCGCCCTGTCTGATGGATATTTTTGCTCGATGCTAAACGCTTAACCTCCTGCAAATATCCATCAGGCAGGGCTTTGAGGATAACTTTTTTTAACGGGCTGAACAATTACATTAATTGTTAAAAGCCTGGAAGGCCTGCCCGAATACTTTAAGTAGAACTCGGGCGGGCCTGAAACCAGAATAATCGCATGCAGGTACAGGTAGTGGTACTGGTAGCAGTTTTTTATGATCAACCCATACCCGTTCCGGGTGCCTTACCTTTCCATCGCTGGATGGAACTGGATGACAGGCTCTATGGTGGACACAACTTGTGGCGGAAAAACACGATAGATTAAAGGAGTCGCATTTGAGCAAATCGATTGTGGTATCGGGGAAGGGGTGTATCTAAGTTTAACTGGAATCTTGTGGTTAGAAAACTACATTAATGGTTATTACAAGCCAATATATCGTCAATTATCAACGAATAAATCAAAGAAGATATTTTTATCCTGGGCAAAATATTTTTTACTGTCAAGGATATTTCCTGTTTTGTCTACAGCATCAAGAGCAAAAAAGCCAAAAGGCATTTCAAACTGAAAAAACCCCATGGTGTAGGAAATTATTGTATCCTCTTTTTGTTCAGACAATCTTTTCAATACAATATCAACCCCTTCAATAGCATTTTGAGGCTTAAACAATGGGTAGTCGATTGTTTTTAAGGATATATTCCCTATTATAAAATTTTTGGGCTGAACAGACTTTCCAAAATCTGCAACAACCAGGTATATATTAACAGGCACATCAAGGCCGAGATCTGCAACTAATGACACAAAAGCAATACCAATTTGCGTCCTGTCCTGGTTCAATATATTTCTATTGGAAGGCAGAATCGAATCCCCCAGCTCATAGGCCAGTATATTGTCAAATATGACTTTTGCCGCCTGTTGCGGTTCAATATATTTATCAAAGGATAAAATTCCAAGGCTTTCTCCGGCAGAGATAAATTCAAACCCTTTGGACTTGATTCTGTCTTGAACCGTATCCCCGTTCTGGGAATCATAGGAATAATATAGATTGGTACTCATATCATTTGCATGGTCCAGTGCAGAAGCATACAATTTAGGATTCCCGGCAAGAGGAGGCAGGCCCTGGTCCAGAACCCAGGCATCCATTCCCAGATTTGTCTGGGCTGTGGTCTTATCCAGCCCAATATCCGTTAATGCATTTAAAGGCGTTTTTCGCGTATCATTAATAAGCCTCATCATATATAAGGCAGCATCCTGGTGTTCAGCAGCAGACACAATAAAAGATTGTAAAAAAACAATACAAAAAATCATTGGGATGATTGTTATATAGGATTTAAATTTTTTCATAGTGCCTCTACTTTAAAGCAATTATTATACCAGGTCATTAATCATAGCAAGTTTACCCTAATGTTGCAAAAGCCATGAAGGGTAAAAATTTTATGCATCGTCAGGGTTGACTATCACATCTGTAATATGGCGTATCTGTTCATCTTTTAAGTATGGATGCATTGGCAGACTGAGTATATCCTTTGATAAATTTTCCGAAACAGGCAGACTGCCGGGTTTATGTCCAAGATAAGAAAATGCCGGTTGAAGATGAAGAGGGGTGGGATAATATACAGCACTGGGAATACCCTTATCACTTAATTTTTTTTGAATCATTCCCCGGTTTTCTTTTTTAATGGAATATTGTGCCCAGGCACAGGTTCTGTCATCCGGTATTGCCTGGATCTTAACATAATCTTTTAAAAGTTTTGTATAAAGATCTGCAACCCTGTTTCTGGTTTGAAATTCTTCTGGAAAAATTTCCAGTTTTTCCAGAAGAACAGCAGCCTGCAAAGTATCAAGTCTGCCGTTAATCCCAATGCGCACATTATCGTATTTTTCTTTTCCTTTTCCATGCACCCGGATGGATATCAGTTTTTGGGCAAGTTCATCATTATTGGTAAAAACAGCCCCGCCATCACCATAACATCCCAGGGGTTTTGCAGGAAAAAAGCTGGTTGTTGCTGCATCGCCAAGACTTGCGGCCTTTTTTCCCCTATATTCCGACCCAAAACTCTGGGCACCGTCTGCCAGAACAAAAAGATCATATTTTTTTCCAAGGCGACAAATTTTTTCATAATCTGCAGGAAGGCCGAAAATGTCCACGGGAATAATACCTTTTGGCTTTAAATTGTCCATGGTTTTTAAAAAAGGACAGGCTGATTCATCATTTTGCAATACTGCCTGGATTGCTTTTTCAAGGGCGACAGGATTAATATTATATGTATCAGGATCAATATCAACAAAAACAGGGGTTGCGCCCAAAAGGGCAATCACTTCCGCCGTTGCCACAAAGGAAAATGAGGTTGTAAATACTGCATCCCCCGGGCCGATTCCATAAGCCATTAAAACCATGAGCAATGCATCTGTTCCATTTGCACATGAAATTGTATGTTTTACTCGATTGAATCTGCACAGCTTTTCTTCCAGTTCATTTACTTCAGGCCCCATGATATATCGGCCATGGGCCAATACCTCAGCTATTCTTTTTTGCAATCTGGGCAAAATTCTCTGCTGCTGAAGTGACAAATCAATAAATTTGATTGGCTTATTATTTACAATCAATATTCAACCTCCTATTTATAATCACGATAGGATTTATTACCCTGTGAAAGCTCCTCAGGCAGGGCATCTTTCTCATCCAGGTCCAGGCAGTACATTATGCCCTCTTTATTTTTCTTATATTTAAGTCCACTTTCAGGGCATAAATAGATTCCATCTTTATTTGCATGCTTAAGCTTATGGCCATGGCGGCTCATAAATCCCATGTGTTTTGCAGGTATTCCGACCATAAAACCATAGTCTGGCACATCATTTGTCACAACAGCGCCTGCTGCAATGAAACAATATTTCCCCAGGGTTACATTGCAAACAATTGTTGCATTGGCGCAGATAGTTGCCCCCTTTTTAATCAAGGTTTTTTCATACAGGTTCTTGCGCTTAATCTGTGATCTTGGATTTAAGACATTGGTCAAAACACAAGACGGGCCTAAAAAAACATCATCTTGGATAATTGTTCCTTCATAAACAGAAACATTGTTCTGAATCTTCACATTATTGCCGATGACAACACGGCCTGAAATACAGACATTCTGACCAATGTTGCAGTTTCTCCCTATTTTTGCACCGGAAAGAACATGGGAAAAATGCCAAATCTTAGTTCCCTCTTTGATTTGAACATTTTCATCAATATAAGATGATTCATGGACAAAATACTTTTCAACACCTGGATTGTTCATTTGATTTATTTACTCGATTAAAATTTATAAGATAATTTCAGATAGACCTGCAGAGGACTTTCCTCAACGGGTCCATAACGGCCCGGGGTATTATTTTTTGTATCAAACAGGTTATCCACTTTCAAACTCAGGATTGTTTTGGTTCCCAAAAAATCCTGCCATTTTAATCCCAGAGAAACATTGGGTGTTATATCAAAGTTTCCGCTGTTAACGTCTTTATCAAAAGAATAGGGAATATCACCTGTCCATTTGAAATTAGCCGTTAATAATTTTTTCGGCATAAACTTCCAGGCAAAGCCCAGGGATGCCAGGTATTCAGGTCCGGAATCATAGGGCTGGGTCCACTCTTCGTAAACGGTAATTTTCTGGCCATCTGGTCGGACAAAGGTATAGGAAGGAATTCTGTACCTGATATTTTGAGCATCTGAATTAAGAGCTGTCAGGCTCAGATAAAAATCAAACTCTTTAGTCAGGACTGCAGAGGCGGAAAGTTCAGCACCCCATATTTTGATCTCCGAAGGAAATGAAAGCCCCCCGTAAGGATCTTCAAAAACATAATTGGAAATATTGCTATAGAACAGGTTGAGGGAAAGGCTTTTTTTCGGATCTACAGCTAATAGAGCCTGAATATTGGCTGTATTAATCTGTTCAGGATCAAGGGGGTCAGCACCAATCAACTGGTTTGGGTATGGTGTCCTGAATGCAGTACCATAAACAAGCTTCACCCTTAAATCATCTGTTAATGGTGAATTGATTCCCATGCTGTAGCTTAATGTATCATCATATTCAGAATGGTTGTCATACCTGATACCGAGCCATGAATCAGTGTGTCCGCCCCATTTATGTCGATACTGACCAAAAGCTGAAATCAGTGTATTGGTATAATTTACCTGGTCTGCACTTGGAATAAATACTGAATTGCCGGGTTTTAAAGAAATGGGTAGAAAATTATTTTCAGCCACGGCTCCATCCACATGATTCCGCCTGAATGATGAACCAAAGGTAAATTGGGCAGACTCTGAAACAGCTTTATACCAGAGCATTTCTCCTGAATAAATCAAGTCGGACTGTTCCTGCTCAATATCCACATTGGTTACATTATTCTCAATATACTGGAAATATCCTGTCAAGGTCAGGTCAAAACCCTTAAACCGATCTTCATATGTCCCTTTTATAAATCCTGAAGGTGATTCTCTTTTGCCGCGCCAGGTCAATGATCCACTGTCATTCATGACATATTCCCGCTCGTTGTCGGATAACCTCCCTGACAGCTTGATTTTTTCTCCTAAAGATGAATTACCTGTAAGTTCAAAGTAATTGGAATCATCAATATTTTTTAAATAATTTCCGCTTGCCGTGGCAATTGAGGAATCAATCTTGTATGCACTCTTATGATACCGGTCCCTGGCATAAGAGATAGATAAAAAAGTATCAGAAGATTTATTTTTTTTACCCCCTTTTATTGATCCACCTGAATACCGGTTGCTTCCGGCAAAAACCTCTGCCTCCACTCCTTTGATATCATTGCCTTTAAAAGGCACGATATTGACGATCCCTGCAAAGGCATCCGCACCCCATAACACAGAACCCGGACCCCTTATGATTTCTATGCGCTGAACATTGGATAAGGAAATTTCATAATCCAGGGCATTGGCGTTGCGGGTTGCGTTGGTGGTCAAAGGCACACCGTCATAAAGAAAAAGAATCCCGCTCTGAACACCTCTAAGATAGGGAATCGTACCTGACGCCCGACTGTTCATATAAAATCCAGGCTCTGTTTCAAGCAGTTCTGCAAGGGTATTGACCCCCCGCCTCTCAATTTCACCGGAATTAATAACTCTTGCAACGGCAGGAGCATTAACAGCTGATTCCGCCTTTTTTGATGCAAGTGTCAATACTTCAAGGTTTTCACCCACAAAAAAAAGCAGGGTTTTTTCAAGAGCCTTATCTTCCACACCGCCCCAAAGCGGGGTTACATGGATCAAAACAGGCCAGAAAATTAAATAACCGATAAATAGAAGACGTTTTATAAACATTTATTCACCATCCACCAACTTGACCAATGTCCTGAATCTTGCCCTGGACAGCCCCAGCAGTCTTGCTGCAGAGCTTTTATTATCATTGGCCATTTCAAGTGCCTGTAAAACGATTTGTTTTTGAAGTCCATCATAATCTATGCCGGAAGGAGACAGGTTAAAATCACCTTCAAGGATTACGGATGTACCGTCAATATTAAGGAATCCTAAATCATCCGCCGTAACGGGCAGCTTACCTGATTTCAATATCATGACCCGCTCCATGGCATTGGCAAGTTCGCGTACATTGCCGGGCCAGGCAAAACCTTTCAGGATATTTTGCCCGCCACCTGTTATAATTTCACTATCATAATCGCTCATTTTTCCATATTTTTTTATAAAATCAATTGATAAAGGTATAATGGCTTCTTTTCTTTCCCTTAAAGGCGGAACTTCAATGGGAAATACGGCCAGTCGGTAAAACAAATCCTGCCGGAATTTTTTTTCCCTTACCATTTGTTCAAGGTTTTGATTGGTGGCACAAATCAATCGTATATCCAGTTCTACTTCTTTATTTCCACCCACCCTGGAGAATGCTTTTTCCTGGATGGCGCGCAGCAATTTTGCCTGGGCACCATGGGGAAGATCTCCAACCTCATCTAAAAATAAAGTGCCGTTATTGGCAAATTCAAATTTACCCTCCGTCCTGTTGGATGCTCCTGTGAAAGCACCTTTTTCATATCCGAAAAGTTCTGATTCCATTAAAGAAGGCGAAATGGCAGCGCAATTGACTGGCACAAAACGGTTTTTGGTTCTTTGGGAACTGGCGTGGATAAATCTTGCCACCACCTCTTTGCCAACCCCGGACTCGCCCGTAATAAGAACTGTGGCATCACTTTTTGCCACTTTCAGGGATAGTTCTTCAACTTTTTTCATTGCCTTTGATACAAAAATGATATTGTCTTGTGCCCCGCTGTCTTTCAACCTTTTCTGGAGTATGACGTTTTCAGAAATAATCCTGCCAAATCCAAGAGCCCGTTCCACTGCAATATGGACCTGATCTTCATCAAAAGGTTTTACAAGATAATCCACAGCCCCGAGCCTTAAGGCATCAATAGAGGATTCCACGGATGCATAGGCTGTGATAAAAATCACGGGACACCCTATTTCCCGTTCATTTATTTCCGAAAGCAATTCCTTTCCCCCCATGCCATCCATCCGTATATCAGATATCACAAGGTCAAATTTATTATCTTCCAGTTTTTCCAGGGCTGTTATACCATTTTCTGCCTCATCAATTAAATGTTGCCTTGATTCCAGCAGAATTCTTAAAATAGACCTGATCCGGTCTTCATCGTCAACTATCAGTATATTTGCCATAATATCACTCTTTTCTATAAACCTTTGATTAACGCATTATTTAAAGGTTTCATTCTATTGAACATGAGCCATCTTTTCCTGATCTTTTCTCTTCACACAGGGAAGATAAATTTTAAAAAAAGCTCCTTTTTTTTCATTATTTCCTACTCTTATTTTCCCTTCATGTAACAGGATAATATCTTTTACAATGGCAAGTCCCAGGCCCGTCCCCTTTGCCTTGGTCGTAAAAAAAGGTTTGAAAATATTATCAATTGCTTCTTTTTTAATACCCGGTCCTGAATCTTTTATTAAACAAATCCAATATCCGTCCAAAGTGCGGCTGTGCATCTCAACTGTATCCTCAGGTCCGCATGCTTCAAAACAGTTTTTTAAAATATTGTTCAATGCCCGTTCCATGAGTGGAGTGTCGCACAATACCCGGGCTGGCTCTTTATCTATTTTCTGAATCACCTTGATATGTTTTTCAAAATTGACTACATCCAGTTTTGCAATCAATTTTTGTACAAATAGGTTCATATCCGTCTCACACATGACAGGTTCAAAAGGTTTTGAATAAAGTAAAAAATTTTCCACCAAAAGATTGATCCGGTTAATTTCCTCTTCTTGATAAGTGAACATATTTTCCCGCATGACATCGTCAATCTCAGGTTTTTTCAGAATATTCATACTGCCCTTGATAATGGAAAGGGGATTTTTGATTTCATGGGCCACCATAATTGAAAATTTACCCACATTTGCCATGGATTTTTGTTCCGCCATATCTGCATAGGCTTTTTCAAGCGCTTTTCGCTGCTTTTTAAGCCCGTTAAGCATATCATTAAATGCAGAAGCCAGCATTTTTGTCTCATAAAAACTTCCTCCGCTGGCTTTAAGATCCATCTGCCCTCCTGATACTTCTTTGGACACATCCACAAGATGATTCAGAGTTTTTACAATAGACCTTGAAAAAAACCAGTACCAGCCGCCTGATACAAATGCCAGTAATAGAGCAAAAAACAAAAACCGCAGGGTCATTTTATGTTTGAGAAGGTCAAGACTCTCCTTTGAATACCCCAGCTCCACATTCCCGATTTTATCATACTCTTTTAAACTGTTATCAATCAAGCTTTCTTCCATCATGGACGGGGTTAGAATCGGGGCCGTTATTTTAACTATGTCACCTGTTATTTGTTTTTCAACATCTACAAGTATCACATTCTCTCCGGAGAAAATGGTAACCTTTTTTACGTCCTTTTGCACAATCATGTTATTGACCAGTCTATCCAGCATGATTGTATCATCTAATAAAACCCCCAGTTCAGCATTTTTAGCCAGATTCTGAGCAATCAATTCAAAATTACTGTGAAACCGCATGGTTAAAAAATCACCAGTCAGTCTGATACCAATGATTCCCATTATCACAGCAGTTGCTATGATGGAAAACAAAGCACCAAATAACAGAGTTGATTTAATTGAATATTGCATCATTTCTTAAACTTAACATTCTCCGGTAAATTATCATTTAATTTAAGATCCAGTAATTTGATAACTTTTGGATTCAATCTCACAGTAAAGGCCGGACCTTCCGACACTTTCTTTTTATCATTTAAAAATGTGTAAACCAGATTGGCCACCTGCTTGCCCACTTCTCGATAATCCGTGACAAAACTCAATGCAGCCCCGGAATCACTGAAGAAATTATTATACCCAATGGCAGGAATTCTTCTTAAAATTAAGTGTTTAATCGTATGCCTGATAATAGTTGTTGAAATAACCGTAGCATCCGGAATAAACAAGACGGCATCAAGATCTTTTGCTTTTTCATCCAGAACAGCTGTAATCATGGAACTGTCCGAAACATTAAGGGGGATCAGGGAAATTTCATTTGCTTTTGCTAAAAAACTGGCTGAATTAAACCAGTTTTTATTATTTTTCGGATCATAGAGAACACCTATTTTTTGTATATCCGGAAAAATCTGTTTGATCATGGTTAATTGTGTAGAAGAAAAAATACTGAGTGAGGCTCCTGAAACATTTGTATTGTAACTATTGATAAATGATTCCGGGTTGAGTACCATCCCGTAGATAATATGGGTGGTTATTTTTTGTTTTAACAGATACGATAAGGCCCTTGGCCCCACTGCAATAAAAAGATTAAAACCACTTCCGAAAATTTCTCTGAATTTACCATTTTCTCCATAGGGTCTGTAGGCTGAATCAAGATATACTCGGGTCACGGAAAAATCCAGGCTGTTTTCCATTTCATCAGCCATCAATACAAAAGGCCTTATTTTACTGGACACCACCACACACACATCCGGTGGAATAGTTCCTGCCAATGTTGATGATAAAGGGATCAGGCAGAATAAAAATATGAAAACATATCTAATTATCAATAAGTTCCTTAACCTGGCTTATTTTTTGTGTAAATTCTTTTGTTATTGAATCTGCTTCAGTCCTTGATCTTATGACATGGGGTGTAATCAAAAAAATCAGTTCTGTTTTTTGTGATTCCTGGCTTTCTTTTTTAAAAAAATACCCAAGTACTGGAATATCCTTTAAAAAAGGTACGCCTGCATCACTGATCGAAGTTGTTTCCCGCATCAGACCACCGATGAATATGGTCTGCTTGTCCTCTACCACAAGAGATGTGGTGGCTTTTCGTGTCAGGATGGAATAATTATTCAGCTGTGTGTCAAAAGTGCCCGGCTCACTTACTTCCTGGGTTAAGTCAAGTTTTACAAGCCCTCTGGAATTGATGGATGGAGTTGCCTTGAGGATAATCCCTGTTTTTTTATATTGTACGGTATTTGTGACACCCCCGTTGGCATCAGTTACCGTACCGGTTACAGTCGGTACTTCTTCTGCCACCTCTATATAGGCTTCCTTATTATCCACACCTATGATGTTGGGAGAAGAAAGGATATTAATATTTGAATCCTCTCCCACAGCCTTGACAAGGGCTTTTAAGGCATCAGCAGCATTAAATACCCCGTATGTAAAACCTGTGGCGGCTCCAAGAGCTGTGCCCGTGGTAACAAATGAATCCTTCTGGTCATTCATTACAACATTATTATACCCATTCATTTTATCTGACAGCATCCACTGGACCCCAAACTCAAAGGAATCTTTTAATGTGACTTCTGCAACCAGCACATTTAACAATACCTGTCTTGGCATGATATCCAGTTTTTTTAATATTTTCTTAATATTAGCGAAATCATTTGGGTGGGCCTTAAAAATAATAGCATTATTTGTTGCGTCTGCTATGATTTTGACATCATCAATCAAATCACCGGAAACTGTTTTTTTGGCAATAGTTTTCCCTGCAACTGGATTTGTCGGCTGACCCGTCGTGGCCTGGACAATCTTCTGGCTGCCGGAATTTTTTGTGGTAGTGGCTTTACCACCGTAAACCTCTTTTAAAATATCGGCCAGGTCAACTGCATTACCGTTTTCCACATAATAAACAAAAACATCAGTTGAGGTCTCATCAGCCTGGTCCATAATTTTGATCCAATCCCCGATCGTATCAATAATTTCCGGCCATTTTGTGGCCACAAGAATGCCATTGATGGTTTTGATGGGCAGGATATGGTAAGAACCGTTTACGATACCGGGCCTGGTAAAAAGGCCATTGGTTTTAAACATTTTTGTAAGGTCAATGGCAATTGTCTCGGCTTTTGCTTTAAACACTGGAAATACTTTCCAGGAAATGTCCCTGAAAAAAGGAACATCCAGGGCATCAATAATGGAAGCAGCTTTTAGAATATTTTCCGAGGTGTCAGTTATAATAATGCTGTTATTGACGGAATCGGGTATGATCAGAGCATTCTTGGATATAAAAAACTTCAATGTTTTGGAAGTATCTATTGCATTTAAATATTTAATTTTAATCTGCCGTGTGACATCTCCTGTTTCCTGCAGGGTTCTGCTGTCATTAAGTTTAAATTCACCAGACCTGGCAGAGTCATTTTTAAGGACCACCTTGAATATGGATCCAACCCCTTCAACAATTGCAATACCACTGACATGCAAAACACTATTGAGTTTGTCAATAATTGTGGTATTGGAAAAATCACCCTCAAAATGAAAGGTGAGCTTGGCATTGATACTGGGGTCAATCATATAATTTATATTGAAATGATCATATAGAATCAGGTCCAGAATCTCGGTCAGATCAGCATTGTCAAAGGCCAGGTCAATGTGCATGGGGGGGGTGGATGCCATTGGGGTCCGTTTGTATCTTTTGACAGATGTCTGCAGTCCCAGTATTTGAGGATCTGATATATGTTCCCAGGAAGAATCTTGTTTTATGACGTTGGAATCAGCAGGTTCTGCAACATTTTCGGTTTTTTGTTCACTCTTTTTTAAAGCTTCTGCTTTTACAACCCTGGCAGATAATTCTTCTTTTTTTGTATCCTGGACTTTATTCTTATATATTTGTTTATCATTCTTATATATTTGCTCGTCAAGGGTTGCTTTTTTTTTCCCTATCTCCGGCATACAGCCGGATAAGATGGCAGCGCACAATACCATCAGGGATACCTGCAATAAATATGAATGCCTGATTTTACTAACGCCATTGTTCATAGATTCAACTCTCCTGCAAAAAAAAATAATTAGGTCACATCATTTGTAATTGAAAGAATTCCCAGGGTTAAAATCACCTGGAGGTTATCTTCTTTGCGTTTTAAATAATGTATATTCAATGTCTCTATCCTGATAACCTTTTCCAGAGTTTCAAAATAATTCAAAAGATCAGACAAATCTTCCAGCTCACACTTAAACTGATAATTGAGTTTTACTAATACATTATCTCTCCATTTCCCACTGGGAATTTCTCTGTAAGTATCCAGGTTTATATCATGACCTTCCCAGAAAGAACGTATTAATTTTTGGGCCTCAGTATTCACATCTAAAGCAGAATCACCGCCCACCAGCAAATTGGACAGGCGCTGCAGGTCTTTTTGTTTTTCCATGTTAACCTGGTTCTCATTCCAGAGAGCCTTTTTTTTGGATTGAAGCCTTTCAAGTCTGTGCAGAGAAGCCTTTTGTCCAGACTCAAGGTCATCTATCTCATCTTTTAACCCTGAATAAAAAGTGGTCCACCATACTGCCGTTATAAGGATGCATATTAAAAATCCAAATGCGGTAAAACGAAGTCGTTTATTTAATAAAAGAGCTTTCATTATCCCCTTACCTGGATTTTTTTTCCAGATCTTTCAAAATAAGATCAATCATAAACTTGTCCTTGCCTTCCTTGGTCCGGCTTACTGAACCCTTTAACTTAACCTCTTTATATTTATCAGACATCCTTAAAAATTCAACCACTTTTAATACATCGTCGCCTTCTCCCTGCATGGAAATAATCCCGGGTTTATAGCTTAAATGGGCAAACCATGTATTTTCAGGAACGTTTAGGGCCAGATCATTTAAATAGGAATATAAAGGCGGCTTGGACAATACAAAGTCCTCTACATCGCCTTTGTATTCAGCAGCCCTTTCCAAGGCTGTTTTAGCCTGGAGGATCGGATCAATCTCTTTTTCCAGGGCAATGATCTCTTTTTTAACCCCTTCCAGATTTTTTTGTTTAACCTCAAGTTCATCTAATATATTCATGGACAGGTAAGACATTAAAGCACCCAATATAATAAATAGAGGAAAAAGAAGTTTCATGGGTTTAAATAATTTAATCCGGGGCAAGTTTTCATCCACACTGATCTGTTGCATTCCACTAAATACAGGTGATAGAGCAGCCCCTCCCATATTTTCATTTAAAAAATTATTTTGGGTTACCGTATTGGTATTTTTATAGGCTATCTGATTTTCGGACATATCATGTTCAGCCATGATATCCTTTATGATCTTGTCCTGGTTTTCTTTTTCACTATATGTATCCAATAAAAAAGAATCAATACATGAGTAACCTGAGTATAAAGCTATCTCCGTTGAATCCTTATATTGAATCACAAGGCCTTTTTGATCACCGGGTTTAGTTTTCAGACCAAAATACCAGGGACCGGCTCCATAGGAAAAAGGAAAGATGCATTCAAGGGAATTGTAATGGCCTGTTTCCATGAGCTGATTTAAATATATATCCAGTTTTTTGCGCGGAGCATAAAAAAGCAGGGCATTGATTTCACTGCCTTTATCTTTTGAAAACAATACATCATAATAGATCTCATCAAGGGGCAGGTGTGAATATATTTCAAGGTTGTTCACTACAGAATCCCTGACATCATCCAGGGGCAAAACAGGAAATTTAAGTCTCCTTGTAAAAAAAAACTTTCTTGGGAGACAAATATATATCTTTCTTCTTTTTGAGGGCTTTATTGAATCCAGTAGTTTTTTCAGGTTGAAACGAAAAGAAGAATCATTGAAAACTTTTGGGAGAGAAGACTTAAAAAGACCTTTTTTTCCGGAGAACAAACCGGGGAAAAATTTATAATAACCTGTGTACTGGATTTCGGATTCGTTTATATAAATCCCCAGATATTGTTTATAAATCAATTTAACCTTCCAAAAATTCAGTATATCGTTCAACAACGTTCATACTCTTTTTACCTTTGATAAACAAGATAAAATAAAGTCTTGCATCCCCTTTGAGCGGGATCACAATACTCAGTCTTTCAAATCCTGCATCAAACAATGTGAACTTTTCAATAAAAGAGCCCTGTTCAATGTCGTCAGTATTATAATCTGATGTCTTGTCAAATGTATTATCCGGGTTATCATTCTTTTCCGTTTTTCCCGGAGCACCCCAGAAAAGTTTGCGGGTCATTTCTTTGACCAGCAAAAGTTCAGTCATTGTTTTGAACCATCCGTCGGCAGGCAGATAATTCAAACCTTTTGACTCATAATATTCTTTTTCAGCTCCCTGTGTCCTTACCAGATCGTCATAGTCTCTCCAGTCAAGGATCGCATCAGTTAATAAGTTTGCCTTTTCAATATCAGACTCTTTAAAAATGTCAACCACTGTCTGTCTAATTTTTGCATCATCAGCCGTGTTTATATTTATCCTGATGCCTTCGTTGTCCAGTCTGAAACGAAGTTTTACCCCCTCAACATTCAAATCCACCCATTTTCCCGGTATATATTGATCAACACCTTTCTTCCATTCATCGGAACTTGTCAGGTGCAAAACAGATTCAACAGCATTCATTTGAATGAAAGAGGCTTTCAGATTCATGGCAGTGCCTGTTTTTGATCTGTTGTGGATAAGATAATCCCCCACCAGATAACTGATCATGATCAGACTCCAGAGAACAACAATGAGGATACTGCCATTACTATTTTTTATTTGCCTGAACACTTTTTTATCAACACCTTGTCATGTTCCAATGTTAAAATGCCACAATTCCGGGTTTGAAGTCATTTTTTTGGCTATTGTTTGAAAATTAAGAAAAATCGATCCGGGATACTGGTTTTTTGTATTCTCCCATATATTTGCAACACTATCTGAATCAGTATCTGATAAAGATTTTTCCTTGCTGTAACGGATATCAAAAAGGCGGGTACCAACTATTTTCCCCGAAGGCTCCAATTGACGGTCCCATACCTCTGACAAAGGACAATAGATATCTTTCAAATCTTCCAATGTCAATATGAGTTTCTGGTATAAAAAAAGAGTACTCTTTTCTTTATCATGTACATAGGTAACCCTTAAAAGCCCGGTCAGATTGCCGGCCATGGGTGTAAAAGAGGTAAAAAAAGACAAGCCTTTTTCATTGCCTTTAAATACCAGTTTAACTGGTGCCTGGCCCTGTGCAAACACCTTTTCTCTGACTATTGAATCAAGCTGTTTCCTCAAAAGGGAAGGAATGACAATTCTGGCCTGGAATGTATCGCCTTCTCTTTGTGCCCGGTCCCAGGAGTTGATACTCAATTTTAATGCCTGGGCAATAATAATGGTCACCATTGAAACCATGAGCATTGCAACCAATAATTCCAGAAGGGTAAAACCTTTTTCCCTGGTTGAATGGATCCTGGATATAAAATTAGTGTTTGAACGAAAACTCACCCATCTACTGCGTTGCTGCAAAAGTTTGAAATCCTCATGTACAGGAGTACACTCTGGTTTCAAACTTTCTTGCGCCTTGTATATGGGCAATTTTTCGCCCAAACACGGGTTTCCGGTCAGGCACAAATTAAATTTCTCAATCATGGTTTACGCCATTTCACAAAGCAAAAGGATTGTTTTTTACCATTCTCATCATGCAGGATGCACAAAGTGATCTTTTTAAGGCCTTCTATCTCAAGAGGAGTTTTGTCATCAGATATTTGATCCAATACCAGGGGCTCTGAATAAAATTTATAATACCAGTTTTCCTCTTCAGGGATATTCTCCTCAATGGTCTCACCTCTGACAACTATATTTATGGTTTCAAGATCATGAAATATATTATTTGCAAGCCTGACCGCTTTAAAAGCTCTCTCAGACTTGAGCGATATTCTTTTGGACAGGGAAAGATTCTGGAAAATGGCCCCCAGGGACATGGCAACAATCAATAAAGCCACCATGACCTCAAGCAGGGTATACCCGTTCTTATTTTCAGGCCTGATCATTGATCAATTCTATTATACCGGTTAATACATCCACTTTAAGACGAAAAATTGTTGCTTCATTGGTTTTAAAAAACAGGATACCCCCACTTGAACTTCCATCCGGATAAAATCTGATTACGTAATAATCCTCTTCATTAGTTTTTACATTTTCCCCTTCAATAGTAATGGATTCCGGTATCTCAACTTTATTTTCCGGAACGATCCAGCAGGATCGTTGAGAAGAAGAAATGACAAAAGACTGAGAATGCCCGTTAATCATAGCCCTTTGTCTGGCCTTCAGGCACATGGATTGAACCTTTTTGATAAAAAAGACAGTTCTTTTGTGGCCTGATGATTTTCCCACATTTGTTGCAACCAAAGAGGAGGCCAGTGCTATAAGTATAAGCACCACAAGGACTTCCAAAAAAGTGAAGCCCTTAGAATGAGATATCATTGATCCCGAATATGGTGGAAAGCATTGAAACAACAATCCCCCCGATAATGATGCCCATAAAAAGAATTGCAAATGGTTCAATAAATGTCAAAAGCATCTTGATCCTGTTCTGAATCATAACATCAAGATTTTCAGCAGAGGAAACAAGCATCTCGCCCATTTTCCCACTCTCTTCGCCCAGGGAAACCATTTGCACAATCATTGGAGGAAACATCTTGTTTTCCTTCATCAAGCTGCTCAAATTCCTTCCTTCCCTGACCTGGTCCGCAATATATACCACGGAACCCTTTAATATAATATTTCCAACCACATCTTTGACAATCCCAAGGGATCTTAAAATGGGAACACCGCTTTGCACCAGGACACCCAAAGTTCTTGCAAACCTGCTCACCTGAATATTCATCAACAGATCCCCAAGATATGGAATCCTGATCAAAAGTTTATCCATAATAATTTTTCCCTGGCTTGTTTTTATCATCCTCCATGATATCAGACAAAACAAAATAGTTATGGTAATCAAAACCCACCACCATTGCCCCAGAAATACGCCCATATTCAAAAGCATTTTTGTTGAAAAAGGCATATCCTGTCCCAGGTCACGAAAAATATCAGCAAATTTAGGGACCACAAATCCCATAATGACTAACACTGAAATCATCCCGACAGATAAAAGTATGGCCGGATATATTGAAGTGGAGATAATAAATTTTTTGATTTCCTGGGTTCTTTCCATGAATTCGCCCAGCCTCTCCATAACCTGTGCAAGGATACCACCTGTTTCACCGACTCTGATCATGCTGACATAAAGATCATCAAAATCTGCTGGTTTTTCCCCCATTGATTCTGCCAGACTGCTTCCTGACTGGACGGAATCATACAAAAAAGTCGTCATCAACTTTACGGATTTGTTTGACGAAGAATCTTCAATTATTCGGATGGCCCGGTCAATGGGTACTTCAGACTTTATCAAATGTGCAAGATCTTTGGTAAACTGGATTAGAAGATCCTGATTAAGGATACGGCGGGTGTTTTGGCTTTTAAAAAGCGAAAAAGAGGCACTGCCCAGATTAATCCACCGGATCAGGCGATGCCCGCGGCTTTGCAGAATTTTTAATGCTTCATCTTTAGTATCTGCTTCACAGGCACCACGTCCCTTGCTGCCCTTCTGGTCAAAAAATTCATATTTAAAGACCGTCATCAGCGGGTAACCCTCAGCACCTCTTCAAACGTTGTGATGCCCTGTTTAACCTTTTCCAACCCGTCATACCGGATTGTTTTCATCCCGTTTTCAGCAGCTTTGCGGACAATCTCATCCCTGTCCGCATTCTCGGCAATCATTCGCTGGGTTATATCATCAACCACTAATAGCTCATAAAGGCCTATCCTTCCCTTATATCCTGTAGAAGAACACTCTTTACACCCTTTACCCCTCATGCAGGTATCATCAATCATATCCACTGGAATTTCAAGGTTATGGGCAATAGTCTTTTTTTGTATCTGGGTAAAAGTTATTTCTTCCTTGCAATTCTCACAGATTTTACGTACAAGCCTCTGGGCCAGAACTCCCACCAGACTTGAGGCGAGAAGATAGCTTTCCACTCCCATATCAGAAAGCCTGTTAACTGCTCCTGCTGAA
Source organism: Desulfobacula sp. (assembly GCA_018645325.1). Classification (GTDB taxonomy): domain Bacteria; phylum Desulfobacterota; class Desulfobacteria; order Desulfobacterales; family Desulfobacteraceae; genus Desulfobacula. The sequence goes on from JABGOU010000029.1 coordinate 42,273, forward strand.
TCATTTGTGTGCAGAGTGGAAAAAACCATATGACCTGTTAAAGATGCCTGGATCGCTATTTCCGCTGTTTCTGAATCACGAATTTCTCCAATGAGAATGGTATCAGGATCATGTCTTAAAAAAGATCTTAATACGGAGGCATAAGTAAGGCCGATTGAAGACTTGACCTGAACCTGGTTCACATTGTCAATCTGATACTCCACAGGATCTTCAGCCGTAACAATTTTTTTTTCAGGAGTGTTTATTTCATTTATGACAGAGTAAAGGGTTGTGGTTTTTCCAGAACCTGTAGGGCCTGTTACAAGGAACATACCATAGGGCTGAGACACAAGCCTTAAAAACTGCTCAGACACTTCATCTGACAGGCCCAGAGAAGATAGTTTAAGCTGTATGTTGTCCTGGAGCAAAAGCCTTAACACAAGGCTTTCTCCATATTGAACAGGTACGCTTGACACACGAATATCAATTTCTTTTCTGCCCAGTTTGATTTTTGTTCTGCCATCCAGGGACAGCCGCCTTTCAGCAATATCCATGTTAGCCATGAGTTTTACACGCGAAATAATGGCTGCCCGGTATTTATGGGCAATGGGTTCTTGATCCTGCAGAACTCCATCAATACGATATCGGACAGCAACAAATTTCCTTTTAGGCTCGATATGAACATCAGACGCCCCAAGATCAAGGGCTTTGCTGATGATATGATTGACCAGGCGGATGACGGGAGCTTCGGATGCCATATCCTTTAGCTGCTCTGTATCATTCCACAGCTCATCATCCATATTCAGGCCCTGGTTGTCTTCATCTCCCTTGCCACTCATTTCCCTGTCGGCCTCGTACCAGGCATATATGGTATTGCCGACAAATTCTTCAGAAGCCTGATATATTTTCAATGGTTTTTCATAGGCAGCTGTCACAGCTTCACGGGTATGATAGTCATAGGGATCAGCAAATAAAACCACAAGAGTTTCACCTGAATCATCAATGGGCAATACTTTGAAATTCTTCATGAAATTCATGGAAAGAAGCGTTACCTCGGGTGGAGATTCCGGAATGGTTGATTCGTCAATTTCTTGAAAAATTTCAGTTTTCATTCTATTCCCAGCTTACAATATCCCGGTTATCCTTTTCTCCGCCTTCAACCCCGTCTTTACCATAACTGAAAAGATCATAATCGCCATGGTCTCCTGGAGATTTATAGATATATTCTTTTCCCCATGCATCCAGGGGAATATCTTTAGGCAGATAGGGGCCATACCAGTTTTTCAATCCATCAGGCTGTTTTCTTAAAGCATTCAATCCTTCTTCCATTGTAGGATACCTGCTATTATCCAGCCTGAAATCATCCAAAGCAGCGCCCAGTAATTCGATCTGTGTTTTTGTAGTTTTTACCTTTGCCTGGTCAATTTTCCCGAAAAACTTAGGAGCGACAAGAGCAGAAAGAAGTCCGACAATAATAATAACAACCATTACTTCTATTAATGTAAATCCTTGAATTTTTGATTTTTGGCTTATCTGTTTCATAATTAGGTTATCCTGAATTTTCATAAAAAATATTTATTTTCAACTACAACATTTTATATCTAAATGCAAGAATGAATACAACTGCATAGATATTTGTTTCGATGCTAAACGCTTAACCTCCTGCAAATATCAACCAGACAGGGCTTTGGGGATAACTATTTTTTAACGGGCTGAACAATTACGAATTTTGTATACTGCATTAAATATTGGGTGATCTTTACCCGTTCCTATTCAGGTTGTCTTGTCCGCTCTAAAGCCTGAATAATTTTTTAAAGTTCTCAAAGATCTTGCATTGAACGGCAGAAACTCGGTCATTCTTCCCTCAAACACTCTACCGTCTTAACCATTTCAGACCTTTGGAACTTTTACAAAAATTACAGGCAATCCGCTCGGACAAAACAATCTGAATCTCCACTGGAAAACTCTTTGTTTCGGGAGGCCAAGCAGGCCTGGTTCATGTATATCTCACAATCTTTGCCATGGCGTTGACTACAGCTTTCAGGAAATGGATGGATCAGCAGGACAAATTAGAACTCAAAATTTGCTATCCCCGCCAGTGGATAGGCTGATTGCCTTACGGGAACGTTATGGAGCTTTGCATACAAATTCTTGATGACCAAAGCTTTTAAATCGCCAAAGTGTTTGAGGGAAGAATGACCGAGTTTTTGGCGATCAGCGAAGGGAATCTTAGAATTTGTTGCAATGTCCATCCAGTGTACGTAAGGTAATCAGCCTGTAACGGGTTATGTAAAGTTTCTTATGGCAAATATCCAGGCAACAGAAATTCCCGGTGGCTAATACCCGTTCAGGTCAGTTTACCTTTCCTTCGCTGGATGGGACATGTTGACAGGCTCTATGTCTGGCTACACTTGTGGCGGAAAAACTCGGTTCCCTCAAACAGTTCCCGCCACTTAACGTTACACCCGACAGAGCCTGTAGCAACAGACCCCAAAATGCTCATCCAAGGCAACCTGACCTGAACTAGCTACTTTGCCAATAATTACAATCCTTGTTGAGGATACTAACCAAATATTATTTACATGCGATTGCCCTGTAATTATTCAGCTCTTATGCTTGAATCCGCCCTATCTGATGGATATTTGTTTCGATGCTAAACGCTTAACCTCCTGCAAATATCCATCAGACAGGGCTTTGGGGATAATTTTTATGCAATATCAGGGTTTATCTTTTATGCCATGACCCATCCTGGTTTTGGAAAAATTCTCCGGTTTTTGTTCTTTCGGCTTTTCGATTTGCCTGAATTTTTTCAACAACATTTACAGTGGTTTTCTGCTGTTTTGCAAAATGCATGTAAATCATTTCTCTATCCTTATTTTCCGCTGCAATAACTCCTTGGTGAGGCTTTTCACTGGTTACAAATCCAAGATAACCCTGGTTATCTTCTCCAATAATCCCTTTTGCTTTTAAATCGGCAATCACTGGAAGCCGCTGTTTCATTCTTTCTTTAATTCCATCGGCAAAAGCAAGTTGAGAGGAAAAGATCAGACAAACAATCAGCAAAACATATATTTTAAAAATTTTACGTATATTCATACTTCCTCCTAATTTTTTATTTTGTCTTCCGCAGCTTCAATATCGTCAAAAAAGTCATCCAAAGCTCTTTCAACTCTTACATTGATATCAATTGTTATGTGGATAGGTTCGACTTTTATGGGCTTTACTTCAACCTGATGAGTTGATTCAACAGGTTTAACCTCTATTTCATGCCTTGTCTGACAGCCTGAAAAAATAAAAAAGCTAAGGAACAATGCGATGAAAAACAAATTTCGGGTCATACGCTCTCCTTTTTAATTTAAAATTGATTGTATCTTCTTACCAAATTTCATCACATCATTAAAGGGAAGTTTTAAATTTACATCCAGTTTTATCCCCTCAAATTGTGATCCCCTGCTTGATGCATCTACCCTGACAAATTTCCCTAACTCTTTTTTATACTCAAAGGGTAAAACTTTTGAAGGTTTTCCATTCAATTCCATTTGGATATCAAGTGTGCTTTCAAAGGTGTTAAAAATAAGTTTAGCCCAATGATAATCAAAATCTTTTAATGCCTCCTGTGCCAGATCAAGCTGGGCAAATTGCGGAGTATCCATGGGAATGCCCGCAGTTATCCTGTCTGAGTTTGCAATCACCACTTTGCCGCCACTGCCCGGGGTTGAAAACAAGAACCCATTGTCAAATGAAATGTTGCCGTCTGAATAAATCACGGGAATCCGTCCGTTCAAGGTGCCGCTGCCTTCTGCATCAAATGCACCCATCTGTTTTAAGAGTTGTGTCATTTCCAGCCGGTCACAATAAAAGGTCAGGAAATAGCTATTGTTCGCCTGGGGAAATCGAATGGATTCTGTTGAAACAAGCCCGTTACACCACTTGAACCGAATATTTTCCACCAGCAGTGATTTGCCATCTTCAATGGTGTATCGAATCTTTGTATTCTCTATTTTTACCTTATTCACTTCTATTGAATCAATGCTCAAAACTTGCCCTGGAATACTTTCCAATACCAGCAGGTCATTAAACTCCACTATTGTGTTGATGCCGGCTGCAGTGAATTTCGTATCCGGCATATGGATTTTTCCATCTTTTAAGGCAAGGTGCATAGACGTTTTTAATTGATGATTTAAAAATTCCAGGTTCCCTTTGGCAGAAGCGGTTACTTCAACATCTGCTGCCTGAATCTTTTGCAGACTTAATTTTTCAATATCTGCAAAATTTAACTTAATAGGATCTGTATTAAAATTCAGGGATGAATAAAGGCTTTTTTCAAACCCTACAATTGATTTGAATTGTGTTTTTAAATCCGGCAGTGTCAAAAAACTGAGTCCTCCGCTGACCTGAAATTCTTTTAAATCTGTTTGAAGTATTTTACCGGCAGTGCTGAAGTGATATTGATTATTGTATGAAATTTTCGAGATGGAATACCGGCCATATAATTTTTTATCGGTGTGTGGATATTGAATCGGAATTTCAATACTCAAACCAGACGCTTTAGTCTTAAATTCAGGAGCAGTTATTTCTCCGTCTGAAGCCTTTAATATCATTTTAACCAGAGGGTTATTATATTTATCAAGGAGAAACAATCCGGAAAGATTGACAGCAGGAAAGGTTGACTGAATTAAATCTGATTTGATCCTGATATTATTTGCGGTTAATGCTAATTTTGAGCTTACGCCCTTCCCCTGTTCGGTAAAATCTGCAACAATATTCGAGCTTATTTTAGCATCCGCAAATATCAGGCTGTCTTTTTGATGTTCAATGTGGCCTTCATTCAAACCAATGATGATTTCCCCACTGGCGTGAGAGGATGTGCCATTAAACCTGGCATCCAACTTAGGATTTTTCAGGGTCCCGGCAATTGATTCATAAACAATTTGATAGGGTTTTGTTTTGCTGTTATTAAATTTCAAATCAAAATAATGATTGTTTTTAAAATCAACTGTTAAGGCATATTCCATCTGAGTGAGTGGCAGGTAAGAATTGGACAGACTGAATGTGCCGCTGGCATTTATCTTCTGATCGTCGATTAAAAGCGTGCTGGACAAATCTTTCAGGTTTGCCTCAATTGGGTGTGCAAGGCTTGCCTGGGATAAATTTATTTTCCATTTCTTTTTAGGGGAATCTGTTTCCAGATTAAAGTCAGCCAGTCCTTTCAATTGTATCCCATTGGTTTTCTTTGAAATAAACCGGGTAATATGTCCTAGATCAAAGGACTTTCCTTCAAATTTTAAAAACTCAACACCCGTGTTCATGTCATAGGTGACAAGGGTGTTAATTTTTTCTCCAAAAGGATACAGGATAGTATTCGCAACTATCTTGCTTTCCTTTGAATCAATTGTGGACAGCACATCAAAAGGAATTAAAAATTTATCATTCAATGCATGCAGGACGAGTTTAGCATTCTGTAAAACGATTTTATCCGGCAGAAATGACAAAAATGACAAATCAGGCGTGTGGGTTTGATCCTTTGGTGTATTGGGAAATTTAAGGCCATCAAATTTGATTTCATTATTCTCATCAAGGCTTGCATGAAGCCTTAAACCAGATAGGGTCACCTTTGTAAGATGAATGGATGAAAGATTTTTAATATCATAGTCAATGTTTATTGAATCAATAAATATTGCTTTGCTGACCTGAATTTTGGAAATAATGGTATTAAAAATCCCTATTTTCTGTATATCAAATTCAACATCATTGGGGCCTGAAAATTGCGCTATTTTTTTTTGAATCTGCGGTTCCACAATATAGGGAAGATTGATGAACAAAAAAAGACAGATAAAGACAAACCCCAGGCTAAACCAGGCCATTATTTTTATAATTTTTTTAAATCGCATTTTTCACATTCACCACAAGATACATGTCCCCTTTTATTCCGTTTTGCATAGATTTACCCATTCCGGAAAGTTTTAAACGGGTTCCCTGTTTTACCCCGGGAGGAATTTTAACCCTGTACAAAGGTTTATAAAAACCCCATGGGATTGTCACCATTTTATTTGTACCGGCAATGGCCTCAATAGATGTAATATTAATATTACCATAAAGATCCGGATTGTCCGGACTGCCGGATGCAACAATCATCTGAAGCCTTGGGGTATGTTTTTTAGTTGTAAACTGTCTGATTTTCTCTTTTGAACCTGTTTGTGGCAGGTTTTTATTCAATTTTACCATTGCAAGCCCGGCTACAAATCCGCCTATATGTGCCCACCAGGCAATACCAGATCCTGCACTACTGCCCGCAGCATTGATAAACTGAATAAAAAACCAGATCCCCAGAAAAATAAATGCCGGTATTTCAACAAACCAGGGGAAAATGATGATCGGGATAATAGTTAAAATCCTCGATTTTGGATACAAAAGAAAATATGCTCCCATAACACCTGCAATAGCCCCGCTTGCCCCAATGGTCGGCACCATGGAAACAGGATTCAAAATAAAATGGAAGAGCCCGGAAATAATGCCGCTAAGCAAATAAAATCCTAAGAATCTTAACGCACCAAAATGCTCTTCTACATTATCACCAAATATATATAGAAACCACATATTCCCTATAAAATGTAAAAACCCGCCATGCAGGAACATATAAGAAAAAATCGAAAAAAATTGGTTCCCCGTTGAAAAATGGCGTGCCATCTCAGGGACAGTATATTTGGCCGGAACAAGTCCATAAGAATAAAAAAAGACTTCATTATTAAATCCTATTTGAATCTGCAGAACAAAGATCAGCAGATTAATTCCCATCAGGATATAGGTCACGACAGGAATACAATTGGAGGGTTGATTATCTCGAATCGGTATCATTTAATCACCCTCAATATATGATCTGTTTCAAGGTGCAGTTTTATTTTTTTTAAAATCTCCATAACTGCATCTTCAATTGTACATGTGCCACACCCTATTATTGTTGAACAATGTTTTAAAAGAACCTGGTTTTCAATATCAAATCCAAGCCGGTGCCTTAAATATTCCAGGACACTGAAATAAAGAAACCCTATATTATGAGGGTCAAATTTAGCAATAAATGTTTTTGTTCTGAGCGGCAGATCATTACAAATCAAGTCAACTGCATCCTCCATGGTCTGGGGGAATTGCTCTATAACTGATTCTGTGGAAATGTATTTTTTAATCTCAGTTTCTTTGTTTGTA
>JABGOU010000003.1:0-162044 GCA_018645325.1 Desulfobacula sp.
GATAAACACAGATAATCAACTGTCAGATTTTGTTGTAAATAGTGAAGCAGCTTTTTCCAGGGAGCATACTCAATGGACAGCCAGAAAGAATGACTAATGGATTAAGAACTCAACAAGCAACCTGCTGCGGACAAGCCGCAGATGTTCAAAGTTATGTATAGGGGAAAAAAGACTTGCCCATCAAAGATGCTTGTCAGCGAAGGAGATTGGAAGAGAAAAAAGAGATGAGAACAAATGAATGAATCAGAAGCAGTCACCCGGAAAAATAGAATTGATTTAAAACTCAAATCTTCATTATTGAATTGGACAATCATTCATAATGATAAGGCTAAGGATACATCAAAACTTAACCGGCATGCCGTTTAAGAATACCAGACAGAAACCGGGCCGGCTGATATACTATGTTTAAACCTTTTGGACCATATTATCTTTAATACCAGGGGGTATTATTCTTTTGCTGAAAAAGATGAGATATAGAGATACGATGTTCAATAAATAAAATGAAATGGCTGTGACCAGTGATTTGGGGGCGAAGTCATTCGGGCGAACTAATGAAAAACGAAATAGAAAATTCAAAAGGACAGTTTTTAGTCTATAAAGCAGAAAACGGCACTGTCAAAATAGATGTGCGATTGTCCGATGAAACAGTCTGGCTGACACAGCAGCTTATGGCAGAGCTTTTTCAAACCACAAAGCAAAATATAAGTCTGCATGTAAACAATATTTATAAAGAACAGGAGTTGTCTTCAAAAACAACTGTCAAGGAATACTTGACAGTTCGAAAAGAAGGAAGTCGTGAGGTAAAAAGGTTTCTTGATTATTATAATCTGGATGTCATTATTTCAGTGGGTTACAGGGTGAAATCACTACAGGGAACAAGGTTCCGCCAGTGGGCGACTAAACGGATTCATGAATACATTGTAAAAGGATTTACAATGGATGATGACCGGTTGAAACAGGAGGGAGCAAGATCAAGATATTTTGAAGAGCTTCTCCAAAGAATCCGGGATATCAGAAGCAGTGAAAGAAATTTTTACCAGAAAGTAACGGATATTTATGCAACCAGCATTGATTATAAAAATGATGCCGCTCTAACCAAAGAATTCTTTGCAACCGTCCAGAATAAAATGCACTATGCCATCCATGGGCAGACGGCCGCAGAGATGATAAGCCAAAGAGTTGATGCAGACAAACCTTTCTTAGGGCTTACCGGTTTTCAAGGCAAATATATAACCACAAGAGATATTTCAATTGCAAAAAATTATCTTTTAGAAGATGAACTCAAACAGCTTAATCTCATCGTCTCCATGTATCTTGACTTTGCTGAACTCCAGGCAACAAACGGCCGGTTAATGAAAATGCACGACTGGATTCAAAAACTTGATGATTTTCTGCGAGTCAGTGAAAAAGAGCTCCTGGCAGATGCCGGGAAAGTCAGTCATAAAAAAGCGGTCGAAAAAGCAATAACTGAATATGAGAAATACAGAAAAGCTGCGGATACAAAATATATCTCTGATTTTGATCGTGAGATGAAAAAGCTATTGAAAGATGAGAAAAATACATAAAAAAATGATAGATCGGAGATCAAGGGGCACCGCCATTAAAAATCTCTATGATTTTGACTTTCTTACTATCAGAGAAAAACATGATGAAAAAAATGATTGAAAAAGGACTGATTGATGGGGAACTATGCTTCACTATGAGCACGAAGGTGAACTTAAAGAAAGTTCAACTATTAAGGATTTCTTAATAGTTCAACAAGAGGGTGCAAGAGAGGTAAAACGCAAACAGGTTTTTTATAATCTTGATGCAATTATATCTGTAGGTTATCGGATAAAAAGTCATTGAGTGATTTTGATAAAGCCATTAAACAGATAGAAAGCAAAAGCAAAAAGAAAAGCCGTTTGATCAAGCGGTTTCAGAAAGTTCCGTTATGACCCTAGCAGAAAATGGTAATAGGGTCATAAGCTTGGGTCATAACACTGAGAGCTTGGGTCATAGCAGGTACCGTGAATCAGGCTGCCTGATTATCAAAGATCTCGAAAAACCCTTGATAGATAACCTTGATAAACTATCGGAAGATATAGCAGGCAGTCTTATGACCCAAGCGCAAAAAGCAAGGGATAAAAAAATAAGGTAGGTTATTTGATTAATCCATAAAGGTTTAAGGGAAACGATGATATGGATACTTTGGACAAGATAATTGAGCAGATCTCTACAGTAACATCTGATGATGATGAGATATTTCGGGCCTTTCAAAAGCTCATAAAGGATAATGCCGGGCTGCCGGCTGATGGCTTTGTTATTGGTGAGCCGGTTTCAGTGACAGCTATTGAGTATAATGGTAATGTACGACGCGGATTGACGGCAAGATGCAGTCGTGATGATGGTTCCGTGCATGAGCTTGCACTGGTGGAGGTCGTATTTCCCAAGACTTTTAAAGGGGGGCGATATATCGCTGCTTACCGTAAGTGGCTCGATTTGGACCCCTTTCCGGCTGAAAGTCAGGTTTCTTACCTGCACAGGCGGCATCACAAGGTAACTGCTGATGACATTGACTTGACCAAACCCGTCGAGCTAGTTGTACTCTCTGTCAAAGACCGAACCGCCCGGTGCCGGTTGCTGGAAAGTGGCAGGATCATCACGCTGCGTGCAGGTGATCTTTCCCATGTCGTACCTGGCCAGATTATCACGATCAAGCCTAAAAAGCAGTGGCGCTATGGCGGTCACCCTTATCTCTCAGGAGAGATTCAATCTGCCCGGCTTGAAGCCCGGGCTCTGGGACTTGTACCCCTTGGCCTTGCAGATATGGGAATTTGGGATCCAGAGGAACACTATTGGGGAGAAGAAGATGACCCTTTGGAAGAATGGGAAAAATTGATCATTGCCAAGGGACCCCGTCCAATGTTTGAGATGGAGCAGGTGCTGCCCGGTGAATATGATGATGCTCCTTTTAATGATCCCATCTTACAGGCTGTTGATCTTAAGAATACCGGGAAAAATGCAGAAGCTAAAAAGCTTTTGATGGATTTATGTCAGGCAGATCTGCGCTGTCTTGATGCCCATTTCCATCTGGGCGGTCTTGTCTTTGATTATTATCCCAGGGATGCAATTGGACACTATGAAACCGGTCTGCGTATCGGCCAATTTTCACTGGGAGATGATTTCACCGGCGTGCTGCTGTGGGGATTTACTGACAACCGCCCGTTTCTTCGCTGCATGCATGGCTATGGTTTGTGCCTGTGGCGTATGGGTCGTTTTGAGGAAGCTGAACATGTCTTTGACCAGATGCTTTGGCTGAACCCGTCAGACAATCAGGGAGCAAGGTTTATTTTAGATGAAGTGAAAGAAAAGATAACCTGGGAGGACAGTGAAAACAGGTAATCATCAACCAGGACTATAACAAAAACATACTGCCGACAGGCCGCAGATTTTGGTTGTTGGGCTGATCTGAAAGAGGTTTTTATGATTAATAAGAATACAATTGGTGTAAAAAATCATGACTCAACAGACAAGTAAAATTCCCATTTCTTCAATTATCCTTGATGAAGATATTTATCCCAGAAAGGGGATTGATCACAAGCGGGTGGCTATATTTTCCGAAAACATCAGGGATGGGTTCAGGTTTGATCCCATTGAGGTGGAGCCCTGCCCTGACAGGCCAGGTTGGTATCGCCTGCTGGATGGGGCTCACAGATGGAGCGCTTTCAAATCAACCGGGGTTGAAGAGGTAGAAGCCATCATAAAGGATCTGGATGGAAATGATCCTTTGCTGTATGCTGCAAAAAAAGCCATCGGCCCGAGACAATTGACGGAAGATGAATCAAGGGATACTGCCCGGCGGGCCTATTCGGGAAATGCAAGTCTCAGTTCTGTGGATATTGGGAAGGCTATTGGCCGGGCAAGACGAACTGTGGATTCCTACATAGCTGATCTTCGCGCTGTGAATCAGATGGGACTGGATATCAAGATATTCCGCATGAACCGCCTTGGCATCCCCCAGGACAGGATTGCCGAGAGATTGGGTCTGGCTCGGACATCGTTCCAATACCATTTGCCGAAAATGGCAACATTGCCAGATTCGGCAAATGGCGATTTAGCCAGTGGGTTCACTGTTGCCCAGGTGGCGCAAAAGCATGGCTGGGCAGATCCAATGGTCTGGTCTTTGGCCCTGGAAGGCAAAAATGATCATGATCGATTTAAGGAACTTGGCTGGGGATTTTGCACCTGGGATAACCTGAAGGTCACACGTAAGTGGGAATGGAATGATTGTGATAAACAATTCGGGGATGACTGGCCCGGACGTATCCCGGCCCAGCTCATCGCACATATTCTTCGTTATTTTACAAAGCCGGATGATCTGGTCCTTGATCCCATGGCCGGAGGCGGAGTTACCCCGGACGCCTGCCTTGCCCTGGGCCGCAGATGCTGGGCCTTTGATATGATGGACCGGCCTGAAACCCGCCCTGAGATCGAACCATTCACATGGGATATTTCATCTGATCAAGGGCTTTTATGGCCTGTCAGCGCAAAGGAAAAACCTGATCTTGTCATCTTTGATCCGCCCTATTTTGACAAAAAAGCGGATAGCTATGATAAAAAAAGCATTTCCGGTTTATCCAGAAAAGCATACCTTGAATTTCTTGAGGCTTTTTTTATTCTGCTGAAACTCAATGTGAAAAAAAAGACACGACTTGCTTTTATCAATGCAGACTGGAGGGATTTTCAGAATACTTCGGCAATAGAAGAAAAATATAAAGGCGGCATCCTCATAGACGACTATATTGATATCCTGAAAAGAACGGGATGGTATCATACGCATATCATCCAGGCCCCCATATCATCCCAGCGTTTCAATGCCGGGGTGGTTTGTGCAATGCAGAAAAAAAACATTTTGGGCGTTATCAGCAGGTATGTGATTATCCTGGGTACTTACCATTGACAATCAGACCAGACCTGACTAAACTATAAAGAGGTGATAATGGCTTATGAATACTCAAAGGAGTCTGTTATGCAAATAACCAATATTTCAGAAGCAAAGGCCAATTTGTCTTTTTTGATTAAAACAGTTCAGGAAACAAATGAGCCTATAATAATCGGTAAGGCAGGAAAACCTGTGGCGATTCTTTCCGCTTTTAAGGAAAACAATTGTCCCCGTCAACTTGGTGGAAGTTGGGAAGGGAAGGTCAAAATTAGCTCAGACTTTGATGACGCTGATCAGGAGATTGAAGACAGTTTTTACAATTCATCTATTTTCCCGGATGAATCATGAATATCCTGCTTGATACCCATGTATTAATATGGGCGTTAGAAAATAATCCCACGCTGACTGAGCGTGCTGTAAATGCAATTGTTGATGGCAACAATATGGTTTTTGTCAGTTCTGCCTCGGTTTGGGAAATAAGCATTAAACAGAAACTTGGAAAGCTGGATGCCCCGGACAACCTGCTGGAAGAAATCAGAGTGCATAGATTTACCCCGCTCCATATCAATGCAGATCATGCACAACTTGCTGGACAACTACCCTATATTCACAAAGATCCCTTTGATCGGATGCTTATTGCCCAGGCCATTATAGAAAAACTGGTGTTGCTGACTCGGGATGAATCAATAGCCAAGTATGATGTAAACATACTCAAAGCATAGTAAAATAGTAATTCTGGGGACACCTTACTTAATTAATGTCAAGTGTATTTTTCTTTTAAAGATATTCCTTGCAGAGAGCATAGAAAAAGAGCTTGGCGCATAAGGTTTGACGAACTCTATACATCAAAACAGACATTTATTTTTTCATTGCAATGCTTAAAGTCGGTCTGTTAACCTTTAATCATAGTTTTAAAATGTAAATTTAAGATAATAAAGGAGGGCGACTATGGCCATATTTTTGGTTCAACACGGTATATGCCTGACAAAAGATCAGGATTCTGAAAAAGGACTTACCGAAAAAGGACGTTCTGATACTTTAAAAATTGCTGAAGTTGCGAAAGCCTATAAAATCCCCGTATTAAAAATTGTTCACAGTGGTAAGAAAAGAGCGGTGCAGACAGCTAATATTTTCAATAAGACGCTGGGTTTAAACAATCCTTGCGAACAAATTTTTGGAATTAAACCCTTAGATGGGGTCAAAGTGTTTGGTGATGAAATTGATCGTTTGTCAAATATCATGGTGGTTGGACATTTGCCATTTATGGAGAGGCTGGTCTCATATCTGACAGCTGGTTCCGAGGATTTGAGGGTAATAAAGTTTCAGAATTCAGGAATAGTCTGCCTTGATGATGAAGATGGAAGTTGGTTCATAAAATGGACTCTTAATCCCAATATTTCATAAGCTTGGAATCAATAGCTTTTTGCTTGGTATGTAATGAATTTAAGGTTGACTTTGGGAGGTTGAAGCATCTATAGATAAGGTCTGTGAATTTATAGACTTATTTTGGAGATAAATAAATGAAAATACTTAAAATAGATCATCTTGGAATTGCTGTCTCAAGCATTGATGAAAAGAAAAATTTCTGGACGGATGCTTTGGGACTGACCCTTGAGGGAACAGAAACAATTGAAGAACAGAAAGTGACAACCGCTTTTTTGCCCGTTGGGGAAAGTGAAGTGGAACTTTTGGAATCAACATCTAAAGAAGGCCCTGTTGCCAAATATATTGAAAAAAAAGGAGAAGGGATCCAGCATGTGGCCTTTAGGGTTGAAAATATAGAAGAAGCCCTGGCAGAACTCAAAGAAAAAGGGATTAAACTTATCGACCAAAAACCCAGAATAGGAGCAGGTGGAGCTAAAATTGCATTTTTACATCCCAAGTCTACTTCAGGGGTTTTAGTTGAATTGTGTGAAAGATAATTTGTGCCCAACCGAAAATTGCCAATTTTTTCGATTACTGCGTTGGCCAATAATTTTATATTATAAATTTGATGTACCGGAGGATAACCATGTCTCAAATGTCAGATCTGAATGAGTGGGAAGCGCTTGCTAAAAAAGAGCTGAGGGGAAAACCCCTGGAATCTTTAAATAAGAAAACCCCGGAAGGGATAGATATCAAGCCCTTATATTCGGCAAAAGACCTTGAACGAGTAGAGTTCATCGATAATCTTCCAGGGTTTGAGCCCTTTGTCAGGGGGCCAAAGGCCACCATGTATGCCGGCCGCCCCTGGACCATTCGTCAGTATGCCGGGTTTTCAACTGCAACGGAATCCAATGCCTTTTATCGTAAAAACCTTGCGGCAGGGCAGAAGGGGTTGTCTGTTGCCTTTGATCTGGCCACTCACAGAGGATATGATTCCGATCACCCAAGGGTGGCCGGAGATGTTGGAAAAGCAGGAGTTGCCATTGATTCAGTAGAAGATATGAAGATTTTATTTGATAAGATCCCCTTAGATCAGATGTCTGTTTCCATGACCATGAACGGTGCGGTTCTGCCGATTCTTGCAGGGTATATTGTTGCTGCAGAAGAGCAGGGTGTCAAACATGATCAGCTCATGGGAACTATTCAAAATGATATATTAAAAGAATATTTGACCCGGAATACCTATATTTATCCGCCAACTCCTTCCATGAGGATTGTATCCGATATTATCGCTTTTTGTTCGGGAAATATGCCCAAATTTAATACCATCAGTATCAGCGGGTATCACATGATGGAGGCAGGGGCTGATTCCGTTCTCCAGACGGCATTTACCCTGGCCGATGGTCTTGAGTATGTTAAAGCGGCGCTTTCAACGGGCCTTGATATAGATAAGTTTGCCCCAAGACTCTCTTTCTTTTTTGGGATCGGCATGAATTTTTTCATGGATATTGCCATGCTCAGAGCTGCCAGATTTCTGTGGGCAGAGCTTATGAGTCAGTTCAACCCGAAAAATATAAAATCAACCATGCTTCGAACCCATTGCCAGACATCGGGCTGGAGTCTGACTCAACAGGATCCTTATAATAATGTTGTCAGGACCACCCTTGAATGCCTTTCCGCAGTTCTTGGCGGCACACAGAGCCTTCATACCAACTCCTTTGACGAGGCAGTGGGACTGCCCACTGAATTATCCGCCAGGATTTCCAGAAATACCCAGATTCTTGTTCAGGAAGAATCTCATATCTGTGATGTGGTGGATCCTTTGGGCGGGTCATACTATGTTGAAACCCTGACCCAGAATATTATTGATGAAGTTAGAAAAATTCTGGCTGAAATAGAGGGTCTGGGAGGCATGGCCAAAGCCATTGAGTCTGGGATGCCGAAAATGAGAATTGAAGAAGTAGCTGCCAGACGACAGGCCAGGATCGACCAGGGCAGTGATGTGATTGTGGGGGTAAATAAGTATAAGATAGAAGATGAAACCCCCATCCCCGTGCGTGAAGTCTCTGAAGAGGTCAGGAATGAACAGGTGGCACGGCTTGTACAGATAAAAAAAGAACGGGATAATAAAGCTGTTCAAAAGGCTTTGGACGATATTACAAAGGCCTGTGAATCAGGTGAAAATCTTTTGGAAACCTGCCTGCCGGCCGTAAGGGCAAGGGCAACGGTTGGGGAAATTTGTGATGCCATGGAAAAAGTGTTTACACGGTTTGTGGCCACCACCCAGTGTATAGCAGGGGTATATGCTGCAGAACATTCTGATCCCGAAATCATTGAGTCTTTAAGAAAACGCTCGGAAGATTTTGAAAAAAAGACGGGACGCAGACCCAGGATTTTATTGTCTAAAATGGGACAGGATGGGCATGACAGGGGTGTTAAGGTCATTGCCACGGCTTTTGCCGATTTTGGGTTTGATGTGGATTTAGGCCCCTTGTTCCAGACCCCGGAAGAAGCTGCAAGAATGGCCATTGAAAATGATGTTCATGTGATCGGGGTGTCAAGCCTTGCAGCCGGGCATAAAACTTTGGTGCCCATGGTTATTGAAGAGTTGAAAAATCAGGGTGCTTCTGATATTAAAGTGATGGTGGGCGGCATCATTCCACCAGGTGATTATGAATTTTTAAGAAACGCGGGTGCTGCTGAAATTTTTGGTCCCGGAACAGTGGTAACGGATTCTGCAAACAGGATGCTTAATATCATAGGTGCATAAAGGTTATGATTCAAACCGACCCTGAAAGTGAGAGCTTTGTACAGGGTATTTTAGACGGCAATCGGAGGATGATTGCCAAGACAATAACATTGATAGAAAGCAGTCTTAAAACGCATCAGAAAAAAGCGTTCACTGTTATGGAAAAGATCCTGCCCCATACTGGTAACAGTATCCGGTTAGGTGTCACAGGTGTACCCGGAGTCGGTAAGAGTACCTTTATTGAGAATTTAGGCGTATATCTGGCAGATATGGGTCATAAAGTTGCTGTTCTGACCATAGATCCCACAAGCCGGAGGAGCGGAGGGTCTATTCTGGGAGACAAAACCCGGATGGAAAAGCTGGCTGCCCATAAAAATGCGTTTATACGGCCGTCTCCTGCAGGGGAAACCTTAGGCGGTGTTGCCGCAAAAACCCGTGAAATCATGCTCACCTGTGAAGCAGCCGGGTTTGATGTGATCCTCATTGAAACGGTGGGGGTGGGACAGTCTGAAACCAGTGTGGCCTCCATGGTGGATTTTTTTCTGGTCCTGATGATTGCAGGGGCGGGTGATGAGCTACAGGGGATTAAAAAAGGGGTATTGGAACTGGCGGACGGAATTGCCATTAACAAGGCAGACGGAGATAATCTTAAAGCCGTTGAAAAAGCCAAGGCAGATCTTGATATTGCCATGCATCTGATCCGTCCTGAATCTTCCAACTGGACCACACCTGTTTTAACCTGTTCATCCGTTGTTGAAGGAGGGACACAATCTGTCTGGGAAACGATTCTTGATCATCACGAGAAATTTAAAGATTCAGGAGAGTTTTTGCTGAGACGGAAAAAGCAAACTCTGGAGTGGATGTGGACCCTTGTTGAAGAGGGCTTAAAACAGCGGTTTAAAGAGAACCAGAAAATTAATAAAGAGATACCCGTTATTTCCCGGCAGGTAGAAGATGAGAAAATTTCGCCTTCAGCAGCCGCTGAAATGCTGTTATCATATTTATAGATAGTTGTGTGACATGAATATTGAGCCATAAAAAAATAAACGGTTCTGTTTTTTGATTTTTGTAAAGTTGAAAGGACATATAAATGAAAATACATGAATATCAGGCAAAACAATTGTTTAAGGCATACAATGTTCCCGTCCCTGATGGAAATGTTGCTTTTTCAGTGGATGAGGCAAAAAAGACGGCCGCTGATCTGGGCGGCTTTCCAGTGGTGGTGAAAGCCCAGATCCATGCCGGTGGAAGGGGCAAAGGCGGTGGGGTAAAGCTTGCGGCTTCAATGGAAGAAGTTGAAACCCATGCCCGTGAAATACTCGGCATGACCCTTTTCACCCATCAAACCGGTCCTGAAGGCAGGCTTGTGAAAAAACTTTTGGTTGAAGCGGGCCAGAAAATTAAAAAAGAGTTGTACTTAAGTCTTCTTGTAGACCGTGCCACTGCATCTATTGTAATCATGATAAGCCAGGACGGGGGCATGGATATTGAGGAAGTAGCAGCAAAAACCCCTGAGAGAATAATAAAAATTCATGTAGACCCTCTAATGGGGATTCAGGGATACCAGCTTCGACAGGCAGGCTTTGCTCTTGAACTTCCTTCTGCTGCTATGAAACTATTTTCAGGCCTTCTTTTAAACCTGTACAAGTTTTTTATTGCTAATGACTGCTCCATGGTAGAAATCAACCCATTGATTTTAACTTCAGATGATAAGGTGCTGGCCCTGGATGCCAAAGTGGACTTTGATTCAAATGCTCTTTATCGTCACAGGGAATTGATGGATTTAAGAGACCTTGATGAAGAAAATCCTCTGGAAGTTGAAGCATCAAAATATAATTTAAATTATATCAATCTTGATGGGAATGTGGGGAATATCGTAAATGGTGCAGGTCTTGCCATGGCCACCATGGATATCATCAAGAATGCCGGTGCAACTCCTGCCAATTTCATGGATGTAGGAGGCGGAGCCACTTCCGAACAGGTTGAAAATGCATTCAGGATCATCCTGGCAGACGACAAGGTTAAAGCGATTTTGATCAATATTTTTGGCGGTATTTTACGGTGCGATAACTTTGCCCAGGGGGTAGTAGATGCAGCTAAGAAAACCGGTATAAATATCCCTGTTGTGGTTCGCATGGAAGGCACAAATGTGGAAAAAGGAAAGAAAATTTTAAGTGATGCAAAGCTTAATTTAACCACAGCTGTTGACCTTTTTGATGCAGCTCAAAAAATTGCCGCGGCCGTCAATTAGAGGAGACTAAAAGTGAGTATATTCATAAATAAAGACACAAAGGTTCTTGTACAGGGGATTACCGGCAATGAGGGCAGTTTCCATACAAGAGGGTGTTTGGAATATGGAACAAATATTGTGGCCGGAGTAACGCCTGGTAAAGGCGGGCAGAAAATGGATGATGTGTCCGTATTTAATACGGTTCAAAAAGCAGTTGAAGAAACCGGTGCAACAGCATCCCTTATCTTTGTTCCCCCGCCATTCGGAGCAGATGCCATTATGGAGGCTGCAGATTCGGGTGTAGACCTGATTGTTGCCATAACTGAAGGGATTCCCATTTTAGATATGGTCAAGGTTAAACATTTTCTTGCCACAAAGAACTGCCGTCTTATCGGCCCCAACTGCCCGGGCATTATCACACCGGACGAGTGCAAAATAGGTATTATGCCGGGTAAGATCCATAAACGAGGAAATATAGGCGTAGTTTCACGATCCGGCACCCTTACCTATGAAGTAGTTGATCAGCTGACAAAACTTGGAATGGGGCAGTCAACCTGCATTGGTATCGGCGGCGACCCTGTGAACGGAACAAATTTTATCGATGTGCTTGACGCTTTTCAAAAAGATGATGAAACTCATGGGATTGTCATGGTGGGTGAAATCGGTGGAAGCGCAGAAGAAGAGGCAGCTTGTTTTATTAAAGAAAAACTGACCAAACCCGTTGTCGGTTTTATTGCAGGCCTTACGGCACCTCCCGGCAGGAGAATGGGACACGCCGGAGCCATTATTTCAGGATCCAGCGGTACAGGTACAGCAAAGATTGCAGCATTCAAAGAAAATGGAATTTTTGTCTGCGAAAATTTAGGACAGATCGGCCAGGTTTGTAAGGATATATTTTAAGGAGGTTAAAAATTGGATAGTTATATTATCGAATCAAATAAAAAAAAGAGCAGAATACCTGCACGGCTTGATTTTGTCCAGAGTGGCACCGGCCTGATTCTGGGGCTGTTCATGTGGGTGCATATGCTTCTGGTTGGAAGCATCATCCTGGGGAAAGGCTCTTTTAATTTTGTGGCAAAAAACATGGAGCTTGCCTTTTTGTCTGATACCGGGCATGGCTTTCCCATAGCAGTCTTTTTTGCCGTGTTCACCATTTTCACACTTTTTATCATTCATGCATTGCTGGGGGTCAGGAAATTCCCCATTTCCTGGAAACAGCACAGAATTATCAGAGACCAGATGCAGATGATGAATCATAGCGATACCAACTTATGGTATATCCAGGTAGTCACTGGATTTCTCATGTTTTTTCTTGGTTCAGTCCATCTGTATATCATGATGACCAACCCCGGTTCCATTGGCCCTTATATGTCGGCGGACAGGGTAGTGTCCGGTAATATGTGGCCCCTTTATCTCATCCTTTTGATCTGTGTTGAACTCCACGGAACCATCGGCCTTTACCGGCTGTGCATGAAATGGGGATGGTTCACAGGTAAAGATGCCAAAAAATCAAGACAAGCCCTTAAAAAAATCAAAAACAGGGCCACCATCTTCTTTTTAACTATTGGTATCCTTGCTTTGCTCGTATTTGTTGTGATTGGAATCAAGCACAGGGATAAAGCCGGTGAAAAATATAGTAAAAATGATACAGTGATTGAACAGGTCCAGGCAGATAGAAAGACCCTTGCAGCGGTCATGAAACTGGAAAAAGATCAAACAGCTGACCTAACACATCAATAAGGGGTAACCTAAATGAAAGTCATATATACGGATTCACTTGTAATTGGTGGCGGCCTGGCAGGGCTTAGAGTTGCCATTGCATCCATGCAGAGAGGACTTGATACTATTGTCCTGTCTCTGGTTCCTGCCAAAAGATCTCATTCTGCTGCAGCCCAGGGTGGCATGCAGGCAAGCCTTGGCGCTACTATTAAAGGTGATGGGGATGATGAAGAAGTCCATTTTGCAGACACGGTAAAGGGAAGCGACTGGGGATGTGATCAGGATGTCGCCAGAATGTTCGTCAATACCTCTCCCAAGGCCATCCGGCAGTTATCTGCCTGGGGTGTTCCCTGGTCAAGAGTCAGGCGGGGGGACAGGGAAGTTGTAATTAATGGCGAAAAAGTCACCATTACTGAAAAAGATGAAGCCCATGGCCTGATTACAGCCAGGGATTTTGGTGGTACAAAGAAATGGAGAACCTGCTATACATCTGACGGTGCCGGTCACACAATGCTGTATGCCATGGACAACAAGGCCATCCAGATGGGCATTCCGGTTCATGAGAGAAAAGAAGCCATTGCTCTGATCCATGAAGACGCAGTTTGTTATGGAGCCATTGTAAGAGACCTTATCACAGGCGAGCTCATAGCCTATGTGGCAAAAGCCACAACAATTGCCACGGGAGGCTATGGAAGGCTTTACGCTATTTCCACGAACGCTGTTATCTCCGAAGGGATCGGAAATGCCATTGCCCTTGAAACGGGAATCGCAAGCCTTGGAAACATGGAAGCGGTACAATTCCATCCAACGGCCATTGTACCGGTTGGAATCCTCACCACTGAAGGATGCCGCGGTGACGGGGGCCTGCTCCTGGACAAAGACGGATACAGGTTTATGCCGGATTATGAACCAGACAAAAAGGAATTGGCATCAAGGGATGTTGTATCCCGCAGAATGACAGAGCACATGAGAAAAGGCAAGGGTATCACGTCTCGTTACGGGGATCACCTCTGGCTGGATATTACTCTGCTTGGCCGAAAACATATTGAAAAGAATTTAAGGGAAGTTAAAGAGATCTGTGAATATTTCCTTGGTATTGATCCTGTTGAAGAGTATATACCGGTCAGACCGACCCAGCATTACTCCATGGGTGGAATAAGAACTAAAGCCACGGGTGAGAGCCCGAACCTGAAAGGTCTTTTTTCCGCAGGCGAGGCTGCCTGCTGGGATATGCATGGATTTAACCGGCTGGGTGGCAATTCGGTTGCTGAAACAGTTGTGGCAGGAATGATCGTGGGAGAATACGTTGCAGATTATTGTGCCCAAAATTCATTAAATGTCAGCACATCCACCATCCAGCATTTTATGAAGCAGGAGGAAAAGAAAATCACTGATATTCTGGTCAGAGATTTTGGTGAGAATCCCTTCGAGTTAAAGGCTGAAATGCAGAAAATAATGATGGACAAGGTTGGTATATTTAGAAATGGTGATGATCTTGAAAAGGCAGTTGAAGAGTTAAAAGTGTTGAACCAGCGGGCTAAGCATGTTGCCTTAAGAAACAGGATCAGCTCTTCCAACCCGGAACTGGTGGAAGCCATCCGGGTACCTAAGATGATCAAACTTGCACAATGCGTAGCTTATGGAGCGCAGCTTAGAACTGAAAGCCGCGGTGCCCATGCCAGGGAAGATTATCCGGAAAGAAATGACAGGGACTGGTTAAAAAGAACGCTTACCACATGGAAAGATGAATCAGCCGATCTTCCTGAACTAACTTATGAAGACCTGGATGTAATGAAAATGGAGATGCCTCCGGGATCAAGGGGATATGGTGTGGATAATACTATTCATCATCCAGATACGGGAAGGCGGGAAAAACAGATTGAAGAGATTAAAGAAGCCAATCCAGGTGTGGACAGGTTTGAACTGCAAAAGCTTCTCAATCCAATCGCGATTCCGGAAAAATTTAAAGGTAAAAATGAGCGTATAGGCAGGGGGTTTAAATAATGAGCGACCAGGAAAGAGTCTTAAAATTTCAAATCTTTAGATATAATCCCCAGAAAAAGGGTGACAAGCCACGTATGGTAACCTATGAGCTTAAAGAAGCCCCTGGGATGACAATTTTTATTGCATTAAATGATATCAGAGAACAGCAGGACCCTTCACTGCAGTTTGATTTTGTATGCCGGGCCGGAATATGCGGTTCCTGTGCCATGGTTGTCAACGGTCAGCCAACCCTTGCGTGCAGGACCCTTACCTCAAATTATGAAAATGGGGAAATTAAACTTTTACCATTGCCTGGATTTGAGCTTATTGGTGATCTTTCTGTGAATACTGGTAAATTCATGCGGGCTATGTCAGAGCGGGTGGAATCCTGGATTCATGATCACAATGCAGATGAGGTTAATTTTGAAATGCTTGAGGAACGCATGGATCCGGATGTGGCTGATAAGATTTATGAACTGGAACGATGTGTGGAATGCGGGGCATGTGTATCTGCCTGTGCCACAAAGCGAATGAGACCCGATTTTCTTTCTGCAGTCGGGTTTATGCGGCTTGCCAGGTTTGCCCTGGACCCCCGGGATAAAAGAACGGATGAAGAGTTCTATGAAATCATGGGTGATGATGATGGCGTGTTTGGCTGCATGACCCTTTTGGGGTGTGAGGACTATTGTCCCAAAGACCTGCCGCATCAGACCCAGATTGCATATCTCAGGCGGAAGATGGTTTTGATAAAATAATGGTAAATGGTGAATGGTAAATGAGGGTACATACGGTTTTTTTTTAGCAGGGCAGAATTGCACCATTGCACATATCAAGGCAAGGAAAAGGGTAGTCAAAAGTTCACTGCCGGATGGTTTATGAAAGGGTAATAAAATGAGTGAATTTAAATTTGAAACCATGTTTCCACTGGGAGAAGATACAACACAATATCGTCGTCTCACCAAAGAACATGTCAGGGTAAAAGATTTTGAAGGAAAAGAAGTTCTCATGGTGGAGCCGCAAGCGATAACTTTGCTTTCAACCAAGGCTTTTAAAGATGTAGCCCATCTTTACCGGTCAGAACATCTTGAAAGTTTAAAAAAGATTATAGATGACCCTGAAAGTAGTGATAATGACCGGTATGTGGCCATAGAATTGCTGAAAAATGCTGTTATTGCTTCGGATAAGATTTATCCCATGTGCCAGGATACGGGAACAGCCATTGTAATGGCCAAAAAAGGTCAGCAGGTCTGGACCTGGACAAATGATGAAGAAGAACTGTCAAAAGGGGTTTTCAAGGCCTATACTGAAAATTTTCTAAGATATTCCCAAAATGCCCCCCTGACCATGTACAAGGAAATAAATACAAAGACCAACCTTCCTGCCCAGATTGAAATTGCAGCTGTTCAGGGTGAGGCATATAGGTTCTTGTTCATGGCCAAAGGAGGAGGCTCTGCCAATAAAACAAGTCTTTTCCAGATGACAAAAGCCGTATTGAACACCCAAGAGACTCTGATCAATTTCATGCTGGAAAAAATGAAGGGTCTTGGAACTGCAGCCTGCCCACCATATCATATTGCTTTTGTCATAGGCGGAACTTCAGCAGAACTCAATTTAAAAGCAGTTAAACTGGCCTCGGCAAGATATCTTGATTCCTTGCCCACAAAGGGCAGTGAGACGGCCCACGCCTTCAGGGATATTGATATTGAAGAAAAAGTACGAATCAGATCACAGGGGCTTGGGCTGGGTGCCCAGTTTGGCGGTAAACATTTTGCTCTGGACGTAAGGGTGATCCGCCTGCCGCGTCACGGGGCTTCCTGTCCCATCGGCATAGGCGTTTCCTGTTCCGCCGACCGCCAGATCAAGGGTAAAATTACAAAGGATGGTGTTTTCCTGGAACAGCTGGAAGAAAATCCTGCCCAATATCTACCTGTAAGAGAACCTGAAATGAAAGAGGCTGTGAAGATTGATTTGAACAGGCCCATGGAAGATATTCGGGCTGAACTCTCCAAATATGAAGTTTCCACAAGATTGGCCCTGACCGGTAAAATTATCGTGGCAAGGGATATTGCCCATGCAAAATTCATGGAAGGTTTTGAAGCAGGCAATGGTCTTCCCGAATATTTGAAAAATCATATTATTTATTATGCCGGCCCTGCTAAAACACCGGTTGGAGAGGCCTCGGGAGCATTTGGCCCCACCACTGCCGGAAGAATGGACCCCTATGTGCCCATCTTCCAGAAAGAGGGGGCTTCCATGATCATGCTGGCAAAAGGAAACAGAACGCAACAGGTGACTGATGCCTGCAAAGAACACGGTGGATTTTATCTGGGGTCCCCGGGCGGTCCGGCTGCCCGCCTTGGAAAAGACTTTATCAAGAAAGTAGAGCTGGTCGAATATGAAGAGCTCGGAATGGAAGCAGTCTATATGATAACCGTTGAAAATTTTCCAGCCTTTATCATTGTAGATGATAAAGGTAATGATTTTTATGCAGACCTTATCTAAATAAATTAAAAGGAGAGATATTAACCATGAGTAATAAAAAATACACTATCTATAGCGGCGGGCTTAAGGGTGCAGAAGAAACCTTTGGTGAATGCGCGGAAAAGTATGGTGTCATTGAAACAAATTTTTCATTTGAAGGACATAAGTGTTCCAGGAACAAGAATATTACCATGCTAAGCGATGCAGAGTTGAAAAAAGGCAATATCAGTATGGAGATAGTCTCTGCAAGAATGGGCAGAAGATATGCACAGGCAGATAAAATCAGAAAAGTTTTTCAGACGATCTTTCATATGGTGAACAAGGGATATCAGGTGTTTGCAATCGGCTGGATTCAATCTGATAAAACAGTTAAAGGCGGGACGGGATGGGGTGTTGAACTTGCAAAATTTTTTAACAGGCCGGTAAGTGTTTTTGATCAGGGTGAAAATAAATGGTATACATGGGAAAAAGATGAATGGAAGGAAGATGAGCCTGTAATTTTACATGAAACTTTTTGCGGAACCGGAACCAGAAATCTTTCCCCTGAAGGTAAAAAAGCTATTGAAGATCTTTTTGGCCGTTCATTTTCAGCATAAATACTCTATACATATAGGTGTTGACCGCTTTATACGTCAAAATTAAATGTAATTATTCAGCTCTTACGCTTGACCCCGCCCTGTCTGATGGATATTTGTTTCGATGCTAAACGCTTAACCTCCTGCAAATATCCATCAGACAGGGCTTTGGGGATAATTTTTTTTAACGGGCTGAACAATTACAATTAAAGAAAGATCTTTTGTGCATCCATAATAATCTGGAGATTTCCATGAAGACAAGAATAGAAACAGATACCATGGGTGAGATTGATGTGCCTTTTGATAAATACTGGGGTGCACAGACCCAGAGATCTTTAGGTAATTTTAAAATCGGAAGCCAGAAGATGCCGCTTGAGATCATCAGGGCTTTCGGGATATTAAAGAAAGCGGCAGCTTTGGTAAATTGTGACCTGGGCGTATTATCCCGGGAAAAAACAGATACCATAGGCAAGGTCTGTGATGAAATTTTTGCCGGTACGCTCGATGATCATTTCCCTTTGAAGGTCTGGCAGACGGGCTCGGGTACCCAGTCCAACATGAATGTAAATGAAGTCATTGCCAACAGGGCGCACGTGCTGATGGGCAACCGGCTGGGACAAGGAAAGCGCCTGGTTCATCCCAATGATGATGTAAATAAATCCCAGTCTTCAAACGATACCTTCCCAACGGCCATGAATATGGCGGCCTGCAGCATGATAACAGATCATACCATGCCTTGCTTAAAGGCATTGAAAACATCTCTGGAAAAGAAATCCTGCGATTGGCAAAAGATTGTAAAAATAGGCCGCACACACTTGATGGATGCAATTCCTTTGACACTGGGCCAGGAATTTTCAGGATATTCATCCATGCTGGAGTATGGCATTAACGCCTTGGAGCGAACATTGCCCCATCTGTCTGAGCTGGCACTGGGGGGAACCGCTGTGGGAACCGGCCTGAATGCACCTGAAGGGTATGACAAAAAGGTGGCAGGGACAATTGCAGACCTGACAGGTTATCCATTTGTGACAGCACCCAATAAATTTGAATCTCTTGCAGCTCATGATGCCATTGTTGCCTCCCACGGGGCTTTAAAAACCCTGGCAGTCAGTTGTATGAAAATCGCCAATGATATCAGGCTTCTTGGCTCTGGGCCCAGATGCGGTATAGGCGAGCTTTTGCTGCCGGAGAATGAACCAGGGTCATCCATCATGCCTGGAAAAGTCAACCCCACCCAGGTAGAAGCTCTGACAATGGTGTGTGCCCAGGTCATGGGTAATGATGTCGCCATTAACGTTAGCGGATCAAATGGACATTTTGAACTCAACGTGTTTAAACCCGTGATCATTTATAATTTTCTGGAATCAGCAAGGCTTTTAGGGGATGCAGCATTGTCGTTTAGCAATAATTGTGTGAAAGGCCTGGAACCGGATCATGAAAAAATTGAAAAATATCTTCAGCAGTCCCTTATGCTGGTGACTGCTTTGAATCCCTACATCGGTTATGAACAGGCGGCAAAGATAGCCAGAAAAGCTCATCAGGAGAATAAAACCCTTAAACAGGCAGCCCTTGAACTGAAACTTGTATCAAAGGATCAATTCGACCAATGGGTGGACCCTTCAAAAATGACGGGAAATGTATAAAAATAGGAGACAAATGCCATGGATCATGATGTGATCGTGTTTAAACCATATCCTTTTAAAAAGGGCCAGAAGATAAATATAGATGGGTCCAGGCGATCCGGAGACTGGGAAGTTGTAGATGTGAGTGAGATCAAGGTTACCCTTCGATGTCCCATTTCAAAAAAAGAAGTTACCTGGGACAGGTTCTGTTATTTTGTCGAAGATAAAAACATGAAATGGCCGGGCGACTGAGATATGAATAAAGGATATAAATAATGAAAGTCATACTTTTGATGGCTGTTACAGCAGATGGAATGATTGCAAGAAATTCAATGGAACTAATAGACTGGACCGGAAAAGGGGATAAGAAATATTTTGTCCGTGTCACCCGGAAAGCAGGTGTCATGATCATGGGTTCCAAAACATTTGATACCATTGGAAAAGTATTGCCGGGTCGTAAAAATATTGTAATGACAAGGGATAAAACACGGATAAGCCGGGATGAGAATTTATTATTTACCAGTCAAACTCCAGAAGAGATATTAAATGACCTTCAGACAAAAGGATTTAAATCTGCAGCGCTTATTGGTGGATCAATAGTGAACACGCTTTTTATGAAACAAAATCTGGTAGATGAAATTCATGTTACAATTGTACCAAGGATTTTTGGAAGGGGGTTGTCCTTATTTCACGAAAGCCTGGATAAGCTACTGGAATTGATTGATATGGAAAAAATTGATCAAGGCTATGTTTTGTTAAAATACAGGGTTAAATAATAAATTTTTAAAAAGGGAAACCCATGCTGGACACAGAGGAAAGGCAGAAAATCATAGCACTTATCAACCGTGAAGTTATTCCTGCTCTTGGTTGTACAGAGCCTGTGGCAGTTGCCCTGGCAACAGCTAGAGCAAGGGAAACCCTTGAAGGGGATCCAAAAAAAATTGAGGTCTTTGTCAGCAGTAATATCTGCAAGAATGGAATGGGGGTGGGTATTCCTGGTACGGGCATGGTTGGCCTTCCTATTGCTGCTGCTCTCGGATCTGTCTGCGGCAATTCAAAGGACGGGCTTGAGGTGCTGAAACATGTGAACCCTGAGAACCTTAAAAAAGCTCGCTGGATGGTGGATGAAAAACTGGTTGAGATCAAGATTAAAGAAGGAACTGATAAGTTATACATTGAAAGCATTTGCAAGGATGAGACCAACACCAGTCGAGCCATTATTTCCCATCGTCATAACAATATCATATATGTTGAAAAAAATGGAAAGGCTGTTTTTCATGGGCTTGAAACTCCTTCCTCCGTGGAAGAATCAGATACTAAAATAGATCTTTGTGTTGCAAAGGTTTATGAATTTGCAAGCAGGACTCCTCTTGATGAAATTAAATTTATTCTTGAAGGTGTCAAACTTAATGAAGCTATTTCAAAGGAAGGCATGACAGGAAAATACGGTCTTAAAACAGGTGCTACAATAAAGACAAATATCACAAAGAAATTTATTGCCGATGATCTTGCATCCCATGCCATGGCTCTGACTGCTGCTGCCTCAGATGCCAGAATGGATGGCTGTGATCTGCCGGTTATGAGCAATTCAGGTAGCGGAAACCAGGGGATCACCACAATTCTTCCAGTGGTTGCCGTGGCACAAAAGACAGGGGCCTCCGAGGAAAAATTGATCCGGGCGCTTATCCTGAGTAATTTGATGGCCATTTACTTCAAACAGTATATTGGCCAGCTAACTGCATTGTGTGGTGTCCTGACAGCTGCAACGGGAGCGGCATGTGGAATCTGCTATCTTTTGGGTGGAGATCTGGATCAGATCAGCGGCACCATAAAAAATATGGCTGCCAGTATTACCGGTATGATATGTGACGGAGCCAAACAGGGATGTGCCCTTAAAGTATCAGCAGGTGTCAGCTCTGCGGTTTATTGTGCACTTTTGGCCATGGAAGGCAGCTATGCTGCTAATACAGATGGAATTATTGATGAAGATGTGGATCTGACTCTTAAAAATATTGGTGAACTTGCTAGAAAGGGAATGCTTGAAACCGATCGCCATATAATTAACACTATGATTTCAAAATAATGATTTTTAAAAGTTTATATACCTTTGATTTGTAAATTTTAAAGGGGTTAAAAAATGTTCAATACAGATTTTTTGCTAACATCACTTGTCGTGGTTCTGATACCGGGAACAGGAGTTATTTATACTGTTTCAACAGGCCTTTTCCTGGGTTGGCGGGCAAGCATTGCTGCAGCATTTGGTTGCACTGCCGGAATTATCCCGCATCTTTTTGCAAGCATACTTGGCTTATCTGCCCTCCTTCATTTGAGTGCTGTTGCCTTCCAATGTGTCAAATTTGCCGGAGCCGCCTATTTACTTTATCTTGCCTGGTCAATGTGGCGTGATACAGGTGCCATGAAATTTAATTCGCCTTCCTCAAAGAATGGCCTTTGGCAAATCGTTATGAAAGGTTTTTTGCTCAATATTCTTAATCCCAAACTGTCCATATTTTTCCTGGCCTTTCTACCATTGTTTGTCAATCCAAACACAATATCTCCAATGTTTGATATGTTTATTCTGAGCATTGTGTTCATGGGTATGACCTTAATTGTTTTTATTTTGTATGGTATTTTAGCCAATTCAGTTCGCAGACACGTAATTAATTCACCAAGGGTTATTGTTTGGCTGCAACGATCATTTGCTGCAACATTTGCACTTCTTGGTGTTAAACTTGCCATGACGGATCAATAGGTGGACCAATAGACGGACCAATAGCTGATTTGATATTATTTACAGACGGCAGTGTGAACCCCCAGACAAAGATCGGATATGGGGCATATCTGATTGTTTCTGAACAAGAACATTCACAGGATCTGTTAAGACAGAGGGTAAAAGTAAAAAAATTTGACCAGACCTCTTCAACAAAACTGGAATTACAGACCTTATTATGGGCCATGGTTGATATTCAACCACTTGTCGGGCAAAGGGTGACTGTGTACACGGATTCTCAAAATATCATGGGACTGCCGAAAAGGCGTGATCGGTTTGAGAAAAATGATTATCAATCAAAGAAGCATAAGCGAATTGCAAATTATAAGTTGTATCAGGAGTTTTATCGGATCATTGATGAATTGGACTGTGAATTTGTTAAGGTCCAAGGTCATAAAGTATCCAGCCAGAAAAATGAGATAGATAAGCTTTTCACACTTGTGGACAGAGCTTCAAGAGATGCACTCAGGAGGGATAATCAATGATCTTCACGTGATAATGGCTCACAGGTCTCTTGACATTATGATGGAATTGATGGAAGCTTGAAAAAATTTTAAAATAATAAAGAAGAGTGATATATGAGTGTTGAGATAAAAGGGCTGTTACAAAAAATTAATTTTATTGAAACTGATATGGAACTGCATAAACAGATTCTGGCCTCCATACCATCTGATAATAAATCGGAAATAAAAACTATTATTTCCAAGATCGCAGATCAGAAACAACAGATCAATGAGTTAAGAGGGCAAATTAAAAAACTAGATGAAGATGAATATAACAAGATCATTAAAATTGAAAAGGCGGCACAGGTTTTCCGGCAAATTGCAAAGGACAAAAAATTTGTCCAGGTAAACACTTTAAATGAGTCAGGCGTTTGTTTTATTACATTTAATGACGGAACTCGCCTTGACTGCCTGGTCACTGCAAAAGAAGAAAACGGGAACTGGACTATACTCACTTTGGAGGGAGAAACTAAAGAATATCCTGGGGGATTTATTAAATAAGGGGATAAAATGTTGAGTTTTAAAACAAGGTTAAAAATATACTTGGGTTTGTCTGCAGGAATTATTGTATTGTTTGGTGCAACCATTGCATTATCCCAGGATAAGATAGATATTGAGCAATTTATCTCGCCAGAGACCTGCGGCGGGTGTCATGCTGAAATTTTTGAACAATGGGAAAACTCCATGCATAACCTGGCCCATAAAGATCCTGTTTATTCCCGGGTGTCCCAGTTCCTCAGAAAAGGCCTGATAAATGAAGGGGAAATTCAAGAGGCTGAATCCTGTGTGAAATGCCATACCCCTGTGGGACATCTCACAGGTTTCCCTGAAAAGCTTTCAGATGATTTATCAAAAACACCTGAGATTGCAACAAAGGGGATTCAATGCGATTACTGCCATTCTGTTGAAACTGTAAAAAGGATGTATAATAACGGCCTTGTACTGAAACCGGGTCAGGGTGAAGATGATCCTGGAATAAAGTACGGCCCATTTGACGATGCAGAGCCTGATTTTCATGAAGCACTATATTCTAAACTGCATACGCAATCACAGATTTGTGGAACCTGCCATAATGTAAAGCATGTGTCGTTTGGAACAGATCTTGAAACTACTTACACTGAATGGCAGAACAGCCCATACAATTCAAAAGATCCTGCAAAAAGAATTGAATGCCAGGGCTGCCATATGTACCAGAGACCGGGTATTCCTTCCACGGGATCCACACCACGGCCTGAAAATCCGGGTTCTGCAACGGAATACAGTGAGGAAAGACCCCATATTTTTACCCATTATTTTGTGGGAGGCAATTCATCGGTTCCTGGAACCTTTGATGGCCATGACAAAGATCAGATGGCTGTTGAACGGCTTCAAAATGCCGCAACCATATCTGTTGATATATCCTTGATCGAGCAAAAAAAATTGAATATCATTGTGACCAATACGGGTGCCGGGCATTCCATTCCAACAGGGGTTGGCGATCTTCGCCAGGTATGGCTTGAAGTTACAATCCAGGATAAAGCAAATAAAACAAGTTTTCAGACGGGTGTCATGAATGATAAGCATGAGCTGTCAAAAGATGCTGTGATATTCCGCACGGTTTTTGGAGATGAAAAAGGAAATCCGGTTGTCAATATTGCAAAGGCAAAAAAGGTTCTCAAAGACAACAGGATAAAGGCAAAACAGAGCGTGATCAAAACAATGGATCTTCCTTTTATACCCAAAAAAGATGCCACAATCATCGCCCGTTTATTATACCGCGGTATGCCCCAGAAAATTTTAAACCTGATCCCGGGAAAACCATTTAAACCCTTGCCAATAGTCGTGATGGCAAAGGTTGAGAAACGCATTTAAGCCCCTTGCTTAAATATTCAGGGCTGAGTCCTTTAGTAGCTAAAATTTCCAATTCTTCTGTAACAGGGTTCACTTGTAACAGGGTTCACTACAAAAATGCTTGCTCCTCTTAAGCCCATGGCTGTTAAAAGGAGCCTGGTCAGGTAGGAGCCCAAAATTCTAATGCGCAAAGCATTTTACCGGAAGAATTAATCTTTTATTGCCAGGCAAACTATTAAAATTGTAAAAGAAGAATTTTTTTTATAGGCTGCACTATTTTAATAGACAAATAAAAATATATGACAACACTAGAAATTATTATAATTGCTGTTGGACTTGCCATGGATGCCTCGGCTGTCTCTCTTGCATCAGCTGCCGCAGGATTTGCAAAGGATGCCAGGGCAAAATTCCGTCTTTCTTTCCATTTTGGACTGTTCCAGTTTTTAATGCCGGTTTTAGGCTGGCTTATTGGTATCAGCTTTGTATCCCATTTTAAAGCCTTTGATCACTGGATCGCTTTTTTTCTTCTGGCCTTTGTAGGTATCAGGATGATTTTAGAAGGCATGGACACTTCCAATGAGAGACAAAAAAAAGATCCTTCCCGAGGCATGACAATGGTTTTGCTCAGTGTGGCCACAAGTATTGATGCCCTGGCAGTGGGTTTAAGCCTTGCCATGCTGGATGTAAAAATATGGTACCCCAGCGTTATGATCGGTGTAATTACAGCCGGCATGTCCCTTTTGGCCATCAAGATCGGCACAAAACTGGGGACTATGTTTGGCAAGCGAATGGAAATTTTCGGGGGGGCTGTCCTGATCCTGATCGGTTCCAGGATACTTTTCTCCCATTTGATTGTATGAAACTTAAAAAATAAAAGGTTTTATTGATGCTGCATCCTGAACTTCCGATTATTAACGATAAAGAGGGCGGTTTCATACCGGATGAATTTTCAAGAGTGATAGATTCTCATGTTCACATTTTTCCGGGTAAAATATTTTCATCCATCTGGTCCTGGTTTGATCATCATGCCTGGAAAATTAGATACCAGATGGATACCTCAAACTTCATCAAATATCTCTTGGATCATGGGGTCGGTCATGTTGTGGCATTACAATATGCTCATAAACCGGGTATATCGGAAATGCTGAATTCATACATGCTAAAAAAGTGTAATGAATTTAAAGGGCGGGTCACAGGAATGGCAACGGTGTTTCCAGGGGAACCAGGGGCTGATAAGATATTAATTAATGCATTTGCCAATGGATTAAAAGGGGTAAAACTTCATGCCCATGTCCAGTGTTTTGACATGAACAGCCATGATATGGAAGTTATTTATGATATCTGTGAAAAAAATAGCAAACCTATTATTATACATGCGGGAAGGGAACCCAAAAGCGAGGCTTATGACTGCGATCCATATGAAATATGTAAAGCAGACAAGGTTGAAGCCGCGCTTAAAAATTTTCCAAAGCTCAATATCTGTGTTCCCCATCTGGGATTTGATGAAATAAAGGAATACAAAAATTTAATTGAAAGATATGATACTCTCTGGCTGGATACTGCCATGGCAATAACCGACTATTTTCCCTTGGATAACAGAATCGGCCTTGAACACTACAGGGCTGACCGGATTATGTATGGATCTGATTTTCCCAATATTCCCTATGCCTGGGACCGGGAACTTAAATGGCTGAATCAATCTTCACTACCTTTTGAAAATCTTGAATGGATTTTACATAAAAGTGCTGAAATATTTTTTGACATGCCAGTTCCCATTGAAACAAGGTAGGAAAAAATAATTTAGAATTAATTAGAGAATATGGTATAGTGCTTTGAAAAAATCGAATTGAAAATTCGTTTCATTCTATTAAAGGAATTTGGAGTTTTTGGATTATGGAATCACTTAATTATCACCATTTGTATTTTTTCTGGATTGTCATGAATACGGGTAGCATAAAAGCGGCTAGTGTTCGGTTAAAATTGGCTCAATCCACAATCAGTGCTCAATTGAGTGCATTGGAAAAATCGTTCAAAGGTAAACTCTTTAGCCGGGTCGGACGTAACCTCGAACCTACTGATTTAGGCCACATGGTGTTCGGCTATGCGGATAAAATTTTTACTATTGGTCAGGAATTGATGAATTCAGTCCATAGCCTTCAGGCAAAAGCTCCATTGTTATTGAGAGTTGGAATCGTGGATGTTGTTCCTAAGCTTCTGACACGTAAATTTCTTTTGCCGGCAATGGAACTTTCTGAAAAGATCCACCTGGTTTGTCAAGAAGGGAAGGAAGATAAGCTATTATCGGAGCTTTCAGTTCATAACCTTGATGTTGTGTTTACAGATGTCCCAATTCGATCGGGTTTAAGTGTTAAAGCGTATAGTCATCTGCTATTTGAGTGTGGCGTTACTTTTTTTGGTAAAAAAGAATTTGTAAACTCGTTCAAGGAAAAATTTCCCTATTCACTTGATAAAGCCCCCATGCTTCTTCCAATGAAAAATACGGCATTGCGGGGTAGGCTTGATCAATGGTTTGAAAATCTTAATATTTTACCTAATATTATTGGAGAATTTGATGACAGTGCTTTGTTAAAAGTGTTTGGACAGGCTGGAGATGGTGTTTTTGCATCACCTCAAGTTATTGAAAAGGAAATTCAACAACAATATGAAGTAGAGATAATTGGTAGATCAAATGAAATTATAGAAAGATTCTATGCTATTTCTATCGAACGAATTATAAAACATCCCGCAATAGTTGCTATTTCTGAAGCGACACAGCACGATTTGTTTTCTTTAGGAAAGCAATCAAAAAAATAAACAATTCGCATGTTTTAAATTTCAGGTAATAAAATCGTTAGACGTCATCATTTTTATTGCTTGTTTTAGGAAAACAAATGTGGGTGGCATTTTTCGCTAAAACAATCACAACACGGATGTTTGTTCGTGACCCTCCCTGTTCGACTCGTAAATATACCATTATTCGGTTATTACGAACAATAACTTTGAATAGTTAGCCTTGACCGAAGATGATTTTTAATTTATTTATAGTTTGAAAATAAAATTAATTAATTTGAATCTGGTTAATAAGACAGAGCAAAAGTAATAATAAATATGAGAGAGAGGAACATTTAAATGAGCCAGTTAAAAAAGCTGAACGATAGAATTGTTAGTAGGGTTAATGCTAATTTATCCGAATTTGATTTTGATACCGAGAGTTTTGTAACGAATTCTCTTGAACATGATAAAATGTTGAAGTTTTATGCCTTTTATGGCATCACATCTCAGCATCCTCTATATTTTCACTTCAGAAATTCTAATATTGCAGGTAGTTATTTTCTTGGCAAATGTTATGTTGGAAGATCTGCTATTTATAAAAGTGATATTAGGGGGGATGAATTAAAAAGACGAGGAGATGAAATTCGTGGTGCAATGAATATTCCTCTTGTTGAAGATGAAATGATCACAATCAAAGATAGTCTTCTTTATAAAACACTTGTTCACAGCAACTCACATAATCTTGAGAGTCCGGAAGAATTCGGTATTCGAAATACGATTTCCGCACATTATGCAAATATTCATGGATCAACCCTTGAAGGATGTTTTTTAGGGCCCTTTGCAACTGTGGATTTGATGAATCTTCATTCCTGCATTGTCGGTAATTTTTCATATGTTCAGGCGGGCGAGTTGTTTCATAGAAAAATTGATCATGGCACAGTGTGGATACGAAGCCAAAACTTTGAGTTTAAATATAGATTTAGAAAAGAAATTCTGGACAATTTTGTTGGGGTAAATTCTTTATACCAGCCTCGCGGAATCATCTATGATTTTGTTAAGGATCGTGAACAAGAATTTGAAAAACTGTTTGATGTGATGAATCTTGAACCGATAGAAGCACCTTCCACATCTGCTGTTAATAGATATGCTGTCGTCAGGGGTAAAACACGCATCGGTGAGAATGTTCTTGTGTCCCAAAAAGCCTTTTTAGAGAATGCTGTGATTGGGGATGGATCAAATGCTCAGGAGAACACATATATTATCGATTCAACACTGGCAGGAAATTGTATAACAGCCCATGGTGGAAAAATTATCCATGCAGAGATTGGGCGTGAATCTTTTGTTGGATTTAACTCATTTTTAAATGGGAAGGCTGATGCACGAATTGAAATTGGAGAAGGGTGTATCGTTATGCCTCACACCATAATTGATCCTAAAATTCCGATCAAAATACCCAGCGATCATTTGATCTGGGGGTTTATTGGATCCAAGGACGATATCAAAAATCATACAATCGCATTAGATGATCTTGCAGAAGTTCGGGAAGTTTTGAAAATAGGAAAAATGACTTTTTCTGGGTTAGGGTCGGTATTTATTGAGGGATTTAAAAAAAGACTTGACCAGATTCTATTGTTAAATGGAGCTTTTTTTAACGATGGTGAAAACCGAGGGCATGCCCAGGATGATCAAAACATATCATTTAATCTCATTCAACCGTACAGAACAGGAGAACGCAAAGGATTGTATCCATCTATTAGGATAAAACCATAGCTTGTCAAAGAACAAATAAATATAGGAAGATTTGGCAGTTCTCGGCTATGCAGTACAAAGTAAAATTGGTATAACTTTGTATTAAAGGGTTAAGCATGAGGGTTACCTCCATTGAGGTGAATTGATTTTCGGTGGAATTATCGTTTCAATAGTTTTTAGTATCCTGAAGAATTTGGGGATAAAAAATCTTCTGACAGGGACAATTAATCATAACTCAGGCATTCCAGAATTCATTCTACCACTTTTTCTATTAAGGCGGTTCTGTTTGGGCGGGTTCCTAAACCTTATCTGTAATTTTCAAAAATTTTTTGCAGGGTCTGGTTTCCGGGGCATAACTCCTTTTTTGTCAATGTGTTCAACGGTTTATCCGTGGTCTCGAGAATATCATGGGTGTCCTTAAGGGTTTCGTTGACATGAAGAATTCCCGTGAGGATCTGTCCCTTTTCCCGGTGGTGTTCCAGTGCATTGACTGCCACGCGTTTTTTGGTGACATCAAAAGAATTGTCGCTTTTGTGAAGATGGATAGCACTGCCGTCATGCAGTGACACCGACTGGGTTGCCCCCTGTTCATATTGGGCAGTTATTTCCTTTTGTTGGGGGATAAAGTCAACGGTGGCGGTGGCCTCCATATGGTCACGGATCCAGTGGTAGCTCTTGGTGGAGGTTTGGGTATTGTTAAAGGTGACACAGGGGGAGATCACATCAACCAGGGCAAATCCTTTGTGCCCTATGGCTGCCTTTAAAAGCGGGACCAGTTGTTCCTTGTCCCCTGAAAATCCCCGGGCTACAAAACTAGCCCCCAGTTGAACCGCCATTTCGCATAGATCAATGGCTTCAAATGGATTTGGCTGTCCTTTCCTGCTGGAGGACCCCTTGTCTGCCGTGGCCGAATCCTGGCCCTTGGTGAGCCCGTAACAGCCGTTGTTCATGACAATATAGACCATGTTCAGATTTCGCCGGGCAACGTGGACAAATTGTCCCATGCCGATGGAGGCGGTATCTCCGTCGCCGGAAACCCCGATATAGAGTAGGTCTTTATTGGCCATGTTGGCGCCGGTGGCAACCGAGGGCATCCGGCCGTGGACCGAGTTGAACCCGTGGGATCTGCCTAAGAAATAGGCAGGTGTCTTGGAGGAACACCCGATCCCGGACAATTTAGCCACCCTATGGGGTTCTATAGACAGTTCAAAGCAGGCCTGGATAATGGAATTACTGATGGAATCATGGCCGCAACCGGCACACAGGGTGGAGTCCAAGCCTTCATAATCCCGGCGGGTATATCCCAGGTTATTTTTCGGCAGGTCTGGATGGCGGAATACAGGACGTTTCGAATTCATGCCGCACCTCCTTTGGGGGTCTTTGCCAGCACCGCTTCAATGGACTGGCTGATATATCTTGCATCAATGGGTGTGCCGTCGATATGGGTAACTGAAACCAGCTTGTTCAGGACAATACCCAGTTCATTGATCAACAGAGTTCGCATCTGTCCGTCCCGGTTCTGTTCGATCACAAAAAGTTTTTTGTGCTGGTCAATAAACTCCAAGACCTCGTCCTGGAAGGGAAAGCCTCTCAGACGCATGGTGTCCAGGGCAATCCCCTTTTTGTCGAGCATCTCTATGGCCTCATAGGTGGCATAGGTGCTGGTGCCGAAAAAGATGGCGCCCCAGGTCGCAGGCTTGCCACTGCGTTTAATCCGGGGGGCCGGCACAAGGGTTCTGGCGGTGACCCATTTTCTGGACAGCCGCTCCATACACCGTTTATAGGCGTCGGTATCCTCGGTATATACCGCATATTCGTCATGGGAGGACCCCCGGGTGAAATAGGCACCTTTTTCCGGGTGAGTCCCAGGATAGGTCCGGTAGCAGATCCCGTCGCCGTCACGGTCCAGATACCTGCCCCAGTCTTCGGTCATGGATTCAAGCTGATCTTTATCAAGGACTTTTCCCCGGCGGTAGTTGCGCTTGTCATCCCATTCCATGGGAAGACAGACATGGTCATTCATGCCAAGATCCAGATCGCTCATGAGAATTACCGGGGTCTGAAGTGTTTCGGCTATATCAAAGCTGTCCCCAGCCATTTCAAAGCATTCTTTGGGGTCACAGGGAAACAGCAGCACATGTTTGGTGTCGCCGTGGGAG
Source organism: Desulfobacula sp. (assembly GCA_018645325.1). GTDB lineage: Bacteria > Desulfobacterota > Desulfobacteria > Desulfobacterales > Desulfobacteraceae > Desulfobacula. The sequence goes on from JABGOU010000003.1 coordinate 31,432, forward strand.
GCATAGGCACAGGCCAGGGTGTCTGACTGCTGGGTCCGTGTGGGCATGCCTGTACTGGGGCCTGCTCTCTGGACATTCACCACCACCACGGGAATTTCGGCAAAATAGGCCAGGCCCAGCAATTCATTCATTAACGAGATTCCGGGTCCTGAGGTAGCAGTAAAGGACCGGGCGCCGTTCCAGGCACCTCCCACAGCAATCCCAAGGGCAGCCAACTCATCTTCTGCCTGGATAATGGCGGCTTTTCTTTTTCCGGATTCATCCAGCCTATGCTGCCGGGTAAACTTGTCAAAAGCTTCAATCACGGAGGTGGAAGGGGTGATGGGATACCACCCGGCAACAGTTGCCCCGCCGTACACAGCCCCCAGGGCCGTGGCACTGTTGCCGTCCATCAGGATATGGGTGGAAAGTTTGTTGCTGCGCTTTACGGAAAGCTTGCACGCACCGGGAAAATGGTCTGATGCGTATTTAAAGCCCAGTTCCAGGGCACGGATATTGGGGACTGCCAGCTTGGGTTTTTTGCTGAACTGTTTTGCAATGGAATCGGTGAGAACGGAAAAATCCATATCCAGCAGGTGGGCCAGCGCCCCCACATAAATGATGTTTTTCAGCAGGGGCCGCAGTTTGGGATTCTCGATCTCCCGGTTGCAGATATCGGTCAGGGGCATGCCGAGAAGGGTGATATCCTTGCGTTTGTAATGACCGGACAACGCCCGTGTGGAATCGTAGAAAAAATATCCCCCGGGCAGAAGGTCGTCGTAATCCTTTTCAAGGGTCTGGCCATTGACTGCAACAATGAAGTCATACCCGCCCCTACGGCCCTGATAGCCTTGTTCGCTGACCCGGACTTCATACCAGGTGGGCAGGCCCTGTATGTTGGAGGGGAAAATATTTTTGGGGCTCACCGGAACCCCCAGCCTGAAAACCGCCTTTGCAAACAAATTGTTGGCACTGGCAGAACCGGACCCGTTCACATTGGCAAATCGGATAACAAAATCATTTATACGTTTGAGATTTTTCATCTTTGCCCTGCCTTTGAGGGGTTATAGGTGTATTTTTGCATGTCCCAGGCAGCCGTTGGACACCGTTCTGCACACAGCCCGCAATGAAGGCACAGGTCTTCATCTTTTACCATCACCCGTCCGGTGGGAAGCGTATCAGACACATACAGGGGCTGGGTTTTGTTTTTTGCAGGAATTAAAAGACGGGATCTTAAGTCCTCTTCCTCCCCGTTTTTAAGAAAATTGATGCAGGTGGTGGGACAGACATCAACACAGGCATCGCATTCAATGCACTCTTTCACGGCAAAAACAGTCTGGATATCACAATTGAGGCAGCGCAGGGATTCCTTTAAACCGACTTTCGGGTTGAACCCCAGCTCCACTTCCAGGAGACGGTCCTTTATGGACTTCACCTTTGGCACCATGGGAACCTTCTGTCGCATCTCATCGGAGACCTGGCTGTTGTACATCCAGTCATGGAGTCCCATTTTCTGACCGGCAAGTGTGGTAAAGGGCAAAGGTCGCTTTTTAAGTTCTTTTCCATTGCAGAACAGGTCAATGGAGACGGCTGCCTCGTGACCATGGGCCACTGCAGTGATCACATTCCTGGGTCCAAAGGCGGCATCACCGCCGAAAAAAACATGGCCAAGGCCAGACTGGAAGGTGAGTTCATCCACCCGGGGCCTGCCCTGATCATCAAAGGTTATTCCGATATCGGTTTCAATCCAGGGAAAGGCATTCTGCTGTCCCACGGCCAGCAGGACTTCATCGCAGGGGATGAAAACTATTTCCTGATCGGCCTTGTCTGACTGCTGCTTTTTGAAATTAATCCCCTTTAACTGGGTACCCTTCATGATAAATTCTATTGGGGAGAGGTGCTCTAAAATGGGGATATCCTCTCTGATGGCATCTTCAATCTCCCAGGGGGAGGCTTTCATGTTTTCACGGGTTCCCCGGATGATCACCTTGACCTGTTTCCCCCCAAGCCTGCGGGCGGTCCTGCAGCAGTCCATGGCTGTGTTGCCCCCGCCGATCACAAGGGTTGTTTTGCCGGTTTTTTTGGTATGGCCATATTGAACCCCGGCCAACCATTCAATGCCCACATGTACAAAATCCTTTGCCGCCTGCCTGCCGGGAAGGTCAAGGTCCCGGCCCCTTGGCGCACCGGTTCCCACAAAAACGGCATCATGGCCCTTGGCAAGAAAGTCCTTCATGCTGGGGATATAGGTATTCAAATGGGCGTTCACCCCCATGGAAAGAATGGCGTTCACCTCTTCATCCAGCACTTTTTTGGGCAGCCTGAAAGAGGGCACCTGGCTTCGGACAAACCCGCCGGCCTCGGGCTGATCATCATAGAGATCAATGCTGTAGCCCAGGCGCAAAAGATCCCTGGCCACGGTAAGAGAGGCCGGTCCCCCGCCTATAAGGGCTATTTTCTTCCCATTTTTTTGGGTTGAAGGCCCGGGCATACGACTTTTCACATCCCCCTTGTTATCTGCACAAACCCGCTTGAGCCGGCAGATGGCCACAGCCTTTTCTTCTACCCGGTCTCTTCGACAGGCCGGTTCGCAGGGCCTGTCACAGACACGGCCCAGAATCCCCGGAAAAACATTGGATTCCCAGTTGATCATATAGGCATCGGCATATCTTTTTTCAGCAATCAGCCTTATGTATTCGGGTACAGGGGTGTGTGCCGGACATGCAAACTGGCAGTCGATGACGCGATGAAAATATTCAGAGTCTTTAATATCCGTTGGTTTCAATGCCTTTTCTCTCTTTTTTAAAGGTGTTTTAAAATATGGTTATATATATAAACCATACTAGCGTTCTTGGAAAGCACCTTGTTCAGTCTTTAATATCCCTTACCGGCCTTACACGGTTGCCCATGGTGTGAGATCTGCGGGATCTGCGGGATCAGGCGGGGTAAACTCGCAACAAAATAAACTGGCTACATAATTGGAGATACATTTTATAGTCATTGGAATCCAGGAAAATAATTTTCAGGATTTTTCTAAAACGTGATCAGTATTATGTATGCTAGTAGGGAAGGATGCCTTATGATGTTTTTTGTATCATAAAAATCACAGTACAATAAATAGTGGTGTACGACAAATATATTTTCAAACTGGAAAACCGGTTAAATATCGGCTATATTATTAAAACAATCGAGATTCCTTCAAGGACGATTCAAAAAAATAAAGGATTGGATTATAGGATGTATCAATGAAAATAATTAATAGTATAAGCTTGGAAATGAAATTGGGGCAAGCACAGGTTTCAGCAGTTGCGCAATTGCTGGAACAGGGTGCCACAATTCCTTTTATTGCCCGGTATCGAAAAGAAAAGACCGGATCCCTTGATGAAGTCGTAATTGCGGCCATTCGAGACCGGATTGAACAATTGAATGCTTTAAATGATAGAAAAGAGTCCATACTCAAGTCTTTAAAAGAACGTGAACTTTTAACACCAGGCCTGTTGGCAGACATACAAAATGCCGATTCAATGATCGATCTTGAGGATTATTATGAAAAATTTCGGCCAAAGAAAACAACCCGGGCACAAATGGCAAAGGAAAAAGGCCTGGAACCTTTTGCCATATTCCTTTTGAATCAATCAGACCATGATCCTTTGGTTGAAGCTGAAAAATATATTTTAATGGAAAAAGAAGTTGAATCTGTTGAAGATGCTCTATCAGGTGCCAGGGATATTATTGCGGAAATTATTAATGAAGATGTGCAAATAAGGGGTAGTGTAAGAGAGTTGTTTTTAAAGAATGCACAAATTCGATCCAGGGTAAAAAAAGGAAAACAAGAGGAGGGTATAAAATTTAAGGATTACTTTGACTGGACTGAAATTGCCTGCAAGGCGCCGTCCCACAGGATACTGGCTATGCTCAGGGGGCAAAAAGAGTCGATTCTTACTATGCATATTCTGCCCGGGGAAGAAACAGCTTTATTCCTTATTGAAAAACTATATATAAAAAATCAATCCAGATCAGCACTGGAAGTTAAAAAAGCCATCAAAGACAGTTATAAAAGATTATTATCCAAATCAATTGAAAAAGAATATATTCATCAATTAAAATCAACAGCAGATGAAACTGCCATCAGTATTTTTGCAGGAAACTTAAAAGAACTTTTATTGTCCGCCCCCATGGGTCAGAAAAAAATTCTTGCCATTGATCCAGGATTTAGAACAGGCTGTAAGGTGGTCTGTCTTGATGCTCAGGGACAACTTGTGCATCACGATCTGATCTTTCCCCATCAAAATAATGATGGAAAAGCAAAAAAAATCATATTAAATATTGTAAAAACATATAAAATTGAGGCTATTGCAATTGGTAATGGAACAGCAGGACGGGAGACCGAGGCCTTTATAAAGGGACTTGACTTAGATACCAGTATTCATATCGTCATGGTGGATGAGAGCGGGGCTTCCATTTATTCGGCATCAAAAACCGCCCGGGAGGAATTTCCTGATTACGATATCACGGTCAGAGGAGCTATTTCCATTGGCAGGAGGCTTCTTGATCCATTGGCTGAGCTTGTCAAACTGGATCCAAAATCCATTGGAGTGGGCCAGTATCAGCATGATGTGGATCAAAAATTATTAAAAAAATCCCTGGACGATGTGGTGATATCCTGTGTGAATAAGGTCGGGGTTGAGGCCAACACAGCCAGCAGGAAATTACTTGCCCATGTATCAGGTTTCAATGATACCATTGCGGCCAATATGGTGAGGTTTCGCAATGAAAATGGCCCTTTCAGATCAAGAAGAGAATTTTTAAAGGTGCCAAGGCTTGGACCAAAGGCATTTGAGCAGGCAGCAGGTTTTTTAAGAATTCATAATGCAGCCAGCCCTCTTGATAGAAGCGGCATACATCCGGAAGCCTATCCAATTGTTAAAAAAATGGCCGCAGACGCCGGGCTCGGCATGGAAGATCTTATGAGCAATGCCTTTGAGATCAAAAAGATTAAACTGACCTATTATGTTAGTGATATAGTTGGTATGCCCACACTAAAAGATATTGTAAAAGAGCTTGCAAGCCCGGGGCGTGACCCCAGAAAAGAGTTTCAGGCATTTTCCTTTGATGATACCATCCATGATATCAAAGATCTTGTACCCGGGATGAGGGTACCGGGTATCGTGACAAATGTTACAGCTTTTGGTGCCTTTGTGGACATCGGGGTTCATCAGGATGGCCTTGTTCATATCAGTCAGATGGCAGATCGTTTTGTAAAAGACCCCAATGAGATTGTTCTTGTCCGGCAGACGATTATGGCAACCATTCTGGAAGTGGATGTAAAAAGAAAAAGAATCTCTCTTTCCATGAAGGAAAAAGAAATCCTGTCTTGAAATAGTTAATCCAGCCATTACAATTAGAAAAGAGAAAATTTTAGATACCTTTAAATTTAAATAGTTTTTATAAAAAAGGAGATATACATGGCCACTACAAAATTAGCAGGAAACAAAATCCATTTGGCAGGAGAATTTCCAGGTAAAGAAACAAGTGTGAAAAACTTTATTGCAGTCAAACAGGATTTATCAGAATTTTCACTGGAGGAGTTTTCCGGGAAACGAAAAATTTTAAATATTTTCCCCAGCATTGATACAGATGTTTGCGCAACTTCTGTCAGAACCTTTAATAAAAAAGCATCAGAACTTGAAAATATTCAGGTTATATGCCTTTCCTTTGACCTGCCCTTTGCATTTAAACGCTTCTGTGGTGCAGAAGGAATAGACAATGTGCTGACAGGTTCGCTGTTTCGCCACCCAGAGTTTGCAGAGGATTATGGCCTTTTGATTCAAGAAGGCCCATTAAAGGGATTGACGGCAAGAGCCGTTATTGTTCTGGATGAGAACAATATTGTTTTGCATACTGAACTTGTGGATGACATCACCCATGAACCCGATTATGGCGCAGCACTGGCAGTTGTATAAGCTTAAATAAATATTTTTTATTCAGGTGATCTTAAGTGTCAATGGTAATCACAGGTTTTTTGCCGAGGCAAACTTTGATCTTGACTATAGATATCCCGGGCTATAATAAAAATGACAGGGTCCTGGTTTTGCCTGTCTTAAAATTATAGTGTTTTTTTGATACTAGAATATTTAAATCCTTAATCATAATATCTGGAGATATACCATGAAAAGTGTATTCAAGTGGTTTTTCATTATCGGCACAGTTTTTTTCGTCATTATCGTTGCCGCCGTCCTTATTATTCCCAAATTTGTTAATATACAGAAATACAAACCCACAATTGAACAAAAAGTTGCAGAGGCAACAGGTCGATCGTTTACACTTGGCGATGATATTGACCTGTCTGTTTTCCCCTGGGTGGGTGTAAAGCTGACAGATCTTCATCTGGGAAACCCTGAAGGGTTCAATGAAAAAGATATGGTATCTGTGAAGAATTTTGAGGTCAGACTCAAGGTGATGCCGCTTTTGTCAAAGCGAATAGAAATTAAAACATTTGTTCTGGATGGGCCTGCAATTTATCTGGAAAAATTAACAAATGGCAAAGCCAACTGGCAGGGAATGGGTGGAAAGCAAGGCAAGAAAGCAGGTAAGAAAAAGGAAAAAACTCCATCAGAACAAGGATTGCCCATTGAGAGTTTGATGGTGGGTAATTTTTCCATTACAAATGGTAGTTTGATATATGTGGATCAAGGAGCGAATGTTAAAAAGCAGATATCAGACCTGAATCTGAATTTAGAAAATATCAGCCTTGAAAATCCTGTTGGAATTTCTTTTGCTGCAATGATAGACGGGAAACCGGTTTCCCTTGAGGGAACCGCAGGTCCCATTGGAAAGGAGCCGGGTAAGGGTACAATGGCAATTGATTTTGCTGTAAAGGTTTTAGAAGAACTGGAAATAACATTAAAAGGCAATATTGTCGATTCTCTGACCAGCCAGGCCTTTGACTTAGAATTTACCCTATCTTCTTTTTCACCCAGAAAACTTATGGCAGCACTAAATCAAAAGTTTCCAGTTCAGACAAAAGATCCTAAAGTATTGGATGCTATATCTTTAAAAACACGTTTAAAAGGGAACCCGGCAAGTGTGTCCCTGTCCCAGGGAGAACTTAGGCTGGATGATTCAAAAATTTTATTTTCAGCTTCAGCCAAAGAGTTTTTAAAACCCAACCTTAAGTTTGATCTTACATTGGATGAAATTGATCTTGACAGGTATCTGCCGCCCCCCCCGGCAAAGGAAAAAACGCCTAAGGCAGAAGGCACCATGCCCTCGAAAAAAACAGATTATGGTCCTTTAAGAAAACTGGTTCTGGATGGAAAGGTCAAGGTAGGCAAATTAAAGGCCCATGGTGCAATAGTTGAAAAGGTTGATGTCCATATTCTGGCAAAAAACGGGATTGTCACCATAGATCCCATGGATTTAAATTTATATGATGGAAGTGTTGCATCAAAACTTGTGCTCAATGTTCAAAAAAATACCCCGCAGACGAAAGTGACCCTTGATGCCAAGGATATTCAGGTAGGACCTTTGATGAAAGATGCCCTTCAAAAGGAATTGATTGAAGGAACCCTGAAAGCCAAGTTAGAAATTGCCATGACAGGTGAAACCCCTGATATGATCAAGCAGACATTAACAGGACAAGGGGAACTCTTATTTAATGATGGTGCAATTATCGGTTATGATCTTGCCGGTATGGTGCGAAATATCAAGGGCAAGTTTGGAGTTGGAGAACAGGTAAAAGAAAAGCCGAGAACTGATTTTGCAGAATTAAAAATTCCCTTTACTGCAAAGAATGGTCTTATCAATACTGTTGGTACCAGTATGACGTCTCCTCTGGTGAGAGTTATTGCAAAAGGAAATATCAATCTTGTAAAAGAATTGCTCGATTTACGGATAGAACCTAAATTTGTTGCCACCCTGAAAGGCCAGGGGGATTCAAAACAAAGATCGGGTTTGATGGTACCGGTTCTGATCACCGGTACTTTTACTTCTCCTAAAATCCGCCCTGACCTTGCGGGCATGGTCGGTGGACAGGGCCTTCCGAGTGCAGAAGGATTAAAGCAGGCATTGGGCTCAAAAGAGGATCAGAAAGCAAAAGTTGAGACTGTTAAGGAAGATGCGAAAAAGCAGCTTAAAAGCCTGTTGCCAGGTTTTACAAAATAGAATCAGAATAAATCACCAAAGGAGGTGGAAAAATGAAACATTTAAATATTAAATTCCTATGGACGCTGAATATTATCTTCATATCAATGCTGATATTATCAGGACAGGTTTATGCTGGGAATTCCTGGTTAAATAAAGGCAGTGACCTTTTAAAATCATTTGGCGAAGGCGGGAAAACAAGCTCTCTTACGACTAATGAAATCGGTGCAGGACTTAAAGAAGCCCTCAGGGTAGGATCAGGAAATGTTGTGAAACAATTGGGAACATTAGACGGGTTTAACAATGATTCAAACATCCATATCCCCCTGCCGGAAACCCTTGAAAAGGTAAAATCCTTTTTGAGTAAGGTGGGTAAGGCATCTTTGTTTGAAGACCTTGAATTAAAGTTGAACAGGGCGGCAGAGGCTGCTACGCCAAAGGCAAAAAAATTATTTTCAGACGCCATTACAAGTTTGACAATGGAAGATGTGAAGGGCATTTATGAGGGACCCAATGATGCAGCCACTCAGTATTTTAAAGGGAAGATGTCACCGGAGCTTTCCAAAGAGATGAAGCCTGTTATTGATGAGGCTCTGTCAGAAGTGGGTGCAATAAAATCCTATGACAATATGATAAAGCAATACAAAAGTATTCCTTTTGTACCTGATGTAAAAGCAGATCTTACAGAACATGTGGTTGAAAAGGGAATGGACGGTATCTTTTATTATATGGCAAAAGAAGAGGCGGCGATAAGGCAAAATCCGGTTAAAAGGACAACTGAGCTTTTAAAAAAAGTCTTTACAAAATAGGAGTATAAGTGGGGTCATCATATAAGTGGGGTCAGGCTTGCGTTGTTGCGTGTAGGAGTGGGGGTCAGGCTTGCGTTGTTGCGTTTATTGAAAAATAAACGCAACAACGCAAGCCTGACCCCATCTACGGAAGCAAGCCTGACCCCATCTCCTGGCCCATCAATTCGCCAACTATTCAATGGGGGTAATTATGGATGTAACTTTCTTAGGCGCAGCAGGTGAAGTAACTGGATCAATGCATCTTCTTGATACAGGTAAGGATAAAATTCTTTTTGATTGCGGTATGTTCCAGGGCAGGAGAAAAGAAAGTAAAGAAAAAAATAAAACCTTTAACATAGATAGAACCCGTATCACCAATATGATTCTGTCCCATGCTCATATTGATCATTCAGGTCGTATCCCCGTGTTGACTGCTGATGGTTTTTCAGGCCGAGTGGTGACAACCCGGCCCACGGCTGATGCTCTGGAATATATGTTGATGGACAGTGGCCATATCCAGGAATCAGATGCGCAATATCTGAATTATAAGTCTCTCAGATCTTTTTTACGCCAATTGGAAAACAATAATGTAAAACAAAGTGTTTCCAACAGGGAAAAAACTAACATAAAAAAATTGTTAAAAAAAAATCCCTATGAACTAAATATTGATGTCATTCATAAACTTCAAAACCAGTATGAACTTGATATTGTCACACCACTTTATACTATGAATGAGGCAAGGCAATCCCTTGGGTTTATTGATGGATATCCTTTTCATTATCCTGTGACCATTGGTGAACATACCACGGTAAAGTTTTATGTGGCCGGACATATTCTTGGATCAGCTTTTTCAGTGGTGACCATTAAAAGAAATGATAAAACATCCCGTATCCTTTATACCGGGGATATTGGCAGGTTTGGAAAACCGATATTAAAGGATCCAACCCTGGTGTTTGATGAGGAAGACAGGGATATTGACCTGTTTATTACGGAAAGCACCTATGGCGACAGGGAGCACGAGCCAGTTGAAGATCTTGCATCAAGGCTGAAAAAGGTTTTGAATGATACATTTGAAAGAGGCGGGTCTGTGATCATTCCTTCCTTTGCCTTTGGCAGAACCCAGGAATTGATTTATATCCTTCATGAGCTTTATGACAAAGGCGAGGTACCAAGGCGCCCTGTATATGTTGACAGCCCCTTGGCATCAAATATCACAAGGGTATTTGGCGAACACCCTGAAGCCTATGATAAGGAAACCCATGAAACCTTTCTTGAAAAGGGGAAAAATCCATTTCATTTTGATAAAATCAGATTTGTTCAGACTGTGGAAGAATCCATGCGGCTTACAAAGGATAATTCTTCCTCCCATGTGGTGATATCTGCTTCGGGAATGTGTGAAGCCGGAAGGATACTGCATCATCTTCGATATAGGGTCCATGATCCTAAAAACACAATCCTGCTGGTGGGATATATGGCGGAAAATACACTTGGCAGGCGGATTGAGGAATTAGGTGCTAAAGCCTCTGAATCAGGGAATACGGGGGAAGCGCCTGAAATAAAAATACTTGGAAAAACTTATCCCCTGCATGCAAAAGTTGAAAAAATCAGCGGATTCAGTGCCCATGCAGACAAACATGAACTTGAAAAAATTATCACTCAATCAAATCTTCGAATAAAAAAAATCGGCGTTGTCCATGGTGAAGAAACTCAAAGTGCGGCTTTTGCAAAGCGTCTTCAACAAAAGGGCTATGAAACGATTATCCCTAAACCCGGAGATAAGATATCATTATAAGTTTAAAGGTAATTGTTCAGCCCGTTAAAAAAAGTTATCCCCAAAGCCCTGTCTGATGGATATTTGCAGGAGGTTAAGCGTTTAGCATCGAAACAAATATCCATCAGACAGGGCGGTTTCAAGCGTAAGAGCTGAATAATTACGTTTAAAGTTCTGATTTTCTATATAAATAGTTCTGAGATTTTTATTCCAGGGCAATCGCATGTAACTTTTTTATGATTACTCCATACCCGTTCAGGTCAGCTTACCTTTCCTTCGCTGGATGGGTCATGTTGACAGGCTCTATGTCGGGCTACACCTATGGCGGAAAAACTTAGGTTCCCTCAGACTATTCCCACCACCTATGGTTACGCCCGCCAGAGCCTGTAACAACACGCTCCAAAATGCTCATCCAAGGCAAATTGACCTGAACTAGTTACTTTGCCGATAATTACAATCATTGTAGCGAATAGTAGAGCAAAATATTGTTTACATGCGATTGCCCTGATTTTTATTCTTATAATTATTGGATTTTTATTATTATAGTGGTATGAATATTGATAGAATATTGATAATTGATAGAGGATCAGGATAAAATTTATTCCACAGGGGGCAGTTTGGGGTTTAAAAGATATCAATTATATCCAAGGGTGATTGATGATTTAAAAAAAAGATCCACCATCGGTATTATTTTTTACCTGACCACTGCCTGTATAGTCATGTTTACAGATAAATATTATATCCGCCATCCTCAATTTTCCAACCCGTTTTTATTTACCCTTTCAGGGGTTTGCCTGGCAAGATTAGTTCACCTGTCGTTTGCACAATGGGCACAGCCAAAATTTAATAAATTCAATAATAATATTTTTATTTTAAGTGTTGCCCTGACAGCATTGATCTGGGGGATCGGGTTTGCAAAATTTATGATTCAGGATGGAGAACTCAGCTCTACGCTTTTAATGACGATGTGCACCATTGGCCTTTGTGCAGGAGGAGTAGTTGCATTTATTCCGGATTTAAGGCTGTCAATTTCCTTCAACTTTTTTACTCTCATGCCGGCTATAGGGATAATGGTATTTTATCAAATGAATATGCCCCTGGTTATGTCCCTTAGTATTTTTTTTATTTATCTTTGTTTTATATCCCATAGAGGTAACAGGGAATATTGGGATGCCCTTGAAAATGAATATTTACTGGAAGAGAAATCAAAAGTTCTTGAAGAGATGAGCCGGGTCGATGATCTGACAAAACTTTACAACAAAAGATATTTTGATGAAACTCTTTGTTTTGAATGGAACCGGGCTGTCAGATATCAAACATCAATATCGATTATTATCTGTGATATTGATCGGTTTAAACAGATCAATGATAAATATGGCCACCTGGCAGGGGATAAATATCTAAAAGCAATAGGAATGCTGCTTAAAAATGTTTTTAAACGCCAGACAGATATCACAGCACGTTATGGCGGTGATGAATTCATTGTTCTCATGCCAAACACATCTTTGGAAGATGCCGGCAGGTTGTCTGAAATGATTCGGGTGAAAACACAAGAATTACATTTGGAATATGAAGGTCAAACTATTAAGACCACCATGAGTCTGGGGACAGCATCCTGTGTCCCCGATCAAAAAACTAAACCTCAATCCTTGATAATGGAAGCAGATAAAGCACTTTATCAATCCAAAACAAGCCGCCGGAATCAAGTTATTGAAGACAAATAATTTGCCTGACAAAATAGTATGGTCCACTTGCAATGTTAATTGCGGCAGTAGATGTCCTGTAAGGCTGCATGTAAAAAATGGTATAGTTGTGAGGGTGGGGACGGATAATACAAAACAAGGTTCATCCGGAACACAGCAGATAAGGGCATGTCTTCGAGGCAGGGGAATCAGGAAATGGATCTATTCTCCTGAAAGACTCTTGTATCCCATGAAGCGGGTGGGCAAAAGAGGTGAAGGCAGATTTGCCCGTATAACATGGGACCAGGCCTTTGAAGAAATTGCTTCCAAGCTTGAATCTATTATAGCTCAATACGGTAATGAAGCCATTTATCGCAACTATGGGACAGGGAACCTTGGAGGTGTTGTCTCTCACCACAACCAGATTGAAAAGCTCATGAATGTTTTGGGCGGTATGCTCAATTATCATAATTCATACAGTACTGCACAGATTTTTCAGGCCATGACCTATCTTTATGGTAAAAAAGACACAGGCAATTACATCAGTGATATGGTTAACAGCAAACTGGTTGTGCTGTTTGGAAATAATACGGCTGAAACCCGCATGAGCGGTGGTGGAACTGTCAGAGACCTGGTATTGGCCAAAAAAAATAAAAATGCCAGAGTCATCGTAATAGACCCTTTGTATACAGACACGGTAACAGGGTTTGCCGATGAATGGATACCAATAAGACCCGGGACTGATGCTGCCCTGGCGGCAGCTATTGCCCATGTGTTGATCATAAACGATATGGTGGACAATGATTTTTTGACGCGCTATACCATTGGATATGATAAATCTTCCATGCCAGAAGATATCCCGGAAGGTAATAGCTACAAGGAATATATCCTGGGTTCAGGTGCGGATGGAATACCAAAGACGCCTGAATGGGCTTCTGTCATAACGGGCATCCCTGCCAAACGGATTTTGGAACTGGCCTATGAGATAGGTGGCACAAAACCTGTATATATCGCCCAGGGGTGGGGCCCCCAGCGCCACGCCAATGGTGAACAGACGGCAAGAGCCATCTGCATGCTGCCGATCCTGACAGGGAATGTGGGTATCAAGGGTGGTAACAGCGGAGATCGCGAAGCCTCCTTTGGCATTGACTGGCCAACGATTCCTGTGGGTGAAAATCGGGTTAAAACATCCATACCCTGTTTTTTATGGACAAAAGCCATTGAAAATCATAAAGAGTTTACTGCCTTGAACAGCGGGCTTCGTGAAAAAAAACGACTTCAAGTCCCTATTAAATTCCTCTGGTGTTTTGCCAGCAATGCTCTTATTAATCAGCACTCTGACATTAATCATACCCATGAAATCCTCCAGAATGAATCCAAGTGTGAAATGATTGTTTTGATAGATAATATTATGTCCTCAAGTGCAAAGTATGCTGATATTTTACTTCCCGGCACCAGCAGCTTTGAGGAACGTGATCTTTCTTATCAGGGGTATGCCGTGGAAATGGGGGCGCTTTTTATAAGGGAAAAGGCCATTGAACCCATGGGTGAATGCTTAACATTATTTGACATCTGTGCAGGGATTGCAAGACAGATGGGCAAAGAAAAACAGTTTACCCATGGGATGAACCATGACCAATGGGTTGAATATATGTATCATCAATGCCGCAAAATAAAACCCCGGCTGCCAAAAGATTTTTCAAAGGCTCTTGAACAAGGCTTTTACAAATGGCCCCGGGATGGCAAACCTTTTACCGGCCTTGCATCCTTTAGAAAAAATCCTGAAAAATACCCTTTGGCCACACCATCCGGCAAAATAGAAATTTTTTCAAGTCTTCTCTGGAAAATGTCGCAAACCTGGGAATTGCCGGAGGGAGATTCTATTCAGGCCCTGCCGGAATATCTCCCAACCTGGGGTACGCCCGGTAAAAAAGATGCTGCCTTGTATCCCCTTCAATTAGTGGGTCATCATTATAAGCAACGTACCCATTCAACCTATGGAAATAATGAATGGCTTAAAGAGGCTTCACCCCAGTCGCTCTGGATAAATCCCATGGATGCAGAATCCCGTGGCATTGTGCATGGGGACCTTGTAAAAGTCTTCAATGATATTGGCACAACCCTTGTTCGGGCCAAAGTCACTCCCCGGATAATGCCCGGCGTGCTGTCATTGCCCCAGGGTGCCTGGTATAATCCTGACCAGAAGGGGATTGATCAGGGCGGCTGCATCAATATCCTGACAAGCCAAAGACCCAGTCCCATTGCCAAGGGCAATCCCCAGCACACCAACCTGGTACAGGTGGTCAAGGAAAAACAAAATAATGTTTAAAACCCCGGCTTTTTTTATTGATATGCAGATCTGTACTGGCTGCAAGACCTGCATGGTGGCCTGTAAAGATAAAAATGATTTGGCACAGGGCATAAGATGGCGCAGGGTATATGAGTTCTGTGGGGGAGACTGGGTAAAAGGTGATGACGAAACTTTTACCCAGAACGTATTTGCCTATTATATTTCCATGGGCTGTAACCACTGCAAAGATCCTGCCTGCGTTGAAGCATGTCCAAGTTGTGCCATGCATAAGGACGCGTCGGGTATGGTTTTGATAGATCCAAAAAAATGTGTCGGGTGTCGCTATTGTGAGTGGGTCTGTCCATACTCAGCCCCCCAGTTTGATGTTTCAAATGGCATCATGACCAAATGTGATTTTTGTCAAGAACTCATCCATGAAGGTAAAAAGCCTTGTTGTGTGGAGGCCTGTCCCACCCATGCCCTTTCATTTGGTGATTACGACGAACTGGAGGCGCTTCATGGCAGAAAAACCATTATCGCTCCTTTGCCATCCCCTGAAATGACGGCTCCAAATCTTATAATTGTGCCCCCAAAAAAGGCACAATCCCCTGACAATACCCAAGGGTTGATTCAAAACCCGGAAGAGGTAAAAAATGAATAATATAAGCCTGATTATTTTTACCTTATTGATTCAAACTTCTGTGGGAATTTTTTCGACAACTATACTTAATATCTGGATAAACAAAACAGGAATAATAGATATCCCTTTGATCATTTTATCAACATGCCTGGGATTACTTATTTTAGGTCTGATATCAGCAATGGCTCATTTGGGAAATCCTAAAAACGCACCCCATGCTGTGGCAAATATGACCCATTCCTGGCTCAGCCGGGAAATTGTCACAACTAATTTATTTGCCGTGGGAATTTTGCTTCTATGGATTTATACTATTGCAGATTTGAAAAAAGGTCTTTTTTTTATTGAAACCGTCACTTTAATTTTTGGGATATCAGCGATTTTTACCATGAGCCGGGTTTATCTTTTAAAGGCAGTGCCTGTCTGGGATTCTATTGCCACACCCATTGATTTTTTTGGAACGGTATTATTAACCGGGTCTGTTGTATCAGCCATTTTAAACGGGTTTATTTTAGATAAGGTTTATGAACCCAACCTGACCCTTTTGACGATCTCAAGTCTTGGGCTGTGCTTAAAACTGACTGCCCTGTTTGTAACCATAAGGGTACAAAAGCAATCAAAAAATCTTGTCTGGTACAAATCCTTTAGAGATAAAATTGATACTCAAACCTTAATCTATGTCATTCGAGCAGGCCTGTATATCCTTGGGGCGGCTTTATTTACAGCAGCTGATATGGGCATGACGGGTCACTCTATATTTTTTGTTTTTATCTCTTTTGGTGTTATCATGCTGACTGAAATCTGGAACCGGTTTTGTTTTTATGATTCTTTTTGTCGGATTGGGCTTTAATCCATTGTATGTTACGCTGACATTTTAAAAAAAGGTAAAAAATGAAGATAGAAAAACACCATAAAATAAATTTTTTTGATATTGACCATGAATTTAAATTAAGGATTCAGTCTGCGGCCAGGTTTTTCCAGGAAATGGCTGTTTTGCATTCAACAAAGATAGGTGCCGGCCCGGATGTGTTATTTGAAAAAGGAGTTGTCTGGCTTCTCAATCGTCTGGAAATCGAATTTTTCCGCTACCCAATGCTTGACGAAGACATTAAGCTTACAACCTGGTCAAGGGGGTTTAAAGGGTATAAAGGATTCAGGGAGTATCATATACACTCATCTGTGGGGGATATTGCCAGGGGATCAGGTGTCTGGCTTTTTTTTGACACCAAACGAAAGAGAATTTCAAAAGTTCCGGCGCAGATTTCCAGGCTTTATGCTGTTGAAAAAGAGAAATGGTTTGAAAAGGAAATTAATGACTGGCAGACCTGTGGAATAATTAATCCTGAAAAGCAAATTGAGATCAGTCTGAGATATTCGGATTTTGATGTGAACGGTCATGTGAACAATACAATATATCTGGGATTTCTGGAAACTTTGTATCATAAAATATTAAACAGCAATTCAAAGCCGATAAAGAATATAAAAATCAGGTTCTGCCGTGAAATAGGCAGGGACAAAGATAAGATTAGAACAGGTTGGTATAAGAACAATGGTGTGTATCAATGCAATATATTTGATGGCGCAACATTATATGCTGATGCAGAAATTATTCCAATGGATTGAGTAATAATATAGCAAAGGGGAAAAACATGGGACAAAGATTTGAGGTTTTGATAAAAGATTTGACCAAAAAATGTCCTTCAGGCCTGTTTGATTTTGAAGATACATCTGAGCTGGAACCTTTAGACAGCATTATTGGTCAAAAGCGGGCTGTTGAAGCCATTAATTTTGGGCTGAATATGAAGGGTTCTGAGTATAATATTTTTGTCACAGGTCTGGAAGGAACAGGTAAATCAACTATTATAAAAAAGCTTCTATTGGAGCATGCTCAAAACCAGGCAACACCGGAAGACCTTTGTCTTGTCAATAATTTTGAGGATAGCTATTGTCCTGTTGTGGTTGAAATGCCGGCAGGATCAGCTGTCTATTTCAGTCAAAGCATGATCCAGGTTATTGAAGTATTAAAAACTCAAATTTTTAAATTTTTTGGAACAACATCTTTTAAGGAAGATCAAGCTATAATTAATAAGGAATATTTAAACCGCAAGAAAGAACTGTTTCAGGGTCTTGAAGATTTTGCTCAAACTAAAGGACTGTTAATAGTCAAAATAGAAAACGATTACCAGGTTGTTCCTGTGTCAGATGGACAGCCCATGCCAAAAGAAGAATATCTTGCCCTTGATGAAGCATTACAAAAGGAAATTGACACAAAAGCCTTACCCGTAGAAGAGAGACTAAATGAATTTCTTCTTGAAACAAATAAGCTTGGGGATGAAATGAAAGCGATCTTAAAGAAGCTTGTTGCTTCAAAAACAGAGCAGCTTATTTCAGAGCAGATTGATCCTGTGAGGTATTATTTCAGGGATTGCAAAGGTATTCAAACATATCTTAAAAAGGTTAAAGAGGATATTATTGATAATATTGCCATGTTCCTTGGCGTTAAAGGTCCTGAGGATAATGAAGACAAAAAAATCCTGGAAATGACGGGCTTTTTTGTAAAAAAATATCAGGTCAACGTATTGGTGGACCGAAGGCGGGAAAAAGGTGCACCCGTTGTTTTTGAGCCAAATCCAAGTTTTCAGAATCTGTTTGGGAAAATTGAAAAAAAGCCGGTTATGGGAGAATTTGCAACGGATTTTACCATGGTTCAGTCAGGTTCCCTGTTAAAAGCCAATAAAGGCTATCTTGTCCTTAATATTGAATCACTTTTAATGAATCCCCGGGTTTGGGAATCTTTAAAAAGAACCTTACAGGACTCAATGCTTCGGATTGAAGATATGCCGGACCAGGCAGATTATGGCATGCCCTCATTAAAACCTGCACCCATACCATTGAAAGTTAAGGTGATCCTTGTCGGGGGATATGAACCCTTTAGGCTTTTGCAGAGTGCGGATTCAAGATTCAATAAAATATTTAAGGTAAGGGCGGATTTTGATTATGAAGCAAGGTTAACAGAGGATAATGTATACAACTATGCCAGATTTATTGCCCAGGTCTGTAAAAAAGAAGATCTGTTAAATTTTTCTGCCGATGGAGTATGGGAGGTGATTGAATATGGAAACAGGATGGTTTCAGACCGGCAAAAACTCTCTCTTAGATTTGGTCAGATACTTGGGATTTTAAAAGAAGCCGATTATTGGGCTAAAAAGGATAATGCTCTTGTGATTTCCCGGGAATATGTAATCAGAGCACACAGCCAGCACAGGTTCCGCAATAACCTTTACGAAGAAAAAATAATGGAGCAGTTTGAAGATTTTTCAGTTCTGCTTGATGTAAAAGGCCGGGTGACGGGCCAGGTTAATGCCCTTGCTGTTTATGATATGGGTGAAATCTCTTTTGGAAGACCCACAAGGATTACAGCAGAATCCTATATGGGCACTCCCGGAATCATTAATGTTGAACATGAATCTGATCTTTCAGGCCAGACCCATGACAAAGGAGTAATGATTGT
Organism: Desulfobacula sp.; assembly: GCA_018645325.1. Classification (GTDB taxonomy): domain Bacteria; phylum Desulfobacterota; class Desulfobacteria; order Desulfobacterales; family Desulfobacteraceae; genus Desulfobacula. Next base: position 50,232 of record JABGOU010000003.1, read on the forward strand.
TGCAGGTTTTCTTGGCAGAATGTTTGCACAAAGTTATCCCTTAAGTGTGAGTATCAGTATTACATTTGAGCAAAGTTATGATGGGATTGATGGAGACAGTGCATCATCTACAGAGTTGTATGCCGTCCTTTCCAGTCTTTCCGGTATCCCTGTCCGTCAGGAAATAGCGGTAACAGGCTCAGTGAATCAAAAAGGTGAAATACAGGCCATTGGCGGCGTGAATGAAAAAATTGAAGGATTCTATGATATCTGTGTGAAAAGAGGACTTACCAAAACCCAGGGGGTAATGATTCCTGCTTCAAACGTGAAAAATCTTGTCTTAAGAAAAGATGTGGTTAAGGCTATTGGGAAAAAGCAATTTCATATTTATAAAGTTTCCACCATTGAAGAAGGAATTGAAGTTCTTACGGGAGTTACCGCAGGACAACCGGATTCAAGCTGTTCTTATCCTGAAAATACTGTTTTCGGAAAGGTACAGGAAAAATTGAAAAAATATCATGAATTATCCATGCAATACGGGAAATAAAATTTCTTTAGATTGCTTTTTTCAAGTATTGTTTTATTTTAACCAGATATGGAAATAAAAAATTATAATTGGAGTATATATGAGCAAGGTAATTGCAATGTCAGGCAAGGGTGGAGTTGGAAAAACAACGGTTTCAGCACTTGTAATGAGATATTTTGTAAATCATCAGAATGATCCGCTTCTTGCTATTGATGCAGATCCAAATAGTAACCTTGGCGAAACTCTCGGGCTTAATATTGAAAAAACAGTGGGCGATATTCGTGAAAATTTTATGAAAGACCCCCAGGGTGTACCTTCAGGTATGGATAAAATACTGTATCTTGAAATGCTCATGAACCAGGTATTGATCGAGCATAAGTCCTTTGATCTTCTGGTCATGGGTCGTCAGGAAGGCCAGGGATGTTATTGCATGGTCAATAATATTCTTAATAGGTTTGCCGAAGAACTGGAAGGTAATTATAAATATCTTCTAGTGGACAATGAAGCAGGTATGGAGCATTTAAGCCGTAGAACCAGCGGCAAGGTTGATATTCTTTTAATGGTGACAGATTATGCCCTGAGGGGATTGAGAGCTGTGGGAAGAATCAATGAAATGCTGGGTGATCTTAAGCTTTCTGTGAAACATAAGGGATTAATTGTTAACCGCGCACCACAAAATTTAAGTAAAGCTTTTCTGGATGAGGTTGAAAGTATAGGAGTTCCCATATTGTGCACCATACCAGATGATAAGAATCTTCTTGAATTTGATATGGAAAGAAGGTCACTTCTTGAACTGGAAGATGATTCTCCGGCAGTTATTGCCATTGATAAAATGATGGAAAAACTAAAAGAGGTAATTGGTTAAGCATGGGTTATGTATTTGATTTTAAAGATGCAGGATTATATGATGCCTGGTTTGACCAGGCCAAAAACAGGTATTGCCTGGATCTTGAAATTAAATTAATGATGGATTTTCTGTCCCCGAAAAAAGGACAGCGGATACTTGATATCGGCTGCGGAACAGGAATGAGCCTTGAACCCTTGTTGGACAAAGGGCTAAATCTAACCGGGCTGGACCCATCCCAATATATGCTGGACCTTGCAGTAAAAAGGCTTGGCACAAAGGTGGAACTTCGTAGGGGCATAGCCGAGGATCTTCCATTTGAGGACAATGCATTTGATTCTGCATTTTTTTTTACAAGTCTTGAGTTTACAGACCGACCTGCCAAAGCGATTGAAGAAGCCTGCAGGGTGGCAAAGGATTCAGTGGTTTTATGTGTTTTAAACAGGCATGCACCATTAAATATGATCCGGCGGATGAAAAGTTTTTTTGTGCCCAATATTTATACCAATGTCCATTTTTTCAGCATCTGGGAACTCAAACATATCCTGTTTGCTATCCTTGGAGAGGTTCCTGTTAAATGGAAGACAACCCTGCAATTTCCTTTTGCCTGTGGAAAGATACCCGGTTTTATAGAAAATTTTCAAATTGTTCAAAAATCATTTTTCGGGACACTCATTGGTATGAGGATCCAACCTGTGCCTAAATTCAGGACCAAACCCTTGATGCTGTTGGCGAGAAATCCAAAGTCCTATAAGCCGGCATCTGGACTGGCTACACGAATGAGGCAGTAAAAATGGAAACCCTGATTTATGAAAAACTGGGGAAAAAAATAGTAAAATGTAGTATCTGCCGTCATTTCTGCGTTATCCGGGAGGGAGAAAGAGGAATCTGCGGGGTGCGCGAAAATAAAGGGGGCAGGCTTTTGTCCCTTGTATATCCAAAATTGATTGCCGCATCCGTTGACCCCATTGAGAAAAAGCCTTTGTTCCATTTAAAGCCGGGATCATTTTCCTATTCCATTGCCACGGTGGGGTGTAATTTTAAATGTTCCTTTTGCCAGAATTCCAATATTGCCCAGATGCCTCAAAATTACAATTCCATGATTCCAGGAGAAAATCTATCTCCAGAATCCATTGTAAAACAAGCCATAATTAAAGACTGCAAAAGCATTTCATATACATATACAGAGCCCACAGTCTTTTTTGAACTGGCCTTAAAAACAGCTAAACTTGCTAAAAAACAAGGGTTGTTCAATGTTTTTGTGACCAATGGTTATATGAGCCAAAAGGCTCTTGAAATGGTTGCCCCCTACCTTGATGCGGTTAATGTTGATTTAAAAGCATTTAATGAAAGATTTTATAAGACATATTGCAAGGCAAAGCTTGAACCTGTAAAAGAAAATATTAAAATAATGAAAGATATGGGAATACTTGTGGAAATAACAACTCTTCTCATTCCCGGCCTTAATGATGATAAAAATGAAATTTGCGCAATGGCAGACTATATTGCCAATGATCTTGGAAAACAAACACCCTGGCATATTTCAAGATTTCATCCCAGCTATCTTATGAACGACAGGCCGGCAACTCCTGTTTCGTCCCTGGAAAAGGCATATGCTGCGGGTAAGGCTGCCGGTCTCTCTTATGTCTATATTGGAAATGTACCAGGCCAATCTTCTGAAAATACGTATTGCAGTTCATGTAATGAGCTTTTGGTGAGAAGATATGCTTTTCAGGTTGAAACTTATTATAATGAAAACGGGAAATGTCCTAAATGTAGTACAATTGCTTATGGAATATATTAAAAAAAAGATACTGGATTACGGGAGAATGATTAAGTTTTCCCATACCATTTTTGCCCTGCCTTTTGCATTGTCCGCAGTGGCACTGGCCTGGGAGCATCACTCACCTTCCTTTTCGGATTTTTTTTGGATCTTAACGGCCATGGTAGGAGCAAGATCCGCCGCCATGGGGTTTAATAGGATTGTGGATGCGGATATTGATTCGAAAAATAAAAGGACAGCCATACGGGAGATCCCTTCTGGATTATTGTCAAAAAAGGAAGGCCTTGTTTTTGTGGCATTGTCTTCACTGATATTTATTTTCAGTGCAGCCATGCTGTCTTCCCTTTGTTTTATCCTTTCATTTCCCGTATTATTTTTATTATTGTTTTATTCTTATACAAAGCGGTTTTCAAAATACTGTCATCTATATCTTGGCTTTGCTATAAGTCTTGCCCCTATTGGCGCATGGGTAGCAATTACCGGAACCCTGTCATGGAATATTATTTTTTTGAGTCTTTCCCTTATGACTTATATTGCAGGGTTTGATATCCTCTATGCCTGCCAGGATATTGATTTTGATCAAAGCCAGGGGCTTTTTTCCCTGCCGGCAAGAATCGGCCCCCAAAAAGCCATGCAGATTTCTTCAATGCTCCATGTGGCCACCTTTATTTTTCTCTATATCATGTATGTCACCTTTGATATGCACCCTGTTTTTTTAGCTTTTTTAGGGATCATAGGACTCCTTCTTATAGCAGAGCATAAACTTGTCACCCCTGATAATTTAAAGCATATTAATATTGCTTTTTTTCATGTTAACTCTGTAATTTCCGTTCTTATTTTTATCGGCGTTCTTATCCAGGGCTTTTTTAGATGAGCAATGATAGCATAAGCTTTGCCATAACCTTATCATGTGTCCATGGCCGTTTATTATGAAGGAGTTTTTGACCCTTCTGAAAGAGAATCCCGATCTTAGGTTTATCATTGATATCCTTGGGAAGAATGGATTTCAGGCCTATGTTGCCGGGGGTGCAGTAAGAGATATCCTGCTTAAGAGAAAACCCGATGATATTGATATCCTGACCAATGCATCCATTAAAGAGCTGATTTCACTTTTTGGGGGCCAGAAGCTTAAAACCATGGGGAAAACATTTCCCATCTGCACTATAAACGGCATTGAAGTCTCTTCGGGACGGGCAAAATCTGATCCGGCCAATTTTCCTGAATCAGACCTGGCCCAAAGAGATTTTACCATTAATTCTATGGCCTGGGATCCTATATCCCAAAAAATTATTGATCCCTTTAACGGAAAAAAAGACCTTGAAGATGCAATTATCAGATTTACAAAGGATCCTGAAAAAAGAATTTTAGAAGATCCTGTAAGAATGATCAGGGCCTGCAGGTTTGCAGCCCTTATTCGCGGATCTTTTTCTCTTTCTTCCCTTGAGCTTATCATGGAAGGTAAGGAAAAGATTGATAAATATGTTGCAAAAGAAAGAATCCTTTGTGAAATTATGAAGGCAATGGCCTTAAAAAGGCCTTCCCTGTTTTTCAAGGCGCTGAAAAAGACAGGTCTGTTATCCAAAATTTTTCCAAGCCTTGATCGCTGTCATGGCCTTGACGGCGGCCCCCATCATGGTGAGACTGTTTTTGAGCATTGCATGCTGGTGGGAGATGCCCTGCCGGAGAACCTGCCCATTTTAAGACTTGCAGGATTTTTACATGATGCGGGCAAGTTCGATGCAGCAAAAAAAACGGATGGTAAATTAACATTTGCCAATCATGAAAATCATACAGGGGCTGTGATCCAGGATCTTACAAAATTAAGATTTCCTCTTAAGGATATTGCCTATATTACATCTTTGATTAATACCCATATGAGGCCTTTGACGGACCAGACCACCCCGAAAGCAACCCGAAGGCTGCTTTTCATGCTGGATAAATCAGGACTTGATTATAAAGATTTCATGCGCATGAGGATTGCAGATAAAAAAGGCAACCTGGCTAAAAGACCGTATACTATTTCCCAAATTCGGTTCAGACTTAAAAAATTGTTCACTGAAATGGCTGGCCAACCATCGGGTTTTAGTATAAACAATCTTGAGATCAATGGGAATGATATTATTCAAATTCTTGGCCTTTCACCCGGGCCTTGTGTTGGTAAAATAAAGCAGCAGCTGTTTGAAATAGTTTTGGATAACCCTTTAAAGAATAATGTTAATGATTTAAAAAAAATATGCCTTTCCTTAAAAATAAAAAAATAATTCTCATACTAGGATGCCTGACTATTTTTTTCCCAGGGGCCTTTGTTTTCGGTTTCCCAGGTGTTATGGCTTTAGAATGGCAGACACTTTTTCATGTGAATAAGGCGCAAATCGGACGATTAATGTTTTTTGTCCTTGCCGGAACAGGATTTTCAATGATTCTGGCAGGCAAACTACAGGAAAAAATCGCCGGCCGCTATATTATTTTTATCGGCAATCTTTTTTGCGGTGGTGCAATGTTTTTTGTTGCCCGGGCAACGGCTATTGAACATGTATATATCTGGGCTTTTACGGAAGGGTTTTTCAGCGGGTTTGTCTATATCCCCTGTCTCACTATTTTCCAGAAGATGTTTCCGGATCACAAAGGTTTTGCTTCCGGTATCTTTAATCTGACCTTTGGGGGTGCGGCAGCTGTCATGTCTCCTTTATTCACTTATCTTCTTGTTTCAAAAGGATATGTATTTACATCTAATTTCTCCGGTATCATTTCTATTTTTTTAGGCACTTCTCTGGCTTTGTTTGTAAAGATCCCCAATGAAAAAAAAGATCTGAGAATCCATCATTTACCAAGTCTGTCCGTAAAAAAAATATTAAGGCTGCCCTGTTTCTGGTTTCTATGGTGCGTATGGGCCCTTTCCGGTGCGGCAGGCGTTTCCCTGATAGTTCTGTCATCCTCCTTTGGGCAGCACCTGGGATATGAGATCACACAATATGTTTATATATTAACCTGTTTTAATGTGTTAAACGGGATCGGCCGCCTTGTCTGCGGAAGGCTGTCAGACCATTATTCCAAACAAAAGATATTAATGAGCATTTTTATTATGGCCTCAGGGGCGTATTTTATGATGCCGTGGTTCAGCCATCTTTACCTTATCAGTTTTTTAGCCTGTTTTATAGGGATTGCATTTGGAGGCCTTTTTACGGTTTCAGCCCCATTGGTGACAGAGGTTTTCGGACTTGAAAATTTTGGGATCGTTTTTGGGATGGTATTTACAGCATATGGATTTTTTGCAGGGTTCTTAGGACCATGGTTATCCGGGATAATTCTTGATATGAGTGGTGCTGATTTTAAAATTGTGTTCAGCCTGTTTGCCGTCTTTTATCTTATTTCATCCCTGTTGATTCTTGGTGTTAAAAAACCGTCTACGTCTATTATAAGGATATGAAAGATGAGTGATGTTATATTGATAAATATTACAGGCAGGGACAGAAAAGGACTTGATGCAAAATTTACAGGAATTCTGGCAGAATATGGAGTGAACATTCTTGATATCGGACAGGCCGTCATCCATGACCATATCTCATTTGGGATTTTGGCTGAAATTCCTCATTCAAAAGATTTTTCTTCAATTTTCAAAGATATGTTGTTTGAGGGCCACAACATGGAACTTAAGATAGACATTAAGCCTGTTAGCGATGATAATTATGAAAAATGGGTGAATGGCCAGGGAAAAGAAAGAAGAATTATCACCCTTCTTGGCAGAAGCATAACAGCCAGACAGATTTCAGCGGTTGCTTCGATTATAGCTGAAAATCGCTTGAATATAGATAACATAACACGACTCACAGGAAGGATATCTCTAAGGAATCCCAAAACCAATCCCAAGGCAAGCGTACAACTTTCCATCAGCGGAAAGCCTTTAAGCATTCTTGATATGCGAAGAAAATTTATGGAAATTTCACAAAAAACCGGGATAGATATCTCTTTCCATGTGGACAATATTTACAGGAAAAACAGAAAACTGGTTGTCTTTGACATGGATTCAACATTGATCCAGGGAGAAGTAATTGTTGAATTGGCCAAGCTTGCCGGTGCCGGGGAAAAGGTGAATAAAATTACTGAATCTGCCATGAGAGGGGAAATAGATTTTAAAGAAAGTCTTCAAAAAAGAGTGGCTCTTTTAAAGGGGATAAGGGAGGAACAGCTTGCGAACATATCACGAAGCATGACCTTGACCGATGGAGCCGATCTTGTTGCCAAGACCCTGAAAGGCCTGGGATATAAACTGGGTATTTTGTCCGGGGGTTTTACCTTTATAGGGGAATATCTAAAGGATAAGCTCGGGTTTGATTATATGTATGCAAATGAACTGGATATTGAAAATGGTGTGTTAACAGGTAAGCTTGTAGGGGATATTGTGGATGGAGAAAAAAAAGCAATACTGTTAAGGCAGATTGCCCAAAAGGAGAATCTTGCCCTTGAACAGACTATTGCAGTTGGTGATGGTGCCAATGACCTCCCCATGATCACCATCGCAGGCTTAGGGGTCGCCTTTAATGCCAAACCTGTCGTTCGGCAGAAAGCATCCAATACCATTTCAAGTGTCGGCCTTGACGGGCTTTTATACCTGATCGGCATTCATGAAAGAGAGATCCGGCACGAAGTCAGGCCGGTGGCAGGCAATTCATATGGATAACCTTAAAGGCACACATAACCTGAAGGTCTCAGGTAAAATGAAACAGCTTGCCTCTGAAGTTAGACAGCTTGAAGATTTGCTTGCTGTTTGCACCCGTTGCGGGATGTGCCAGGCTAATTGTCCTTTGTTTGCCAATACCAGGCAGGAAGCAGATGTGTCACGGGGTAAACTTGTCCTGATTCAAGGGCTGATAGATCAGATGTTTGATAATCCGAAAGGGGTAAAGAAGCGTCTTCAAAGATGCCTCTTATGCGGTTCCTGCTCACATGGCTGCCCCAGCAGCGTCAATACAATTGATATTTTTTTAAAGGCAAGGGCCATCATTACGCAATATCTGGGCTTGTCTTTTTCAAAAAAAATTATATTTAAGAAACTTCTTTGTCATCCTGAAACCTTTAATGATGTAATGGGAATAGTTGCCCCATTTCAAAAACTATTTTTTAAAAAAGAGCAAAATTTCCAGGGAACCTCCTGTGCCAGGATTGCATCTCCTTTGTTGCGGCACCGCCATATCGTACCCCTGAAAGCCATGCCCTTTAATAAAACCCTTGAAAACAAGGATTACAGGGTACAGGGTACAGGAGTAAAGGTGGCGTTTTTTGTTGGATGCCTCATAGATAAGGCCTTTCCCAATATTGCACACAGCGTGATCAAGGTTTTAAAATATTTTAAGGCACAGGTGTTTATCCCTTCCGGTCAGGGGTGCTGCGGTATTCCAGCCCTTGCATCAGGTGATTTTAAAACCTTTGAGGCCCTTGTAAAAACAAATGTAAATCTTTTTTCAAAAGAAAATTTTGATTACATTGTTACTGCCTGCGCCACGTGTTCATCAACCATGATAAAATTGTGGCCCTCTCTTTTAAAAAATGGGGATAAAACTTTGTTGACTCAGATTGAAACTTTGGCCCAAAAAACAGTGGATATCAGCTGGCTTATGGAAAAACGATTTGATTTATCAAAAGGAATGTCAAAACAAGGGAAATCCAGAGAGGTGATTACCTATCATGATCCCTGCCACCTTAAAAAATCCCTTGGTGTATTTAAGGAGCCGCGACAGGTCATTCTTGCCACGGGCAATGAATTAAGCGAGATGAAAGAAAGTGACACCTGCTGCGGCATGGGGGGAAGTTTTAACTTTGATCATTATGATCTTTCATCCCAAATCGGCCTTATTAAAGCTAAAAATATTATGGATACAAAATGTTCAACAGTGGCAACCTCATGTCCTGCCTGCATGATGCAGATTTCTGATATGCTGGCAAAAGAAAAACAATCTATTGGGGTTAAACATCCTATTGAGATTTATTCTGAAGCGCTTTTTCACAAATAGTAAGGAGTTGGATCACAAATACCGGCTTCTTTAAACCCTTTTATTCTGTGAAGGCAGGAGTCACACCTGCCACAGGACCTTCCCTTTTCATCCGGGTCATAGCAGGACAGGGTCAAGGCATAATCCACACCTAGTTTTATTCCTGTTTTAATAATCTTTGCTTTGGAAAGATGGATCAAAGGGGTTTCAATTTTCAATTTGATTTCTTTTGTCAATCCTGTTTTGGTGGCAAGATTGGCCATTTTTTCAAAGGCCAAAATAAAGGCGGGCCTGCAGTCCGGATATCCTGAATAATCAACTGCAGTAACTCCGATATAAATAGACCCAGCCTTTAATACTTCAGCCCAGGCCATGGCATAGGATAAAAAAATGGTATTCCTGGCCGGAACATAGGTGATGGGGATCGTGTCTGTCTTTATATCATCAAGTGTATCATGCTTGGGAACAATAATGTCATCGGTCAGGGCGGATTCACCAAATTGCCTTAAATCAATATCAATAATTTTATGGGCCTTTGCACCCAGGGATCGGGCAACTTTTTTTGAAGCGTCAATTTCAAGCCAGTGGCGTTGTCCATACTTGAAGCTTAAGGCATAAATCTCTTTGCCCTTTGATTTTGCAATGGCCATGGCAGTTGTGGAATCTATTCCTCCGCTGGAAAGAACAATGGCTTTTTCTATCATGTTTTTATTTAAACTCCTCGTTTGGAAGGATCCCATATGATCTTGTGCTGCTGCAGAGAAAGCCTTGCAGGCAGATGATCATCAAGCATCCAGGTTGCAATGGTTTCAGGTGAGATACAGCCAAAAACCGGTGACAGGTGGATTTTTTCTTGTGGAATCTTGGACAGGTCATTTTTAATGATTGATTTTGCAAATGTATAATCTTTTCGGGATCCAATGACAAATTTGATTTCATCCTGCCTGGTTAAAAAAGAGATGTTTCCTGATAAAAAACTATCAGATTCATTACTGGAAGGACATTTGATATCCATTATTTTTATACATTCAGGGTCAAGGCCTTTAATACTTTGACTTCCGTTGGTTTCAACCAGGACTTTATACTTTTTTTTTATGAGCATGGAAATAAGGGCAGGTGTATTCTCCTGGAGAAGAGGCTCGCCACCCGTGATTTCCACCAGACGGCACTCATAGGATTCAAGTTTTTTAAAAATTTGATCAAAGCTCATAACCTGGGACTCTTTTTTCGCATAAAGGGTGTCACACCATGAACAAGCAAGGTTGCATCCCGACAGTCTTATGAAAATACAGGGAAGTCCGGTAAAGGTGGATTCTCCCTGGAGACTGAAAAAAATTTCACAAATATCGAGCTGCAATCAGGCCTCCTGAAAAGAAGATCCGCATCCAGGGCTTTCTAATACCATTACTTTTTTGACCTTTATGTGCTCGGTATTAAGCCGTTGGGAAAGTTTGTCAAATAAGAATCTGGAAAGGGTTTCCGAGGTTGGGTTAATATTTTCAAATGCCGGATTTTCATTGAGAAAGCTATGATCAAGTTTGCTTAATACATCCGTGACAGCATTCTTGACATCCTTGAAATCAATGCCGATCCCCAGATGATCAAGCTTTGTGCACTGTATATAGGCCTCAACGATCCAATTGTGCCCGTGCATATTTGCGCAATCCCCGTCATAGCCTTTCAAGACATGGGCAGCTGCAAAATAATCTTTTATATAAACTTCATAAATACCAGGCATAAAGCCTCCTTAAATAAATCCGATTTTTGATTTTATACCACATTCTTATGGTTTGAAGCTAAAAAGCCGGCAACCATGGAAACCACCATGAATACCGGCCATTATAATTTTCTTGGTAGCGACGCAGGGAATCGAACCCCGGACACTGCGGATATGAGCCGCATGCTCTAACCATCTGAGCTACGTCGCCGAAAAACCCAAAAAGAATATCATAGATATACTATAATCGTCAATATTTAATTTATGGATTATTTTATTGCTTTATCAAAGCCGGCAACTTTAACCGTAAAATTCTGTAATTTTTCCGGAAGATCGGAAAATACAACCATAAAAGGGACATTTGCACCGGGTCCTATATTGACATTGATTTTATGGGCCCCTTCTTTTAGGCTAAGAAGGGTATTGATGTCTGAAATATTTCCGGTTTTGAGCATCTCTTCGGTGATGATGTTTCCACAAAATGAATTTTTTACTTTTGCTTCCTCTTTATTCTTCGTTATCAATGCCCCCCGAATTTCAATATGGCTATAGGCAATATTTGACGGATTTTCTACCCGTCCTGTAATTATAAAAAGAGTTCCTGCAGTGGAATTGGTCACAAAACGGCCATTCACACTTTTTTGATTGGGAATTGGCTTGGCTTCTGATATTTCCGGGATCGGTTTTTTAATATACTGATCAATGACAGGCAGTTTATATCCGGTCATGATACTTGCGATATAGGCTCCGATGGCCAAAAGGAAGATCAATATCAATATGATAATAATTGTCCTGAAAGATGACTTCTTTTCTTTCTTTATGGGTTTAGGTTTTGCACTAACAACGGGTTTTTGCTTTGCACTAACAAAGGGTTTTGGTTTGACGATTACTTTTCTTTCTTTTTTGGGGGGTAAAGCGATTTCTTCGATTTCTTTTTCAGGCAGGTCTTTTTTAAGTTCTTCTTCTAAATTATTATCATTTTCAGGCAGGTTTTTCTCCGTTTTAACAGGTGGCTTAGCTTCTTTGTCCTCTTGTGGATCAGGCGAAATAATGGATTCTTCATTTTCCGGTTCGTCTTCATCAACGGCTTCTAACTCCAGTTCATCTAAAGGCGTATTGTCGTCGAAATAAATCGGGTCATCTTCAATGGGCTCCGGTTTAATATCATCATCTTCAATATCCAGATGATTTTCTTGAACTTCATCTTTTTGGAACCCGTTTTCCTCTTCCATTTCAAATGTATCTTCTTCAAAGGAGAAATCGTCATCCAGGTCAAAGCCGTTTTCATCCAGGTCAGAATCAGTTTCATCGAGTTTGGAATCAGTTTCATCAGACCCGGAATCAGTTTCATCAATCTCAAGATCAGTTTCATCAATCTCAAAGTCGTTTTCATCCATCTCTAGATAAGGATTGTCCATTTCAATATCAGAATTTGTTTCAGAAAGGTCGTCATCATCCTCGTCGGATTCAAAATCAAAGTCTTCGGATATTTCAGGTTTATGATCAGGCTGAAGTGGTTCCGGATCATTATAGTCAAATGACTCTGACTCTGTTTCCTGCGGCACGAATTGCTCTGGTTCTATTTCTTGCGGCTCAAATTGCTCTGGCTCTGTTTCATGCGGCACAAATTGCTCTGGCTGTGTTTTTTGCATTTCTAATGCACCTGGTTCAGGCTGCCAGGATTCCGGTTCCGGGGAAAGTGGATATGCTTTAAAGATATGGCTGCAGACTGAGCAACGGCATTTTGATCCGTCTTTTTTGACAAGAGAATCGTCAAGGTTGAAATGTGTTGAACACTTAGTGCAGATAATAATCATTGGATTCTCCTTATCCCTATAGTTTCAAATCATAGATGGCAGGAAGGTTCCTGTATTTTTCATTATAGTCCAGCCCAAATCCTACAATAAATCCTTTTTCAAGTGAAAAACATGAATAATCTACATCAATTTTTACCTCACGTCGCTCACGTTTGTCAATCAAACTGCAAATTTTAATGGACCTGGGATCTAATAATGTTATGAACTCTATTATTTTTAAAAGTGTATTCCCCGTATCAACAATATCTTCCACAAGCAAAACATCCCTGTCCTTAAGCTCTAAATCCGGTTGTTTGGTAAAAAGGATTTGTCCGGTAGAGGATGTTCCTTCATAGGAGGAAGCACCAATCAGGTCAATCTCATGATCAATTGATATTTTTCTGGTAAGGTCTGCAAGAAAAATAAAAGACCCTTTTAATACCCCCAATAGAACGAGATCTTTGCCTTTATAGTCTTTGGAAATTTGCTGCCCTGTTTTTTGAATCTGCCTTTGTATTTCCTGTTCTTTAATTAAAGGAATGAATTGGGGCATGATATTATTTATAATCCTGTTTTTTCAAGTTGTTGAATAAGCTCTTTCTGTTTTACAGTCAGTTTTTTAGGCATAGATATATTAATCACAACAAAGAGATCTCCGCAACCATTTCCTTTCATTTGGGGAATTCCGTGGCCGGGTATTCGCATTTTTGCCCTTGGATTTGTTCCTGGTGGGACCTTTAGATTGATGGCTTTTCCATCGGGTGTCAAAATTTTTATGGTATCCCCGAGCAGAGCCTGGGAGAGTAAAATCTGTTTGGCCAGTAAAATATCATTGCCATCAATGGTATATTCTTTTTGTGGGATGGGATTAGATCTAATATAGAGATTGCCGGCAGGGCCTCCGTTTGGACTCAAATCCCCTTTGCCCGCAAGTCTGATTTTTTTACCCTGGGCAAGTCCTTTGGGGATTTTTACTTCTATGGCCTTTGCAATGCCGCCCTGATTGATGGTAATCGTTTTTTTTGTGCCGTTGATAATTTCATGGAGGGTTAAAGGCAGTTCATATTCAATATCTTTTCCTTTCACTGGCTGTTGTTTTTGTTGTCCAAAAGAATTGCCTCCCATATTATTGAAAAAGGGATTGCCACCCATGCCGCCTTGTTGTCCTCCCCTGCCACGGGAAGATGCGAATCCTCCTTGCCGGGATCCACCAAACCCGAATTCTTTTAAAATATCACCCAGATCAAAATTTCTGAAAATATCTTCCTGGGAGAATCGCTGTCCAAAATCGGCTGATCCATAGGTGTCATACTGGTTTCTCTTTTCAGGGTTACTTAAAACAGCATAAGCTTCGCTGATTTTTTTAAATTTTTCTTCCAGCGGTTTATCCCCTTTTGTTTTGTCGGGATGATATTTCAAGGCGAGTTTTCGATATGCTTTTTTGATCTCAGATGATCCTGCTTTTTTATCAAGCCCTAGAATTTTGTAATAATCTTCAGCCATATGTCAATCCTTGTATATTTTAATTATTTTAATTAGTTATAAATAAATATAATAAGTTTTAATCCAGTCTGGTCAAGCTTTATTTTTTATCTTAAATGCAGAGATTGCAACCATCAAAACAGATATGGCAGCCGGGGTCATCCCATCAATTCTTGAGGCCTGGCCCAGGGATTTAGGCAAGACCTGATACAGTTTTTCTTTTATTTCGTTTGAAAGTCCGTGGGCCTTTGAATAATTAAAGTTTTGCGGGATATTTATTTTTTCCAGATCTTTATACTTTTTTATTTCATTGTGCTGCCGCAGGATATACCCTTCATATTTTACCTGGATTTCAACCTGCTGCCCCGTCCTTTCCAGAACAGGCAAAGGCAGGGGGCAGATTTCTTTGAGTGAAGCATAATCAAGTTGAGCTCTCTTTAAGAGTTGCTCAAGTTTTATCCCTGTTGTTATTGGATTTGTTTTTTTTGATAATAAAAAGTCATTAACTGTTTGTGTTGGTTTTATTATCGTTTTTTTAAAACGCTGGATTTCTTTTTGTGTCTGGTCCTGAATTTTTCTGCAGAAGTTTAACGTATCATTATCCACAAGCCCTAAGTCATAACCTATCCGGGACAATCTTAAATCAGCATTATCTTCTCTCAGCAATAACCTGTATTCAGCCCTTGAAGTAAACATACGGTAAGGTTCACGTGTTCCCTTTGTTACCAGGTCATCCACCATAACCCCCATATAGGCCTGGGATCGGTCCAGAATAAAGGGTGGTCTTTTCTGGACGGCACAGGCAGCGTTAATGCCGGCCCACAATCCTTGGGCCCCCGCTTCCTCATAACCTGATGTTCCATTAATCTGTCCAGCCAGAAAAAGCCCTTTTATTTTTTTGGTTTCCAGAGTGGGAGATAATTCCAGAGGATTGATAAAATCATATTCAATGGCATAGGCAGGTCTCATTATCCTGGCTTCTTCAAGGCCGTCTACAGATCTTACAACTTCATACTGGATTTCCAAAGGCAGGCTGTTTCCAAGTCCGGACGCATAAATTTCCTTTGAGTCAAGGCCTTCATATTCAAGGATGATATGGTGGCTGTCCCGGTCGGGAAATTTAACGATTTTATCTTCAAATGAAGGGCAGTATCTGGCAGACCTGCCTTTGATATGGCCCCCATAAAGAGCAGAGTATTTAAGGTTGCGCCTGATAATGTCATGGGTTGTTTTATTGGTGTGACCCATAAAACTTGGCAGCATGGGATTAACAATATGGCTTGTTGAAAAAGAAAATGGTTTGGGCAGGCTGTCTGAATTATGGATATCAAACCTGGAAAAATCAATATAGTCTGCATGGATTCGCGGCGGGGTGCCCGTCTTCATCCTTCCAATGTTAAACCCGATCCCTGCCAGGTTTTGTGCAAGACTTACGGATGAAAATTCTCCAGCCCTGCCTGCCGCGGTTTTTGAGGCCCCGATGTGAACCATGCCTTTTAAAAAGGTTCCCGCTGCAATGACGATGGCCCGGGCAAAATATTCAAATCCCGTATGATCCATAATCCCTGTAACCATATTATTTTCAAGCAAAAGCGCTTTGGCCATTGCCTGCTTGAGATCAAGATGCTTTGTTTTTTCAATGGCTGCCTTCATATTTTTTGAATACAGGGCTTTATCGTTTTGAGTCCTTGTTGAGTGAACAGCAGGACCTTTACGAGTATTCAATGTCTTATATTGAATGGCGGAAGAATCTGTGATTTTTGCCATTTGACCGCCAAGGGCATCAATTTCCTTAACCAGCTGTCCTTTTGCCATGCCGCCAATGGAAGGGCTGCAGGGCATGGTAGCGATTTTATCCATGTCAATGGTTAATAAAAGGGTATTACATCCCATCCGTGCACTGGCAAGTGCAGCCTCACACCCGGCATGACCGGCTCCGATAACAATTACATCATATGTTTTATAATTAAAATTCATAGCCTGTTAATATAGGATTGCTTGAGGCTTTGGTCAATGACACGATTTAAAAAATCAAAAAGAATCACAGATTGAAAATGGGTTTAAGATCAACAACGCGTTATCGTATCCACAATAAAGGGGGTGCACTGGACGGCAATGCTCTGTTTTTTTACCCAGATACGGACCATTGGAACGGCGTTCCCGTGTATATCCGTGATACTGGCCAGTTCTTCGGCGCAGGTAATGTCTTCACCCCTGAATTCATAATAAAAGGTGTTGTCTGCAAACGGGTCTGCCACAAGGATGATTCGGTTTTTATCATGGGGATGCTTTTTAGGACAACCGGAAAAGGGGGTATGAAGATTTCTATCCATGTTTTTGATATTTCTGTAGGCCTGAATCTCAAATTTTTCCTTTAATTCAGGAAAATTTATATTCGTCATCATCGTCTCCTTTATCTGAATAGATTTAACCCTGATCGTATAGATCCAGAATAGATGATTTTTTTTAAAATGCCAACTTTTATCTGCTATACAAATTCAACTGCCTGTCTTGTTTTGATTTTCAACCCAGGGCAATCGCATGTAAGTTTTTTTATGATTGCCCCATACCCGTTCAGACCAGTTTACCTTTCCTTCGCTGGATGGGACATGTTGACAGGGGTGCTTTTTCAGGTAAGGCTTTGCTTTTTACCGGCATTTAATGATAAATACGGGAAATAAAATTTTATTAAAACAAGCAATATCAGGATCAGGGGATGGAAAAAAAAAAGCGATATTCAGACTATAATACCTATTTAAGACAGTTGTTTGGTCAAAGGGTTCAGAAAATTTCAATTGATGCAGGCCTGTCGTGCCCAAACAGGGATGGATCGCTTTCCTATGAAGGGTGTATTTATTGTAATTTAAAAGGGTCTGGTTCAGGAATGTTTGCCAGAGGGGTTTCAATAAAAGAGCAGATTGAAAAAGGCAAAATTGGAATGATAAAAAAATATAAGGCTAAAAAATTTCTGGCCTATTTCCAATCCTATACCAATACCTACACAAGTTACGATCATATGCGCCAAATGTTTAATGAAGTTTTCTCCTGTGAAGACGTGGTGGGAATGGCTATTGGAACAAGGCCGGACTGCATTGATGAGCAAAAGCTTGACCTTATTGCCTCATATGCAAAATCATATCTGGTCTGGCTTGAATATGGTCTTCAGTCTGCCCATGATATAACCTTGAAAAAAATTAATAGGGGCCACGGGGTTAAGGATTTTTTAAAAGCAGTCAAGCTTACCTCCAAAAGGGGGATCAATATTTGTGCCCATGTCATCCTGGGTCTTCCGGGTGAAGACAGAGAGATGATGCTTAAAACAGCCAAAATACTGGCTGACAGCCGGATTAACGGGGTGAAAATTCATCTGCTCTATGTGATAAAGGATACCTTTCTTGACAGGATGTGGAAAAACGGTGATTATTTTCCCATGGAGCAAAAGGAATATGTGGATATGGTGTGCGACTTTTTAGAACTTTTGCCCAAACGAATTATTATCCAGCGGATTACAGGAGATCCTCATTCTGATGAACTTAGAGCCCCCATGTGGGCAGGCCGATACAGGGAAACCTTTAACATGATACAGACGACCCTTGAAAACAGGGACACTTTTCAAGGCAGAAAATATAAAAAATAATCATAATTGTTCAGCCCGTTAAAAATAGTTATCCTAAAAAGCCCTGTCTGATGGATATTTGCAGGAGGTTAAGCGTTTAGCATCGAAACAAATATCCATCAGACAGGGCGGTTTAAGGCGTAAGAGCTGAATAATTATAAATAATCATTGCATTTTTTCATATTTATAGTAAAGCTTGATGGAATCAAGTGCTCTGTTTTTTTCTTGTCAGATCCATGTAACTGACAGGACGGAGTTATGTTTCCTCCAAGATCTTTATTTTTTTTTGCCCGGCCCTCCGGCTGCTTATAAAAAAAACCTTCCAAAGAGATAAATCAAATGAAAAAAACAAAACTTATTATCCTGTCATTAGGTCTGCTTGTGCTCGTTGGAATAGTCTTGATTTCCTATGCACAATTTAAAAAGGAGACTCTGAAAAATTACGAGCAGATAAAAGAAAGCGGTAAAAGCCTCATCGGAATGTTGAGTCTGCCTTCTACAAAAATCCTTTTTTTAGAATCAAAGAATAGTTTCTTTCGGGAACTTTCCCAAAATGCATTGAATAATAAGATTGCCTATTGCGTTATACATGATGGTGAACAAAAGCCTGTCCTTTCATTTTCACCGGAAAAAATCGCCATGCAGGTGCCGGATAATATTATAAACAAATCTTTGCTGGAATCAGGCTTTATCATGCAGGAGTTTTCGACCGCGGCAGGCTTTGATGTCATAGAATTTGCCAAACCCGTGTTCAAAGGCGGAAAAATAGATGCTGTTGTAAGGCTTGGGCTTAAAGTGCCGACCAATATTTTTTTTACATATGCAAATCTTGTCCTCCCTTTCCAGATTATCTTTTTTATCCTGCTGGCGCTGGTATTTGGATATTATTGGACAATCCTTACATTTAAGAACCTTAAAAATATTGAAGTGGCAGATAGAGGGATAAAGTTTGACAAAAGCGGCAAAGGCGATGTTAAAGATATTATAGAAAATCTGGAAGCGTATCTGGCCAGTGTAAAGGAAAAGACAAGTGTGGCTGAATCCAAACGTCAGAAACTTGAATCCCGTCTGAAAATCAGCCAGTTTGAAAACAAACAGTTTTTCAATATTTTTGATGCCTTTGATTTTGGTATTCTTCTCATTGACAACAGGGATATGGTTTTCTTTGTCAATACCTATCTTCTGGATCTTTTAGGGCAAACTAAGGAAGATCTTATCAATTTTTCATATGATGAGGTTATCGAGCACGAAGGACTAAAAACCTTTATTTTGCAGCGCAGTTCAGCCGAGGGGCGAGATGCTTCGGGTCATATGGATATGATTTTTGATAAAACCGAGCCTGATCAGTCATATCAGACCTCTTCCTCCAATATAACAGATGCCCAGGGATCATTGTTTATCAGGCTGATAAAGGTGGTGAATATTTCCAGAGAAAAGGAAAATGAAAAACTGCAGCAGGATTTTATCAGTCATATTGCCCACGAATTGAGAACCCCTTTGACCAATATCAAGGCCTATAATGAAATGATGATGGATGGTGAAATCGACAATGTTGAAATGCAGAAGGAATTTTTCAATACCATTAATGATGAGACAAATCGTCTGGCCAAACTTATTTCAAGTATTCTGGAGCTTGCTGAAACGGAAATGGGTCAACTTACAGTTAAAAAAGATATGGTCAAGACGGACTGGCTCATGGAAGGATGTATTGAAGCTGTGGAAGCTGTGGCCAAAGAAAAGAACATTACCATTGAAAGAAAGGTTCCGGACAACTTTCCTAAAATAATGGGGGATAAGGAAATGCTCAAATCCGCCCTGATTAATATATTGGGAAATGCAGTGAAATATTCGCCTGAATCTGCCGGGATTATGTTTTCCATAAAAGAAGTCGATGACATGGTGGTATTTGAGATCAATGATACAGGATTTGGTATGGACGAAAAGGATTTGCCTCATATTTTTGAAAAATTTTACCGGTCTGAAAATGAGGATGTAGTTGAGCAGGATGGCAGTGGTTTAGGCCTTGCCATTACGGCTGAGATAATAAAAACCCATGATGGTTTTATTGAAGTCCAAAGTGAGCTTGACAAAGGTAGCCAGTTCACGATAAAAATACCAAAAGGAGATTTACTCATTGGATAAGAAAAAAACCATTCTCATTATTGACGATGATATCCATATTCGGCGGATACTGGAAATTAAGATCAAGCATAACGGATATAATACCATTACCGCAAAGAACGGAAAACAGGGACTCTCAATAATCCATGAACAAAAGCCCGATGCCGTGATTTCCGATTTAAACATGCCAAGGCTTGATGGCGAGGCACTTTGCAAGCTAACCAATCCTATAAAAAAAGATCGTCCTTTTTTAACCATAATCATTACTGCCCGGATCAATCCCAGTGAACAGGAATGGATCAATGAGATGCAGGATACCATGTTTATGGAAAAACCATTCAGTCCTTCAAAGATTATAGAGTCCCTTGCCAGGTATTTTGAAAATATAACCTCCTGAAAGTTAGGACACCAGGATTTTTTTGGATTATTTTTTATGAAATCAACCGGTTTTGAAGATATATTTCACGGATTTTCAGAAATATCACCTCTTAAGTTTGAGATGTGGGATGAAAAAGGTGTTATAGGCTCCTTTGATCATGCAGATCTTAACGGGGTAAGACAATTATTACCTGGAATGGCTGCCCGTGTTTATGCGGCTGAAGAATTTCTGCATGAGGAAAACCAGGCATCTGCTGTGTTGTTTGGCATTCCCTTGTTTGACGAGGACACAATTGAAGGTGTTCTTCTTGCCTATCTTTTCAAAGGTCGGACAAGCGCCAATGAAAATAGTCCTGGCCCCGGAGATGTAAAAGTTCTTATGACAAAGATTGCAGACCTGATCGAAGAAAGATGGGAAATGAAAAAGGAATCTGATACATTGATCAACGAGCTTGATCAAAATTATGAATCCCTTCATCTGTACTCAAATGTGGCAACCAAGATAAAAACCCTTAATTTTTCAAGCCAGATGATCCTCCATCTGCTGAATGAAATTAAAGACAATATCAGAATGGATATGGCATTCTCCATCATGCCTGATCGGCCGGACTACTCTGAAATTGTCTGCAAACAGAATATTACCATAAAAGATAAGCAGGGATTTGTAACTTCACTGCTTAAAACGGTTGAAATAAACAATAAAGACCTTGATGAAGGATATTATATTGTAAACAATTCAGCTGACAGCAAATTATTTTCACCCATGCATAAAGAACCCTTTCGGTTTCTTGCTGTAAAGATCTTGAATAACGACATCTTTTATGGGTGGCTTGGCATTTTTTCCTTTGATATGGACGAAATTATTAAGCGCAGTGAACTTCGCCTTTTGATGTCCATTGCAGAACAGATCGGTGTTGTTATTGCCAATACAGACCTGTACCATGATCTTGAAGATTTTGGTATCAATATCGTAAAATCACTTATCGTAACCATTGAAGCCAAGGACGTTTATACGGGTGGTCACTCTGAACGTGTACACCATCTGAGTATGCTCATAGCAGAAGAGTTAGGGCTTAGCGAGAAAGATAAAAAAGTTTTAAACTGGTCTGCCCTGCTGCATGATGTGGGTAAAATAGGCATCCCGGAAGCCATACTAAACAAGCCTGCAAAACTGGACAACAAAGAATATAATTCCATTAAAGGTCACCCTGTAAAAGGAGCTGAAATCATAACACCTCTTGACTATCTTGCAGATTCTATTCCAGGGATTTTCCATCATCATGAGGCCTATGACGGCTCAGGATATCCTACAGGTCTCAAAGGCGAAGAAATCCCTTTGTTTTCAAGGATTATTTCCGTGGCAGACACTTTTGACGCCATTACATCTGACCGTGCCTATCGAAAGGGTGCCTCCTTTGAAAAGGGGCTTGCAATCATAAATGAAGTCTCGGGAACCCAGCTGGACCCGAACATGGTTAAGGTTTTTAACAGTGTTTACGAAAAAGCCAAAACAATACTTTTTAACGAGGACTTAAAATAATATGGAGCCAAGTGTTTCCATTAAAGATATTACCATTAAAAATATTAATGGTAAAACAGTTCTCGGTCCTGTTACCTCCCTGACACATAAAAATTGTGAGCAGCTGGAGCGGTTTTTTAAGAATCTTTTGACCAAGGGGGTTGTGGATATTGTAATTGACATGAAATCCGTGCCCCTGCTTGACAGCTGTGCACTTGAACTTCTGGTGGAAATGAAGAATCAGTTGAAAAAAAAGGGCAGTGACCTGATTATTTCGGATATGAATGATGTGTGCACAGATATACTGGTGTGCGTTAAACTGATCAACGAGTTCAAAATTATCTCAACAAAAAAATCAAGGCTATGAGCCCTAAAAATATGCCAAAAAGAATCATGCTTGGGGAAATTTTAGTTCGAAAAAAAAAATTAACCCCGGAAAAGCTTTTTGAACTTCTTGAGGTTCAATCCCAGACAGCCCAGAGTCTGGGTACCTTCTTATCAAGCAGAAGATCATTACAGAAGAGGAATTAAACCATGCCTTAAGCGAACAGCTGGGCATTTCCCATATATCCCTGAGAAAAGGAATGGTTGATCCGGCAATCGTTGATATCCTTCCAAAGGAAAAGGCCATCCAGATGAATGTGATCCCAATGTTCCGGGTGAACAATGTTCTGACGGTTGCCACAAGCGATCCCCATGATTTTTTCAAGCAGGATAAAATTGCCGAGATAACAAAGTTTCATATCCAGCAGGTTTCCTGTACCCGCAGTGATATCAATAAAGCCATTGAAGAATGTTATCAGGGGCAGATCAGTATTGATGACGTCATCTCCAGCGTTGACGAAGGCGACCTTTCCTTTGTTGAAGAATCTTCCGAGGCCACGGTTAGTGAAATTGCAAAAATGGCCGAGGGAAGCCCCGTTGTAAATTTGACCAACCTGATCCTTCTCAAGGCAATTCGTAAAGAATCAAGCGATATTCACATAGAACCCCAGCAGGACAATTTCATGGTCAGGGCCAGGGTGGACGGCATCCTCTATGAACTGATGACCCATGGAATGGAACGGCATTCCGCTGTTGTGTCAAGGCTCAAGGTCATGGCAAACCTGGATATTTCAGAGAGGCGAATGCCCCAGGACGGCAGAATCCAGGTCACGGTAGACGGCAGGCTTATTGATTTAAGGTTTTCATCCTTGCCTGGCTATTACGGCGAAAAAGTGGTCCTGAGAATCCTGGACCGGAGTAAATCAGTACTGGATATAAACAGGCTGGGGTTTGCCCCCCCTTTGCTGACCCTTTTCAAGGAACTGCTTAGAAGGCCCTATGGCCTGATTATTGTCTGCGGTCCAACGGGAAGCGGTAAGACAACCACACTTTATGCTGCTGTAAACCTTCTTAATACCATTGAAAAAAATATAGTTGCCATTGAGGATCCCGTTGAATACCAGATCCACGGCATCACCCAGGTCCCGGTGAAAGCAGCCATAGGCCTTACCTTTGCCAGAATTTTAAGGCATGTCCTTAGACAGGACCCGGATATCGTCCTTGTGGGAGAGATCCGGGACAGAGAAACTGCAAAAATTGCCATTGAAGCATCATTGACAGGCCGTCTTGTTCTTTCCACCCTGCACACAAATGACAGCCCGAGCACGATCACGCGGCTGCTTGAAATGGGGATTGAGCCCTACCTGATTTCATCCTCCCTGCTTGCATCCATTGGACAGCGACTGGCACGGGCCATCTGTCCGAACTGTCAAACAGATTTTTATCCGCCAAAGCAAGTTATAAAAGAACTGGGATTTGATAAAGAGAAAAATCTTAAACTGATTCATGGACGGGGGTGTACTTCATGTTTTGACTCAGGGTTCAAGGGTCGCCTGGGTATCCACGAAATGCTGGTCAATGAACCAGGCCTTCAAAAACTCATCCTGAATAATCCAACCATTGACAAATTAAAGGAATACCTTGAAAAAAAAGACTTTAAAACCATGCAGCAGGATGGTTATAAAAAAGTTCTTGAGGGATTAACCACCATTGAAGAAGTTCAGATGCTGACCGTGGGAGAAGAGTAAAGGCTTATGTCCATCTCTGTCCAATCCAAAGCCGTACCAGGGTCTGGGATTAAAAAGAAAAAATCTTTCAGTTTCTCCCGTCCTTCCGTTAAACAAAAGGAATTGTTTTTTTTCCTTACCCAGCTTTCATTGATGCTGGATGTAGGCATTTCTCTCAGCCGTGCCATTGAAACCATTAACGGCCAGACCACCAATGATTATTTCAAAGGGGTCCTGGAAGCAATGGTAAAGGATATTGAGGAGGGGCACCAGCTGTCTGCCGCCATGAGCCGGCACCCTACCGTGTTTAAAAGTGTTTATGTCAATATGATCCGATCAGGAGAGACGGGCGGATTCCTTCCAAAGGTAATTGACAGCATAATTGAAATGCTGGAAAAACAACAGGCCATCAGGTCCCGTCTTAGAAGCGCAACTGCCTATCCTCTGGTTCTCTGCGTCCTGGCCATTGTGGTAACAATTTTTGTCCTCATTGGCATTCTGCCTAAATTCATGGTGTTCTTTGAAGGCAAGTATCATATTTTGCCGCCGACAACAAGGGTGATGATGGGCTTAAGTGTTTTTCTGCGATCCTATTGGTGGGTGTGTATCTTAGGAGCTGTCGGGCTTGGAGCAGGGGGCAGGGTTTACCTGTCATCAAAATTTTTTACCAGCCATAAAGACTGGATAAGTATTAATGTTAAATTGTTTTCAAAATTGTTCAATAATATTTATACGGGTTTTTTTCTGCGAAGCCTTGGAACCATGCTTGATAACGGTGTCCCCCTGGCTGAAGCCATTTCCATTGCCGGTAACACCATTGAAAATTCATATTATAAAGCCTATGTGGAAAATATCCGCATCAATATTGAAGAAGGCGGTCATTTTTCAACGGGGTTTGCTTTAAACAAGAATATCCATGAATCTGTAAAACAGATGATCGCCGTGGGAGAGGATGTGGGGAAAATGCCCGAGGTCATGCTCAAATTATCCCATTTATATGAAAGAGAAACCGAAGACAGCCTTAATCAGATAGCTTCCATGATTGAACCCGCTGCCCTGGTTATTATGGGAGTTGTTGTGTTTATTATCGTATCCTCCATTATTCTTCCCATGTTCCGCCTTGCCGGGGCCATGGCATGATTTTTTTTAAAGAAAATACATTTTTCCCTTGAAATTTTTATTTTAATGGTGCAAGAATACCCTCAGCATTAGAAAATCCATAAAAATTAGCTTAAATTATTCATGGAGGAACACGTGATCAATCAAAAAAAAGCTCAGAGGAGAAAATTGGGAAATAAGGGATTCACCTTGATTGAAATTTTGATTGTGGTTATGGTGTTGGGTATTTTAGCCATGGTGATTGTGCCGCAGATTACAGTTTCTACACAGGATGCAAAGGAAAGCACTTTACAGACCAACATCGTGGCCTTGCGAAATGCCATTGAATTGTACTATCATCAGCACAACAATGTTTATCCGGGGTTCAATGCAGTTACCGGGGCAGCATCTACGACTGATGCGCTTTCTGCAACAGCCTTTGTTGCGCAGTTGGTAAAATTTACCGGCCCCACTGGGATACCATACGAAACTAAGGCCTTGGCCTTGGCTGCTGGAGCAGCATATGGCCCCTATATTAAAAGCGATTTGCCGACCAATCCTTTTAATAGTTTGAATACGGTGGTATGTGATTTTGATGAAGCATCTCTTGCTGTAAAAGCATCAAGCGGTACAGCTGGCTGGAAATTCTATCCCGTTACTGGAATTCTTGTGGCCAATGACGGTGCCCATGACACTTTGTAACAGCAATTAATTTTTAATGGCAGGGGGTTCATTAAACCGGAACGGGTTTACCCTTATTGAGATCCTCATTATTGTCATGATACTGGGGATCATTGCCATGGCAGGAATGCCGGTTTTATCTTCAGTTCTTGGCGACAGCAAACTTTCATCTGCAGGAAGGATAATGGTCGCAGGTATTGAATACACAGCAAATCTAAGCATCAAGTATAAGCGTCCATTCCAGTTTGAGGCCGATGTCAACACCAATTCCTTTCAAATTAAAGACTTGGCACCATACCCGGATAATACATCTGGGACCGTCCGGTTGAATAATTTACCGCCCGTGAACGATAGCGATATTATTTTTAACACCTTGTCTGGAAGCTGGTATGTTGTCAACTTTGAAACTACGGGCAATTTTGACGGGGTTTCCATTGATTCAGGCCCTGCTGCCTTGACATTTTATCCCGACGGGCATTCCACTTATATTGACAGCCTGTATGTCTTAAGTTTTGGGCAACTTTCAAATACGATTACCATAAACGGGATCAGCGGGAGAATATCCGTTGAATAAAGGGCATTTAAATTCATATGGGTTTACCTTGTTTGAAATTATCATTGCCCTGTTTATTATTTCCATTGCTGTTGTTCCCATGATGAAAAGCTTTGGTCCGGCAATGAAGGCAGGGGCCTTTGTGGAAAAAACGGCAGTTCTGACAAATCAGGCCAGGGCAACCATGGAGCGCATGCTGGTACTTGATTTTGACACTTTGAAATTAAAAGTTGATGATTCACAACCCCTTTCCGGTAATGCTGTTTTTGGAGATACACAAGAAACCTTTGCCTTTGAAGGCGGTTCCTATTC
Source organism: Desulfobacula sp. (assembly GCA_018645325.1). Lineage (GTDB taxonomy): Bacteria > Desulfobacterota > Desulfobacteria > Desulfobacterales > Desulfobacteraceae > Desulfobacula. The sequence goes on from JABGOU010000003.1 coordinate 76,675, forward strand.
TCCTGATATAACCATAATTGATTCTTCCGGAGATGCTTCAAAGACCTTATTGACACTGACCGTGGCAATAGACGGTATCAGCGTTTCCACACTAAAGGCAGAATATTGAACCCTCTGAAAAATAAAACAGGATTCACCCTTTTTGAGGTTATCGTGGCGGTAACCATTCTGGGGATCATCATGATATCCTTTCAACAGGTTCTGGGGCAGTCTCTTTCAACCCATAAAGATACCTTGGAAAAACTTGAACAGATCTCCCATGCACGATTTGCCATGGAACGTATTGCTTTTTTGATAAGGCAAACAGGGTTTATTGAATCTCCGGTACAGGGGGAAGGGCCTATAGAGACTCTGGTAATTGAGGAAAGAAGCATGGATGCCTATAACAATGTGACACAGGCTTTTGTTCCCGACGGGGTTATAGATGCAGATAAAGACAGCAACACGCTTGTGAATGATGATACCACAAATGATCCCGTTGATAAGATTTCTTTCAGCCTGGACAAAACAGATCCGGACAATTGGAAGCTTGTGGAAGTTTTGCCTGACTACAGCACTGCCGTTGCATCTGATTTCATGACCCAGAGAATCCTGTGCGAAAACGTAAGTGTATTTCAGGTTACAAGGGGAAGTGATGCTGCAAAACAGCAGAACCTGGTTAAAATCAAGCTTGAACTGGGTGACAACACCAATCAAGTATCCCTTACAACAAGGGCCATTGCCGGAAAAATGCTTATATTATGATGCTGACAAAAAAATATCCCATTGCCTTTGATATCGGATTCCATGATATTCATGTACTCCAGCTTGAAAAAAGACGGGGTAAATTCAAAATACAGTCAATGTTCCATCAAAGATTGGAAAGTGATTTAACGGATATCAAACAAAGCAGCCAGGATCTTTTAAATGCTTTGAAAATTATAAAACAAAAGGGCCGGTTCAAAGGTAACAGGGCAGTTATTCACATCCCGGCCCACAAGGTGTTTTCATTTCCCATTGAGTTTGTGTTAAAAAATGATGAAACAATGGAGGGTGCTATTATTCGGGAGGTTGAACAGAATCTGCCCTACCCAATTGAAGAGGCGGTTATTGATTACCCTTCCATGACAAAATCAACACCCAAAAAACCTCAAAAGGTAATTATTGTTTCCGTCCATAGAAGCGATATTGAAGAACTTCTAACTGTTTTTAAAAAGGCGGGATTCAGGGCAGATGCCCTGGACTTCAGGCCTATTTCCTCCATGCGCCTTCATAAATATCTTTCCCAGATTTCTGATGATCCTTCTGTTATATGTTATGTTGGCCGTAAAGCGTCCAGTGTTCAGATTTTTAATAGAGACCGGATCCTGGCAATGAACAAATTTTCATGGGGTCTTGAGCGGGTTATTGATAAATTGAATACCAATCTCGGATTCAAGGAAACAGATGACAATGCCATGGACCTTCTTTTGCAGCACGGGATAAACTTAAGTGTTGCCGGAGAATCAAACAGGCCTTCCCAAGGTTCCAGTGACGACAATATCGGTTCGATTGTTGCCAGGATTATAACCCCGACTATTGAAGAACTGGTATTTGAGTTTCACAAAATCCTTGGATATATAAGGAATAAAGAGGGGATTCACAAAATCAAGGATATCTCTTTTTACGGTGCTGCAACCAAGGTCACAGGCCTTGATTACTATATTCAAAACCGGATGAACATTCCTGCAAAAACCATCAATATACTGGATCAGATTAATATTCAACCCAACCTTGCAAAAAAGGTTTCAAATGACATCACACCATTTGCCGCAGCTCTTGGCCTTGCCATGAGGGAGATTTCATGGCTCTAAGACAGATCAACATGATTCCTGGCAATATTCTGGCAAGAGCCGCTCTTGCCAGGCATTTATTGTTCTGGGGTAAAGGTCTTGTGGTTATCATTCTTTTATTTTCAATGTTTTATATTGCCCAGGTCAACCAGTTTTCGCGTCAGAAGAAAGTCATGCATTCAGATGATTCAATAAAGGTGAAGATTGTAAATAAAATTGGTCAGGCTGAGAAGGAATCAAATGAAATCAATATTCTGATGCAGGATCTGAAACTGAAAGGCGGATTGCTTGCCACCCTGACAAGTCAACAGTCATATTATGATATCCTTGCTGTTTTTGCAGCAACCTTTAATGATGCCACATGGATTAACCATCTTTCCATTGAGAGGGGAAATAAGGAAGACAAAGACAGTTCAAACCTTATGGTTGATGGATTTTCTAAGACCCACAACAGCCTTGGGGTATTTTTAGAATCCCTTTCAGCTAATTCCAGGATAAAGGACCTTGTTCTTGTCTATGCAAAAAAACAGGAACAAAAATCCATGGACAAGGATCTTTCAAATCTTATTAGATTTCAATTGACTTGTTCCATTATAGGGGAATCATCATAATGAATATGAGAGCTGTTGATATTGCCTGTATTATTGTTTTGTTTCTTGCTGTGGGGGCAGGGGGGGTCTTTATTCAACAGAATTTTTCGCAAAATTCCTCATATATAAAACTTGAAAAAGAACAATTATTGATTCAGAAAAATAATATGAATATAGCTATTGCAAAACTTGAACAGCATAAGTCTCAATTCAAGGAAAAAGAAGGCCGGGTTCTTGACCTGAACAAGAGGGTTCCAAAAACGCCCATGATGGGTGAGCTTTTAAGCAGGCTTCATGCCCTGGTAAAAAAAAGGGATATAACCCTTATTGATTTTAACCACAAACCTGCCCAGAAATTCGAAAGCTATAAAATCATCCCCGTACAGATTAGTGTGGCCGGTGATTTTTTAAATATTTACAGATTGATCCATGATCTTGAAACTTTGAACCGGGTTTTTATTTTTGAAAAGGTCATGATAAAAAGAGATGAAGAAAAAAATCTGTGCCAGGCAATGTTGCTGGCCAGTGTATTTCAGCAGTAATGGAAAAAAGGGGGTAGAAAAAGCCCGATGAAAGATAAGAAAAAGACCATAAAAACCATTGCCCTGGCATTGATATCCATTATTTTTCTTTTCATGCTCTACAATACTTTTTTTAAGTCAAAAAAAAATTCCAATAAAACCTCAATAAAAAAACAGAGCCCAGAGGTCACGGCTATCAGGCCTGAACAAACTATACCGATGAAGACAGATGAGGTAATTCTTCAGGCTACAGGGACTGATTCTGAAGGAAATATTGATTTTTCCATCCCCGGGTTTAAGCCTGATATCAACAATATATTTAAGCCTTTTGTCAAGGATAAACCTGTTCCAAAAAAAGAACAGGAAATGAAAAAACCAAATCCAGACCCAAAACCCATATCCGATATTATAAAAAAGCTGGTTAAAATCATTGACCCCCCTTTTTTGTCAGACCAGGAGAAAATGAATATCAGCCAGGATCTTAATTTTAAAGGATCCATCCTAAGCAGCAAAAGCGCTGTCGCCATAATCAATGATGAATTCATCCATGTGGGGGACAGTGTAAATGGATATAAAGTGGCATCTATTTCCGAACAACAGGTCACTATTGACACAGGACGCGGAACGATCATACTGGAGATTATGACGCATGAATAAAAATGTATTTTTATCCCTTTTATTTGTTTTACTGGTTATCATCTTTTTTGAACAGGCTTTGGCAAACGAAAAATTGCCTGAACAAAGTCAACAGGTAAAAGCTTTAAACGAACAGCTGATTACGCTTAATTACCGGGATATGGATATCAGGCATGCGTTTTCCGCCCTTGCAATGGAATTTAAACTTAATATAGTTATGAGTAACGATGTTCAGGGCAATATTACCCTGCATTTGTTCAAGCTTACCATTGAAGATGCCCTGGAAACGATTGCCATGGCTGGCGGTTATGATTACCAAAAAACGCAAAATCTTTATAAAATTTACAAGGCAACCCCGGAAGAAAAGGCAGCGGCTTCCAAACCCATTGAAACACAGATGAGGGTATTTCAAACCCGGTTTGCTGAAGTTGTCAAGGTAAAAGAAACCCTGGCTGCCGTTCCCGGTTTAAATCCCATAGAAATACATGAAGCAACTAAAACCATTATTGTAAACGATACCCTGGATAATATTAAAAAAATTGAAAAGATTTTGTCTTTTCTGGATGCCGTTCCCAAACAGGTCCTGATTGAAGCAAAAATCCTCAAGGTGACCCTGAATGATAATATGACATTTGGTGTGGACTGGAAAGCCATTATGACGGACGGCATTATTCAGGCCAGCGGTTTTAGCACTGCTGTTATGCCCGACATTGATCTTGTCACAGGAGTCATTACACCCACAGCCCCGGCAAAAGGAGCTGGTGGTTTTGCCAATTATGTTGCTGGTATTGGAAGCACAAGCCAGATTGCAATGGCCATTGATGCACTAAAGACTAAAACAAAGGTGGATACCGTGGCCACCCCTAAAGTCCATGCAATACATGGAAAAGAGGCAAAGGTCCAGGTGGGCGGTAAGCAGGGGTACAAGGTCACAACCACCAGTGATGGGATATCCTCGGAAACCATTGAATTTATCGATACAGGCACCATCCTTGAAATCACCCCCTATATTGATGACCAGGACAATATACTTCTTAATGTAAAGCCTTCCATTAATTCCGCAATAGTTACGGCAGGGATTCCCGTTGTTACCTCCACTTCTGTTTCAACATGGCTTTTGGCAAAGGATGAAGAAACCGCTTTTATTGCAGGATTGATAGAAAGTACGGATACAAAAGAAAAACAAGGCATTCCCATCCTGGGTGATATACCGATCTTAAGTTATTTGTTCAGCCAGACTAAGGATAAAAATGTCAAAGCTGAGCTGGTGATTCTGATCACACCGAAAATTGTCAAAAACAATTTGCCCGCTCCTCCAAAGTCATAGTTTCCCGGGGTGTGATGCCTGACAATCAAAAAGGCTTTCTGCTCATCAGTGTCATTTTCATAATGCTGCTTTTGGCGGTCAGCATATTTTCCATTAATTATTATTCTGTCACCCAGGTTCGGATGGCAGGAAACCAGACTTCTTCCATCCAGACAAGCTATGATCTTAAAGCCATTGTTGAACAATCGGTGTGGAAACTTACACAAAATCCTTTCTGGCGCACCATTGAAACCGGGGAAGATTACACGTTTAACGGCACAACTTACACTCGCATTGTCCGCAATGCAGACACAGCTCCTTTCAACTATCCTACCAGTTTTGACGATGCCGTCACTGTCCAGGTGACGCCTAAAGGCTCGTCCCAATCCTTTGAAAGATCTTTTCGATATTATGCTTCAGAATTTGTGGGTATTGATGTTGACCTGAATGATCCCCAGGGTATTTTTAAGGATTCTTCAGGGAATCTTTATATCGCAAATACAAATAATCATACCATTTTAAAGGTGGATACCTACGGGGTGGTTACCACCATTGCCGGTACAGGCAGTGCAGGAGATACGGGGGATGGGGGACTTGCCACATCAGCAAGATTAGACCAGCCCCGGGGTGTTTTTAAGGATAATTCCGGTGATATTTATATAGCAGATACAAAGAATCATAAAATCCGGCGGATCGATATGTTTGGAGACATTTCAACCGTGGCCGGTACAGGAGACTCCGGTTCTTCCGGGGACGGGGGAGCCGCAATATCAGCGAGACTTGCTGAGCCCAAGGCAATTATTAAAGACAGTTCAGGCAATCTGTATATATCAGATACCAATAATGATAAAATCCGGAAAGTGAATACTTCAGGAGTCATTTCAACCTTTGCCGGCACGGGAAGCGCAGGTTCCTCCGGTGACGGGGGGGCAGCAACTTCAGCAATGCTGAACACTCCCCGGGGTATTTATATGGATTCTTCCGGTAATCTGTATATAGCAGACAAGGGCAATGATAAAATCAGGAAGGTTGATACATCTGGAGATATTTCAACGATAGCCGGCACGGGAAGCTCAGGTTCTTCCGGAGATGGGGGAGCTGCCACGGCTGCTCAGCTTGACGAACCCAAGGGTGTATTTAAGGATACAACAGGCAATCTGTACATCGCAGATTCAAATAATTCCAAAATCAGGAAGGTGGATACATCCGGGGATATTTCAACCATAGCCGGCACGGGAAGCTCAGGTTTTTCCGGGGACGGGAGCCTTGCCACATCTGCCCAAATAAACAAACCCCAGGCTGTTCTGATGGATACAACAGGCGAGCTGTACATTGCAGATACCAATAATTCCAAGATCAGGAAGGTGGATACATCCGGTTATATATTGACATTTGTGAGTAGTTCAGGAGCAGGAGATGAAGGAGATGGCGGGCTTGCCACCCTTGCCCAGCTCAATCATCCGGCCGGGATATTCAAAGATTCTTCAGGACTTTATATCGCCGATACAAATAATCATAAGATCAGGAAGGTGGATCCCTCAGGAATTATCACAACTATAGCCGGTACTGGTAGTTCCGGCTGGACCGGGGATGGAGGCGCGGCCACTTCAGCAACGCTTGACAGCCCCAGGAATATGGTTAAAAGTGCATCGTCCGGAAATCTTTATATTGCAGACACAAAAAATCATGCAATTAGGAAGGTGGATACCTCCGGGAATATTTCAACCTTTGCCGGCAAGGGAGATGCTGGTTATGCCGGGGAAGGTGGGCCTGCCACCAATGCAAAGATGAACGAACCCAGTGGTGTTTTAGTCAGTGGTGCATATCTTTATATAGCTGATACAAAAAATCATGTAATCCGGAGAGTAGCTTATTCAGCCGGGTTGTGGCGTATCTGGACGTATGCCGGAACGGGAAGTTCCGGTTCAACAGGAGATGGAGGGTTGGCTACGTTGGCAAAGCTTAACGAACCCTGGGCTATTGCTCAGGATACGTCTGGTAACCTTTATATTGCCGATAAGAATAATCACAAAATCAGGAAGATAAATACATCTGGAATCATTTCAACATTTGCCGGCACGGGCAGTTCCGGATATTCCGGGGACGGCGGTCTTGCTACCCTTGCCCAATTAAAAAATCCCGTGGATGTTTTTGCAGATAGCAGCAACAATATTTTTATCGTGGAACTGGACGGTAGAAGAATCCGGGTGGTTAATGCAGGTGATAACAAGATTTCTACCCTTGCCGGGACAGGCGCCTCCGGGTATAACAAAGATCTTCCGGCTGTGGAAACTCTATTAAACGATCCGGAAGGCATTGCCATGGAATCTGCTTATGGTGCAACCCGGATCTTTGTCAGCGATACAAATAACCACAAAATTAAGGTTCTGACACTTAAGACGGTTTACGGGTTTTAGGCCAACATTTCCATAGTTCTTGACAGCAGTACTGAAACCCTGTACTGTTTAAACAAGAATATAAAAATTGAGAGTGGAACTATGAATGAAACAACATCAAACGAATTTCGAAAAAAACTCAAACATTATGTGGACATATCGATTTTAAATCATGATGTCTTGAGAATAAAGCGCCGCAATGGTGAAAATTTTGTTGTGCTTGGGGAAAAAGACTGGAAAGCCATTGAAGAAACATTATATCTTAATCAATTTCCCGGTCTTGTTGAAAGTATCAAAGAATCAGCAAAAGAATCTTTAGAGGAGGGGACATCTCTTGAGGAACTGGACTTTTGAACTGGAAAGTCATTCTATCAAAAAAAGCGGTTAAAGATTTAAAAAAACTCAAAGCTGCAGGACTGAAATCTCAGACTGAAAAATTACTTAATTTATTATCTAAAAATCCTTTCCATACCCCACCGGATTATGAAAAACTGGTTGGAAATCTAAACGGGTTTTATTCCAGGCGTATCAATATTCAACATCGACTGATCTATGATATAGACAAAAAAGATAGAATCGTTCATGTGCTCAGGATGTGGACACATTATAAATAAAGCTTGTAATTTAAGGGATAACATTGCAGGCAGACATCCAATAGAGGTCAATAGTTTAGTTTAGCAAATTAAAATTCTATATTATTTCACCACAAAGCGATCAAAATTTGTCAGACGCATGGCTGATAAATATGGTCGTTTTTTTTGGATGATAAGACATTATTTTCTGTAATACAGTAAACCCTTTGAACAACGCAAGCCACATTAATCCATCAACCTAAAACCGTGTATCAGAAATTGTCGGAAATACCAATATGGGTAATATCGATAATTTGATTGTTTGTAATCAAACCGGGTGCTTTTCATCTGGTTGTTGACTTCCCGGGACAGGATGGCAAAGAGATCGGGAATAGACAAATGGACGATTCATAGTCATTTAGGAAAAATGGCAACATCGCCAAATTTCCTAAATGGTAAAATTTTTAGCTTAATCTAAGGAAAAATTGACAAATTGAATAAAATTGAATATATTATGGATAATTAATATTCAAAGTAGAAGGGGTTAATATTATGAAGACATTAACAATGAGAGTTGATGATTCAGTTTATCAGATGATTAAAATTGCTGCAGAAGGTCAGAAAAGAAATATCTCAAATTTTATCGAATTTGCAACGCTGCAATATCTAACCTCAGTGCAATATGTTGATAATAGTGAAATGAATGAGATATTGAATGACAGGGAATTGCTTCAGAATCTTCAAAATGGTTTAAAAGATTTAAAAGCCCGAGATTATAAAATTGTCTGATTTTCAAATTGCAGAATCTAAAACCTTTGAAAAAGTCAAAAAGAAAATTGATTCACAGGTTTATACGAAAATTAAAAACATTGTCTATCCCCAGCTGAAGTTAAATCCATATTTTGGGACAAATATCAAAAAGCTTAAAGGCGGTTTTGAAGGATATTATCGATATCGAGTTGGCAGTTATCGATTGTTCTATTTGATAGATAATGAAAAAATTATAGTTGTTATTGTAGATTTAAAGCATCGACGGAATGCTTACAAATGAAATTGTCGAAAATACTAATATTGATAATATCGACACCTTGCTTTCCAGTATAAATAATTAAAATTATTTTACCACAAAACGATCAAAATTATCAGAGGTATGGCTGATAAATCTGGTCGTTTTTTTTTGGATGATCAGGCATTCTGTATCCTCAAGGGTGTTCACAAGGCTTAGGGCCCTTTGCACATCCATTACCATAAGAGCTGTGGCAAGGCCGTCGGCAAAGGTGCAGTCCTTTGAAATCACAGATACACTGACAATTTTGTTGTCAATGGGGAATCCTGTTTTAGGGTCAATGATATGGGAATAGGTTTTTTTGTTTATTTCAAAAAAATTCCTGTAATTTCCACTGGTGGCAATGGCATAATTATTTAACTGTATAATTTTATACAGTATCTGGTTTGAAAATTGTTTATCAGGTTTGCTTATGCCCACGGACCAGGGTTTTCCTTTTTTATTTTGGCCTGAACCATAAAGTTCTCCGCCTATTTCCACAAGAACATCATGGATGCCCGATGATGTAAAAATTTTCGCCAGGGCATCCACTGCATACCCTTTTGCAATGGAACCAAGGTCCAGGGTTATGTCAGTGGTTTTTAAAATTTTTTGATGTTCTTTGATATCAATGTGATGAAAACCTGTTTTTGATAAGGCAAGGGCAATTTTGTCGGATTCAGGAATACGGGTTATTCTTTTTTTTGTGCCAAAACCCCAGAGATCCACCAGGGGTTTCACCGTCCCGTCCCAGGAACCTTGAGTCAGGTCATATAGCTTTTTTGCAGTTAAAAGGGTGGCATAAAAGTCAGACGAGACTTTCACAAGGGTACCGGCCTTTTGAATGTTAAAAAGAGAAAGTTCACTTTCAGGGTCGTACATGGACAGCCTTTTGTTGATGTCCTTTAATCTTTTATCCACCCTTGCTTTCAAAATGGATACAGATAGTTTTTTATTGGAAATAAATTTTATGGTATAAAAGGTTCCCATGGTTTTGCCTGAAAGGGTGTGTTCCAGGCCTGAAATAGCAGCAAACCCGGTTGAATAAAAAATCAAAACAGACAGGTAAATGCAAAAAATAATGAGTTTTAAATGTTTCACTTATTTAGTTTCCTTTTTTACTATCGATTTATTATAAGTATTTTGCTTTTATTGCAAGAACCTTGATATTTAAAGAGAAAGGATTACAAGGAGATTCAAGATAGATTCAGGAAAAATGCCATTATTGGCATTTTTCCTGAATAGCAGCTTAATCAAAACAGTACAGAGTTCTCTAACAATACTTTAGATGAGAGGCCTATAATGAATAAAAAAATTGTCAGGATAAACAAGGTGCCCGTTGAATTGTATAAAATTTTAAAGTTTGAAAATATTGCTTCCAGCGGCGGAGAAGCCAAATTCATTATAGCTGATGGTTTAGTGGAAGTAAACGGGAGCATTGAAACCCAAAAGCGCAAAAAAATATATCCCGGAGACATGATAAAAATCAATGACCAGATTCTTGAGATACAGCTTATAAAAGACTTATCTCGTGCACAATGATCTTGCCACATGGAAACAGACGATGGCAGCTGCATTGGCAATATTAAGAGAATTTTTCCGGCCGAACATGGGTATATGAACAAAGGCATCACAGGTTTTTCCAACATGTGATGAAATACCATATTCTTCATTTCCAAACACAAGGATGGTGTTATCTTTCCAGGTGTAATCATAAAATGGAAGGCAATCTTCAATGGTGTCAACGCCGATAATTCCGTACCCTTTTTCTTTTTTTTCAACAAGTGTCCTGGCAAGGTCCTGAGTTTTTTCCTGTCCAACCCATTTGTGGGCACCCATGGACGTCTTCTGGACAGCTTTATGTTCTTTGCCTTGGGTGTTTCCAAGAATAATGGATTTAAAGCCCGCAGCATCACAGGTCCTGAAAATAGATCCCACATTAAAAAGGCTTCTGAGACCATCAAGGGCCAGGTGGCAATGAAAGCTTTGATTTACACGGGAAAAAAGGGCATCGCCTGTCTGGATCATTTCAAGTAAATCAGGGTCCCGGACAGGGTCGCCCAGGGCACAGCGGTGAAAGTGAATCTGGTTGGAAATCGTTTCCATCCACAACCTTGTGGTGTTGGATTCAGGTTTAATAAAAGGTTTCATTCCCGCCCAGTTAAGGATTTCATTATATTGGCGGCAAAAAAGATCTAAAGCTTTAGGATTGACACGATTAGTGGTTAATTTTTGATAAAACTCCGATAACCATTCAATAATATGTTTGTTCCGGGTTTCAGGACCGAGTGATACAAACTTTTTTTTTGTAAATCCAAATGTATCCATATTGTGGGTAATATTATCCGCTTTATACCTAAGCCTTTGAATAAAGCACTCTTTTGCCCGCTTGGATTTATTTTGCAGGCGGGGTAAATACCCTCCCTGCAAGTTCGTTATCCAGCATGAGAAGGCCATGCCCTTCACCACCTATCAGTTTTAATTTGTTTAAAATGGTATCCATGGATGCCTCTTCCTCCACCTGCTCTTCCACAAACCAGTTGAGATGGTTTTTAGCGGCATGGTCATTTTCTTTAATGGCAAGATCCATCAGATCATTGATAAGGGATGAAACAAGCTTTTCATGTTCATAGGCCAGTTCAAATACTTCAAGGGCTGATTTAAATTCTTTTTTAGGGGCTTCAATGGCCTGTAGATAAACCCTTGCACCTCTTTCATTTAAGAAATTATACATTTTCATGGCATGGAATCTTTCTTCCTCAACCTGGATAAGAAAAAAATTTTCAAACCCGCTCAAGCCTGCTGAATTAAAATATGAGGCCATGGAAAGGTAATAATATTCTGAAAATAATTCGCGGTTTATCTGATAATTGATGGCATCCTGTAATTTTTGTGAAATCATACGATTATCTCCTTAATTTTTTACAAATTTTTAGCTTGTTATTTCTCTTTCTTCCTTTTTTTGTTTATAAAGTATTTTTTTAAAAAAAAGAAGATTAGCTATCATAGCTCTTTTTTAGAATCGCTTCAACAAGGCAAATGGAATTATTTTTAAAATTAGTATACATATTGTCACCAAAAAAGATTGCGTTTTTACCAAAAACGATTCCAGGAGAAAGGGCGTTGACCCGGGGGCCTTGTTTTTGAGATATGGCTTTGATCTTTTCCCACCATGAACATGCTAAAGGAGTTTCATCAGAATGAAAAAGCGTTTTAAATCCTTGTTTTTCTAGGATGCAGGACAAAAAATCCCAGGGTTCAACAAAGGATATGTCAGAAGAAGAGGCCCAGGGAACTGGAAAAATTAGGGGGCCGTTATTCCCTTTGGTAATCTCGTGTAAAATTAATTTTCCCCCTGGCTTTAATATCCTGAAAAATTCTTTGACTGCCGTTAATTTGTCTTTGATATTCATTAAAACGTGCTGGCATAAAATATAATCAAATTTATTTTTATCAAAGGGCAGATCAAGAATGGAGCCCTGCTTAAAGCTCACAAGGGTTTCAAGTTTCGTACACCGGGTTAAAAAATTTGCCGCATTAATAAATTTGTCAGCAAGATCAATGCCCATAACCCTGCAGTCAAATTGCTGGGCAAGAAGTCTTGAAGACCCTCCAATACCGCAGCCTGCATCAAGAACCTTTGCACCAGAAAACAGATTTGCTTTTTTTAAGAGTTCAATAGTTGCCACAGCGCCGCCCGTGTGGAGCTGGTCAATTGTGGCAAGGTCTTTTGGGCTGAGCTTTGAAATATTTTTACCGGTTTTAATTAATGCGGTTTTAATATTTTGGGTCAGATTATCTGAATTATAGTGGCTTTTTATTTTTGATTCCATAAGTTTAGTGGGCTCGGGTGGGGCTCGGGGTCATAGGGTAGGGCTCGGGGTCAGGCTTGCGTAGTTGCGTTTATTGTTCAATAAACGCAACTACGAAAGCCTGACCCCATTTGTTTCACATTTATTTATGTTTTGAGTTCTTCAATATTACCGAAAAAATCAAGGGACTCTGGATTTTTTAAGGCATCCTTGTTCTTCACAGCTTTGCCCTCAACCATTTTTTTAACGGCCAGTTCTACCTTTTTCATGTTAAGGGTGTAGGGAACATCCGGGCATGCAATGATTTTGGCAGGAACATGCCGTGGGGAGGCATTGGCCCTAATGTCCGCCCTGATCTTGTTTTGAAGATCATCGCTAAGATCAAATCCTGCGGCCATTTTGACAAAAAGAATAACCCTGACATCATTGTTCCAGGATTGTCCCACGATCACAGAGTCTTCAAGCTCTTCCATGGCATCCAGCCGCCGGTAGATTTCAGCCGTGCCGATTCGCACTCCGCCGGGATTGAGGGTGGCATCTGATCTGCCGTACATGATGACACCGCCGTGTTCTGTGACCATGATAAAATCGCCATGGGTCCAGATTCCCGGAAATTCATCAAAATATGCGGAATGGTATTTGGACCCGTCATCATCCCCCCAGAAAAAGATGGGCATGGACGGAAAGGGTGCAGTACAGACAAGTTCAGCCTGTTGCCCCACAACGGGATTTGCGTTTTCGTCATAGGCATATACCTTCATGCCAAGGCCACGGCATTGAAGTTCTCCTGTATAGACCGGACCCATGGGATTTCCCAGGGCAAAACAGCCGTTCAGGTCTGATCCGCCGGATATGGATGCAAGCTGGATATCTTCTTTTACTTCCCTGTAAATGAATTCAAAATTTTCATCTGAAAGGGGGGAACCTGTTGAAAGAACAGATTTTAGGCAAGACAGGTCAAATTGTTTCCCAGGTTTTACTCCGGCGTTTTTTAAGGCTTCAATATATCCGGCACTTGTTCCAAAAATGGAAATTTTTTCATCCTGGGCCATTTTCCACAATGCATCGGGCCCCGGGTGAAATGGGTTTCCATCATAAAGCACAAGGGTTGCTCCTACACTTAAAGAGGCCGTCAACCAATTCCACATCATCCACCCGCAGGTGGTAAAATAGAAAATGACGTCATCTTCTTTTAAGTCCGTATGCAGAACCAGTTCTTTTTTCTGGTGTAAAAGAACACCTCCCACACTCTGTACCATACATTTTGGAAGTCCCGTGGTACCGGAAGAATACATGATATAAAGCGGATCATCAAAATCCATCTGCTCAAATTCAATACTGGATGCTTCAGGGTCTTTAAAATCTTTGTACAATACTGCATTGGCAAGGCTTTTTGTATCTGGTTGTGCCGATACATAGGGAATCACAACAACTTTTTCTATGGAAGGAATCTTTTCAACAATCCCTGCAATTCGTTCAATACTGTCCAGGGGTTTGCCCTTGAAAAAGTATCCGTCAGCTGTAAACAATACTTTTGGCTGGGTTTGTCCGAACCTGTCCAGGACCCCTTTTATCCCAAAATCAGGAGAGCATGAAGACCAGACTGCACCAATACTTGCAGCAGCCAGCATGGCAATGATACTTTCAGGCATGTTGGGGACAAATCCAACCACCCGGTCACCTTTTTGGATTCCAAGTTTTTTTAATGAGGAAGCTGTCCCGGCCACTTCATCATAGAGCTGGTTATAGGTAAACGTCCTTCTGACGGAATCTTCACCCTTGAAGACAATTGCAATTCTGTCGTTTCTGAAGCGCAAAAGGTTTTGGGCAAAATTGAGTTTGGAATTGACAAAGAATTTTGCTCCCGGCATTTTTTTGGGATCATCAATGGCCTTGTCAAATGGTTGGGAAGCCTTGATATCAATAAATTCCCAGGTAATAGTCCAGAAATCTTCAATATTGTTCACGGACCATTCCCACAACTCAGGATAGTCTTTAAAGTCTTTGCCGTATGTTTCATTTACACGATTCATGAATCGATACATGTTGGTGCTTTTGATCCTCTCTTCAGAGGGCTGCCACAAAAGTTTTGACATGGGTATTTTCTCCTTATTCATATAAAACAGCAAGTATAGTGGCTTTATCGGTTTTTGCAGTAATAAAATGGGAAGTGGTTGACAAATAGTAGGCACTGTCGCCTGGCTCAAGATCATAGGTGTCTTTTCCAATGGTCAGGTTGGCAACACCTTCAAGAACAAATATAAATTCTTCCCCGTTATGAACGGATATTTCTTTGTCCGGGCTTTTTTCCAATTGCACGATCAAGGCTTCCATGTGGCGGCCCTGGACTTCAGGGGCCAGGCTCATGTAAGAATAGACATTCCGGCTGCCCGTTTTTGAAGAGGTACGGGCAACTTGTTTTCTTTCATTTTTCCGGGTAATGGAATACAGCTTTGTTCCCATGCCTGATACCAGATGGCCTACAGCAGAATCCAAAGCCTTGGAAAGCTTCATAACCGTTCCAAGCTGGGGTTTTTCTTTACCATTTTCTATGTCTTTAAGCCGGGAAACATCAAATCCTGTCAGATTTGAAAGATTTTCAATGGAAATACCTCTTTCTTCTCTTAACAGTTTGATGCGTTTCCCCACTTCATCCACATCTCCTTTTTCACCATTTTTGATGTTTCCTGTGAGATCTTCAAAATAGTCTAGATTGATATGAGGGATTTTGTCATTCTTTTCCATAGTATCTCCTTATCATCATTATTTGGGAAAATTTTGATCAGGGCTCTCACCCAGTTTTTCTTTCAGTTTTGCAAGCCCGGGCCTGGCATAGTGCATATGGCCTTCCTTAAGGGTTCTGCCGTTAATCATGGCCTCACTCCTTAATCTTTTGCCAACCGTTCTTTCCAATTGTTTTCCAAGCCACAAAATTCTATCAACATCATATCCATGTTCTATACCCATTTCATCAATTTGTACAAGGGTATCCTCAAGGCAAACCAGCCCCACATATCTTTCATCATCATAATAATAATCGCCAGTGCCTTTAATGGGTCTGTCATCCAGGAAGTTAGCGGGTTGTCCGCCAAGACCGCCAAGGGTGGCTTCAAAATGGCAGATCCCGGCCTGGAGAGCTGCAAGGACAGATGCTGACGCTACTCTTTTGGTTTCATGGAAATGGGCAATGTGAAGGCTTGTATCCGGCATTTCATCAAGAATCATGGAAAAATATCGATACACATCTGCAGCAGATGCAGATCCGTCATGATCGGCATGTTCAATATCACTGGCCCCGATGGAAAGCCAGTATTTAGTGAAAGCCACGGCATCCTTTAACTGGGTAGCACCGCCAATTGGGCTGCCCCAGATAGTGCTGACCGTGCCGCACATCTTAATGCCGGCATTTGAACATTTTTTAATACATCTTTCAGCTTCCGCCCAATAATTGGGGAGGGTTGTGCCTGAATTTGCAAAATGGTGCTGTTCTTCAGTGGATACCATCATTAAAACCCTGTCAGGGCCTACACCTCTTCTCTTAAGTTCAATAGCCCGGTCAACGGAAGGCTCCCTGATGGTAATGGCAGTTAACACAACATCATCCATGTTAATGCCTTTTTTAGCTGCGCGGCTGACAAAATTATCCCCTCTAAGATGGGCTAAAAGATCTTCAGCATCACTGAACTGGGGCATACTTCTTGGGTTTCCAAGGTTTGTGACCTCAATGTTGCGGCATCCGGCAAATATCAATTCTTCAAGATAGGTGATTTTGGCCTGGGTTGAAATAAATTTTTCCAGATGCTGAAATCCATCTCGAACGGTTATATCTCCTATGGTGACTTTTTTTGGCATTTTTGGAAATATTTTCCAATAATCATATTCTGTCATTTGTTTTCTCCTTTTTATCTCCTATGGGGTCAGGCTTGCGTTGTTGCGTTATTATTCAATAACGCAACAACGCAAGCCTGACCCCAATTATTTATTAAAATCTGAAATTTCCAAATGTTGGTTCTTCAATGGGTTTGACAAGGCTCACTTCAAAGGCCATGGCAAGCCAGTCACGGATTTCACAAAATTTAACCACCTTATCATTTAACAGCCTAGCGCCACAGAAAAAAGGATGGGCTTCACCATCATACTTATCAATCATTTTTTTCTGGAATTCATTCACCTCTTCCTGTGTCATGGGGCTATCCTGGGCTTTACGCTTGGCCTGCTCAATGCTTAAAAGAACACCGCCCGCACTCTTTCCGCTCATAACCCCGGTTCTTGCCCGCATGGTTGAAAATAAGAAGTTGGGTTTGTAGCCCCGGCCGCACATGCCGTAATTGGCGGCTCCATTATCAGGGCCTATAACAAGCTGAATCCGTGGCACCTGTGCACATGAAACAGCGCGAACCATATCAGCGCCGAATTTGCCTATCCCGGCATGTTCCGATTCTGAACCGATCATGTATCCGGGCGAACTCTGGATGAACAGCAGCGGTATTTTTTCATATGAACACCTCACCACCCATTCAGCAACTTTTTTAGCAGCTTCATGGAAAATGATTCCCGCTGCATTGGAACAGACAATCCCGATTGGCAATCCTTTTATTCTGATTTTGCCAGTTAGAATGTTTGTGCCCCGGCCGGGCGCAAAATTCTTTTTGCTTTCAATAAACTCGGATTCATCAGCAATGGCTTCAATGAATTTTTTACCATTAATTCCCTGATGAGGGGACCTGGGCAGGGTATCATAGATGGTTTCAGGAGATACCGTAGGATCTTTGGCCTCAAACCTGTGAATATGGATTTTCTGCGGTTTTGTCAGAGACAGAAGTTCTCTGACTTTGGTAATGGCCTGGACCTGATCTTTACAAAGGTGGTCTGCACCACCTGAAATTTCAGTGTGGACCTTTGCGCCGCCAAGGTTTTCAGCCGAGATTTCTTCACCCGTGGCCATTTTTACAAGGGGAGGGCCTCCAAGAAAGGAAAAAGACTGTTTATCAATCATAATTGATTCACAGGCCATAAAAACAATATAAGCACCTCCTGCAGTGTTTCCGCCCGTACTTAATGTTACCTGGCGCAGTCCCATGGCTGACATCCTTGCCATGTTATAAAAAATAGAACCAAAATGCTGGTCGTCTGGGAATACATCTGCCTGCATTGGTAAAAACACCCCTCCTGAGTCAGCAATATAAATACAGTTCAAACCGCATTTTTCAGCAATGGCCTGGGCCCTCATGTGCTTTTTAAGGGTGATGGGAAAATAAGTGCCGGCTTTTACCCTGCTGTCACTGGCCATGATCATTGTCCAGTTGTTGTGGACTTTTCCAATTCCTGTAACAATTCCTGCACAATGAACATCATCAACTCCAGGGTATCCCATACCAAATCCTGCCAGGGTAGAAAGTTCATAAAACTGAGTGCCGGGATCTATAAGGTCTGCTATCAAATCTCTGGCAGGGCGTTTGCCTCTTTTGGCAAGCTTATCTACAGCCTTTTGGCCTCCAGGCCAGATAGCTTGCTGCCGTCTTTCTTCAAGTTTTTTTTCTTCAAGTTCCCAGAAGGTTCTGTTCTCATTCATTGGTTTTATTTATCTCCCTTTGTAAATGGGTTTTCTTTTTTCTTTAAAAGCGGTCAAGCCTTCAATTCTGTCCTGGGTGGGTATGGTTACACGATAGGCATTGGATTCAATGGCAAGCCCTGTTGCAAGGTCAGTTTCAATCCCTTTGTCTATGGCATATTTGGCCATCTCAACGGCAATTGGACCGGTCTGGGCAATCATATCCGCCATTTTTATGCACTCATCCAGAAGATTCTCAGGCCGGGTAATTTTATTCACAAGCCCAATAGCAAGGGCTTCTTTAGCATCCACCCTGCGTCCTGTAAAAATAAGCTCCTTGGCTTTTGCCACCCCTATGATTCGTGGCAGACGCTGGGTACCGCCCCCTCCGGGGATGATGGCAAGTCTTGCTTCAGTCAACCCCATACTTGCATTTTCAGAGGCAATACGGATATCTGATGCCAGGGCCACTTCCGTACCTCCGCCAAGTGCAATCCCATTCACGGCACAAATCACAGGTATGGGAAGATTTTGAATTGAGGTCAGAAGGTTTCTGATGGTGATAATAAATTTTTTGACCTCTTCCGGGTTCAGGCCTGCCCTTTCCTTTAAATCAGCGCCGGCACAAAAGGATTTTTCTCCGGCACCGGTGATGATCACAGTTCTTATATCAGTCCTGTATTGAAGGGCATCGATTTTGTCCCTGATGGCATATAAGAGGTCGAAATTCAGGCAGTTCATCACTTTGGGCCTGTTCATGGTCAAAATGACCGTCTGGTCTTTTTCTTCCACAAGCAACAGAGAATCGCTATCGCTTTTTACATAGTTTTTATGGTCTGTGCTCATAGTGTTTTCCTTGAATGATTTATACCTTTTTTTCAGCAGCCAATATGCCGTGAAATTACAATTCGCTGAACTTCCGAGGTTCCTTCACCTATTTCTAGGAGTTTCTGGTCCCTGTAAAATCTTTCCACATCGTATTCTTTCATAAGACCGTATCCGCCATGAATCTGGACGGCATGGTCAGTCACTCTGGACATTACTTCAGAACAATACAATTTGCCCATGGCAGCCTCTTTTTCATAGGGTCGTTTATTACTTTTCAGCCAGCAGGCTTTGTACAAAAGATTTCTGGCACACTCTATTTCCATGGCACTGTCGGCAAGTTTGAATGCTATGGCCTGGAATTTTGAGATGGGCTGTCCAAACTGTTTTCTTTCTTTTGCATATTTCAAGGCAAGATCATAGGCTCCCTGGGCACCGCCAAGTCCCATGGCACCGATGGAAAGCCTCCCCCCGTCAAGGGTTGCCAGCATCTGATGGAACCCGTCGCCTTTTTTCCCCAGGATATTTTTTTTGGGGACTCTCACGTCATCAAAATAGAGTTCTGCTGTGTTAGAGGACCGCCACATCATTTTTTTATGCATGGGGACAGCTTTAAATCCAGGTGTTCCAGTTTCAACCAGGATACAGGAATATTCAGGTTTGCCATTGTCCCTGGTTCCTGTGATTGCCTGAACAGTTACGCCCATGGTCAGGTCACAGGCCGCATTGGTGATGAATATTTTTGAACCGTTAATCACCCATTCATCTCCATCCAGAACAGCAGTTGTTTTACTGCCTCCGGCATCGGATCCGGCCGTGGGTTCTGTTAGTCCAAATCCCCACAAACCTTCACCTGCACAAAGTCTGGGCAGATATTTTTGCTTTTGTTCTTCAGTTCCAAAATAGTAAATCGGCCCTATGCCCAGAGAATTGCCCGCAGCAATGGTGGCAGCCTGGGAACCGTCAATCCTGGCAATCTCTTCAACACCTATAATGTATGAAATATAATCCATTTCCTGGCCTTCATATTTTTCAGACACAAACATGCCGAAAAGACCTATTTCTCCCATTTTCCGGGTCAGCTCTGAAGAAAACTCTTCTTTTTCATCAAGTTCTCCTGCAATGGGTGCGATTTCTTTTCGGGCAAACTTTCTGACTTCCTTACGAATCATTTCCTGTTCTTTGGTAAGGTCAAAATCCACCCTGCACCTCCTTTATATTATACGTTATTTGTTTTTGTTCATGGTTATTAATGTTAAGATCGCCCGACAATTAAAGAAAACTGATCGAGCGCTCAGTCTATATCCAAGATACTATTATTAAAGCGATTATTTTGTCAAATGTTTTTTTGAACAAGCAGGAATATCTTCTTGACACCTGGCTATAGACGGGTTACATTATTCCATGATTAACAAATTCAAACACAAAGGGCTTAAGCAATTATATGAAACCGGCAGTCAAAAGGGTGTCAATGCTGAGCATACAAAGCGGTTGCGGATAATACTTGCCAGATTGGATGCCAGCCAGAGCCCAGAAGATATGAACCTGCCTGGCCTTAGACTTCATCCGTTAAAAGGGAATTTAAAAGGATTTTGGGCTGTTAATGTTTCGGGCAATTGGCGTATATGCTTTCGATTTGAAAACAACAACGCCGTTGATATTGATTATAACTATTATCATTAAGGAATAAAACAATGGTTATGCATAACCCACCCCACCCGGGAAAAATAATAAAAGAACTTTGCATCGAGCCGTTAGGCTTAACTATCACAGATGCGGCCAAGGGCCTTGGCGTATCACGTAAAACCTTATCTGCCCTATTAAACGGGCGGTTCGGCATTTCTCCGGAAATGGCTATCCGGCTGTCAAAGGCTTTTGGGGGTAGTGCTGAAAGCTGGCTGATTCAGCAGAGCCAGTATGATTTGTGGCAGGCATTACAGAATGAAAGCAAAATTCAAGTTAAAGCCTTTGCTTAATTGAACCAAAACAGGAAAGTTTGTTTTTAATGTTTCAGCAGGCTTTGCAACTCAGGGATAATTATTCCTGTACGTAACAAAATTCGCATTTTTCCATATTCCAATATAGCAAATTTATTTTGAGATAATATTTTCAGGTTTGAACAACAATCAATTTGCTCCAATAAAATTTACTGGAAGCATCGCTTGTTTGATTGTGGATAGCTTCCATATAAGTTTATGAAAAGTTTTTGCAAATCAAATATTGTCCATGCCGGATTTTTTTTAACACCTGCTTTATGATCTTCTATCAGGATTCGTCATTTTTTTAACAATATTTGTTATTTTTAAGTTCCATTGTTTTGTCGGGTTTCCAATATCCTTTAATAATGGGCAAGTATTTTTTTTCTATCGATGGGGCACGATGTTTGCAATATTCTCTTAAGAACGTAAGAACGAATACTGTATTTTAAAAAACGGAGGATCTTATAATTAAAAAAACAATGTTTTTCTTTGCATTAATCGTCTTTATTATTTTTAATTCAGCTTTATATGCCAAATCTTCTAACAGCAATTCCAGTAACTCTGGAGCCAGCGGAAGCAGTGGAAATTCAAATTCGTCTCTGAATATTTTTGGTGTAAAAGGTATTAAAAGCGGATTGATAAAAGTTGATAAAAATATTTTTTATTCAACAGATAAACTGGATGTTTCAGTTATTTTCCCAAAATCGTTGAAATCAGTGTGGAACGGTAGTGCTGATGCGTACTTGGTAATATGATTAGCGGATGGAACACTAATGGCTCCTTTTCCGGTTTTGAGTTCCGGCCAGACGCCGGATAAACCAAAAACATTTGTTAGCGTAGATTTAAGTACAACACCGATTCCTACAGGTGATTATCAGCTTGCAATGATTCTTGTTAACCCTGGTGGGGATGCCTTGAATATTGGTGACTGGTATAATGGATTCAGTGGTTTGATCAGTGCGACAACCTTTAAGTTTAAGAGCCAGTGTGATCCGATTGATACTAATTGTGACGGCATGATTGATGTAACCGGGATAGTTGTTTTTCCATCCAGTGTGACACCTTCAGCTGGTGGTGCCACAACAATCACTGTTGGAAACGGAGAAACGCCTTACACGATTGTCAGTGGAGATATTTCAATTGCCACTGTCAGTGATTCTACGCTTCCGGATGATGGTACTTTCATTATTACAGGTGTGGCAAATGGTTCAACAACGGTTACAATTACCGATTATGGTGGTAACAGTGCTACAGTAGATGTCCTGGTTACTGATACTTTACCGGTGACAGTCAATCCGGTGCAGGCTTCAATATTGGTATCTGAAACAACGAATATTGCAATAAGCGGTGGTGTGGGGGGATTTACGGCCAGTTCAAACGATAATACTGTTACAAGCGTTTCCCTAAGTGGAAATACAGCAATTATAACAGGAGTTGCCGATGGCATGTCAACCATAACTATTTCAGACAACAATGGGGAAAGCGTAAATGTGGATGTAACAGTACAATAAATATTTATTAGAATTGTAATTTTAACATACAGAGGTGCTTTTAAAGGAAAAAAGTGCGGCAATAAAATTTTTCAGTGATGACAGCTATCATTTTGATCCAGGTAATCATCCTTATTATTATCAATTTTTGAGAGGAATAATTACACGTGGGAAAATTAAAATTTTACGAAAAAGGCTTTTCATTGTTTGAACTAATCATTGTGATAGCGATGATTGCAATACTGACAACAATTGCCATCCCTCTTTTTTCAAAAATGAATTCGAATATGAGGCTAAAAGGTTCAGCACGTGATATTCATTCATTATTACAACTGACCCGGCTTCGGGCGATAAAAGAACAGGCCTTTGTAGTCGTTGATTTTGATCCTGACCGGGATGGAAACCTTCAAGGGAATTATATTGCCTTTGTAGATGATAATGCTGATTTCACAAGAGATGGTATAGAGGAAATATTTTATCAAAATAATTTACAAGTCGACATTCAGATGACGAGCGCAGCCTTTGGCCCGAGTCCTGCAAAAACATATACTTGTTTTAATATAAATGGTTTCCCGGTTGACAGCTTACTAAATGAATACAGTGGCACAGTTAATCTTTCAAATGCCTATAATTCACACCAGATCAGCCTGAATGCTGTTGGGCTTTCAACTGTACAATGATGCAAGTTTAAAAAATTGCATTTAAGAGGTGGATATTTTAAAAAAAAAAGTGATCAATGAAAACGAAAACTGAACACAGCAAAGGATTCACCATCATAGAGCTTCTCATTGCCATGCTGATAAGCAGCATAGTGATTGCCTCGATATACAGTGCTTTCCAATCGAACTTAAGTTCATATACAACACAGCAGCGAGTGGTTGGAATGCAGCAGAATAGCAGGGCTATTTCCTTTTATATTACCCGGGACATCATGATGGCAGGGTATGACCCGGGGGATGTTAAGGCTGATGCCGGAATTTCAGACGCCAGAAGTGGTTCCATTACTCTTTCAGCTGATTTAAATGAAAATGATGCAATTGATGCAAATGAGACAATTACATATACGGTTGTGGGAACAGATTTGACAAGAAACGGCACAGTGCTTTCAAAAAATGTTAATATTTTAAATTTTGTATACCTGGATAAAGATGGCACTGTATTAACAGATTCAGATGGGGATGGCGTTGTGGATGATATGTCGGATATAGTTTCCATTCAAATTAGTGTAATCGTGCAGGAAGGAGATAAAATCTCCCAACTGGCTCAAAATTATACCAATAATAAAACATATTACAATCAGCAAGGCACTGTTCTTCTTGACAAATCAGCAGCGCCGGACCTGTTACGGAGAAGACTTTATACTGCACAGATCAATTGCAGAAATCTTGGACTTTAAATATTAGGGTGAAACGATGGTAACCAGTAGATCAATAAAGCAAGTTTTCAATAATGGGAACGGGTTCACCATTATTGAAGTATTGATTGCCATTGGCATTCTTTCCATAGGTATTTTAGGAATGGCAACCATGCAAATCTCCTCAATAAGGGGCAATAATACTGCAGGTAAACTGACGTCAAATTCAATATGGGCCATAAACCGGATTGAGAAAATCATAGCCTTGGATTACGATGATGCCGAGCTTACAGGTTCTGTCTATGATCACGATACTGACACTTCCCTTTCGGCTCATTTGGCAGCAAATGTCGGGGTTGGGCTCCATCAAAATCCTGTCAGCTCTGACGGCCTGGATAATAACAGCGACGGTCAGATAGATGAAACCGGTGAAACCGGTGCTATGACCATGCAGTGGCAGGTGGTCGATGATTACCCCATCCTTGATTCAAAATGGATTCAAATTACTGTGTCTAAGGGCACAGGTCTTGCACAAAAAACAGTTTCAATCATCTATTACAAAATTAATACCATTTAACACGGTAATAAAACATGAAACAACCAAAGGACATCCTCAGCAATAAAAACGGTTCTGCACTTATTATTGTATTGTTAATAATGATGTCTATTTTAATGATGGGTATTTTTGCAACGCAGGAAACCACCAATGAACTTCAAATTGCCGGCGCAGATCTGCAAGTAAAAAAAGCTTTTTATGAAGCTGACGGCGGGACAGAATACGGTGCCCAACTTCTGGAAGAAAACATAGCCTGCTACGGTTTTGATCCTGCTGAAACCTATCCAATTGATATTGGAAAAATCAAAGTTAATGATGACGATTTCTGGGGTAACACAACTGTCGGACAGACCGCATTTTATTATCCGAATGATGCATCGGACCCCCGCACCAATATTCAAATTATTAACGAAGGTACCTCCTTTGGTGTTGGCGGGGCAGTTCAAATGGTTTCCGGCTATGAGGGTCTCGGAAAAAGTGCTGGCTCGGGCGGGGCTAAAATCACATTCACAGTGTCCAGCATTCATCAAAAAAACAATCGAAATGCCGGAAGAGTGACTGTTCAGTGGAGACATGTAATCGGTCAGGAAAATGACTGCCGATACAGATAGAAGAACATAAGGAGGTTTTTCATGACTTTATTTAAATGTAAAATTGTCGATATCCTCGTAGGAGTAATTTTTTTGTCTGCTTCAGTTTTATTACCACATCAGGTCTTAGCAGTAACCGAGTGCGACTGCAGTTCAGATGCCGCCTCTCCGCCATTCCTAGCAGCAGGCGCATCACCCAACCTGCTTTTGCTCATCGACAATTCAGCTAGTATGCTGGATATGGGGTATATAGATGACACAAAGGAATCCTGGGAATGTTTTGATAACACCTTTGATAACACTGAGTCCTATACCGGATATTTTGATAATACAAAGTGGTATCAATACGACAACTCGGTTTACGCTGGTGATGTTGCAGCTGGGATCACCACCAATGCCGGTCGCTTTGTCCCATTTTCCGCCGTGCTGCCAGGTGCTGCGCAAAACGTCGGCGGTACGCTCTACACATCCGCTGATATGGTTGTCGAAATGTGGGAGAACCCTGCTACTGTCTGGAATGTTGATTTATATACCACCGGAAAAATTTTAAACTGGGCAACAGCCTCCAAACTTGATGTAGAAAAAAAAATACTGACCGGCGGAAAGTATGATGAAACTAGGGAAGTATGGACTTCAGAAGCCAGGGGCTGTGCTGGGTACCGCTTTATAAAAGAGATCTCACTGGTATCAGGTGGGACGAACTACAAGCTTACTATGGGTATTCTAGCCGGAGATAACGATATAACACAACTTGAAATCTTTAAAATCAGTGAAGACGGATATGATAATTATGGTGATTGCGCAACCGCGGTGGAAGAGGTTCTATTTGGCACTGGAAATCCGCAAAATGCTGTAGGCAACTGTATCGATCCCGATAATGATGCGGACAATTCTGAAAAACAGGTTCTTATCCACTCTACCACAGACTGCTGGAAATACTGGAAAGGGGATCTCAATAACTGGCCCCAGCACACGACAACATTGCTTGACAAATGTGGTGATGTCTATGCCTCCGGTGTGGACCCCAGGGAAATTTCACCTTCTGATCCATCCTATGCCTGTTATGGTGACTCTATTGCGGGAACCGATTATATCGGCCGGTGTTGGACTGTTGGAACGGTCTGCCCCGAAGTGGTCTGTGCAGATGATAATGATCCGGCCGTACCGGAACAAAGCGGCGGTAGTCCGTATTACCGATGCAATACCAACATAGTCCAATATTGTCCAAAGAGTAACTATAAGAAAGGGGCTTGCAACGTCGCCTGGCGGGTGTATTATGCCCCAGGAACCTGTCCTGAGGATGCCGGCGCCGGTTGGGTAGGCGGGTATTCAGGTGTTGGCGTCATACCGGCTGTACTTGAAACCTGCGTAGAAGATGCAATGATCGCTTATTGTCAAGGTATCCAAGCGCCACAGGTTGTTGACCCTTCAGATTTGGTGGTTAATCCCACAAATTCAGCCACCTCGGTAGGAGATGTATATAATCTACCGGCCATTCTTACTGATGCGGGTGTTGTAGGCGGACTGGGAGAACCCATAGCCAAAATGAATGGACTGATCCAAAAAGATGCTGCGACCTCTGTACCTGAAGGGCTGTTGCAAAAATATGCAAGCCAGATCAGAATCGGTGCCATGGCATTTAATAATGACGGGTCTTACAGCGAATGTGATGCCACCCTATTTGATCCTTATGTCACATATAACTGTGACGATGACGACAATGAAGACGGAACATACCTAGTACAAGAAATGGGTGGTAACACAGCTGACCTGATTGTAAATATCAATGATATTAAAGCTGACTCATGGACACCACTTGCAGAAGCCATGTTCAATGCCATCGGTTATTTTACCTAGGACACCAATTATCTTATCAAAACTGATCATTTACAGATTAACGGAAGTGCCGCCCCCGAGCCTATAGAAGAATACTGCCAGGCCAATAATATTGTTATTATTACTGATGGTGGCTCAACTGCTGATTTAAACCCAAAAATGGTGGCAGTGGCAGCAGGGGTTGCTAAAGACGCTGATGGTACGGATGACAGCAATGGTTGCGGAGCCCTTTACGGCAGTACTTATCTGGATGACCTGACCTATTTTGCAAAGGAAAACAATAGCCTTTATAATAACAGCTCCTATGTTTTTACTGAACCACCCGAAAATATCTCAACATATATTGTTTCTAACGGAACACCGCGGAATATAGGAACAGGGGAGTGCAGTCCTGCAACATTGCTGACCAATGCTGCGGACAACGGGAGTGATAAAAGTCTTTTAACTGCAAATAATCCTGATGAGTTGTACACAGAACTGGATGATTTATTTCAATACACACTTGAACGGGCAGCATCGGGATCTGCAGCATCCGTAATTGCTGCAACAAGATCCGGTGAAGGTGCGGTCTACCAGGCTATTTTCTGGCCGAACATGGATGATCCCAGTGGTGATCCGACAGTGACCTGGGTCGGAGAGGTACATGCCCTTATGGTCGATTCACTTGGCCAGTTGTATGAAGATACTGTACAGGATTCAACCCTGGATACAGCCGAAGACAAACGAGTGATTTTTTACTATGATAACACAGAAAAGAAAACCATGGCATGCTGGGACGGGGCTGTCGATATTGTCAGCGGTACCTGTAGCGGTACATCAAAAGATTTAGACGAGGTGAGCTATTTATGGTCTGCTGCTGAATGGCTGGCGGATATAACAGAGGCAGACATTCTTGTGAACCGAATAGCGTATATGTCAAATGAAAAAAGAAGGTATATTTTTACCTGGAATGATTTGAACAATGATGGAAAAGTTGGCACACCAGGCACGCCCAGCACTCAATATGGATTCGAATTTGAAGAAGGAACAAACTGGAATACCTTATCAACCACAGCAACTGCAGCAGGCAGGGATTCTCTTTTTTCCGATTTCGGCGTCACAACTGCTGCCGAACTCAATGAAATTGTCAACTGGATGCGTGGAAAAGATGATTTAACAGATAATTCCGTCAGGGCCAGGCAGGTTCCGACACCTGCTAATTTTAATATTACAGGCAGTCCTGCTAATATTACATGGAGACTTGGCGATGTTATTCATTCAACGCCAACAGCTGTAGGAAAGCCGGTGGAATCATTTCATCTGCTTTACAAAGACGTCACATACGCCGAATTTTACAGCAAATATGAACACCGTCGGAATGTAATCTATTTTGGTGCCAATGATGGCATGCTTCACGCCTTGAATGGTGGATTTTATGACCCGTCATCAAAATCTTTTTGTAAAAACCTGGATAGTGATAACCTTTGTTTTGATGACGGATCAATGCCTGAACTGGGTGCGGAGCTGTGGGCATATGTTCCTTACAACCTTCAGCCCCATCTTAAATGCCTGGTGGACCCCAATTACCGCCATAAATACTATATGGATCTTAAACCCCGAATTTTTGATGTTAAAATATTTTCTGTGGATGCAGATCACCCTGGAGGCTGGGGAACTATTCTGGTTGCCGGGATGCGGTTAGGCGGAAAAGAATTAGAATCAGATGGTGTTGCTGACAATAGAAAATTTATTTCTTCTTATATTATACTGGATATTACCAATCCTGAAGAAAAACCTGTTCTATTAGGAGAGTTGACGGTTAATTCTAATACACATGCCGATATGGGATATACCACAAATATCCCCACTGTCGTGCCCATAAAACCAGATGGAAGTGATGATTCAGAATGGTATTTGGTATTTGGAAACGGGCCAACAAGTCTTGATGGCACAAGCGACCAGAAACCACGACTGGCTGCTTTCAATCTAAATCAGTTAACTTCAGGTTCGTCTGAGCCCTTTCAAATTCTAAGTTCACTTGGGTCAACCCGGGGTTCAATTGAACTGAGCGGTTCTGACAATGGTTTTGTATCAGACCCTGTTACCATAGATTTTTTGGTAGGTGGATCTCTTGATGAAGATTACAGGGGCGATGCCATATATTTTGGAACAGTAGAAGGCACATGGGGAAACTGGAGTGGTAAAATGTATCGATGGGTGACAAACGCCGATACCTCTTCAACAACACCTGATGACTGGGGAAACTCCCTTACGAACGAGCCCGATCTTTTAATCAACACAGGCCGGCCTATTACAGCAGCGCCTACCATCGGCTGGGATGGATTTAATTACTGGATATATTTTGGTACGGGTCGTTTTCTTCACGAGGATGATAAATCCGATGTCAGCAGCAATGGGAAAGATCTTTTTTTCGGGCTTAAGGAACCGGTTAATCTGGATGGCGACTTTACCTGGGCTACAATCGGATTTAATGACTCTACCGGAGACATCAACTCCACAAATCTACCCGGCTCACGTAACCTGGTACGAACTGATCAGATTGTCGTCAGTCAGGCTGATTCAAAAACGCAATCCCTTTTAACCTGCCTGGATGGTACCAGTGACTGTTTAATACCATCAACTAATATAGGCGGCTCTGATGATTTGGTTAATTATTTTTCAGAACTTGAAGATTTCATCTCCGGCACCGGATTTATCTATGATATTATTCTTAATCCAATCGGCTACACTGGAACTGATGGATGGTATCTCAAATTTTCGGAAGACCGGGAAAGAAATCTGGGACAGCCTACCCTGTTAGGCGGGTTAACGACGTTTACCACCTACCAGCCTTATGAAAATATCTGCCTTCTTGAGGGTCTGGCAAATCTTTACGGCCTGTATTTTAAAACCGGCACGGCGTGGCATGAAGCAGTTTTCAATTCTGGTGCTTCGGAAGGTGTTGATCCGAAAGTTATCAGTAGAAAGGAAATCGGCAAAGGGCTTGCAACAACTCCAAACCTTCATGTTGGTAAGGCAGACGGTGCCAAAGCTATTGTTCAGACAAGTACAGGTGCGATTGTAGAAATTGAGCAACCGACACTACCCTTGCAGGAGAGCAAAACCGGGAAGGCATCATGGCTTAGGGAATAAGGAATTTTCTATAAAAACCAAACTAAAGGAGATTGCGACCTCTACAAATGAGAAATGGCTCTATATTTTATCTGACAATGGTAAAATTTTAATTTATTCAATTACCTGTCTCCTAAAAGGTGAGACAACTATTGGAAACGATATCGCGTCGGTTGCAGCAGACCCTGAGAAATATATAATTTTTATATAATAATGAAAAAGCTGTTCATAATCTTTCGTTTGATTTTGTCCAAAAGATCGACACATTCGGCTCTCCTTTTATAGGGGCCCCGAAGAACCTTTAGCCATTATTGTTTTTACCGGCTCTCAGTGGCAGTATTACGTCCAGTACATGGCGTTGTTTGTGTTGGTGTTCAAACAAAATTATGGAATTTTAAAAATCGTTATTAAACATTTCCCATTAAAGATGCAATAAATCTGCCTTATCTGTTGCTGCCTCTTTATATGCTGATTCAGAAGGTAAATTTGCCAAATTTCATAGACTTTTAGAGGATAATTATAAGATCCTTGATGAAGTAAAAAGTCTTGATATTGCTAAAAATGTTGGATTAGGCAGTGAAAAAGTTGAGTTCCAGTTTAAAAATCTGGTATGGTCACAAAAGATTCAAAAAGATATATCTGACAGTAAAAATGCCGGACTGATTTTCTATTTGTCGTTTATGCCACTTTAATTATGAGATTGCAACAGATATAATCAATTCAGATATAAACCTAAAAAGGAGAAAAAGTATGACGGATGAAAAAATAAAAGAATCTATAGCGCCCTGTGGATTGTGTTGTGAAACTTGCTTTGCCCATGTTGACGGCGATATTCGCATGTATAGCATGAAACTCAAAGAAAAATTGGGAAATTTTCACATCAATGCCAAGCGATTTGAAACCCTGCTGGATGACCCTGTTTTCAAAAAATATGCTGATTTTAAAGAAATGCTTGATTATTTGGCATCGGAAAACTGTAAGGGTTGCCGCAATGAGCAGTGTAAGCTGTTTAAAGATTGCGGCGTAAGAGGATGTCACCAGGGAAAACAGATTGATTTTTGTTACCAGTGTGACCAATTCCCATGCGACAGAACCAATTTTGACCCAGGCCTTTATAAAGGATGGGTGGCAATAAACGAAATAATACAAAAAAAGGGGATTGAAAAATATTATGAAAAGGCTATAGTTCGCTCCAGATATGCATAATATAGCCCCTTGGAAGGCCACCCAAGGATCTATACTGAGCATTTTAAAAAATAAACCGAACTTGGAAATATATTATATCAGAAAAGAATGCCACGAATTTACATTTACATCGTATGTGTAAAGATATTCACCCCATAGCCGATAAAAATCAGGCCAAACAACCCTGTGAAAAAACCCATGACTGTGATGACGCGGTACAGATTCCTTTTCGCACCATGGGTTCGGGATGCTTCTATATTTTTAAAATAAACCATACCGTCTGCAAGCCGGTTCTCATCTTCATATTTTTTAAGATTATTGTTTTTATTGCGGCCTTTGATAACCATATATATTCCGGTTGCTAAGATGACACAACCTGTGAAAAAAAACATAAAAATTTTCCGTCCCAGTCTATTGTATTTTGGTTATAATCCCATACATTCATAATCATCATACTTATTTTTATGAAATATTCAATCCATTGTTAAGGAAATGGGTATGAAGTCAAATAAAAAAAATAAATGTAAGGATTACCGTGGCTTCTGGTTTATTTTTACACGCCCTGCAGGCGCATAAAAATTCTCCAGACATGCCAGTTTTTTTTGATTTTAATTTTTTTAAAAAAATTTAGAGCTTATTTTAACATTAAATCTGTTCAGGCTTTGGGGTACACCTAATTTTATTTACGCCAACAGTTTGCCCAATTCACTCACAGTTAGGTTTGAAAGTCCCAATGTTTTCATTGTGCGTTTAGCTTCATCCAAATAATCTCGATTCATCAACTGAGAAACCAGTGTGATCACAGCCGATATAACAGGTGTGCCCACCCCGATCTGTTCTCCAAGTTTTTGGAGGAACACCAGACCATACCCTACATCTTCATTGAAATATCGGTAATCCAGACTAGTGTGGGCTTTGACCCCATCGAATCCTGGCGCAGTGGCAAAGCCTTTATCATAGGTGGCTTCCAGCATATAGCCCTGGATGACTCCTAACTCCGGATCAGGAATTACGTCCACACCCAACTTTTTACCGATAGCGATCCGTTCCATATCAACAGCTTCGATCAATCTGCCAACCGCTGGAGTGACGCCATCATGATAAAAATCAAAATCAAAGTCGGTACGTTCGATTAACGCCACATTCATAAGTGTAATTGCGGGATGGATGACTGGGTTGCCGTTCTGCAGGCTGGTCTGGAGAACATTCTTTACTGCGGTCATCGCCGGATAAACATCGCGGATCTGTTCCAATATATAATTGGTGTTTCGCGCCGGAACTGCCGCCATGAATAAACCGCCTTTGAGCTTATTAAAAATTCTGATTTTACCCGGTTCAAGCAATCGAACGGCATATGGCAATGTCGACGTTTCCGCTATAAGGACTTCTTCGTCACGAATCCCAAGCCCGGAACCGTTTTTAAATTCAATGGCACCCCCGCATGAACTAGGGCACACGATCACGATCTGCCCTTTTTTGAGGAATGGCTTGCAGACTTCTGCAAAGGGTTTGGTGCTGTATGCCGGGCCTACTGCATATATGATATCAGCCCCATCCAACGCTTTTTCAATCTCATGCCCGGCATAGGCCACAGGCTGAAATCCTTCAAGCTCTCCCTCGCAATAGATACCTTTGTTGCTCTGGACAGCCTTGATACTCTCCGGAAATTGTTCAAAATCAAACAGACTGACCTGATGGCCGTGGGCTGCACAGTCGAATGCAACTGCGCAGCCTCCATTTCCCGAACCCAATACAGTAATGTTCATAGTATTGTTCTCCTTCTTGATGCTTTGATCTGCTCTATTCAGGTTAAATTTTCTTGTGACTATTATAAAAATTATTCTATTTTGGAAAAAATATAATATAAAATATATCTAAATCAATAATATGTCAATATAAAATTTTCTATTTAGAAAAATTTTGTATTTTGTAATCATAGGAAATTTTAGAGAATATTTTTTGCCCGGAAAAACAAATCGTTTTTCCGATGACGGGTCATTATTTTAAATGCACTTTAACAGATATGTCCTTTTGTAAAATCGTTGGTCTATGTATAGAAAAGTTGGAAAAATTGACTAAAAAATTATTCTAAACTAAAGAACAAAGGAGCACCTCTTCAATCTGAAAAGTGATGACAGGACGCTATTGATTAAATTTTTTCAACATTTTTGGGTAACCGTAGCCAGTTGTTCTTGGATCTCATGAGGATGAATGTTTCACTTCTTATGACATTGCCAAGTTTGAGGATAGTCTCGCTGGTGAACCGATATAATTCATCTTTTCCTTCCACACAAATGACCTCGGCAATTATATCGTAACGCCCGGTAACCACTGCTGCCCAAGCGACACTCGGCAGACGGGAGATTTTATCCAGTATTTGATCCAGTTTTCCATCCGAACGGATGCTCATGGCAACCAACGCAGTTATCATTTCTTGGTCTCGGTTTGGATTGATCAGTCCTGAAACTTTAAATATACCGTCATTCTCAAGAACTTTTATTCGTTTTCGAATGGTCGGTGGGGTTACCTTGAGTTGTTTTGCCATTTCACCTATTGACATGCGACCATCCTTTGTCAGCAGAGAAATGATTGCATTATCCAATGCATCAAGATTGATCTTTTCCACAACTTCCTCCTAAAGACATCTTTTTTGAAAGATACGATTTATGATACTAAGCAACCGAATAAAAACGAACAAAAGGTAACACTTTCTCCCAGTAAAAAGAAAGGAAAAAGTGAGATCAGGTATCTATATTTTTTAACGATTCACAAAGAGGATACTCAAATGATTCCTTAATTTTATTGATTAAAGTCTATAAAATTGCTTTTTGAGCCTGATTGAATCAGTAGCCAAATTATTTTTAAAAAAAAGTTATTATTAGTAAATTTTTAATTGACAAATACATTATATGGATATATTTGATAATATAAATTTTCCAAATAGAAAATATTTGATATATTTCTAGTACAGGGAATCCTTGTGCTTTAGATGAAGAAATTATTAACTGTGCAAGTCGCTTCGGGAGTCCGCCGCGCTAAAGGTTCCAGCATATCGGTTTTCGTCTTTGCAGGACACCTTGAACAGGAGCATGAATCCAATCAAGACGGTTGGTGGTTCGGTTTTAAAAGAAGAGTATCGAATAGTGATTAAAACACTAATAACAACAGTTAAAAGGGAGGAAAAAATGAAAACAGTTAAATTATTTTCGGTTTTTGTGTCATTGGTTATGTTTTTAGGTTTCCTGGGGATTGCCTCAGCAGGAACTCTTGACGAAATTGCAAAAAGAGGTGAGCTTCGTATTGCATGTCAGACCCAGGGTGCCCCTTTCAGTTTTGTCGACAGAAATGGTGAAAGGACAGGCAGTTCAGTGGAACTTTGTGAAATGATCGCTAAAGAAATGGGTGTTAAAGTAAAATTCCTTAACTATGATTGGGACGGTCTTATTCCAGCCCTTCTTTCAAAAAAAGCAGACATGCTTGCCGCTGATATGACACCCACCCTGAAAAGGGCCATGAAAATCGCTTTTCCCGATCCTTATATGTACACCGGTAGCGTGATCTTCGTCAAACAAGACAGCCCGATCAAGACGCTGAAAGACATTAAACCCGGGACCAAGATGGCCGCTCTTCTGGGTTCAACGGGTGAAACTGATGCCAAAAAAGCCTTCAAGGATTTAAAATTCAAAACCTATAAGGGTGGCGGCCCGCTTTTGATCAATGCTGTCCTTTCCGGTCATGCTGAAGCGGGTGTGAACGACATCTCGGCTGTACGCAGCCAGGTATCCAACTTTCCGCCCAACAGTGTTCGAATTTTAGACGGACAATTGTCAAAATCGCCGCTGGCTTTTGCCGTGCGGTATGATTCTCCGGATCTGCTGCGTTGGCTCGACCTTTATTTCCTGCATATCAGTCTGGACGGCCGTCTGGATAAAAACTTGGATTACTGGGTCAATTCTCTGGATTGGAAGAAAGATCATTAATCCATCCGGTATATTCGAGGCATATTATTTTATATGGGCTCACCCCGGATAAAATAATATGCCTCAACATAAAACTTAAGGATAAATGATATGTTAGAAGCCTTCAATTTTAGGGTAATCCTGGAGTATATGCCGCTTTATGGGCAGTGCTTTCTGGCCACCCTCTGGATGTCTGGTCTGGCACTGCTTGGAGCTATTCTGGTGGGAATTGTCGCCTGCGGCATGCGGCTGGGCCAAGTACGAAGTCTTTCTGTCCTGGCCGGCATTTTTATTGAGAGCATTCGTTCCACACCTTTGCTGGTTCAGCTGTATTTCTTCTATTTCGGTCTGCCCACATTGGGAATCATGTTTCCTGAATGGGTTACAGGAGTTATTGCCCTGACCTTGAACAGCGGGGCCTATTATGCTGAAATCATTCGGTCAGGTATTCAGTCCATTGACAGCGGGCAGACTGAAGCCGGGATTGCCTCAGGGATGAACTATTTTCAACGTATGCGCTATATTATTCTGCCCCAGGCACTTGGAATGACGATCCGTCCCATGCTTGGGCAGGCCATTGTTCTGGTAAAAGACTCGTCACTGCTCTCACTGATTTCAATTTTGGAGTTGACGCGAGCAGGCCAGTTGCTGACATCGGATCGATTCATGCCTGCTGAAGGGTTTCTGACCACGGCAGTTTTTTATCTGATTCTTTATTACATGCTCAAGTGGTTTTCAAGTTGGTCAGAAAAACGGCTGATTTTTAGGGAAGCACATTAAGCTGTGAGGAATAAACTATGTTGAGTTTTTATTTTCAAGAACTGATGCGCAGTCTGCCCTATTTTCTAGAAGGCGCCTGGATGACTATCGCGGTTTCAGGTTTGAGTTTGCTCGCAGGGACTTTAATAGGCTTTGTCTGCGGAATCATAAGGGCAGGCAGGAACAAGTTGCTTCGAGCCATCATTGGAATTTGGGTTGATCTCATTCGAGGGACACCATTTCTGGTGCAGGTTTTTATCATTTTTTTTATTCTGCCCAGTGCCGGTATAGAGTTGGAAGCCTTTCCGGCAGCAGTGATTGCGTTGACCAATTTAACTGCCAGTTTCATTTGTGAGATTGTTGCCAGCGGTATCATAGCAGTACCCAAAGGCCAGAGCGAAGCAGCAACAGCCTCAGGCCTTTCAAATTATCAACAACTTCGATACATTGTTTTACCCCAGGCCATGCGGACTATAGTGCCGCCTCTGGTGGGACAATATGTCCTTTTGGTCAAGGATTCATCAGTGGTCTCGGCGATCGGCGTGGTTGATATAACCCGTGTCGGATGGCTGACAGTGCAACGGGTACCGGAAGGCCTTATGGTGTTCGGACTTGTGGGGCTTTTGTATTTCGCCATTTGTTATCCGTTAATCAATCTGTCAGGTTATCTTGAAAGGCGGATGACGATTGTAAATACAAAGCTTTAATAAAGAATATAAAATATAGCTGTATACACAAAAAGGGGAATAAGTTTATGATCTCTTTCAAAAAAGTAGACAAATGGTTTGGCGATCTCCATGTCCTGAATGATATCAACATAGAGGTTGCCCAGGGCGAGGTGGTTGTGGTCTGCGGTCCGAGTGGATCGGGGAAAAGCACCCTGATTCGCTGTATAAACCGTTTGGAACCTATCCAGAAAGGTGAGATCGTTGTTGATAATATGGCTGTGCATGACAAAAAGATTAATATGACCAAGGTTCGGGCAGATATTGGATTTGTTTTTCAATCCTTTAACCTCTATCCTCACATGACTGCGCTGGAAAACACAACTATCGCACCCAGAAAAGTTAAAAATATGAGTAAAAAAGAGGCTGAAAAACTTGGCCGAAAGATGCTCACCCGGGTGGGCTTGGAAGACCGGATCGATCACTATCCGACTCAGCTTTCCGGCGGGCAGCAGCAACGTGTCGCTATCGCTCGCGGCTTGTGCATGAACCCCAAGATCATGCTCTTTGATGAACCCACATCGGCCTTAGATCCGGAAATGATAAATGAAGTTCTCGACGTCATGCGTGATCTGGCCAAAGAGGGTATGACCATGATGGTTGTTACCCACGAAATGGGATTTGCCCGGGAGGTGGCCAGCCGGGTCGTGTTTATGGATGAAGGAAAGATCATCGAGGTTGCACCGCCAAACGATTTTTTCACAAATCCACAAACAGAACGAGGAAAATACTTTTTAGCCTCAATACTAACCCACTGATTTGGATCAACTTTTGATCTGTTTCCATCCTGTATTTCCCAAGCTATTGGAAGTTACCGACATGGAATTTTTTGGTTATGAAATTAATTAACAGGCAAAATTTAATCACAATTGCCAAGCATTAGGGAAAGGATCGATAAAAAGGAATGTCTAAAGTGAAAACAAAATTGCTTATTGGCCTTGAGGATCGATTTGGAGCAAAAAATTACAATCCTCTGGATGTAATACTCAGCAGGGGAGAGGGAATCTGGGTATGGGATGTGGAAGGGAAAAAATATATGGATTGTCTGTCCGCATACTCAGCAGTTAACCAAGGGCATTGTCATCCAAAAATCCGCCAGGTGCTTATAGATCAGTCAAAGAAGCTGACTCTGACATCCCGAGCATTCAGGAACGACCAACTTGGGCTCTTTTATAAGTATTTATGTGAA
Source organism: Desulfobacula sp. (assembly GCA_018645325.1). Taxonomy (GTDB): domain Bacteria; phylum Desulfobacterota; class Desulfobacteria; order Desulfobacterales; family Desulfobacteraceae; genus Desulfobacula. The sequence goes on from JABGOU010000003.1 coordinate 114,473, forward strand.
CTGACACACTCGCATAAAGTACTTCCGATGAACAGTGGTGCTGAAGCCGTTGAAACAGCCATAAAAACAGTTCGTAAGTGGGGTTACGAAAGCAAAGGAATACCATTGGATAAGGCTGAAATTATTGTCTGTGATAATAATTTCCATGGCAGGACTCTTACAATTATCAGTTTTAGTTCAGATAAAAATGCCAGAAATAATTTCGGTCCTTTTACACCTGGATTTAAATCCATCCCATTTGGAGATGCAGACGCCCTTGAAAATGCAATTACCAAAAATACTGTGGCCTTTATGGTAGAACCAATACAGGGAGAAGCAGGTGTTATCATACCACCTGATGGATATCTAAAAAAAGTAAGGGAAATATGCACAAAAAATAAAGTTGTATTTATATTGGATGAAATTCAAACAGGTCTTGGAAGAACAGGTAAGTTATTAGCAGAAGAGCATGAAGGAATCCAGTCTGATCTTACATTGATTGGCAAAGCGCTTTCAGGAGGATTCTATCCAGTATCTGCAGTTCTTTCAAATGAAGCAGTTTTAGGCGTTTTGAATCCAGGCCAGCACGGAAGTACCTTTGGTGGGAATCCTTTGGCTTGCGCTATTGCAAGAAAAGCGTTGCAGGTACTGATAAAAGAAGAGATGATTGAAAATTCGGCCAAAATGGGTGAATACTTTCTTTCTGAATTAAATAAGGTCCATTCTCCAGTAATAAAAGAGATCCGTGGCAAAGGTCTTATGATTGCAATTGAGCTAAAAAGGGAATCACGGATTTCAGCCAGGCAAATTTGTAAAAAATTATTAGGAAAAGGTATTTTATGCAAAGAAACACATTTGTATACGATTCGTTTTGCGCCGCCCTTGGTAATTAAGAAATCCGAAATTGATTTAGCTGTTGGAAAAATTCGAGAAGCTTTAATAGATCAAAATTTGATGTGTTAAAATCAATTAAGCGAACGTCTTTATATATAATAGATTCATTAGCTTTCTGGACTTAAAAAGAACTGTTTTTGAAACAATATAAGGATTAAATCAATAATTTAGAAAAGATATGATCTTCTTGAATATCAGATCCCAAAGCAAAGGTGGTTGAGCCGGCAATCTCAAATTTCATTTTGCTGTAGAATGCATTTCCTCTGGTATTTTTTTTCCAGCTGCTCAACCAGATGGATTTAAATGCATTGTTACAGGCATGTTCTATGCATTTTTCAATGAGAGATAGGCCAATGCCGCAGCCCCAATATTGCTGCAGAGAATAGAGCCTGGACAGCTCAATTGCAGGTAATGGTCTAACACATTCAGGTGTCGGGCCATGGCAAAGTTTTGCATACCCGACCCATTTTTCTTCTAACTTTGCAATATAGAAGAAAGATTCTCTGTCAGAAATTTCTGATTTAATTTTATTCTCTGTAAAGGATTCTCCCACATATTTTTCAAAATCCTGTTTTTTATTTAATTTGGCAAATGCTTCTCTGAATGTTTTCTCAGCCAATTTTGACAGAGAGCAGGCATCTGAAATTTTTGCTGCGTGTAAAACGGGTTTTTCAAATTTCATTATAACCTCTATTATCTCTGATCTATTTACAGTGACCCATACTAAAAAGAAAAGTTTTTGTCTATGTCAATGATTAAGCTCCCACTCAGCTGATTTCTATAGAGAGCTAATTTTTTTTTAAATCCAACTTAAAATAAAAGTAATTATTCAGCTCTTAGGCTTGAACCCGCCCTGTCTGATAGATATTTGTTTCGATGCTAAACGCTTAACCTCCTGCAAATATCCATCAGACAGGGCTTTGGTGATATTTTTTTTAACGGGCTGAACAATTACAAATAAAACAATAATGATCCGGTTGATCCGGCTTAAGTATTATCCTGGAAAAAACTAGTTGACTATCCTGTATATTTTCTTGACAAGTGATTGAATAAATGTAAAAAAAACCATGACTGAGCGCTCGTTCAAATTTCATTAGAAACAACCTTGTTACAGGGAAGGAAGCGATCATTTGGGAAGAATTAAAAAATCCGGAAACGAAATATCGGCAGTAGAAGTCCCGACACAAATAAAAAATCCTGAACTGGTTAGGGAGAGACGGCGCCAGATTATCGATTCCACTGTTAAGCTTTTTATTGAACACGGATATCACAAGACAACGACACGGATGATCGCAAAGGCATCTAACTTTTCAATTGGTTCTTTATATGAGTATGTAAGCTCTAAAGAGGACCTGCTATACCTTGTATGCAAAACTATTCATGAGGAAGTTCAGGATGCAGTTGAAAAGGCCTTGTCAAATACGGATAAGGAAAAAGAAAGACTTGCATCTGCTGTCAGGCAGTATTTTTATGTTTGCGATAAGCTGGGAGATCATATCCTTCTCATGTATCAGGTGACGCAATTTCTGCCGGAAAAATGGAAAGAGGATGTCCTTGTGAATGAGTTGAATATTACAGATATTTTTATAAATGCTTTGTCTTCTTTATCCGGGAAGAATAAATTTCCAAAGCTTGATGACAAAACAATAAATCTTGTGGGCCACAATATCTCTGTTCTGGGTCAGATGTGGGCTTTTCGAAGATGGCATGTTCAAAGAAATTTCACCATTGAGGAATATATTAGAATTCAAACCAACTTTATCCTTGGATTGATATTTTAATATAATGAAAAATTTTTATTTTATAAAACTTTATGTAAATTAAATAATAAATTATAAGTATTTTTTAAGTTTGACCAAACTCCCGAAGACTTTTTTAAAAGGAGAAATGATGAGTATGGAAACCCAAAGTTATACCCCTGATAATTCTATTAAAATTGTTACTGCAACATCTCTTTTTGACGGGCATGATGCAGCCATAAATATAATGAGAAGAATTTTGCAGGATTCCGGTGCTGAAGTGATCCATATCGGTCATAACAGGTCTGCAAAGGAAGTTGTGGATGCAGCCATTGAAGAAGATGCCCAGGGCATTGCCGTGTCCAGTTATCAGGGTGGGCACATTGAATATTTTAAGTATATGGTGGATCTTTTAAAAGAAAAAGGCGCATCGCATATTAAAATTTTCGGTGGCGGGGGCGGTGTGATCATTCCTCTGGAAATGGATGAGCTGCATGCCTATGGAGTGACAAGGATTTATTCTCCTGAAGATGGTTCAAAAATGGGGCTTCAGGGCATGATCAATGACATGATGCAATCCATGGATGTTCCTTGTGTTGATTATAAAAACCTTAATTATGACAATCTTACCATTGGCAATAAATATGTGACGGCAAATTTTATTTCTGCAGTCCAGGAAGCCAAGGCCAATGACCTGGAAACATTTAAAAAAATAATTTTAAATATTAATAAGCTTGCAGATAAAAAAGATATACCAGTCATAGGATTAACGGGGACGGGGGGGGCAGGCAAGTCCTCTTTAACGGATGAACTGGTTATCAGGATTTTAAGGGATCTTAAAGACATCAATATTGCCATTATCTCTTGTGATCCTTCCAGACGGAAAACCGGCGGTGCTCTTTTAGGGGACAGGATCAGGATGAATTCCATTGAAACAGGCCGGGTTTATATGAGGTCCCTTGCAACCAGACGTTCCCAGACAGAGCTTCCAGAGGCGTTACCAGATGCCATAAGCGTGGTCAAGGCAGCAGGTTATGATATGGTGATTGTTGAAACAGCAGGTATAGGCCAGGGCGATTCAAGGGTGGTGGATCTTGTGGATATGTCCATCTATGTGATGACTGCGGAATTTGGTGCTCCTTCCCAGTTGGAAAAGATAGACATGCTGGATTATGCGGATATAGTTGTAGTGAATAAATATGAGAAAAAAGGCAGTGAAGATGCCATAAGGGATGTCAGAAAACAGGTCCAGAGAAATCGCAAGGCATGGGATATGGATCCAAAGGAATTGCCCGTATATGGAACCATTGCCTCAAAATTTAATGATGATGGGATAACTGCTTTTTATCACGGGCTTTTAGACCTTATTTTTGAAAAGAAAAATATTAAATTTGAATCCACTATTGAAAGGACAGGCATAAAAGAATCTTCTTCAAAGACTATTATCATCCCGGGAGAGAGAACCCGATACCTTGCCGAGATCGCCGATTCAATCAGGCAATACCATGTAACGACAAAAGATCAGGCAAAAGCCGTGCGGAATCGATGGCATTTAATTGAGGCTTTAAAAACATTGGAAAACAGGGGTTTTGATCAATTACCCGAGGCTCTTGAAAAGTTTAAGGAGGCTGTTTCCGATGCAATGTCTTTTGTTGAGGATGAAACAGATAAGACCATAAATGAATTCAATACCTGCAAAGCCATGTTTGAAAAAGATGAACTGGTGTATTATGTCAGGGGTAAGGAATTGAAAGTCCCCTTATACAGTAAATCTTTGTCCCATTCTAAAATATCTAAAATATCTCTCCCCCAGTTCATAGATCCGGCCCATCAGTATTCATGGATGAGAAAAGAAAATTTTGCTGGAAATTTTCCCTTCACAGCCGGGGTGTTCCCTTTAAAGAGGGCAGATGAAGATCCTACACGGATGTTTGCAGGAGAGGGCGGCCCCAAAGATACCAATAAGCGGTTCAAGCTTTTGTCACAAAGTTATCCTGCCAAACGATTGTCCACAGCTTTTGATTCAGTTACCCTTTACGGATTTGATCCAGATACCCGTCCGGATATCTACGGCAAGATAGGAACTTCTGGTGTGAGCATATGTACTTTAGATGATGTAAAAGTTCTTTATGGCGGGTTTGATCTCTGTGCTCCAAATACTTCTGTATCAATGACCATTAACGGCCCTGCTCCCATGATGCTGGCCATGTTTATGAATACTGCCATTGACCAGCAGATGAAAATTTTTAAAGAGAAGAATGACCGGGAACCGTCTAAAGAAGAAAAGGAATCAATCAAACAGTTTGCCCTTTCAAATGTGAGGGGAACTGTTCAGGCAGACATTTTAAAAGAAGACCAGGGACAGAATACCTGTATTTTTTCAATTGAGTTTGCCCTGAGAATGATGGGTGACATCCAGCAGTATTTTATAGATCATAAGGTCCAAAATTTTTATTCTGTTTCCATTTCAGGGTATCATATTGCAGAAGCCGGTGCCAATCCCATTACCCAGCTTGCCTTAACCCTGGCAAACGGGTTTACTTATGTGGAGTATTATCTTTCCCGGGGTATGGATATCGACACCTTTGCTCCCTCACTTTCCTTTTTCTTTTCCAATGGAATGGACCCTGAATATACAGTGATCGGAAGAGTGGCAAGACGAATCTGGGCCGTGGCCATGAAATATAAATACAAGGGAAATGAAAAATCCCAGAAGCTTAAATATCATATCCAGACTTCGGGAAGATCTCTGCACAGCCAGGATATTCAGTTTAATGACATCAGAACAACTCTCCAGGGACTGTGCGCTATTTATGATAATTGTAACAGTCTTCATACCAATGCTTTTGATGAAGCCATAACAACACCTTCTGCAGAATCGGTGCGGCGGGCTTTGGCAATCCAGTTGATTGTAAATAGGGAATGGGGTCTGGCCAAGAATGAAAATCCTATGCAGGGAAGTTTTATTGTTGATGAACTAACCGATCTTGTGGAGGAAGCAGTCCTGGTTGAATTTGAAAGAATTACGGAAAGAGGAGGTGTCCTTGGCGCAATGGAAACAGGTTACCAGAGAGGCAAGATCCAGGAAGAATCCATTTACTATGAACAATTGAAACATTCAGGCAAACATCCCATTGTCGGTGTGAATACCTTTGAAGACCCAGATGCGGATTATGCGGAAATGGCAAACCATCTGGAGCTTGCAAGGGCGACGGATGATCAGAAAGATGCCCAGCTTGAAAGATTGAACATATTTAAGCAAAAAAATACAGATAAATCCGGCCAGGCAATTGAAAAATTGAAAAAGGCTGCATTAAATGATGAAAATATGTTTGAAAGATTAATGGATACTGTAAAGGTTTGCAGTTTGGGAACCATTACCCATTCACTGTATGAGGTAGGCGGAAAATACAGACGAAACATGTAAAATATAAGGAGATATATATATGAATAAAGCAGTTATAGTGAGTGCCACGCGGACGGCTCTGGGGAGTTTTGGCGGAAGCTTAAGTAAAATTGGTGCAACTAACCTTGGAGCCCATGTGATAAGAGAGGCTATAACAAGGGCGGGCATTGATGATAAAGAAGTAAATGAGTGTATCATGGGCATGGTTCTGCCATGCGGATATGGCCAGAATCCAGGAAAACTTGCCGCTGTTAAGGCGGGTCTGCCCTGGGAAGTTGAATCCATTACAATAAATAAAGTCTGCGGATCATCATTAAAAGCCGTGATGCTTGCGGCCCAGGCTATCCAGTGCGGAGATGCCGATGTAGTGGTTGCAGGCGGCATGGAAAATATGAGCATGGCACCATATTATATGGATAAGGCCCGCTGGGGTCTTCGCATGGGGCCGGGGAAAATTGAGGATCACATGGTCCATGACGGTTTATGGGATGTGATAAATGATTTTCACATGGGTATTTCCAATGAGCTTTCCAGTGAAAAATGGGATGTATCAAGACAGGTTCAAGATGAGTTTGCAGCCGGGTCTTATAAAAGAGCCAATGCATCAATTGCCAAAGGAAGGTTTAAAGATGAAATCGTGCCTGTAAAAATTCCACAGCGAAAAGGCGATCCAATAATTTTTGATACGGATGAATGCTGCAAAGAGACAAGTCTTGAACTTCTTTCAAAGATGAGACCGGCCTTTAAAAAAGATGGTGTGGGAACTGCCGGTAATGCTTCCATTATCAGTGACGGCGCCTCAGCTTTAGTTGTCATGAGTGAAAATAAAGCAAAGGAGTTAGGGTGTGAAATCATGGCCACAATCGGTTCCCAGTGTTCCTATGGCATTGATATGAAATATGTTTTAATGGCCCCGATTTTTGCCATTCCCAAGGTGTTGAAAAAGCAGGGACTGTCTATCTCAGATATTGATCTGTTTGAAATCAATGAAGCATTTGCAGGCAGCTCAGCAGGCATTAACAAGGTGCTTGATTTAGATCCGGAACGAGTAAATGTTAATGGCGGCAGTGTTGCACTGGGTCATCCAATAGGTGCAAGCGGGGCCAGGGTTTTGACCACATTATTATATGAAATGAAAAAGCGTGATGTGAATACAGGCCTTGCCTCTCTTTGTCTGGGAGGTGGAGAGGCTGTGGCCCTTGTCGTCAATCGGTGATGGTAATAATAAATATACAAGACAATTTGTAATTGTTCAGCCCGTTAAAAAAAGCTATCCCCAAAGCCCTGTCTGATGGATATTTGCAGGAGGTTAAGCGTTTAGCATCGAAACAAATATCTATCAAACAGGGCGGTTTCAAGTGTAAGAGCTGAATAATTACGACAATTTTTATAAATAAAAAAACGTAAAAAAAATATTGAGGAGAGATAATGGAAGTTAAAAAATTTGGTGTTATAGGATCCGGTCAGATGGGTAATGGGATTGCACAGGTTGCAGCAGCCAGCGGCCTTGAAGTTTTGATGAGCGATATAAAAGAAGAATTTTGTGAAAAAGGTATTGCCACCATATCAAAAAATCTTGACAGGATGGTTAAAAATGAAAAAATTTCCGAGGATACAAAAAAGACAATCCTTGGCAGAATTACAACTACCACTGATTTAAAAGATATGGCATCTGTGGATTTTGTTGTTGAGGCAGCAGTGGAAAGAGAGGATTTAAAATTTAAAATTTTTGAAGACCTGGATAAAATATGCCCGCCCCAGGTTATTTTGTCCACCAACACCTCTTCCATACCCATAGGCAGGATTGCCGCCAGAACATCAAGACCAGATAAAGTGATCGGTATGCATTTTATGAATCCTGTACCTGTTATGAAACTTGTTGAAGTCATTAAAGGTCTTGCCACTTCAAAAGAGACTTTTGATATGACATGGAAACTGTGCGAAGACTTTGGAAAAACCCCGGCAGAAGCCAATGATTTTCCAGGCTTTATAGCCAACAGGATCTTGATGCCCATGATCAATGAGGCTGTCTTCTGCCTCTACCAGAGCGTGGGAAAACCCGAAGATATCGATACGGTGATGAAACTTGGTGCCAACCATCCAATGGGTCCCCTTGCGTTGGCAGACCTTATCGGGCTTGATACCTGTCTTGCCATCATGGAGACATTGTATGATGGGTTTAAAGATTCTAAATACAGACCCTGTCCTCTTTTGAGAAAATATGTTGAAGCCGGCTGGCTGGGAAGAAAATCTGGAAAAGGATTTTACGACTACAAATAGTAGTTTGGGGTCAGGCTTTCCTTATTGCCTCAATAACGACAATAAGGAAAGCCTGACCCCATTTGATGACCCCATTTGATGGGGAAAAAGATTATGGAATATGGCCGGAGCACGCCTGAGGAAGAATTAAAATCACGAATTGCCAACCTGCAGAAAAGACTTGGGAAAACAAAAGTTGACGGGGTTCTGATTTTACAGAAAGCTGATCTCTTTTACTATTCAGGAACTGCCCAGCAGGGGTGGCTTTATATCCCTGAATCAGGAGAACCCCTGCTGATGATTTTTAAGGATTATCAGCGGGCCAGACAAGAATCAGGAATAGACAGGGTTGTCAGTATTATAAGCCCTAAAGAAATCCCTGAAACCATTTTATCATCTGGTTATGAGATGCCAAAAAATCTGGGCCTTGAAATGGATGTTCTTTCTGCCAACCAATATATTTTATTTCAAGATATATTTTCTCCTGCCAGGATTATTGATATTTCTTTGCAGATCAGGATGCAGCGTGCTGTTAAATCTAAGTATGAAATCATTTTGATGCGCCAGACGTCGCATATGGCGGATAAAGTTGCAGCCAAGGTACAAGACATCATCGAACCTGGAATGAGCGAGATTGAGTTTGCAGGATTATTGGAAGCCCACGCCAGGAGCCTTGGCCACCAGGATTGGTAACAGATAATGGTCTTGAATCCCTGACAAACTATAGTGATAAAATTACAATATTATAACGGGTTTAGCGCCCATATTTATTATCAAATGAGTTCCAGAAGCTTCTGTCTTTTTCCCTCCATCCTTTGCCGAATGATTTGTCAAAGAAGGGTTTCAGATTGGAAAACCAGGCGCCATAACCCTGTTTGCCTTCTATCCGGGCTCTGATGACATCGGCAACATGATCGGCAAGATTAGCAAGAAAATCTTTGGGAACATAGGAGTCCGCACCTTTTTGAATGGATTCCTTTAAATTTTCAGAGGTCAGGGCATGGGCAGTCAACATTATTGCGGGAATATTTTTTTTCCGGGCAAGCTCAAGCACATCATAACCGGAAACCCCCATAATATCCAGAATCGCTATATCATATGTGTTGTTTTCAAGAAGTCTTTTAGCTTCATCAAAACTGGCTGCAGTATCAAGAGAGCACATGTCCAATAATTCTTCAACTGTTTCCAGAATATCAGGCTCATCATCAACCACCAGGATTCGCCGGTCTTTTAAAAGATCATTTGTTTTAATCTTATTTAGATCAAACTTGGCAGTGGTGACGGGGCAGGGTGCTTTAAGGATAACATATCGGGATGTTGATCCCAGGATAGCTTTTTGAGCTTTTGATTTTTTACGTATTCCCAGAAAGATGTGATCAATTTTATTTTCTTCGGCAAATTGAACAAGATCTTCACCGGGAGAAAGTCCTCTGACGCTTTGTTGCGTCTCGCACTGCACACCTGAATTTTTCATGAGTTTTTTAGCAAAGGCAAGGTTTTCTTCCGCTTTAATAATATCAGACTGTTTTTCAGAAGCCCCACCTTCCATAGAGGCGATTACATAAACAAAAGCATTATTTGTTTTGGCATAATCTCTAGCAAGGGATAAAGCCAGCCTTCCAACTTCTCCACCATCATATCCAACCAGTATTTTCATAATGAACTCCTAAAATTACAGTCTACATCCATCGTTTGCGTCTTTTATAAGACTTTACATCTTTGAAAGATTTTCTCCCGCCGCCTTTGGTAATCCCCATATAAAACTCTTTTACATCCGGATTGTCCTGAAGTTCTTTGGACGGGCCTTCCAGAACAATTTTACCCGATTCCATTATATAGGCATAATCTGATACAGCCAAGGCAACTTTTGCATTTTGCTCCACAACCAGAATTGTAGTTTCAAGTTCCTTGTTAATTCTTTGAATATTTTCAAATATTTCTTTTACAAGTATGGGTGCAAGTCCAAGAGATGGCTCGTCCAGCATCAGCATTTGGGGAGCTGCCATCAAAGCTCTTGCAATGGCAATCATCTGCTGTTCCCCACCGGAACTGTATCCTGCCATCCTGTTGGTGACCTTTGAAAGCCTTGGAAAATGCTTGTACATCAGTTCGTTGTCGGAGCGGATATTTTTTGATCCGTCTTTTCTGGTAATGGAACCCACTAATATATTTTCATTCACTGTAAGATGCTTAAATACCCTTCTGCCCTCAGGCACCATTACAGCTCCAAGTTTAACAATTTGTGTTCCCAGAAGATGAGTCGTATCTGTACCGTTAAATTTAATATAACCTTCCTTAGTTGCCCCGTTTTCAGGTTTCAGCAGGCCACTGATAGCTCTCAGGGTGGTTGTTTTGCCGGCACCATTTGTTCCAAGCAAAGCAACAATACCTCCCTTGGGAACGTTAAGGCTGACACCACGCAGGACCTGAATGATGTCATTATAGACAACCTCAATATTATTGACTTCAAGCAGATTTTTTTCCATATGCACTTTCTTTTTTGTTTTTGGCTTTATTTTTGGGGTTAACTTACCGAAAACCTGATTTGTCTTTATCTGATTTCCGGTAAGTTAAGGTTCAGCTTGTTCAAGGGATTCTTTTTATTGGATTCATTAAAATTAATCCCTTTCTAAATTAAAATACTTTATTGGATTTTTCCCATGAATGCAGACTGTAAAGGAACTCCAACTTTTTTGAATGCACCACCATTTACAGTGTATATCTGAAGCATATCAACTCCTGCATGATCAGTGGGTGAATAGGTCACAGGTCCAACAGTTGTATAGGGATGATATGCATTGGCACCATTCATTCCATTTAGTATTTTATGAAGGTTTGCTTTGTTTACTTTAAGACCGGCAGCTTTTGCTCTTCTAATAGCCTCAGTTGCAACCTGAGCAACCATGATGCCGTTGGCATAGTTGTGTGAGTTGGCTGCTTTGTCATCACGCCCATATAATTTTGCAAGGGCAAGCTGTTGTTTGGTTCCGTCCGTATCTTCAGATGTCAGGTTGTAGGAACATACCCAGAAGTAACCCTCAGAAGCAGCTCCGGCAAGAGCAATAAGATCATTGCCGCCTGTGTAGTGAGCTCCAAGGAAAGTCAGTTTGCCCTCTTCACCAAATGAACTTGCAGAGAGTCCAAGACGCTGTGCATCTTTAAGCATGGTTGCAACGGGTGACTGAATAGTCTGGCTGATCACATATTGAACTCCCTTGCTCATGAGGCGTTTCAGCATTGCAGTATTATCAAGATCTTTTCCATGTTCAACAACTTCAACAATCTCAATATTGAGGCCGGCTTTTACAGCAGCCTGGGTATCTGCAAGGGGTCCACGGCCAAAGGCAGAAGGATGGAGGAAAAGAGCAACTTTTGGGGTGCCCCCGCCTTTATGATTGTTTGCAACATATTCGCTCATAACTATGACTTGCTCTGAATAAGATGCAACAGGCAAAAAGATATAATTTGAATTCTCAAGATTTCCACGGTGAAATGAAGCAGGAATTACAGCAATTTTTTCTTCTTCAAAATCTTTTTTTAATCCCAGGGTGCTGCCTGTGGAATAATTCAGATAAAGAACGATTCCCTGATCCAGGTAATCTTCGAAATTTCTTTTAGTAATGTCGGTTTTATACTGATCATCTCTGATAGTACAGTCAATTTTGTCATCGCCTAAAATTTTTGTTTCATTTGCAAATTTAAAATAATCTTCAACACCTTTGGAATAAGGGTTGCCGGCATCAGATGTTGGACCGGTAATGGCAAGGGATAAACCAAGTTTGTAAACTTTCCCGCCCGCATTTACAGATGAAGTAAATGCAAACATAACGACAAGAACCAGCAATGCAGTAAAAATTTTGTTGCTTTTCATGTTTCTTCTCCTTCTTGGGTTTAGTGAGTAACTAAAAAAAATATATGTAAAGGTGTGACAGTTCTAATATCGGAAAGGCCACAACTTGGTATAGGATTTTGTAATTCTCCACCAGTTTGCAATTCCCCTTGACTCATACATTAAAAACAGAACAATGACCAAACCAAAAGTAAAGGGTTTCATTGCTGTGGTAAGGTTCATACCCGATGGCAGATATTGCCCGATAGCTTCTGAAAGGTGCTCCATTTGAAGGTCCAAAAATTTTATGAAAACAGGTCCCCAGAAAGACCCGTTCAAGGTTCCCAATCCCCCGACAATTGCCATGGCAAGATAGCCAATGGACTCATGGAGCGTAAAGGATTCAAATCCAACCCCCCTGTAGACGTAGGCATGCAAAGCACCTGCAACTCCGGCAAAAAAACCGGCCAGGGCAAAGGCATAGACTTTTGTGAGCCCGGGATTTATCCCCATGGCATCGGCAGCACGGTCATTGTCCCGGACTGCGATCAGGCATCTGCCATAACGGGTTTTAAGAAGATTCCTGAACCCAAAACCCAGCAGGATCACCACCACAAGGATGGCATAGTACCAGAAAAAATAATGATCTTTTCGTCCCACCTTTCCGGTGAACCAGAAAACACGGCCCACAGATATGGTCTGGCCCTGGTTAAAAAAGGTCATAAAATTAATTACCCATTGAAAAATCATCTGAAAAGATAGGGTGGCAATAGCAAGATACAGATGTTTCAGACGTAGGGCAGGCAAGCCGACAATAGCACCGAATCCTGCACCGACAAGTCCGGAAAGTATAATCATCAAGGGCCAGAAATGAGTGATGATAATATGGGTATCACCCATGGTCCTGCAAAAAGATGCCACTGTGTATGCACCAATACCCACAAAGGCGGCATGACCTATGGAAATAAGCCCTGCAAATCCTGTTACAAGATTGAGTCCCATGACGGCAACAACGGCGATCAATGTATTATCAATCACTAGCATAAATTTGTTACTCAAAGGGAAAAACAAAGGCCATGCAAAAAGAATAATCAGGAAAAATGTAAACACGGAACGGTCAAGACTTGTAAAAAATGTCTTTTGTTCCTGTTTATAGGTTGTGTAAAAATTACCAGTTGCTAACCACGTATTTGCTGACATAGGCTACACCCGCTCAATTTCGTGAATTCCAAATAAACCGTGGGGTTTAAATAGAAGAATGATTAATAAAATGATATATGGCATGACATCTCCCGTACCGAATAACCCAAAATTACCATCCAGATAACCGCTGGCAAACTGCTGGATCAATCCCATGATGATTCCGGCCACAACAGCTCCAAGTATGGAATCAAGTCCTCCCAGAATAATAACCGGGAACACGACAATTCCAAATGAATGCAGGGTATCAAAATTTAGCCCTGTGATATTGCCGATGATACATCCTGCAGCTGCAGCAGATAATCCTGCTGTGGCCCAGGCAAGACCAAAGACTTTTGGTACTGAGATGCCGACAGACATGGAAGCAAACTGATCGTCGGATACTGCCCTCATGGATATCCCAACGGTTGATTTCTTGAAAAACCAGGAAAATCCCCCAATCAGGATAAAGGTGATGATAACCCCCACAAGCTGGGTCCATGAAATGGAAACCCCACCAAAAGAAAGGGGTTCATGGGGAAGAAATGTGGGAAATGAGAAATTTTCACTTCCAAAGGGGGTCAGATAAATCAATCCATCAAGGATGGATCCCAATCCAATGGTGACCATAATGACAGAGATAATGGGTTCTCCGATCAGACGTCTTAAGAAAATCCGTTCAACACTCATGGCTAAAAAGAAAGTGATTATCATGCTGGCTAAAAATGAAAAGAAAATGGGGATGGCGAGGGTGACAGTTAAAAAATAGGTGATAAAAGCACCTGCCGCAATAATCTGGCCGTGGGCAAAATTTGCCACCCGGCTTGATTTATAAACCAGAACCAGGCCAAGGGCGGCCAATGCATAGATGGAGCCCACAACAATGCCACTGACTACAATTTGAAAAAAATAACTCATATGATTTATTTGGCTCCTTTCACCGTGTAAAATTCAATACTTGTTTTAACCTTTGTTGATTGCCCGTCCTGATACTGGAAGGATGCTTCAACTTCCTTTTTATTGACGGATTCGTCATAAAGGAAATCATATAGGTTCTGGTATCGTTCCTGTACAAATTTACGACGGATCTTGCCGGTCTTGGTCAACTCCCCGTCATCTGTATCTAAGAGTTTGTAGAGCAAAGCAAAGCGTTTAATTTTAAAATGTTCTTTTTCCGCCCTTGAATTTACATCTAAAACTTGTTCCATCATAAGCTTTGCAACCTCGGGCCTGCTTGAAAGATCCATATAAGTAGTAAATGAAATCCCTCTATCTTCAGCCCATTTGCCTACAACAATGGGATCAACATTAATCAGGCATGCCACATAGTCTTCTTTATTTCCATAAATCACAGCCTCTTTGATATAGGGACTGAATTTAAGGGCGTTTTCCAGGAACATGGGAGAAAACATTTCATCCTTGTTATTATGCATAACATCGGAAAGACGGTCGATAACAACCAGATGTCCGTTTTCATCAATAAAGCCGGCATCCCCTGAATGAAGCCATCCACCCTCTAAAAGTTCTTCTGATTTTTCCGGAAGCTCATAATACCCAGGGGTCACAGAATCAGATCTGGAAAGTATTTCACCTTCATCGGAAATTTTACACTGGGTTCCGGGCAAAGGCTTACCAACGGTTTCAGGTCTTACATCACCGTCTCTGTGCATATAGGCAATTCCAACAATTTCGGTCTGTCCATAGATCTGTTTTAAGTTTACACCGATTGCCTGGTAAAATGTAAAAAGTTCAGGGCCTAATGCTGCACCACCAGTATAGGCTCTTCTTAGACGAAGAAACCCAATCTGGTTGACAAGAGGTCTGAATATCAATTGGGTGCCCAGCCATGATAATATTTTTAATCCCAATGGCATGGGTTTGTTGGTCATCCTGTAGCCTGCTGCTTTAAGGCCTATTTTTATGAAATAATTATAGAAAAGTTTGTTCAACCAATAAGACTGGTCAATTTTAAGCCATATTTCAGAGCGGATGGTTTCATAAATTCTTGGAGCGCCAAACATGAAATGGGGCCCGATCTCTTTTAAGTCTGACATGGCTGTTTCAACAGATTCGGGGAAGTTGAGGGTAATACCCGAAGCCATGGCAACCCCGAATGAGTTCATCTGTTCGCCTATCCAGGCAAAGGGCAGAAAAGAAACATATTCATCCGTGGGCTCAAGATGATCAACCTGGATGAGTTGTAATCCCATATTTATATAATTTTTATGGGTAAGCTTTGTACCTTTGGGTAAACCTGTTGTGCCTGATGTGAGGCACAGATGACAGACATCATCGGGTTTAGCAGAATCCACAAGGGTTTCAAAAAGCTCAGGATTTTTTGTATGCTCGTCCTCACCCAGTTTATAAAGGTCGGTGATATCGATAAACCAGTCATCAGACATATAATCTCTCATGCCCCTTGGATCTTCAAAAATGACTTTTTTAACATTGGGGATCTTGTCCCTGACATCAAGAACTTTATCCACTTGTTCCTGGTTGTCACAAAAAACCGCACTGACTTTCAGGTAGCCCAAGATCTGGGCAATTTCATCGGGCATACTGGTTTGATAGATTCCGGCAGAAACAGCGCCAATAGAGTGTGCACCGATTGCAGTAAACAAAAGCTCAGGGATATTGTCACTGATGATGGCAATGACATCCCCTTTTGCAAGACCGATGGATTTAAGGCCTAGTGCAGTTTTTCTGACATGATCATAATAATCTTCCCAGGTGTAGGTATTCCAGATTCCAAAATCTTTTTCCCTTAAAGCCGGACGCTTGGGCGTTTCCTTGACTCGCCAGCGAAGCAATTGGGGGATAGAGTATTCAAGTAATTTGTCATTCTTGCTCATAGATTTAGTCCTCTCCAATATAGGCTTCAATTACTTTAGGATTCTGGGCAACCTCTTCAGGGGTTCCCGAACCAATCACTTCGCCAAAATCAAGAACATAGATTCTGTCTGAAATATCCATGACAACCCCAAGATCATGCTCTACAAGTACCACTGTTATCCCTTTTTCTTTTTGAATATCCATGACAAACCGGACAATGTCTTCTTTTTCTTCCTGGTTCATCCCGGCCATGGGTTCATCTAAAAGAAGGATATCAGGAGCCAGGGTAAGGGCACGGGCCACCTCGACTTTTTTCTGGACCCCATAGCTTAAATTTCCTACAAGGCTTTTTCGATAGGGTTCCAGCTCCATGAAATCGATGACACCTTCCACAAATGCTCTGTTCTCAGCTTCGATGCGGGAGGCCTTTCCATAAAAGAAAACGGCATGCAGAAAGCTGTATTTTAAATTCTGGTGCCTGGCCAAAAGAAGATTGTCAAGAACAGAAAGTCCGGAAAACAGTTCAAGGTTTTGAAAGGCTCTGGAAATTCCCATATTCGATACTTGGTGTGGAGACGCATGAGTCAGCTTTTTTCCTTTATAATCAATGTCGCCTTGTGTGGGATGATAAAAACCTGATATGCAGTTGAGCATACTGGTTTTACCGGCACCATTGGGGCCGATAATTGATGTGATCAGACCCGCCTCGATCTTCATGTCTACCCTGGAAAGAGCCTTGAGTCCGCCAAAAGAAAGTGTAACGTTTGAAACATTTAAATGTGCCATATAAAATCCAAATTCTATAAGTCAGATTAAAGAGAACTTGCATCCAAAAAAAATTATTGCCAAAAATGATTATTCAAATTGAAACAAAAGATTAAAGCAAGTACTCACCTCCTATCATAAAAGATACGTATAAATTTGTCTGACAGTATAAATGAATAAAGCGTTAAGGCCCATTGTAACCTGATTAATACTGGAAAAGACCCTAAAGATTACCAATAGTAAATCAACTTTCGAGTGTCAAGGCAAAAACCATGTTTACAAAAAAAAAGGAAGTGTTTTAACCATATTCTTTTTTGATTTTTTCACGGTCAATTGAGCCATTCTCTGTTTTTGGTAATTCATCTACAAATTCAACATATCGTGGTTTTTTGTATCCGGCAATAAGGGACCCGCAAAATTTTATCAGATCTTCCTTTGTAAGGTACGCTCCCGGATTAAGCGAGCAAACGGCTTTTATTCCTTCACCAAATTTTGGGTCTGGAACACCAAATACACAGACTTCTTTGACGGTATCGTGTTCAAGAATAACTTTTTCTACTTCAGCCGGGAAAACATTTTCTCCCCCGGGCTTGATGAGCTCTCTTTCTGCTTTTCGGCCCTTAAAAAACAAAAACCCATCGGAATCTATCATTCCAAGGTCTCCTGTATGGTGCCAGCCGTCCCTTAAGGTGTGGGCATTTAATTTATCGGCATTCCAATACCCCTGGAAAACCAAAGGGCCTCTGACTATGATTTCTCCGGTTTTACCCGTGGGTAAAAAACTATCAAAGTCATCTGCAATTTTGATATTGGCTAAAGGTGATATAACTCCTGCTGATCCAGGCTTTGTAAAGTACTCGGTAAAAGAGATCAGGCCGGATGTTTCAGTCTGTCCGTACATGGTCCAGTATTTTGAATCAGTACAGGTTTCCCATTTTTTTGCAGTATCAGGCATCTCAAGCCCGGCAGCTATTTCAAGGCTTGACAGGTCATAATTACCGTTTTCCATTGCATCTATAAGGTTTGATAATATGGGGGGGAAGGAACCAAAAAAATTAACTTTTTGTTCCTGGATAAGATCTAATGTTTCAGGGGGGTCAAATTTTTCCTGTAGTACGTTTTTACCTCCGGCTTGAAGGATTCCTAACCCAAGATTAATTCCCATAATGTGAAATAATGGCAAAATATTTAAATATGTTTTGGTTTTATCAATTCCAAAAGCAGTAATTATCTGCTGGTTGGATAAAATAATGTTTTTTTGTGCCAGGACAGCACCTCTTGGTTTGCCTAACATTGCTGCCGTGTGGATAATCAAAAAAGGATCAATAGAACTGCTTGGTTCGCAAGCCTTAAGCGGGGAAGTGCGGTAAAGATTTGAAAAATTTTTGTCTTCTTCATCAACAACATAAGATTGTTTGAGGCATGAAAAAGACGAAGCAAGCGAGTTTGCCTGGTCTTCCATTTCTTTATCTGCAAAAATTAAAGCAGGGGTAGTATCTTCAATAATATGAGATATTTCATCCTGGCTTAACCGCCGGTTAATGAGAACCAGTACAAGGTTGAGAGCTGATGCCGCACCAAAAAGATGGAAAAAGACGGGGTGGTTTTTGCAAAGAACGGCAACCCTGGTGCCGGCTTTAAGGTCCTGGTTCCTGAGACCGTTGGCAAATCTGGATGTCTGATTAAAAAGATCGGCATAGTTTGTTTCCATTCCCTTCCAGTGAAGGGCACAGGATTTGCCATTATAGAGAGCATTTTTTTCATAGATATCAAAAAAGGTCAGGTTATGTAAGTTGTCCATCACAAAATACTCCTTATAAAAAGGATAAAAATTAATTCATTTTTGTACAAGTTTACCCAAAGCTATCTGTTAAACGGGTTTGCAAACAAACGAGCGCTCAGTCTCAATACATTAGATTGTAATAATTCAATTTTATCTGGTTTGTCAAAGACTTTTTTTATTTTTCTCAAGGGGGAAAAATATGGAAAAAATCGAATGTCCGGAATTTAAACAATCCTCCTGGCTGTTGCAAAAGGGACATTCTTCAATATCGCCCGGACATTTTGTTTCCTTGTTTTTTAAAAGGAAGCGGCATCGTTGCGATACCATATCTAAAACAAAGCCATGTCGATCTGAAAATATTTTCATCCTTAACAAATCTGCGCCTTTGCCTCCGGCATTAAAGGCAAAAGGTGTTTTAGTAGAATACAATAATGTTTCCTGGGTTGAAAAAAAACCTTCAAAAATTCTTTTTTGGGCATCGGCTTCAATCCCTACTCCGAAATCATGGATTTTCAGAAGAATACCTGAATCTTTTGTTTTAAAGGAAATATGAATTTTACCTTTATCCGGAGTATTTTCAATGGCATTTTTAATGAGGCCGCCAATCATTTTATTTAAAATTTCTATGGGTAAAAGAATAGTTGGAAGATTATCTTCAATTGAAATCTCGATATTAATGTTTCGGAATTCAAATTCAGGTTTAAGACAAGTGTAGAGGTCATTGAAATATTCAGAAAAATTAATAGATTTGTAGCTAATAGACCTGGGACCGAATTTTTCATCAATCAATTGGCTGATCGAGTATTCAAGCTGGTCAGAAGAAAGGTTTTGCTGGATAAGCGTTTCAAGCTCATCCTGGCAGGCTTCAAACATTTTCAATAAAAGCTTTTGAGCGGAATAGGTCTTGTCTTCCATTATATCCGCCACTTCATCCTGGATATCAACAATTCTGTCCAGGTTTCTTTCAATCCTGTTCAAAGTTGCTTCAACGTTTAAACCGGGTATAGACTCAAGTTTTTTATTTAATATCTGCAAAGAACCTGTGAGGATAGCTACAGGTGTCTTAAGTTCGTGGGAAAGGTGATTAATGACTTTACCTTTTGCCCGGTTCATGGAAGCCACATCCCTGTAAGCCTCTCTAACTGCCTCTGAGAATCTTGCATTTTCAATTGAAATGGCAACAGTTCCTGCAATCATTGACATCAGTTCCATATCATTATAGTCAAACAGATTCTGTTTTTTGTTAATGGCACAAAGAACTCCAATGATTCTGCTCTCACTTTTAATTGGAACCTCCAGGAGGCTTTTTGTTTTATATCCCAGGGTTGCATCTCTTTCAGGATGATCTTTCATCAATTTTTCAACATCGTTTACCAGGGCATATTCTCCGGTTTTAATAATTTTTCCTGCAAGCATTGAATCAGCAGGGAAACGGAATTTTTTTGCTCTTTTTTCAGTATCTGAATCATCATAGGATGCTCCAGTGAAAAATAACTCATCCGTAATTTCGTCATATAGGAGAACCATTGCTCCTTCAGTGTTCAAAATCCCTTTGACTTCTTTTGAGATATAGTTCATGAGGTCTTCAAGCTCAGGATATTCAGGCAGGAGAGCGGAAATTCTCATAATGGTTTTATTGTTTGCCGCTATCCTTTTCTCTTCGGTAATGTCCCTTAAAATGACAAAATTATCTTTTAAACCCGTTTTAAACCTTTCATGGGATGCTGCCCAGATTACCACATCCAGAACCTTGCCATCCCTTGTCAATCGCTTTGTCTCGTAACGGGTAAGGGATTTGTCTTCTCTGAATTTGTTCAATATTTCATTTGTTTCAGTTGTAAGAGTTTCAGGTACAAAGGGAACAGGTTTACCTTTGAGATCTTTAAGTGACCATCCAAAGGTTGCTGAAAAAGAAGGATTGACATAGGAAACTAATCCATCGTCATTATAGACAACAACGGGATAAGGGATAAATTCAAGGATCTTCCGGTAGATTCGATACAATTCCCTGTTTTTTTGTTCTGAAATTTTTTCTTCTGAAACATCCTGAAGGGTTTCAACTGCACTTATGATATCACCATTTTCATTTGTAATAGTGGAGGCGCAGAATAAAAGCCATCTACCTTCTTCACCCAGATCCGAAAAAAAATCCGTGGCTGAAAAAAGTTCTTTGGATTTGGCTGATCTATTGTATTTGGAGCCATAATGTTTCACAATCTGGTCATCAGATGATCGATCTATTATCAGATCAGCCATAACAGGACGTCTTTTAGAATAAAAGGCTTTCCACTGGTTATTCGTTCCAATCATTTCTTTTTCCGAAAGACCGGTTAACTCTTCGCATGCCTTGTTAAAATGGGTTATTTTATGGTGGTCATCTAAAACAAATATGGGGATGGGAGCGTTTGAGATAATCTCATGGAGTTCATTGTTTTTTTTTTCAAGCGCTTTTATTTTTTTTTCAAGTTTTTTGATGTCATTGGCATCGCTGTTCATAAATAAACTCCATAAAGACTTTACAAGATTGATAGATCCTCGTATAACATAAAGGTCTCACGTAACAAAATGTGAGTTGCAAGATTTTAATATTTTTTAAAAAGATGTAGCCGATACATAACATTGGCTACAATATATAAAATCATTGATTGACATTGCAAGGATTTTAAAAGGTTCAACTAAGAAAATGCCGGATTCCATCATAAAGACAGAAATACTTATTCATGATCTGAAAGTTCCTATTTCAGTAATAGATGCCGGGGCAAAATCACTTTTGAACCGCCGTGATTCTTATGGCCCGCTGACAGATAAGCAGGTAAAAGTATTAAAAAGGATTATAAGAAACACTCTGACCACTCAAAGGCTTGTCAATGATGTATTGGAGCTTGGAAGATCCAGGGAGGGTGTTATGATTACCTCTGATTTTCCCATATCATCCCTTGTGACATCTGTTATATTGGAGATATTTGATCTTTATGATCCAGGCGTGGCAGAGATTGTTCGAAAAATTCAAACCTATGAAGAACTTGAAAAGGCCATAAAACCAAGTGGTGCCAGATTGTCTTTTGACCCGAAAGTATGGGAAAAAATGGTTCACCTTGATGAGGCTAAGGTGAGGCAGATCCTGAGAAATCTTGTTACAAATGCAATTAAGCATCGACTTTCATTAGTAGAGATTTCAGGGAAAATTCAAGACAAAAAACTGATTCTAAAGGTAAAAGATGATGGCCGGGGCATTGCTCCTTCAGACCATCAGAAAATTTTTGAAACCTATTTTACAACGGGATCATCAATTGAGAGTGCCATTATGAGCCATGGCCTGGGACTTGCCGGGGTGATGGTATTATTAAAAGATATGGGTGGAAAACTAAAGTTAAATTCAGACAATGGGAAAGGGGCTGAGTTTAGAGTCACAATCCCATTGTAATGATTTTAAGGCTTCTAATCCCAGTCAAGAATGACTTTTCCTGATAGACCGGACCGCATTACATCAAATCCTTTTTCAAACTGGGTGTAATGAAATTTATGGGTAATTAAAGGTGATATATCAAGTCCGGTTTGAATCATACTGCTCATTTTATACCAGGTCTCATACATTTCCCTGCCGTAAATACCCTTGATTGTCAGCATGTTAAACACAACCTTATTCCAGTCAATATCTGTATTGTCGGGCATAATCCCCAGAAGAGCAATCTTTCCGCCGTGGCACATGTTATCAATGATTGACCTTAAGGCAGCAGGATTGCCTGACATTTCCATGGCTACATCAAATCCTTCTTTCATGCCAAGCTTTTTTTGGGCTTGTTCAATGCTGTTTTTTGTCACATCAATGGTCAGTGAAGCGCCTGCTTTTTTAGCAAGGTCAAGCCTGTAAGCATTTACATCTGTCACCACCACAAATCTGGCTCCTGCATGCTTTGCAATGGAGGCTGCCATGCATCCTATGGGTCCTGCACCCGTAATCAGTACATCTTCTCCCAGAACATCAAAGGAAAGCGCAGTGTGAGTTGCATTTCCAAGGGGATCAAAACAGGCCAGGACATCCAGAGGAATATTTTTATTACAATACCAGACATTGGTAAGGGGTATAGCAAGATATTCGGCAAATGCACCGGGTCTGTTGACGCCTACTCCTTTTGTGTCCATGCATAAATGCCGTCGCCCGGCCAGGCAGTTCCTGCAATGGCCGCACACCAGATGGCCTTCCCCTGAAACCAGATCTCCCGGTTTGAAATCCTTTACATGGGAACCTGTTTTTTCAATTATTCCCACAAATTCGTGGCCCACATGCATGGGAACGGGAATGGTTTGCTGTGACCATTTGTCCCAGTTATAGATGTGAACATCTGTTCCACAAATGGCTGTTTTTTTGATTTTTATTAAGACCTCACTGTGGCCGATCTCGGGAATTGGAACGTCCTGAAGCCATAATCCTTTTTCAGGTTTTGCTTTTACAATTGCTTTCATTGTTTTCATGGTATCAATCCTGTTTTATTTGTATAGAAACGAATATCTTCCCATACAAATTTTTATATCACGAAAACCTGATAAATACTAATTGCAGCATTTTATCGCCAGGGCCAACGGATGTAAACAATATTTTGTTCTGCTGTCCGCTACAATGACTGTAATTGTCGGCACATCAACTAGTTCAGGCCAGTTTGCCTTGGATGAGCATTTTGGGACCTGTCAACATGTCCCATCCAGCGAAGGAAAGGTAAACTGATCTGAACGGGTATGGAGTAATCATAAAAAAGTTACGTACGATTGCCCTGATTTTATCGCTACATAATCGTTCGACCGATAAGCAAATCTGATAGTCCCAGATTTCAAAAGCTGATGCAGGATCATCATTTGTCTATCTCCATTCATGATTTATAAATAGTAATTTACAGGGAAACAATAAATGGGGTTTTATACTTTTCTTGACAACAATTAGTTTTCTGTCCTATTTAGTTGTATTCGGGCTATTGATCTATTAATTATAAGGTGATTAGGTTTAAATGATAACCAAACATTATATGGCAACTAATAGTATATTCTTTTCTCTAAAATTTTTCTGGAGATTTTGTCTTTAATGAAAAGAATATTGACGGGTCTGTTTTTTAACTTAATCTTTCTTACCATTGCTATTTTTTCTATAAAACTGATACCGCACCTGCCTGCTCGATACCTTCCGATATTGGAGCTGTTTCCTTTTATACTGCTGTTAATTTCTTTTGTTATGGGCATAAAGTTCAACCGCAGTCTTGTGATCTTCAGTACAATACTTTTTTCACTGGTTTATGCCTATTTTTTCTGGCTGCCTGCGATAGGTGATATCCATAACACTCTGATTCTGAACAGTATAGCAGTATTGCTTGCTGTAAACATTGCCTTGATTTCTTTTTACTCAGAGCGTGGGATAGCTACATTTATAGGTTTAGCACGGTTCAGCTTTATCGGTTTGCAGGTGGTTGTTCTGATATGGTTGATTGGAAGCAAAAATCCTGAGTGGATTCATATTATTAATATGATACTTTTTCCAGAGTTAAAGGTTGAACTACTGTTTTTTTCACAAACTGCATTGCTTTCAATTTTAATAAGCCTGTTTGTTGTGAGTCTTTCTTATCTATACCGTGCCAATCCTTTCCGCAGTGCTATTATTACATCGATGATCCTGGTGTTTTATGCGATTACATTCCCGGTAGAAGAGATGGTTTCGATAGCAATTTTATTCAGTTTTGTTATGTTGCTTCCTTTATTTACACTGGTAAGTGAATCATATCGTATGGCTTACCTTGATGAGCTGACTAATCTGCCTGGTCGAAGAGCTCTGAATGAAACTTTAAATAAACTCGGCAGTAAATATTGCATTGCCATGCTGGATGTTGATCTTTTTAAAAAATTTAATGATACCTATGGCCATGATGCAGGTGATGATGTTTTACGTCTTCTATGCAATAAATTAAAGGCGGTTTCCGGTGGTGGAAAGTCATTTCGTTATGGGGGAGAGGAGTTCACAGTGGTCTTTCCCGGTATTACTGCTCCTGAAGCTAAATTACATCTTGAGTTATTGCGTGAAAATATTGCGAACAATCGGTTTATGCTTCGAAAACAAGAAAGGCGCACCACGGGGAAGAAAAATAGTACAAAGAAAAATAATCGTGAGGTGAAAGTAACGATTAGTATTGGTTATGCTGAAAGAAGTGAAAAAGCTAAAACACCGGACAAAGTTTTAAAACAAGCGGATAAGGCCCTCTATAGAGCTAAAGGGAATGGGCGAAATTGTGTCAGCAATTAATAAATTCCCGGTATAAATTTTTTAGTAGTTTGGGCATATTCTTTAAATTCCTGACCATATTTATTTAGCAGGTATTTATCAAGTCTTGGAATAATAAAAAAAACAAAATTTAAGGCCATTGCAAGGGGGATGACCAGCATTGACAAATGGCGCGTGAGCATTGCAAAACCGATAAAAAGAAGGATGTCACCGAAATAATTAATATGCATGCAATATTTGAATAAACCCTTGGTATAGAGGCGCCCCTTGTTTTCATCCCGGCTTTTCCACAGATATCGTGTGTATTCAGAAAATGTATTCAACCACGAACCGATCAGATATAATAGTATGCTGAAATAATCCAAAACTCCAATGGGTTGATAAGAGTTGCCGCCATCTTTGGCAAAAGAAAATAAGACAAAGGACATCAGACCTGAAACAATAAGCATTTCACTCCAGGCCATTTTACGTTTCAGAAAAACAAATACGGTGACAACTAACCTTGAAGCATAGAATACTAAACAAAACATCAGAACAACCTGGCGCTTAAAATCACCATTTATTGCATATGGTTTAAAAAAAGAAGACAATTCATCTATATCGTTAAACATTAAATGGCCGGCTAAAAGAGTTACAAAAATAATTGCTGCCAAAAAAAAACATTTTGGGAAGAGTGAAAATTCATTTTCATTTTTAAATAGCATTTTTAAGCTCCATTATTCTTTTTATTCAATTATTATAGGAATCCATTATTTTTTTCATTACAAAAAATTATATCAGGCAAAAAACAATTTCTAATTGTAATTGTTCAGCCCGTTAAAAAAAAATTCTTCCCAAAGCCCTGTCTGATGGATATTTGCAGGAGGTTAAGCGAATAGCCTCGAAACAAATATTCATCAGACAGGGCGGGTTCAAGCGCAAGAACCAAAATAATTACGTCTAATTTTTCTATGATAACAGCTTATATATAATAAGCTCATCCTCCTTGCCCTTAACTTTTACCGGAGCAAGCTGCTTTGTGTTATAGGATCCTGTTAAAAGATTGTATGTGGTCTGGCTTATAATAATATCGCATCCGTAATTTTTAGTAAGCCCTTCAATCCTTGATGCAGAGTTAACAGTATCCCCAATCAGAGCATAAGACATTCTTTCTTTGCTACCAATATTTCCTGCAAGCACAGCTCCTGAATGGATACCGATACCATGGGCCAGGGGTTCAAATCCATCCTGCTCAAGCTTTTTATTTAATAAAACAAGCCTGTTCCTCATTTTAAGAGCCGCTTTTACAGCCATTTCCGGATGGTCTTCAAATCCGATGGGTACACCAAAAGCCGCAAGTATTTCATCTCCCACATATTGAAGGATAAGGCCTTTGTGTTCGTTTATGGCTAAGGTCATTTCGTTAAAATACTGATTTATAATTGTTACGACATGCTTGGGATGGTTTTTTTCCACAAGACCTGTAAAATTTCTCAGATCTGAAAATAACAGGGTTGCTCTTTTCATTTCACCATCAAGGGAAGGATTTCCCGCAAGTATTTCATCCCGGATTTCCTTGCTCACATATTTCCCAAAAGATTTTCTTAATTTCTGGCTTTCCTTTAAACTTTTAATCATCAAATTAAATCCTTCTGCCACATCTCCGAACTCATCATTGGATAAAATTTTCACCCGGGTATCCAGATTATTGTTTTCAATCTTTTTAATAGCTCTCTTAAAACCAAGGAGCGGAACCAGGATACTTTTAGATAAAAAATATGCCAGTATGATGACAATTGCCACTAAATCCAAAGAGATGAAACCCAGTTCCCAGACAAGCGAATCCATGATCTGGTTCCTTGTGATGGCATCAGACATATTCATTTCCCGGATACTTGCAAAAATGGTCATACCCATTGTGGGTAATGGGATAAGGATTATACCCAAAAATACGATTAAGAATCGCTTTCTCACAGTAAGTTTGAAAACGTTTTTTACTCTGTTTAAATGTCCTCCGGGAAAAAAATTATGGATATATGATCGCCATGCATTTTCCATAACAAAATACAGAATCAAAGAAGTAACGCCTCCACCCAGAAGACAGATGCCAAGAAATACTCTTATGCAGGCAATAAGATCAGGCGTCTGAACATTAAAAATCCTGGCTGCGATCAAAGGCTCTAAAAGACCAAAAATAAATCCGGCAAATATCCAGACCATAAATGCTACACTGGAAACAACCATTGGAAACTTAAGCGCTTCTCGTTGAAGGTGATAAATTTCAGACTCTTCAAGGGAATTGATTTTGATTTTTTTAAATGCCACTTCAAACATGGTTCTCAAGGATTTCCGGAAAAGTAAAAATCCAAATAAACACAGTATCATCGTACCGATTGCACTAAAAAGCGGAGTAAAATAATCCGGAATACCAGCAGTTTCCTGGGAAGGCAAGATGAATGAAAAATAAAAATACACAGCCACTGCACCAAAAGTATTGACCAAAGGTATTAAAAAAACAATCCGGTTCATTGCTCCCCCTCTAATTGGTTTTCAATTAATGCAAGTAAGCTTTTTTTCCACCGAAAATTTATCTTTTTTTATGGAGCTTTGCATCATTGATTCTCCCATTGGGTTTTGTCTGCTCTATATTTCAGGTTCATTCTTTTTTAGTCTAAAGCAGATAGATAATCCAGCATGTTAACCTAAAAGAAAAGAGTGCGTCAATATAAAGGGATAAAATTATTATACAAAGCATAGGCTTGGCGTTTTTCTACTATTATCCCAAATTTTCGTTGTTGATATTCATAGGCAGATAATTGAAATAGGTATTTATTGAAAAGAAAATACCTTGCCACTGTATACAGAAATATAGTATTACTTAAATCTCTTGGTGAAGTTCTTGAGCTCGGTTTTTCGGATGGGAGCAATCGATACGATGGGAATAATCCTTACCCCCATCCACATGTTATTTGTATCAAATGTAAAAAAATAGTCGATTCGGACCTGGATAGTCTGGATGAAATTAAAAAAGAGGCCGCATCAGAGACAAACTTTAAAATTTTAAATCACCGATTAGATTTTTTCGGTATTTGCAGCAATTGCTTGGCAGAAAAAGCTTAATATATTTTTCCCCCACCAATTGATAATTATTATCACATAATATTTTATATTTATAATATTTAAAGAACAGGAGGTTAGAATGTCTAATAAAGAAAGCAAGTGTCCTGTAACAGGAGCATCTAAAAAATCCATTGCTGGCAGAGGTACATCAAACCAGGATTGGTGGCCGAACCAGTTGAACCTTAGACTTCTTCACCAACACTCTTCCATGAGCAATCCCATGGGGAAAAACTTTAACTATGCTGAGGAATTCAAAAAAATAGATTTTGAAGCCCTGAAAAAAGATCTCCATGCGTTGATGACCTACTCCCAGGAATGGTGGCCTGCCGATTACGGGCACTACGGCGGCCTTTTTATTCGCATGGCATGGCACAGTGCAGGCACATACCGCATGGGTGATGGTAGGGGAGGGGCTGGATCAGGTAATCAGCGTTTGGCTCCTATCAACAGCTGGCCCGATAACGTAAACCTTGACAAAGCGCGTCGATTGCTTTGGCCCATCAAGAAAAAATACGGCAGCAAGATTTCCTGGGCTGATCTTATGATCCTTGCAGGTAATTGTGCGCTTGAGTCGATGGGATTCAAAACATTTGGTTTTGGTGGTGGCCGTGAGGATGTTTATGAGCCAGAAGAGGATATCTACTGGGGAACTGAGACGGAATGGCTTGACGATAAGCGATACTCTGGCAATAGAGATCTTGAGAATCCCCTTGCAGCTGTACAAATGGGTCTGATCTATGTGAACCCGGAAGGTCCCAATGGAGAACCAGATGCAGTAGCTTCCGGTAAGGACGTCCGTGAGACCTTCGCAAGAATGGCCATGAACGATGAGGAGACTGTTGCTCTCGTCGCAGGCGGCCACACCTTTGGTAAATGTCATGGTGCTGGCAGTCCGACACATGTGGGCCCGGAACCGGAAGGAGCCCCCATTGAAGACCAGGGGTTCGGCTGGAAAAGTAAATATGAAAGCGGCAAAGGTGACGATACAATCAGCAGTGGCATTGAGGGAGCCTGGACACCGAATCCAATAAAATGGGATATGGGTTATTTTGACATGTTATTCAGGTATGATTGGAATTTAGTGAAAAGTCCGGCCGGAGCCAACCAGTGGGTCCCGGTCAGCCCGGATGAAAAGGATCTGGCACCTGCGGCTCATGATTTTTCAAAGAGAGTGACAACAATAATGACCACAGCAGACCTTTCTCTCAGGATGGACTCAATATATAAACCGATTGCAAAACGCTTCCATAAAAACCCGGAAGAGTTTGCAGACGCATTTGCCCGGGCATGGTTCAAGCTGACGCACCGGGATATGGGGCCACGCTGTCGTTATCTTGGTCCTGAAGTTCCAAAAGAGGAGTTGGTATGGCAAGACCCAGTGCCCACAGTCGATCATGAGTTGATCAACGCACAGGACATTGCAGCGCTTAAGATCAAACTCCTTGGATCAGGATTGTCAGTTTCACAACTGGTCTCAACGGCTTGGGCATCGGCATCTACATTCCGTGGCTCTGACAAGCGTGGCGGTGCCAACGGAGCCAGAATCCGTCTTGCCCCACAAAAAGATTGGGAAGTGAACCAGCCTGAGAAACTATCGACGGTTTTGGAGACCATTGAGGGCATTCAAAAAAAATTCAACACCTCTCAATCCGGAGGGAAGAAAGTGTCGCTTGCCGACTTAATTGTCCTGGGTGGATGTGCAGGCATAGAACAGGCAGCAAAGAATGCCGCTCAGGATTTAACTATTCCCTTTTCACCGGGACGAACGGATGCAACACCGGATCAAACCGACGAGGTATCATTCAGAGTGCTTAAACCTGCTGCAGATGGATTTAGAAATTACCTCAGAACTAAATACGCCGTGCCGGCAGAAAAATTGCTGGTTGACCGGGCGCAACTGTTGACACTAACCGCCCCTGAAATGACAGTTCTCATTGGCGGCATGCGTGTTTTGAATGCCAACTTTGAACAGTCCCAGCATGGTGTTTTTACTAAAAGGCCTGAGACCTTAACAAATGACTTCTTTGTGAATCTACTCGACATGAGTACTGAGTGGAAACCATCTGAGGAGGATGAAGATGTATTCGAGGGTCGTGATCGTGAAACGAGTGAACTTAAGTGGACCGCCACCCGTGTCGACCTTATTTTTGGTTCAAATTCTCAACTAAGAGCCCTGGCAGAAATATACGGGTATGAGGATTCTCAGGATAAATTTTTGAACGACTTTGTAGCAGCGTGGAGCAAGGTCATGAATCTTGACCGTTTCGATCTGGATTGATCGTACAATGATATTTTCAATAAGGTTTAGTGCCTTGGGAAAAAATAAAAACAACATTAATGCAAGGTAACCCAAAGGAGAACAATCATGCCGGATGCTGATGATCTTAAAGAAGGAAAAAAATATTATACAGATGTACCCCAGGAAACAGAAGGTTTTTTTCTAAAGGGTTGTGGGCACCTGGACTGGGGCATGAAGAACCGGTTGGCCCGGATTTTCAATCCCAAATCCGGCCGCACGGTTATGCTGGCCATCGATCACGGATATTTCCAGGGACCTACCACAGGATTAGAACGGGTGGATCTGAATATCGTCCCGTTGATTCCCCATGCCGATACCCTGATGCTGACCCGGGGGATGCTTAGAAGCGTTGTTCCGCCGTCTCTGGATACACCCATTGTTTTACGCGCCAGTGGTGGCTCCAGCATACTCAAAGAGTTGTCCAATGAAGGCATTGCTGTGGATGTCGAGGATTGCATGCGGCTCAATGTGTGCGCCATGGCCGTTCAGGTCTTTATCGGTGGTGAATTCGAAAAAGAGTCCATCATGAACATGACCAGGATGGTGGACATCGGAACACGATACGGTATCCCGACATTGGCTGTTACTGCAGTGGGCACGGACATGGCCCGGGACGCCCGGTACTTTCGATTGGCCACGCGGATTTGTGCGGAACTCGGCGCTAATTACGTCAAGTCCTATTATGTGGAAAAAGATTTTGAGACGATCACCTCCTCATGCCCCGTACCTATCGTTATGGCCGGCGGCAAGAAAATTCCGGAGATCGATGCATTGACCATGGCCTATAGGGCCGTTCAGGAGGGTGCCGCTGGCGTCGATATGGGACGTAATATCTTCCAATCTGACGCTCCGGTGGCCATGCTTAAGGCGGTGGGGGCAGTGGTTCACAACAACGAAACTCCGGAAAAAGCACTGGAACTTTACCAGACGCTGAAAAACCAGGAGTAACCCCATGAAAAGGTGCATGTGGTACAACAACAGCGATATCCGGATAGAGGAAACTCCCCTGCCCCGGCCGGGCGCTGGGGAGATTCTAATCAAGGTCATGTCCTGCGGGATTTGCGGCAGCGATGTGGTGGAGTGGTACCGCCTGCCCAATGCGCCGCTGGTCCCGGGACACGAGATGGGCGGCGAGGTGATGGCGTGCGGTGAGGGGGTAGATGCCTTTGCGACTGGAGACCGGGTGTTCGTGGCGCCCAAGGTTCCCTGCAACCAATGCACGTATTGTGAACGAAAACAGTTTCCCCTCTGTACGGAGGTCAAGGAAAGGCTGCCCGGCGGGTTTTCCCAAGCCCTTGTCGTGCCGGAAACACTGGTGAAAAACGGCGTCTACCGGTTGCCGGAAAAGGTCACATACGACCAGAGTACCTTCATCGAACCCCTTGCATGTGTAGTGCGGGCTCAACGGTTGACCCGGGTGGAAAAGGGCTCAACCGTGATGGTAATCGGTTGCGGAATGTCCGGCCTGCTCCATGTAAAACTGGCCAAATCCAGACTCTGCACTGTCATCGCGTTGGATATCAACCCGGCAAAGATTGAGATGGCCCGGCGCAGCGGCGCCGATTTTTGTTTGAATGCAGTGGAAAACGTACCGGAAAAATTGACGGACCAGGGCATAAGAAAACCGGATGTGGTCATTTTGTGCGTCGGGGTTATGGCCGCAGTGGAAACAGCATGGGCATGCGTGGAAAAGGGCGGAGCAGTTGTCTTTTTTGCAGTTCCGTCGCCGGACAAGCGGGTTGTCATTCCCATCAATGATCTGTGGACGAAAGAAGTTCGGGTGCTTACCTCCTATTACTGCGGTCCACCGGATATTGTCGATGCCATGGAACACCTTGACTCCGGCAGAATCAGCGTGGATGAAATGATCACTCACCGGTTTTGCCTGGAAGATATCGCAGAAGGATTCCGGCTTGTGTGTGACGGCCGCGAATCGATTAAGGTCATTATCCGACCCAATGAATGAGTAAGGGAGTCTGAACGGTGAAAAGGTCTGATTTGAAATCTTCATTGCCGACCCAGGCAATGCTCTGATAATATTCTAACAAATTTTAAGCTATAAATATCCTGGCCCTGAGGGCCAGGGTTTGGCTTTATATTATGATCTCGCGGCTGAAGTTTCATAGATCACTCAGATAGTCAGCTTATTATAAATATTTTTTTTTTCTTTGTCTAAACCATATAAATAATTTAGTATGGTAATCTAAAAAAAGAGGGCGTTAATATAAAGGTATGAAATTATCTTGACAAAACCTGTGCTGGGAGCTCATAAAAGTTTGAACAAATAAAGCTAACTCAATTATACTTATGGAGGATATGATGGAAATTAAAGTAACCCAGGTTAATACGACCAGAACAAGGCCAAAAGATTCTGATCTGGGCTTTGGGCAGGTATTTACTGACCATATGTTTGTTATGGATTATTCTGAAAATAAAGGATGGCATGATCCGGAAATTGTGCCCTATGCTGATTTTTCTATTTCACCTGCAGCCATGGTTTTTCATTATGGACAGGCAATCTTTGAAGGATTGAAAGCCTATAAAACTCAGGATAAGAAGATCTGTCTTTTCAGGCCCAGGGACAATTTTAAAAGAATGAACCGGAGTGCAAAAGGAATGTGCATCCCTAAGATTGACATTGATTTTGTTATGGATGCCTTAAAAAAACTGATCAAGGTAGAAGAAAAATGGATTCCTGAAACCCTTGGGACATCTTTATATATCAGGCCCACAATTATTGCATCAGATCCATTCTTAGGTGTCAGGGCGTCTTTTACCTATAAATTTTATATTATTCTTTCCTCTGTTGGAGCATACTATGCCGAAGGATTGAACCCTGTGAAAATCTGGGTTTCAAAAGACCATGTCAGGGCTGCCAAAGGCGGTGTGGGTGAGTTTAAAACCGCAGGTAACTATGCTGCAAGCTTGATTGCTTCTGAGAAAGCAAAAAAGGATGGATATGCTCAGGTTCTGTGGCTTGATGCCATTGAAAGAAAGTATATAGAAGAAGTGGGTGCAATGAACATCTTTTTTATTATTGATGATGAGATTGTGACCCCCAACCTTACGGGGACGATTCTGCCCGGTATCACAAGGTATTCAGTTATAAGTCTTGCTAAAAAATGGGGAATGAACATATCTGAGAGAAAACTCAGTATTGATGAAGTTTTTTTGGCCCATGAAAATGGAAGATTAAAAGAGGTGTTTGGCTCAGGAACGGCTGCAGTCATTTCACCTGTGGGTGAAATAAGATATGGTGACAAGGTGATTTCCATAGGTGATGGTACGCCTGGTGAAATCGCAATGAAATTTTATACGGCCTTGACTGATATTCAATATGGAAAAGCCGAAGACAGTGAAAACTGGATCGAATTTATAGAATAACTTTTTGTAACGGAGACTATATGGCTAAAAAAAAAGGAATCACTCCCATTGGTAAAAGAATAAGACGGATCAGGCTGGATAAAAAAATGACCCTGGATACCATAGCCAATGAAACAGGGTTGTCAAAAGAATTTATCAAGAAAATTGAAGCCGGTGATAAACGGCCGTCTGTTGGAACCCTTTTGCAAATTTCCAGAACTCTTCATATTGATTCAAATTTTTTGCTGAAAGAGCAGGGCGATGCCCTTGAAGAAAGATCCAAGGCCTATACCAAAAGGACGGATAACTATGCCTACACTCCTTTGACACCAACGGCTGAAAATAAACATCTCAAGGCCTTTAAGATCGTGGTTGGAGCCAAGAAAAGCCATGATGGTGTGGGGTTTCAGCATGATGGAGAAGAGTTTACCTATGTTCTTAAAGGCAAGGTGGAAGTTAAGGTCGGTGATCATATCAATAAATTAAAAAAAGGAGATTCACTCCATTTTAATTCTGGCATTAAGCATGATCTTAAAAATACCGGCAAAACCGATGCAGAACTGATTGTTGTGGTATATGCACCATAGCGTTGAAGAGAAATAAAGGAGTCTTTCATGTTATTCAAGCTTACACCTGAACAATTGATGATTCAGAACATGGTCAGAGAATTTTCTCGAAAAGTGGTTGCAGCAACTGCATCAGAAAGGGATAAAACAAAAGAATTTCCCGCTGAAAATTTCAGGCAGATGGGGGAACTCGGGTTAATGGGCATGATGATACCACAAGAATATGGCGGTGAGTCTGCAGATGCCATTTCCTATGTATTGGCATTATCGGAAATTGCGTATTCATGTGCATCAACATCTGTTGTGATGTCCGTCCAAAATTCAATTGTTTGTGAAACTCTCAATAAATTCGGGACAGAGGAACAAAAACAAGAGTTCCTTGTACCCCTTGCCTCCGGTGAAATAATTGGTGCTTTTGGACTTACAGAGCCGGAGGCAGGATCTGATCCGGTCAGTCAGCAGACAACGGCTGTAAGGGATGGCGATCAATATATTATAAATGGAACCAAGCGGTTCATTACATCGGGTGAACATTCAAAAGTGGTTCTGATCACTGCAAAAACAGATGAGACTAAAGGACATAAGGGGATCAGTTGTTTTATTATTCCCAAAGGGACCTCAGGTCTTATCGTTGGCAGGCTGGAAGATAAAATGGGGCTGCGGGCATCTGATACAACTGATTTGATAATGGAGAACTGTGCTGTCCCTGCTTCCAATCGCGTGGGCAAAGAAGGAGATGGATTTAAAATTGCCATGTCAGGCCTGGACAGTGGAAGGATTGGCATTGCAGCCCAATCATATGGTGTTGCAATGGCTGCTTTTGATGCTGCAATAAAATATGCAAAAAAGAGAAAACAATTCGGGGCAGCCGTTTCTAAACACCAGGCCATTCGGTTTCAGATTGCAGATATGGCTACCCAGATTGAGGCTGCCAAACAATTGATATTCTCAGCTGCATCCATGAAAGACCGGGGGGAAACCTATACCAAGGAAGCATCCATTGCCAAACTCTTTGCATCTGAGATGGTGAACGAGGTGACGGCAAGAGCAATTCAAATACATGGCGGGTATGGGTTTACCAAAGATTATAATGTTGAAAGATTCTACAGGGATGCAAGGGTGTTTACAATTTATGAAGGTACCAGCGAGATTCAGAGGATTGTCATTTCAAATCAGGTGCTCAAAGATAAGAGAAAACCCTAAAATAAAAGTAATTGTTCAGCCCGTTAAAAAAAAATATCCCCAAAGCCCTGTCTGATGTATATTTGCAGGAGGTTAAGCAAATAGCCTCGAAACAAATATCCATCAAACAGGGCGGTTTCAAGCGTAAGAGCTGAATAATTACAAATAAAAGAGCAGCCATTTTAATAAAAATTAAAATGGCTGCTCTTTGCAGTTTAATTATAAAATTTTATTAATAACCATCCTTAAAAATATCTGCAGCGGATTTTACATCCTCCGGGCTAAATACAAATAGACATTTACCATCAGAATCAGACACAGATCCGTAAACATAATTGATATTAATTTTTTCATCTCCAAATCTTTTGGTGATTTTTGTAAATTCACCGGGTTTGTTTGTAATATCAATTGTTACGACTTCTTTTGAGTCAAACAGATAATCATTTTCCTTTAAAATAACCATGGCTTTTTCCGACTTGTCAACAATGAGTCGTATCAGGGCAAATTCGGCAGAGTCTCTTCGCATGGAGCTGTAGCTGGCATAGGAGGCAAGCCTTTTCAAGGATCTGCCCCTGGCCTCAAAAAGGTTCTGGACATAGGCAGACGCATCCTGGATGGTTATGGCGTCAATATTGATATTGGCCCCGGCTAAAAGTTCAGTTAGTTTACCAAGTTCGCCAGGTGCATTTTTAAGAAAAAGAGATATTTCTATTCTGATCATGCTGCCTCCTTAATTATTATTTGCGAAATTCACACCTTCATCAAATGCTTTCATATTCAAAGGAATAATTTTAGCCTTGGCGGCAAATTCTCCTTTAATACAGTCTTTTAACAGGTCCAGATCAACTAATTTGCTTTTTGCAGCAAAAGAGGCCAGGGCTACAATATTGGCAGCCCTGACACTGCCGGCTTTTATGGCAATCTCATTGATGGGCACCTCAAGTTTGATGATATCAGTTCGATCGCTTCCTCCTGGAATCAGGGATTTATTGATAAATACAATGCCCCCTGGTTTGACGTCATCGACAAATTTTTCCAAGGATGGTCGGTTCATTGCCACAAGGTGGGTGGGATTTTTAATAATGGGAGATCCTATGAGCTTGTCGCTGATGACAACGGTGCAATAGGCTGTCCCACCACGCATTTCAGGCCCATAGGAGGGTACCCAGGCAACAAATGATCCTTGTTTCATTGCCGCATAGGCCAGAAGCTTGGCGCTCAATAAGATTCCCTGGCCTCCAAATCCTGCAAATTTTATTTCTGTTTGCATTGGTTTCTCCAAAAATAACTAGTGTGTTAAAATTTTATATTCTATTCAGGGATTTTATAATCACCCAGTTCATAATAGGGCAGCAGTGTTTCTTCAGCCCATTTCAACGAATCCAGGGGGGTAAGCCCCCAATTGGTCGGGCAGGTGGAAATAACCTCCACAAGACTGAAGCATTTGCCTTCCACCTGGTATTCAAACGCTTTTTTAATAGCTTTTTTGGTTTTATTGACCTGCTGGGGTTTTAAAACAGCCTGTCTGGTAATATAGCTGGGCGTCACAAGCTGGCTTAACAGGTTTGCCATTCTAATGGGCATCCCGGTCAGGTCTGTATCTCTTCCCATGGGGGCTGTGGATGCACGTTGACCCGGCATGGTGGTGGGGGCCATCTGTCCGCCCGTCATGCCGTAGATGGCATTATTGATAAAGATAGTGGTAAATTTTTCACCTCTGTTGGCGGCATGGATGATTTCCGCCAAACCGATACTGGCAAGATCTCCATCTCCCTGGTAGGTAAATACCATCAGATCCGGCCGGACTCTTTTAATTCCCGTGGCCATGGCTGGTGCCCTGCCGTGGGCAGCTTCCTGAAAGTCAAAGTTAAAATAATTATATGCCAGGACTGCACAACCCACAGGGGCGATACCAACGGTTTTTCCCCTGATCCCAAGTTCATCTATAACTTCTGCAACAAGCCTGTGTACAATGCCGTGGGTGCAGCCTGGGCAATAGTGCGTCATTGTGTCGCTAAGGGCTTGTGGCTTTGAAAATGCTTTTCCCATTATATACTCCTATATCATTTTTTTGATAATTTCGATGATCTTTTCAGGTGAAGGGATGTCTCCGCCGCATTCGCCATAAAATTCAACGGGCCTTTGTCCTTTGACACACCGTTCAACATCTTCCACCATTTGTCCCATATTCATTTCAATGCTGATGACTGATTTACAGCTTTTTTTGGTTGCAGCATCAAAAACAGCCTGTTCCGGGAAGGGGAAAACTGTTTTTGGTCTTAACATGGCAACTTCAATGCCTTCTTCCTTTAAAAGGTCAATAGCAGTCCTGCAAACCCGGCTCATGGTACCAAAGCTTGTGATAAGAACTTTGTAGTCCCCATCTGTGTTGTAGGCTTCAAACTGGATTTCTTCTCGTTTCATCTGGTCGTATTTGGCTTTCAGGGCCAGGTTGTTGTTGTTGAGTTCAGTGGGATCTAAAAACAATGATTTTACAAGATTTCTTTTTTTGCTTTTCCTTGTATCCATTCCATTGGTGGCCCAGTCGTCTTTGTTTGAGGGCTCGGTTTTCAAATTATCGGGAAACTCTACAGGCTCCATCATCTGGCCAATGAGACCATCTCCCAGGATCATGACAGGGCCCCGGTATTTTTCAGCAAGGGTAAATGCCTGCATGGTCATTTCAACGGCTTCCTGAACACCGTCCGGAGCGACAAGCAAATGGTAATCCCCATGTCCCCCGCCTTTGGTGGCCTGAAAATAATCTCCCTGGGAGGGCAATATTCCCCCTAATCCCGGGCCGCCTCTAACGATATTGACAAAAACAGCCGGACATTGTGCGGCCGCAATATAGGAAATCGCCTCGCTCATAAGACTGATACCAGGAGAGGAAGATGTGGTCATGACCCTTTCCCCTGCTCCTGCCGCACCAAAGATCATATACCCAACGGCAACTTCGCTTTCACCCTGGAGAAAAACCCCGCCCTCTTCGGGCAGTCTTTTTACAAGGTATTCGGCAACTTCAGACTGGGGGGTGATAGGATATGCAAAATAATTTAAACAGCCCGCTCTGATGGCTGCTTCAGCTATTGCTTCGTTTCCTTTCATTAATACTTTTGCCATTATTTTTATCCTTTATTTTATGTCTGCTGTCTTGGTTTCAACAATAGTGATGGCTACATCAGGGCACATGATACAGCACATTGTGCAGTGGATACAATCTTCAGGTCTTGCCTGTAAGACTGGGAAATGTCCTTTAGCATTTACTTTGTCCGTGATCTCAAGGACATTTTTGGGGCATATGTTTACACACAGCCCGCACCCTTTGCACCTTTCAGAATCAACAATATGTTCGTACGCCATTTAAAATACTCCTTATATTATCAAATGTTTTTCCAGGGTGGTACCAATAGCCTGTCAATGGTTAATACCGGGCAGGCAAACCTGTCCATGTCAAGTTGTGGTATCATCTGGGATGAAGCCGTTATAAATTCAATTTTCAGACCAGTGGCCTTTGCCACACCCATGACAAGATCATATCCCATGTAAATGTTTTCGGGTATGGTTTCGTCAATGAGGTTGGCATTGGAAACAAGTCCTGTAATTTTTATTTTTGAAGATGCCTCAATCTCCTCTTTGATTTTAAGACAACCTTCAACGGTTTGTGTATATGGCCTGAACAGGTTTATCACCTGTAGCATATGAACAGTTTTTTGTTTCAAATAATCTTCAAGGGCTGCAAGTACTGTCACACCCACGTCATCACCACCTGCATCCAGGATGGTCAGTTCTGAAGGCTGTTGGATCAAGCCTGCCACGGCCGGGGCTAGAATCGGCAGGTCGGCATGCATGTATTTTTTGTCCGGCAGCACCACTTTCACACCAAGTTTTTCCAGGGGAATAATGGCTTCCCTTGATCTGAAATAGGGATTGACAAGGTCAATATCGGCTATTTTAACATCCATTCCTTTAAGTCTTGATTTTGCAGCAAGGTTCACCGCAACTTCGGATTTGCCACTCCCGTAGTTGCCGCAAATGATCACAATGCCTTTAATATTAATTTCCAACCATTTTTCCTTTAATCATAAAGTCTTAATTAAACAAACTAAACTTTGAATTAAATCAAATTAGGATCTGTTTTGCAAATGATTTTTTTGTATGGTTAATTAATCCATAATATAATTAAAAAATACTAAATAAATGAATCGGCAATAATCCTTATTTCGCTTTTTTTCAGCCGTCTGCCCAGGATAAGGCTCTGGCTTTTTATCATGGATGTGATATTTTTGAGTTTTTTTTCATCATAAATAATTTTTTCCCTGTCAAGGTATTTTTGAACCAGGCCCCTGCCGCATAAGATGCTTAAGAAAAATTGTTCCTCCGAGGATATACCATATTCTCCACCTGCATGGGTTCCGGCCACATGGGTTTTCACAGAATCGCCAAATACAGGGGTATTTATGGTCAGCATACGTTCATGGGTTTGTTCATATACAATGGCATCAACATATTTATAATAGTCGTAAAATGTTTTGATGTCATCTGTGTTGAGACGGATATCAAAGCCCTGGTCCTGAAGCATTTTTGCCGTGGTATAAAGGTCTGCGATCCCGTTTCTTTCACCAATGCCCAGGGCAGAAAGTTCCAGAACCCGTCCGCCGGCTATTATTCCCATCACACTGTTGGCAGAGGCCATTCCCATATCATTGTGGCAGTGAATCGATATTTTTGTATCAGCCGTTTTAGAAGAAAGGGAATGTATTTTTTCAAAGACCTGATTAGGGGCCATCATGCCTGAGGTGTCCGGTAAAGAAATCATATCAATTTTCTGGTCATTTAAAAATGAAACGCATTGATCTAAAATGCGGCTTTCAGATCTGCCAATATCAAGCATGGCAATGGAAATACGGGCATTGGGGCGTTGTTTTCTTACAAAATCAAAGGTTTTTAAAAGGTCACTTAAAATTTGATCCAGCTTTTTTTGTCCTGTATCATTTTTTATGTGTACATGGAAATGCAGTTCATTAACTTGAGCGTTCAAAAGGAGGCCGGCATCCTTACGAGTGGCTCTTCCCATGGCAGCAATCCGGATTTTATAGTTATCTTCTTTAGTATGAAGGAAAAGTGTTCTGACAATATCGGCTTCACCAGCATGGGCCGGAGGGTAGCCGGCCTTGCAGATGTCCACACAAAGTCGTTCCTGAAAGTCAAGGATCGCCAACCTTTGCGCAAGTGAAAAAACAAGTCCTCTAAACTGCATGCCTTCCCTGAGGGTGTCATCAACGATTATGACTTTTTTATTTTTCATGGTTTGCCTTACTTGAATATATAGTTTGGATTAACATAGAGGTGGATTAAAATATCCATGAATTAAACTGGGAAAACGGGTTGCCAATTTTTCAATTATGGTTTCCATTCCCAAGGGCCGGCCGCTATCTTCTATTTTTAACATCAGATCGCAATATTTTTTAAGATCAAAGTTTAAATTCCGCCACTGGATCATATCAATCTTATATGTATGGATAAATTCCTTTAATGCGGCAAACTCTTTTTGGGAATCTGTAAATCCAGGGCAGTTAAGGTAATTTATAGAGACAAATTTTCCTTGCTGTTTTGCTATTTGAATACTTTTAAGGACATCAGAAAATTGATAGGATCTGGGTCTAAAATATGCATTATAGCAATTTTCTCTGACAGAGTTTAAACTGACGCGCATGGAATCAAGCCCGGCTTGACAAAGTTGTTCGACACAATCTGGCAGGCTTGCATTTGTGTTCAGGTTAATGGTGCCCTTGTCTGTTTTTTTACGTATAAGACCTATGGCCGGCTCAATGGCCTTAAAAGCTGTTAAGGGTTCACCTTCGCACCCCTGGCCAAAGCTGACAACAGCATTTTTAACGGTGGAAATATGCTCATAAGATACCTGGGCAATCTCTTCAGGAGTGGGGGTAAAACCGATTCTCTCCTGGCAGGCACATAGATTATTCTGTGTTTGAAGAGAGATACAACCTATACAATTGGCATTACAGACGATTGAAGTGGGAAGTGGGGCTTCATACCGTTTAAGAAAAAAGTTTTTTCCGGCAGGACAACCATATTCCAGGGCACAGGTTTCAAGATGTCTGATCAGGCGGTTGTCAGGATATTTCTTTTGCAAATATTTGACGCCCCTGGCAATTTTTTTATGGGGCATTTGTCTCAGGTCCTGCCTCGGTTCTTTGTCCACAAGAAGGGTTGCAGATCTAAAATTATTTTTCCCGAAACCAACTGCACCATAGGAAAATAATGGCAGATAACCTTTTATACCCTCATCATCATAGGCACAAAAATGCCGGTTCACATACCCCGGCGAATTAAACACGGCAACAGGGAAAATTTTTTCATCCGGATTAAAGGGATTTTGTTCAAGGGTTTCAAACAGGTCTTTTGCAATATTATAGACAATGGGTTTTCTCTGTGGCAGCATCATCAGCTCACTGCCATGGGGCATGGGAACTGTCTTCTTTTTTTTCAATACAAAATGCGTACTGCCGGACATACCCACGGCACCATAGCCTTCCAGATCGAAAATATTGCCGTTTTCTGCAGCAACAACTGCGGTTAGAATATTTTTATTGATATATCCGATAGTTTGCTCCGTCCATATACATTGTTTCGTCCCATAAAGCTGAGTGGATAATAACTGCCTGCTCTATCCTATATTTTATTCAGTAGAGTCTTTCCAAGTTTCCTCTGCCTTTTAGCCTATAAAACTCTTCTTATTGCAAGCATCCTTTTCTGTTTTTCATCTTCTGATAATTTATTCCAGGAAGTATTAAAAAAACTGTCAAAAGATTCGGGATTGTCTTCCAGTTCAAGGTCTAACCATGACATGGCATCAAATATCCCGGATGTATTTTCTTTTTTTGCAACCATAGCTGCTTCTCTGACATGTTCCATTAAAGAGTCTGTTTTTTCATTTTTATCCTGTTTTGCTTCAAAAGGATCATACCCTGGTTTTTTATATAGTGCTTCCCGACTGCCGATTATATCAGGTTTATAAACTTTTTCAGCCCAATCACCTGGTTCAATTTCTTCAATTGCTACTGAAACAGATTTTTCTTTGCAGCCTGTTATTTCAACAACATTTTTCACTATTTTTTCGGTAAGCTCTAATTTTTTTAGTTCTGATCTTCCAGGGTAAAGTTTCACAATTATGTGTGGCATATGCTCCTCGCCTATTTTATTTCAGAATTCTATATATTTTTGAAAGCTCTTGTTATAGCTTTCATACGTTCACAACAATATTGCGTTTTTCAACACCATTTTCAACAAAATTCTAATAAGGTATGTTTTATGATTTCCTTATCCAAAGAATGAGTTGTGTAATCGTTGCCGATGCTTAAACAGCCAAAACCAGATAGTAAAACAAAAATTAACATAATTATCATTGGATTGAAAAGACCAAAGTGATCCGCTGCCGTTCAAAAATATCGGATAAAATTCCCTTGCTCATTTGAGGACGGGGTTCTGCGGGATCAGGCGGGGTAAACTCGCAACAAAAAAAGGCGCGACATAATTGGAGATTTCCAGCAGTTCAAATTCTGAAAATAATTTTTAAGCAACTTTTATTCTACATTCAAAATTTGACATTGTTTACTTTTACTCAACTAGGTTTTTGGAGAGATGGCCTTGCAGCATATTGACTGGATTTCAATGATGAGAGCAGGTTAATCGTGTTGAAAAAGTATCTGGCACTAATAGCAAAATCATTAAAAAAACTGCGATTTTGTAAATCTCTGTAAGCACTGCCCGGCAATGGTTTAGGTGAATTCTGGACTGTCAAAAATGTCTAAATATAGACAAAAGACTCTTCATTGACTTTTGCTATTTTTTCTCTCTATCGGTAAATGAATAATAAAATTTGTGCCTTTCTCGAATGTAAATTTAATTTCCATTGGATCGCTTCCGAATGCAGTGTCAGGGAGGCATCGGAAAACGTCCTGATTTTTATCAATAAATTTTGGTCAATGATCAGAGAGAATATGAATGAATATTGTACGAAGGCATGGGACATGGTATAGGACAATTATCAGCTATATAAAGGTTTCTTTTGAATAAATTTACTCATTTGTTTTTCGATAAAAGGGATTATGACCTGATCAGGATCAT
Organism: Desulfobacula sp.; assembly: GCA_018645325.1. Classification (GTDB taxonomy): domain Bacteria; phylum Desulfobacterota; class Desulfobacteria; order Desulfobacterales; family Desulfobacteraceae; genus Desulfobacula. The sequence continues at coordinate 158,057 of JABGOU010000003.1, forward strand.
CAATATCATCTAAGATCTGGCAACCCATACCGATTTGAAATAGTCCATTTTTTATTTCAGAAAGAAATTTCAAATTTTTATTTTCTATCAATTCTGGTATTACCCAGGGTGCCTGGAAAAGAATTCCTGTTTTCAAAGGATGTACGTTGCACAAGACATCTTCCGGTTTCAGAATTCTGCCGGCTCCTTTCTCTTCGGATGCTTCCTGAACACCGCTTTTCAGCAATGCTTTAAGGGATGCTGTATTCGCCTGCAAAATATGATCAAAAGAAAATAGTCCTTCTTGATATCCCTTATGCATAATTGTGACAAGGATGCGGTCTGAAACCATGATGTCCAGGATAGAACGAAACTTTGCAGCATTTACAGGCAAATCAGTATCAAGCGTTTTTTTATATTCATTGTCAAGGATATTATCACAACCCGTAACCATACCCCTTAAACATTGATTTATTGCAGCAAAAAAAATTCTTTTTGATTTTGAAAACCCGGCCCTGAAATACGAATATAGAAACAGAGCAGAAAAAAAATTATTTTCCAGGGAAAAATAATCCTCAGAAGGCTTATAAAGTTTAACTCCGCTTGTATCCAGAATTTCATTTGCACAGCTCCAGTAGAGCATCAAGCCTTCTTGTAATTCTTCCTGTAAAGGAGAATAAAAATCTTGCATCTGAGATCCTGCAAATGCTTTTTTTTACAGCCCCCTCAATCATTTTGCCGGCGGCATCAATTCCTATTGCTATTCCATCCTCTTTTGAAGAAACCTGCTCGGAGATTAATTTTGTTACGACACCGGTCCCACAACCAATATCAAGAATTTTATTCCACGCCTTAATATCCAGGAATTCAACAACCTGCCGGTTGATTTTACTTTGTTTACCAAACATTACCCAGGGCTCGAGTATATCATAAACCCCTGCAGCATAATCAAGCGTCCTTCCCCTTGTTGGAATTGATGTATAACCCATTTGGCAATTTTCTCCTGATGAACGTTAAAATGCAAATAGTAAAACCTGTCAAAACTATATCCTACTCCGATCTCAATGAAAAATCTCTAATTTTCAAAAAATATAAGAGTTATCTTGTCAGGCCCAGGGTCATTAGTATAATTCCAAATAAACTAAATATACTCCAGCACAAGATAATTTAGATCAAAAATGCGGCTACAGAATCAGAAAACAAAGGGATCCGGTTAAAGATCCCTTTGTTTTATAGCTCAACTCTTTATGCTTTAAATCAATTTGACTGCCAGATTTTTCTATCAACTGGAGGGAGATGGCGGCATTTTTAACTACCATAGGATTTTAAATTTACATAAGTTATGCAAATTTATATTTAATTGTGAATGTACATTTCGTATCCATATTTAGCAAGAATACCTAAAGCAATAATAGCAACAAACACGATAATCGTTTTTAAATCGTTATTCATAATAAGCTCCAATAATTTATCAAATATTAATACTATGGAAATAAATATCGCTATTGCGGAAATTTCAAACCGAATAAATTTCAAACGTTTTTAAAATTTTAAATTGTCAACAGGCTGGTGGAAGCCGGGGTGTTTGGCTTGAATTTGTGAGAAGGCTAATGAAGTAAAATGTAATAGGGAGAGAAAATGTAATCAAACAAAATTCTTTTGTGTCGTCTGGCAATGAATATGTGAAAAAAAAGCTGTTCTTTTTATCATTCTCAGAGATATTATTATATTTCAGATCTAAAAAGAGCTCTTCTTCAGTCACATTTTCGTTTAGTGAAAGAAGAATATTATGAACATTGTCCAGGAAAACCAGATGTATCCCAGAGAGCAGTAAAATTAATAAAATGCAAAATTTATTTTTATACCAAATCATTTTTGCTCAATATAATCCTTCAATTTATATCGTTTATTTGATTTATTAAGATTATTTTTCAGCATTGATCTGTTTGAGTTTCCTCCAAAGAGCTCCTCGGCTTATACACAGAATTTCGGCAGCCTTTGACTTGTTTCCCTTTGTGAATTCGATTACTTTAAGGATATGATTTTTTTCCATTTCTTTAAGAGTGAAAAGTTGTTTATTTTCAGGTGAAGGAGGGGCTGGGATTTTTTTGCTGAGCCGTTCAGGAAGATGCCTGATTTCTATTGTTGAACTATCTGAAAGTATCACAGCTCTTTCGATGATGTGTTTCAACTCTCGGACATTACCCGGAAAGGGATAAGACAAAAACAGGGAAGACACTTCATCTGAAAAAGATTCTATATCCTTTTCAAACTCTATATTTAATTTGCTCAGAAAGTAACTGCATAATGGGAGAATATCATCCTTTCGTTCTCTTAAAGAAGGCATCATCAGCTCAATTGCATTCAGTTGATGATATAATTTTTTGTTGAACTTCCCTTCATCAACTCTCTTTTTTAAATCTTGATGCGTCGCAATAATGAAACGAATATCCAGCATCATTTTATTAGAATCTGTTGAATAACCCGCGGTTTTATTCTCTATGATTTTGAGCATTTCAAGTTGTGTTTTCTCGGGTATAATTTCAAAATGATCCAGCAGGATTGTTCCGACAAAACCTTTCCCCATTCGGTCTGGGATTTCCAAACCTTGATGAGGTGATGATTGCTCAATCGAACTCAAGAGTTCTTTGAATTGGAAATCATTGCTGAAACAACCACTGTTGAATGCGAGGAATCGCTGATCTTTTCTATGGCTCAATGTATGAATAGCCCTGGCTGCCAATTCTTTACCGGTGCCGCTTTCTCCCTGTATAATAATAGTACAGTCCAGGCCGGCCAGCCGTTCAATATTTTTTCGCACCCCTTGCATCCCGGAGGTTTCACCTATAATTTTTGGCAGTCCTCCCAAACTTCTACCGATGGAATCGACATTGCTTCTTGAGGGTTTCTGATCAAGACTCTTTTCGTGTGGGTCACTGAAAATGTTTATCCGGTCGGGGATAAAATGATCTTCTAAATATTTTTTTTTGGATTGAGAAGTTGTATCTGAAGGTTTAATGACGACCAGATTACCATGGCTGTTTAATCCTTTGATCAAGTTCCAGAGATCACTCATTGAATCTTTCTCAAAATAGTCCGAGCCAAGGGTTTTTGTTTCCTGTTTTGTTTTTTTGCTTCCATACCCGGTTAAAAGGACTGTTTTAAGATCCGGAATGATTTCTTTTAACTTGGTGATCGTCATCAAACCATCCATATCAGGCATTTTTAAATCAACAATAGCCATATCAGGCTGAGTTTTTTTTGCTATTTCAACGGCTCTTGTGCCGGAAGAGGCTTTCAGGACATCAAACCCCATCAGCAACAAGCGTTGTTCCATCGAATTCAACAGTCTTTTTTCATCATCAACAAGTAAAATTTTTTTTACTGAATTCATCATCTATTTTTTTTTCGGAGGCCCTTTAATTTTTAAAGCATCTTTATAATCGCCACCTTCAGCCATTCCGGCCGCGGCCATAGTTGTTTCGAGGCCCTGAAGAATTTTTCTGAAGAAACCCCAAAAACTTCCCATGTCATCTTTTTCAAAGTAAGAAGAATTAAGTGCTTCCGTCGCTTCTTTGAGTTTTTCATCCCCATGGCCCGTCAATAGCATTGTCTTGATGGTCGGGTCAATCTTTTTCAACTGGGTAATCAGGACCAGACCATCTATATCCGGCATCCTTTGATCAACAATGGCAAGTTGAATACGGTTGCTTTTCATGATCTCCAGAGCTTCTTTTCCATTCAATGCCATCAATGGCTCATGGCCTTTCAATTCTATTCTATTGGCCAGGGCTTTAAGAAATTTGAGGTTATCATCCACAAGTAAAATATTAATTTTTCCCAATGAAAGATTGGCTAAAAAATCCCAGAAACCGGCAATATCTTCTTTATCAAAATAAGAAGAATTAAGTGCCTGGGTCGCTTTCTTGAGTTTTTCATCCCCATGGCCCGTTAAAAGCAGTGTTTTAATGTCAGGAGTAATTGCCTTTAACCTGGTGATGACTTCCAA
>JABGOU010000003.1:162143-171816 GCA_018645325.1 Desulfobacula sp.
CCTAATGGCCTCCACTTCCCAGCAGCCCTGATGCTGCAAGCGATAAAACCAGAATTTCAAGAAAAGCGATCCCGGCATAAATCCAGTCTTTTTTTTGAATGTAACCTTTCAATAATACCAAAAAACAGAGAATTGTCATTATACCAAGGAACGCAAAACCGACATAGTTTAAAAAATCCCCTTTTGCCAATAATCTCAACCATCCAATACCATGAGGGGAATGAGTAATCGCCAGATATTCATCGACCCCCTTGTCCCAGTTTCCAGTAACCAGATTCATATCCACATGTGAAGGCAATATACCCGAAAGATATATGGCATAGGTTACAAATAATAGCGTAAGGCCGATCCATACACCAATCACCAGTATATTAGCATAAATGACCTGTTCTTTTGAAGGCCTTGATGCTTCATTCGCTTGTGCAGTCATAATATTATTTTACTCCTATAATGAAGTTTATGGTAATTAATATTCGATCAACCCAGTATTCCAAGGCCCAGGCCTTTGTCCATAGCCTTCAAGCCTGCAAATAACAGGACAACAATCACAAAATAACGAATCATCTTGGGTTTGGCAATGGCGAGCAGTTTCACACCCAGCAAAGAACCGAGCATCAAGCCTACAATGGAGGGGACTCCGATCAGAGGAATGACACATCCCCGATTCATATAAATCCAGGCGGCTGATGTGTCGGTAATAGACAACAAAAATTTGCTTGTGGCCACGGAAACTTTTAACGGTGCCCCCATCATAAGGTTTAGCACGGGGACATTTGCCCATCCTGCTCCCAGTCCAAACATTCCTGCCACAAGTCCAATCAGAACGAACATGAACATGCTTAATATGGTTCGGTGAGTTGTCCATTCCACATTTTCCCGGTTCCCTTCATCCCAATAAACGCCGCCTAATCCCAATGCCATACTAATCGCGTCCTGGTTGGTCACGATTGGTTTTTCAGAATTTTTAGAAAAGGCAATTAAAGCTGTTATGGCAACGATGGTTGCCCCAAGGCAGACCTGAATAATATCCGGATTCAGTGCGGATAGATATAAACCAAGCATTGCACCAATAATGGAAAATGTAGAGGCAATCAGCGCTACTGGAAGGGCGAGGCGAAGGTTTGCCAGGTTCCGCCGAAGCAACCCGGGCCCAGCAGCCAGAGCTCCTGCAAGGGCAACCATTAAACCAACACCTCTGACAAAATCAATATGAAATGGGAAAAAACCGCTGACAAGCGGAACATAAAGAACCCCTCCCCCAACTCCGGCCATCACGGCCAAAATGCCAAGAACAAAACAAAAAAAGAATAAGACAAGCGGCCAAAACCACCATGGTTTATCCCCCCCGCCAATCATTACACCCTGTTCTGCGGCAAAAGCACCCACTGGATTGCTTAATATCAAAATCGTTGCTATTATAAACAATCGATTTGTATAATTAATAAAATTGTTCAACATTTAATCAATCTCCTAATTTTATTGTTTACAAATGAAACTAATGACACTATATTGGATCTATAAAGTATAAATTTTAAACAGTCAATAAAAAAAATTACATTATGGAACACATTGACATATTAATTATTGATGATGAGGAAAAATTTGCTGCCATGCTGGCCAGACGAATTGAATTGCGCGAATACCATTCAAAAGTTTGCCATGACGGCAAAACGGCACTTCAATGGATTGAAAAACATCTGGGTTCTGTGTCGCTTATTCTGCTTGACCTCCAATTACCTGATATGTACGGTACGCAGGTGTTGGAAGACATAAAAAAAATCCATCCCACTGTTCCTGTGGCCATTATGACAGGGCATGGATCTGAAAAAGATAAAAAGGAATGTGAACGTCTCGGCGCCTTTAAGTTTATGTATAAACCGATCAATATCGACAGCCTCATGACCATTTTGGAGCATATCAAAGAGGTGCCAAATGATTAAAATCAATCAAACGTTTATAAAAAATTTTTGGCCGACGTTTCATAACCACGGGCAGAATTCACACTTGAAATCATTTTATACTTTTACGGATTATTGGCGTTTATGGGTTTTGAGTGTTCTTATCTTAATTGCTACTGCCCTGTTACCATTATGTCTTGTGACTATTATACATTATCAACTGATTCAAAAATCCGTCGACTCAGAGTTGAACCTTCGGGTTGAAAGACTGAGCAGCAACGCAACAAACGCTATTAATTTTTTCATGGAAGAACGATTAGATGCGCTTATATTTACTGTAAATGAAATCGGATATGACAAATTAACGAATAAAAGAAAACTGGATGAAATTTTTAAAAATTTGAAACTCGGGTTTGGCGGTCTGACTGACTTAAGTGTTCTTGATACGGACGGCAACCAGATCAATTATTCTGGACCATTCAACCTTGAGGGGAAAAATTATAAAAATCAGGCGTGGTTTTCTGAGAGTCTGGGAAAAAAATATTTTATCAGTGAAGTATTCAATGGTTATAGAGATCTTCCCCATATTATCATAGCTGTAAGATCTGTCAAACCAGATGGTTCTTTTTTTATATTGAGAGCAACCCTTGATACTGAAAGATTATTTCAAAAGTTAACTTCATACAGGACGGGAGATCATGCCGATCTTTTTCTTGTCAACAATGAAGGTATTTTACAGACACCTTCTGTTACCTATGGCAGTATTTTTGAGCAAACTCATTTAATTCTTCCAAAAAAATCAGGCAACAGAAAAATAGTGGAAACACCCCCAAAAAAAACAGACCTCTTTATTTCAAAGCACTCATTCATTTCAACAAAAATTGTGGGAACACCTTTTATCCTTGTTGTTCAAAAAAAGAAAGCAGACATGATGCATACGTGGCTGGACTTACGTCGAAATATCAATTGGACCGTCGGTATCAGTACGGTTTTAATTATTCTTGTGATCAGTTTTGCATCAACGTTTATGGTGAACAAACTTTTTCTGGTTGACAAGGCAAAGGCCGAAACAATGCTCCAGATGGAACAAAGTCATCAACTTGCTTCTATCGGCCAGCTGGCAGCTGGTGTCGCCCATGAGATTAACAATCCTTTGGCTGTAATAAATCAAACAGCGGGCTATATAAAAGATTTATTTTCCTTTAAAGATGAACCCCGAAATGATGAAGAAATACTCGAATATATTGATTCTATTCTTGATTCAGTCGATCGGTGCGGGACGATTACACAGCAGCTTCTGGGATTTGTAAGACAATTTGACATTAAAATCAAAAAGGTATGTTTAAAAGAAATAATAGCCGATGTTTTGAACTTTCATAAAAAGGAGGCGGAATACAGGCAAATCAATGTCAGCACTTCTTTTCCTGATATCATTCCTGAAATAATTACAGACAAAGGCAAGCTGCAGCAGATACTTATCAACTTGATTAATAATGCTTTCCAGTCAGTTGATGAGGGATGCAGCATAAATATTATAGTCTCCTGGATTACCATGGGAACCATTAAAATCGTTATTCAGGATACAGGATGCGGCATCCCCGAAGAAAATTTAGTAAAAATTCACGAGCCGTTTTTTAGCACAAAACAAGGGAAGAAGGGTACCGGACTTGGACTTTCCATCACATATGGACTTGTTAAGAAACTTGATGGAACCATATCTGTTCAAAGCACAAAAGATGTCGGAACAGCTTTTACAATAGTGTTACCAGTCAAAATCCAGGAAAAGGAGTTGGGATGAAAATAATTCTCGTTGATGATGAACAAAAATTTATCAACATGTTGGCAAAACGACTGATAATGAGAGGGATTCAGGCAGACATCGCATTTACAGGAGAAGATGCGATTAAAAAAGTCAGGGACACTGTCTACGATGCTGCGGTTTTGGATATCAAAATGCCGGGAATCAGTGGAATTCAATTAAAAAAAGAACTTAAGGTTATAGATTCTGACCTAAAGTTTATTTTTGTTACCGGCCATGGGGTTGCAAGCAAATCTGAGTCGAACATGATAGAGGAAGATTTATATTTATCGAAGCCTCTGGATATTGAAATTTTAATAGAGGATTTAAACAAAATAATAAAAAACGGATAGTGAATTATACTTTCTTTAATTGAGCAACATTTTGAATCATCTATTTTGTAAAAATAGGAGTAAACGTAAAAATGAATAATGCAACTAATTTTATAAGCATTGAAGGACTTAAATTTTTTGGAAAAGTAAATGCAAGTATTTCCCATGAGATAAAAAATATTTTAGCGATTATTTCTGAAACAGCCGGTTTTTTAAATGATTTGACCGATCTGGCAAAACAAGGCGAGGATCTTAAGCTCTCATTACTTGAAAACTGTACCGAGAGTATTGCCGAAGACATTCAACGCGGGTTTGATACAATCAAACAAATGAATCAATTTGCCCACAGTGTTGATGTCCCTATTAAAGAGATCAAAATTTTTGAAACAGTGGAGCTTACAGTAAAATTATCAAATTTTTTAAGTTTTTCAAGCAAGGTTGAAATTGAAAATGGGGATAAGGAAGATAAACCTGTTTTAACATGCCCTTTTCTTATGGAAAGCTTGATATATCAGATTTTACTTTTTGTCTATGAATCCACTGGGCCGGATGGCCATGTTCTTATTCAATTTGATTCCCAAAAAAAAGATGGGACAAGTCTAATTATTTCAACCCCAACTAATTTTATTTTAGACGGATTCCCAACCCCTGATATCCAGCGGGCAGCCAAATTTCTCGGATTTGAATTGAATATAAACTCCTCAAATCAAAAACTTGATATCTGGGTTCCATACGTTAGCAAGGAGATTGTTGCATTGGAAAAAGCACTGCAAATAAATTCGAAAAGTTAAACGATAAATAGGATAAAAATATAGCTTTATATTCAAAAAAGGAGGGAATAATGACAAACGATAAAATGATTCGTCTTCTTATGGTTGATGATGAAATTAAATTTTTAGAAACAATAACCAAACGTTTGAAGCTTAAGCTTTTTGAAATCACATCCGCCACAAATGGTAATGAAGCCATTGAAGCGGCAAAAAAAGGTCGGTTTGATGTAGCGGTGATCGACCTGCAGATGCCCGGGATTGATGGGGTCCAGGTCCTTGAGATTTTAAAAAAAACCCATAAGTATCTGGAAGTCATCATCTTGTCAGGCCATGCCACAATCGAAACCGCTGTCACCTGCACAAAGTTAGGCGCCTTTAAAATACTTGAAAAGCCCTGTGATTTTGACAAGCTTGTTGATGCCATAAAAGAGGCGTATGAGAAAAGACTGAAAAAGAAATTTGAACATGATCAGGAAAGAATAAAACAAATAGAGAAATTGGCTCTTGGTCAATCACCTTTGGGTATCCTCAAAGGACTTGCCAAAATGGATAAAGGGTAGAGCTAAGGCAGCTAAATCAGCTGACAATAGGAAACTTAACCCTAAATTTGATATAATCTGATAAATTTGTATCAGTAATCAAAAGCTGTAATCAGGATTAAGATTGTGAAAATTATTATTGTTGGTGCTGGAGAAGTCGGCTATAATATTGCTAACCGGCTCTCATCTGAAAGCAAGCGGGTAACAGTAATTGACAAGGATAAAAGCGCTATTCAACGCCTTGCTGAGAATCTAGACGTTCAAACTGTTACTGCATCGGGAAGCAACCCGAAAGCATTAATTGAAGCCGGTATTAAAGATGCCGAGATATTTCTGGCAGTAACTGACAGCGATGAGATCAATCTTTTGACATGTCTTATGGTCAACTTGATATCACCCACAACCAAAAAACTTGCCAGAGTTCGAAATTCTGATTTCGACCCCTATCACGAGAGATTTAAAAAAGAGAACCCCCATATTGATACCATCATTAACCCAGAGATTGAAGTTGTCAATACCATAAGAAAACTTATGGAAGTTCCGGGTGCTGTTGATGTTGGTGATTTTGTAGATGGAAGAGTTAAATATGTTGGTATCCGGCTTGACTCCTATTCTCCAATGGCAGGAATGAAGCTGATTGATTTTTCTTCTAAATTCGGTGAAGACCGGCCTTTGATAGCTGCTGTTATAAGAAGCAATGAAGTGATTGTTCCAAGGGGAAACGCACAAGTTCAAGCTGGAGATTTAATATACTTTATTAGTGAAACCAAAAAGCTTAAAAATACTCTAAACCTTTTTGGGAAAAAGATACAACCGGTCCGAAATGTTTTAATCATCGGGGGTGGTAGAATTGGTGAAAGACTGGCAAAAATACTTGAGTTGGATTCGATAAAAACAAAAATTATAGAATCAGATATCAAACGTTGTCATTATCTATCAGAAAAGATGAATAAAACCGTTATTATTCACGGAGACGGATCTGACCAGAAGCTTTTTCTTGAAGAGAATGTAGGGAATAGTGATGTCGTTGTGTCGGTCACCAATGATGATGAAACGAATATTCTTGTTTCCCTGCTCGCAAAAAATTTAGGTGCTCAAACCGCGATCACACGGATTGAGAAATCTAACTATTTCCCTTTGCTTTCTACCATTGGTATTGAAAAAGTTGTAAGTCCAAGATTATCTGCCATCAGCTCTATTCTACAGGAAGTAAGAAAGGGAAAAGTTTTATCTGATATTTCTATTTTTGGTGAAAGAGGAGAATTTATTGAAGCGGTAGCACTTGAATCTTCAGGCATTACCGACAAACCATTAAAAAGAATTTCATTTCCGAAAGGGGCGATCTTAGCCTGTATCATCAGAGAAACAAATATCATTATTCCTAAAGGGGACAGCGTTATTAAACCCGGGGACAGTGTTATTATTTTCGCAGTCAAAGCTGCCGTAAAAAAACTTGAAAAGTTATTGACTGTTAAGCTGGACTTTTTCTGATGTGCTGGAAAATTATCGCAAGCATCATCGGTATCTTATTAGTGTTACTGGGATTGTCCATGATAACCATTTTGTGTAATTTTTTCCCCAAAAAGTTGCTAACCATGTTTCCCCTCTTTCAGGGAAATTCCTCATCTTGTGGGAGCGGCAATATTTTTAAGAAATAGCTGATACTTGTTTATTCTGAGTATATATAATAAATATTGTAATTATTTTGGCTCTTAGGCTTGAAACCGCCCTGTCTGATGGATATTTGTTTCGAGGCTATTCGCTTAACCTCCTGCAAATATCCATCAGACAGGGCTTTGGGGATAACTTTTTTTATTAATCAGTATTTTTTTGTTTGCCAGACAATTTAACTTATCATTCACATCAGGGTATAAAATTATGGACAATATATTGAAAAAAAATATCAGTATTGAAAAAGAGATAGACGATTTTCTAAACCAGTTCAGTGAAGCCGGGTTACTATTCAAATCCGGGGTTGATATTTATTTAAGCGGTAAAAAGGACAGGTTTCAAAAAACAATTGATGAAATTACCCAGATTGAGCATAAGGGCGATGCCCTTCGACGTTCCATTGAAGAAAAATTGTATCGTAAAACTTTGATCCCTGAATCCAGAGGTGATGTCCTTGACCTTCTTGAAAGTTTAGATGCACTCCTGGACAGGTTTAAAGGAGCACTATATCGTTTTGATATCGAATGTATTGAAATTGATCCCAAGTTCCACGATGATTTTAAAGAACTTGTAAGAAATGTAGTAAACGCATCGGAAGCCCTTGTGCAATCATCAAGAAGTTTTTTCAAGGACATCTCGTCCATAGCAAATCACATGCACAAGGTTTCTTTCTGGGAAACTGAAGCAGATAAGATCTCCACTATGCTTCAAAAAAGAATATTCAAGCAAAATGAAATGCGGTTGAGTCAGAAGATGCAGTTAAGAGATTTTGTAAGGCATGTCGACAAAATAGCCGACAGAGCAGAAGATGTGGCCGATGATCTTAGTATTTTTGTCATCAAGCGCTCGCTATAGGAGATTTAAATGTTTGCATTCTTTTTATCAAGCGGACTTTTTCTCGGCTGGTCTTTAGGTGCCAATGATGCATCAAATGTGTTTGGCACTGCCGTGGGCGCAAAGATGATCAGATTTCGGACCGCGGCAATTTATTGCAGTGTATTTATTATCCTGGGTGCAGTTGTCAGTGGTGCAGGTGCATCCCATACCCTGGGGAAGCTGGGTGCTGTAAATGCATTGGGCGGTGCTTTTATCGTTGCGCTTTCATCTGCTTTAAGTGTTTATTTCATGACCCTGGCCCGGTTCCCCGTGTCAACTTCCCAGGCCATTGTGGGCGCTATCATCGGATGGAATTTCTTTACAGGGGCGTTAACCGATGTCAACTCTCTAACAAAAATTGTTTCAACCTGGATACTATGCCCTGTTGTATCGGCACTCATTGCCATCATTTTTTATAAAATAATTGTATTTATCATCTCTTCTTTTAAAATTCATATGTTCACCCTGGATAGATATACCCGCAATGGACTGCTTCTTGCGGGTATTTTTGGTTCCTACTCCCTGGGAGCAAACAATATTGCCAATGTCATGGGTGTGTTTATTCCGGTCTCTCCCCTTTCAGACCTCTCTTTTTTTGGCTTGTTTCACCTTTCGGCTGCCCAGCAACTATTTCTCATCGGCGGGGTTGCCATCGCTATTGGTGTGCTGACATATTCAAAACGGGTGATGAATACCGTGGGTTCAGGGATAATGGATCTGTCCCCTGTGGCAGCCTTTGTGGCCGTATTGGCCCATTCAATCGTCCTGTTTTTTTTCTCCTCCCAGGGCCTGGAGAGATTCTTATTGTCCCATGGGCTGCCTGCCATTCCTCTGGTTCCGGTTTCAAGCTCACAGGCCATTGTGGGTGCCGTCCTTGGTATGGGATTGTTAAGAGGAGGGAAAAGCATTAACTGGCAGATGGTCGGTGGTATCTCAAGCGGGTGGATCATCACCCCGGTGATCGCTGCTTTAATCAGTTTTGTCAGCCTTTTTTTCATGCAGAATGTATTTATGCAAAAAACTTTCAAACCGGTTCCCTATCAGATCACCGAACAGGCAGCATACAAAATAGATAACGCCGGTTTCTCAAGCAACGAACTTAAAACTCTTATGGGTAAAAAATTTGAATCAGCGGTTAAAATGAAGAAAGCATTATCTGCTCACATTTCCTTGACACCAAAAATCCTGAATATTGTGTTATCTGCGTCTGAGATCAATAAGATGGAAATAACAATGGATAAAATAAATTCTATAGATTCAAATTGGATCTCAGACGAACAGATAAGGGCACTTGAAAAATTTAATGGTCAGAAATTTATGCATCAATGGCAATTTGCCGAAGCTCTTGGATACAATTCATCTTTTTGGCAATTCCATGAAAGTGATATAAAATTCAACGAAAATTTAAATCGAAAATTTTTATATCTATATAACCTTTTTGAAAGATGATCATTTTCTACTCCCTTTCTGTAAATTGTTGAATAAAGGATACTCGCGAGGGCCCGGTATTATCTGCCAGGGGTCAAATCCCTCAATTTACCGAGCGCTTCTTTCACCAGTCCGGGTTTTTGAATTTTTCCCAAATACCAGATCTGGTATAGACAGTTTTTATATCCTTGTACGTAAAAATCAATTATATGGAAATGAGCAAGACCGAATTTAATACGGCTCCATTACATAATTGGAGACAAAGTTAAGCGACGTCGATTTTGATATGGTGTGAGATCTGTATCTGTTTATATTGCTATTTCATATCACCAGGCCCCGGATTATTGGCAATTGTCCCGGG
>JABGOU010000030.1 GCA_018645325.1 Desulfobacula sp.
TTTTAATCGCCTTTAGAAAACCACATCCTTTTTAATGGTTCAGGTAGAAAACGACTTTTTTGATGAATTATCGATTGAGGGGTAATATTATTTTGTGAATTTAATAGATAAAAGAGATGGAAGGATGAAATAAAAAAACCCTTATTCTAATGAATAAGAGCTTTATAATAAAATAATATAGTATTTTAGTTTTTACATTCAGGTCTTGCGTTTAGTCTTGCGCTTTTTTTGTAAAATGTGGAAAATCATTCAAATTTTGGAAAAAGTCAGAAACTAAGAACCCCCATTATAAAGGAGATTGCCGTGCATTAAGGATGTGTGAAAATGGCGGCAATCTGTCTACGAATCAGGGGGTCGGGAGTTCGAATCTCTCCGGGCGCGCCACTTATATCAAGGGTTTTCAGGTTTCAGCTTGAAAGCCTTTTTTGCTTATAGATCCGATTTAATACATTCTTATTACATTTTTTGTATAGTATTTTAAATGATTTTAAATGACGTGAGTGCGGCAAGGTCAACATCAAAAGTCATTTTGGCGGGCGGGAATATAGTAAATCATGCAAGGCTTTTAAACAGAAAAGAGGATTAGGATTTTCATTACCTCCGCTTGAATCATCATACCCTTTTTGATAATCATAAAAAATATTATTTAAGATTTTGAAGATCTATTTATATTGAGGTGATTAAATGATTAAAGACCCATATAAAAATTTAGCAAAATTTTATGACTCATTTACAGGACCATCTCTTGTAGCAGTAAGAAAAATAATGTTGAAAATGGCTCTTCCAGAAGAAGACATGCGTGTGCTTGAGGTGGGATGTGGTACCGGCGAAAACCTGAAACATTTCAAAAATTCAGGATGTGAAGTTTATGGAATTGATCTATCCCCTTCAATGACCAAAGTTGCGACAAAAAAACTTGGGGAAAAAGCGCATATTTTATTAGGGGATGCATCACAGCTACCATATTCAGACGATCATTTCGATCTTGTCATTGCCATGTTAACTTTACATGAAATGCCAAATTCAATCCGATCCCCAATAATACATGAGATGAAACGGGTAGTTAAACCAAATGGGCGACTGCTGATTGTTGATTTTCATCCTGGTCCTATCCGATTTCCAAAAGGCTGGTTTTATAAACTAAATATACTTTTTTTTGAAAGGATTGCTGGACGAGAGCATTTTAAAAACCATCAAGATTTTCTTGAAAATAAAGGACTACCACCATTGATAAAAGCAAACAATCTATATGTTGAAAAAGAAAAAATTGTTGGAGGCGGTAATTTAGCGTTGTTTTCAGCAAGCAAAGCGAATTAGCTTTATGAATTTAATTATGATGTCACCAACTCACCTATACTCCATTCCAATGGTAAGGTTTCAAAACTAACAATTTTTATATTTACTTGCCTTTCCACTCTTTTTTTTAAATCCACAAAAACTGAAAATTATTGAAAAAATAGGGGTTTTTACCTATTTACAGCAATAATCTGTTTTGCTATTACACAAGTAGTCAATTTTTTAAAAGATGGGATTACTTATGCAAGAAGATGATGTTATTGAATTGATGAAAGATTTTCTTTCTAAAAAATTCCCAAAAGAGTGTTTTTGTTGCGGGAAACACTATGATTCTTTCTCAGAGTATCTTAGAAATACAAAGCAAGTTGGTTCACTAAGGTCCTATGATGTGACAAAAGAAGATCGGTTTCCAGACAAACCTATAGGTACTGTTTCATTTTCTAATTGCTCCTGTGGATCAACATTGACCTTAACCTCAAATGGGATGAGGGTCGAGACACTGTGGCGGGTGATGAACTGGATCAGAAAAGAAGCAAAAGTACGAGGAGCTGCGATATCTGAAACTTTAGATTCTTTAAGAAATAAAATTGATGTCAGTGTACTTAAAGATGATGATAAAAACTGTTAAGGAATGATATTTTTTATCAGTTCCCGGCACCATTTATATTCATTAAATTCATTTTTTAAAAAAATATAAAATACAAGTTATTGATTTTTCAATACTATACTTTAATTAAATCATTCTATGGCCCTTAAAAGAATAATGGCATGGTAGTTGCTAATTAACTGGATTGGACTTGATTGGATTGGACTGGAGAAAAACAATAATAAGGAGGATATCCATGAGCATTAAAAAACAATATCTCAAAACAAAAAGCTTATGCCGGGTAACTTTCCGGGTTCCAAAAGAAGCCAATGGCAGTGCACAGAAAATACATGTGGTTGGCGAATTTAACAAATGGAATAAAGATGCCAATCCCATGAAATCTTATAAAAACGGTGCATTCGCTGCAACCATTGACCTTGATTTAAACAAAAAATATCAGTTCAAGTACCTTATTGATGAAAAGGACTGGAAAAATGATCAGGATGCAGACACATATATTCACTGCCCATATGGAAATTGTGACAACTCGGTAGTTATTACTTAACAAGCCACATCTCAATACTGTTATATAAAAAGGAGGACAGGTTATGAAAGAGTTGATCAGATACATGGCACAAGCATTGGTTGATAATTCGGATCAGGTTGATGTACAGGAAATCAATACCCTGCAGACCCTTGTCCTGGAATTACGGGTTGCAAAAGAAGATCTTGGAAAGGTCATTGGTAAAAAAGGCAGAACAGCCCAGGCCATGCGTATTATTTTATCCTGTGCAGCAGCAAAAGAGCAAAAAAGAAGCATCCTGGAAATTGTGGAGTAACGACCTCAGTCAACGCAGCAGTTGGTATCTTGATGGTGACCAGGGCCAATTTTTCCTTGTAACTTCTATATATTGGGGTAAAGTAGAAGGTATAATCTCATCCATCAGCATATCCTAAGAGTGAGGCAGCTTTTGCTAATTGTCCTTTTATATCTAAAGATTGCTTCAATCTTTTTTGTTCTGGTTGTTCCCGGTTTAATTCGGCCGGGAGATATTTGTCCCGCATTTCATTTATAAACGAGTGGCTTCCAAAGGCGAGCCCATGTCGCAAGTCTTCAAGTGTGTTCTTCTCTTCAAGGGAATATTGCTGAACCATTCGCCGATATGCCTGAGATTTCTCTTTCTGGCTTCCCTGGAATAAAGAAAACAAAAATTTGGTATTAAGCCAGTCTTCCGCTTTTTGGTTATACCCATAGGTAAGATAGCTGCTCCATCTATATTCTGACAATCTTTCAACCCTTCCTGCCCGTAACGGATTCCGGTGAATATAACAGGAGAGCCTCAATACATAGCCATCACTCTGGACTAAAAAACTTTTAAACCGACCCTGGAATAAATGACCGCTCCTTTTATGACGAAGGTTAAATCGCCTGGTATAGGTAGCACCAAACCATTGCATACTTCGGGATAAGTTGCTCTCATTTGTTTTTAACAGGACATGGTAATGATTTGTCATGAGAACATAAGCATAAATCTCAATGTTAAACAGTTCCACAGTTTTACCCATCAAATCCAGGAATAGTATTCTGTCGTCATTATCCGGGGGATATAGGATTTTGTTCATTGCCCCGTGACATCACATGGTAAAGCGCACCGGAATATTCGATTCTCCATGGTCTACTCATGGGGAAGATACTACATTAAAGCACTTGCAAGATGTGACCCCATTTTCTCTTTCCCCTTTTTCTTATTGTTAATATCTTTCATGTATATTATAAGGTTCAGCAATAATGCAGGCATGTTAGTTCAATAAAAGGGAAAAAATGGATATTAAAGAAATTGCATTACATTGTAAAACTGCCGGGATTTTTATGTCGGCACTTTCAAGTGATATAAAAAATGCAGCACTGAGAAATATTATCAGGGCCCTGGAAGATAATATGGATCGTATTATTGAAGCCAATAAGAAAGATCTTGCAAAAGCTCAAAAAGACAATCTTGAAGCCCCTTTGATGAAGCGGTTGAAATTTGACCAGGCCAAGCTGATAGAAGCCTGTGACGGGCTTTCAAGCCTGATAACACTTCAAGATCCCGTGGGCATGGCATTGAGCGCAACTGAGCTTGATAAAGGACTTAATCTTTATAAGGTGAGCAGGCCGATTGGCGTAATAGGGGTTATTTTTGAGTCCCGGCCGGATGCCCTGGTACAGATTGCAGCCCTTTGCCTGAAAAGCGGAAATTCAGTATTGCTCAAAGGCGGCAAAGAGGCCTTTGCCACCAATCAGATTTTGGCAGCAATTATTTTAATGGCAGGCGTTGAAGCAGGTTTGCCCGAAGGCTGGCTGGGCCTGCTTGAATCGCGCAGTGATGTGGATCTAATGTTAAAACTTGATAAATCAATTGATCTGATCATTCCAAGGGGCAGTAATGAATTTGTCCGGTATATCATGGATAATACAGTGATTCCTGTTCTGGGACATGCCGATGGGATCTGTCACTTGTATATTGACAGGTTTGCTGATCTTAAAATGGCAATTGACCTGTCCCTGGACAGTAAATGCCAGTACGTGGCAGTTTGTAATGCCATAGAAACCATTCTGGTTCATGAATCCATGGCCCGGGATATCCTTCCCTCTTTAAAGGCTGAATTAGAAGACAGGGGCGTGAAAATTTTAGGGTGTGAAAAGACAAGGGCCATAATAGATGTTGAGTGTGCCAGTAAAGAAGCTTGGAAAACTGAATACCTTGATTTGATTGTTTCCATCAAAATTGTTCCTTCCCTGGATCAGGCTTTGACCCATATTAACAAGTATGGATCAGGCCACACCGATGTCATAGTGACAAAGGATAACAAAAGAGCTGTTTATTTTATGGATCATGCAGACACGGCTGATGCTTTTGTAAACTGCAGCAGCAGATTTGCAGACGGATTCAGGTTTGGACTGGGTGCTGAAGTGGGTATCAGTACAAATAAGATACATGCCAGGGGACCTGTTGGTCTTGAAGGTCTCATGATTTACCAGTGGCGTCTCATAGGTGACGGACATATGGTAAAAGACTATACGGGTATAAAGGCTAAACAATTCATCCACAAGCCATTAAAAAAAAATCAATTAGAGATAAATCATGCCAAAACAACGATTGATTAACGCCCGCCGGGTGGTTGTGAAATTAGGCAGTAATGTGATCACAGCAGAGAACAGTTTGAACCTTGCCCTGATAGAATCCATCTCCAACCAGATCAGCAGCCTTATGGATAAAGGTATTGAGGTGATTCTGGTATCCTCGGGAGCCATGGCAGCCGGGTTGCGGAAAATGGGAATGGACCGCCGCCCGGAAGAAATTCCAAAGCGACAGGCAATTTCAGCCATTGGCCAGAGTGGACTTATGAACGCCTATGAAAAAAGTTTTAAAGGATGCGATAAAAAGGTTGCACAGATTCTGTTGACGGCCGAAGATTTAAACAACAGGAAGCGGTATCTGAATGCAAGAAATACCTTGAATACACTCATGAAATGGAAAGTAGTGCCCATCATCAATGAGAATGATACCATCATGGTTGAAGAAATAAAATTAGGGGATAATGACAATCTTGCCGCCATGATCACCCTGTTGATGGATGCTGATTTTTTATTTATTTTAACGGATATTGACGGGTTGTATACCAAGGATCCAAGGATATATCCCAATGCTGAACTGATTCCAAAAGTCACACGTTTTAAAAAAGAAATTGAAGACTTTGCAAGTGATATTCCCGGGACTCTAGGCACAGGTGGAATGCTCAGTAAAATTCAGGCCGCCCAGAAAACCACTTCAGCCGGAATTCCTATGATTGTGGCCAGGGGGAATATACCCAATGTATTATGTCATCTTTTTGAAGGCAAAGAGTATGGTACCTATTTTGTTCCTAAAAAAGAAAAAATGCCCTCCAGGAAATGCTGGATTGCATATACCCTTGCCCCTAAGGGAAGTCTTGTGATTGATGATGGAGCTGTGCATGCTGTTATGCTGAATGGGAAAAGTCTGCTTGCCATTGGAATATTGTCTGTAGAGGGCGACTTTGAAGAAGGTGCGGCAGTTTCTTTTAAAACAACTGCCAATGAGATCATAGGAATCGGCCTGGTCAATTATAGATCCCTGGACATTAATTTGATAAAGGGACTGAAAACATCGCAGATCGAGCGCTGTCTTGGCGATAAACACTATGATGAAGTCATTCACCGTAACAACCTTGCCCTGAATGATTGTTGCACTTGAAACAGCCCTGTATGATAGATATTTGTTGCGGCTATTCACTTAACTTCCTGCAAGTATCCATCAGAAAGGGCTTTGGGGATAGTTTTTTTTTAACGGGCCCAACAATTACGAAAATTTAAGATTAATCTTTGTATGGAGGCTGTTTTATGAATATTCAACAATTTAAATATTCAAGTGATAATCTGGGATATCTGGTATATTCAAAAAAAGAGGCTATTGCCATTGATCCTGGAGGGGTTGATGATATCCTGGCTTTTGCCCGGAAGAACAATATTGTTATCAAATATGTATCAAACACCCACTCCCACCATGATCACACCCCGGGTAATAAACAAATGCTTGAAAAAACAAATGCCCGGTTTATTGACTGCAAAAAGATAAAATCAGATCAGAGAATTTCCCTTGACAATGAATTTCTGGAAGTTTTTTTTACTCCCGGCCATTCAGAAGATTCAATTACTTTTGTGGCAAATGAGTTTTTAGTAACCGGCGATACCTTGTTCAACGGGACCATAGGTAATTGTTTTTCAGGTGATTTAAAAGGTTTTTTTAATTCTTTGAAACGCCTGATTTCGCTGCCAGAAGAAACTAAAATTTATGGTGGTCACGATTACGTGATGGAATCCATGAAAATGGCAAAGCTCATTGAAAAAGATAATCCGCATATTAAAGAATATATTAAAAAATATGATCCCGGATTAATTGTATCCACTTTGCAGGATGAATTAAAAACAAACCCTTACATCCGGTTTAATGCACCTGCTATGATAAATAATTTGCAGAAAAGAAATTTGCAGACAGATACAGAGTATGCCAGATTTAAATCAATAATGGACATATATTAAAGAGATTAAAATTTTGTCGGATCAACAATTGACAGGACTTGTCATAAAAACCATTAAATTTGCATCAAAAAAGGATTTGATAAGGCTTTACACGCAGGCTGGATGGTGGGATACGTCCTATGATAAAGATCCTGAATTTTTAAATCATATTGTTGAAGATTCAGCTGTCTTTATAGGGGCTTTTCTGGGAAAAAAAATCATTGGAATGGGCCGGGCTCTTTCCGATCTTGCAAGTGATGCTTATATTCAGGACGTTGCAGTGTTAAAAGAATACAGGGGCAAAGGAATCGGCAGACAAATTATTCAAGCTTTAATATCAAAATTAAAGGAAAATGGTGTTGACTGGATCGGCCTTGTTGCCCAACCGGGAACATCTTATTTTTATGAGAAACTTGGATTTGAAGTGCTTAAAGATCATGTTCCGTTAAAATATAAGGGATGATCAAATCTATAAAAAATCATCATGCCATACAAGCTTGATAGCTTGCCGGATAAGTCTTATACCATTTAAATTCAAAATTTAATTTAGTTCTTGACTTTTTTGATTATTGATATATTATTTTGCGAACTGCGACTGATTTATGTGAAGCGCAGAGGTTTCATTCCAAAGGTCTATCCCGATTAAATAAAAGGAATTGCCCTTAAAGTTATCGAAACTCGTATTATTCTTATTTTTATTACAGGAGATTGCCAACATGGCTAATGGTATCGTAAAATGGTTTAACGACTCAAAAGGTTTTGGATTTATCGAACAAGAAGGCGGAAAAGATGTATTTGTGCATCATTCAGGCATCAATTCAACAGGTTTTAAATCCCTGAATGAAGGGGATCGTGTCTCCTTTGATATTGAAGAAGGACAAAAAGGTCCTGCTGCAACAAATGTAACCGTGCTATAGTTAGCCGTTTTATTTGTTTTAAAAAGTCATCTTGGTGACTTGAAAAAGTAAAGTCCCTGAACAGGTTAATGTTAAGGGACTTTTTGTTTTAAATGCCAATATTCTGTGTCATGGCAAAATAAATAAATCCATTCTTGATATTTCTATTCTTGATTTACCCACCCCTATATTTATTCATAAGGAAAAAGTAAGATCACAAGTGAAGAGACAGGCTGGAAGAAAAATCCAATTTGATTTTGACAAAGCCTTGAATTCTGTTCCCAGTCAGTGTACCCTTATGAACACGGTCTGACAGTTTGCATGTTTTATGGTCATAAATGGGTGAGCTATCAGGTTTGTCAATATATTTGGTACTTTGATCACTAAGGTTCAGCCATAAATGGCTTAGAAGCGTTTCATTATAAAGAAACCAGAGATTTTTCAACTGCTAAGTGGTTTATGAAGGTATTAATTTAAAAAAGAGGAGGACAGATGGAGCCTGAAAAATTTCGAGAATCCAGGCTGGCAATAAACCAGTTATGCAAAAATATTGATCTCTTAATTGAGCAAAAGGATCTTGAAGCTTCAAAAGAAGGTTTTGAGGAAGTAAGTTCCAAGTTGGATATACTAAAACCCCAGGCAGAAGGTGAAATCCAGAAACGTTCTGTAAAAAATCTGGGCATTAAACTCAAGGGATTGTCAATCTTTATCGCCAAATTAAAACCCAAGAAAAAACCGGCCGCAAAAAAAGCTCCAAAAATTTTTATCAGCTGGGATGAAGAACGCCTTGGCCAATTGTCTCCTGCTTTTTTGAAAAAAGTATTTATGAATATGGGAAATGATACAGCTGCAACGATTTGTTTCGGCACCACTGGAAAAGGTATCAGGCCCAGTTATCAGATCGAATTTGGCAACCAGGAAACCAAAGCGTTTACAGGCTCCGGTCACAAACCCCAGAAAAAATTCCTTTCACCCGACACAAAAAAGATATCCCAACCCTTTTCCTATGATGTAATTGATTCAATTCTGCAAGGAAAATAAACAGGACATGACATTTCAAATTTTGTTTATAGTGTGATTTTTCGTTCAAACACTAATTAGGAAAGGATACAAAATGAAAAAACCCATTGATAATTATTGGAACCTTAAACTTGAGTCTTTAAAGGAAAATCTTGAAAAAAATAATTTTGAAGTTTTTATTGCACAGAATGCAAAGGATGCAAAAGAAATAGCTGTTAATGATATTATTCCAGGCCTTGATATTAAAAGTGTTTCCTGGGGAGGGTCAATGTCTTTTGTTTCAACAGGCCTTTTCCATGAACTAAAGGATAACCCTGATATTGAAGTTCTCAACACCTTTGATACACGCATTTCAAAAGAAGAGATGATGGACCTGCGGCGACGGTCTTTAATGACTGATTTGTTTATTACGGGTACAAATGCAGTAACTGAGGCAGGACACCTTGTTAATCTTGATATGATGGGGAACAGGGTTGCTGCAATAATGTGGGGGCCAAAGAATGTTTTGCTGGTAATAGGCAGAAATAAAGTATGCGGAGACCTGGAAGATGCCATGATCAGGATAAAAAATTATGCTGCTCCCGTTAATACCATGAATCTTGACAAGAAAACGCCCTGCAGCAAGACCGGAGTATGTCATGACTGCAGCAGTCCTGACAGGATTTGCAATTACTGGACAATTACAGAAAAAAGTTTTGTAAAGAAAAGGATTAAGATTATTCTGGTAAATGAAGACTTAGGATTTTAAATCATGCAGAAAATAATGGTTTTCCAGCAAAATGGATCTGGAAAGACTAAAATAGATGGCATGAATAAATTTGGCAGGGGAAAATTTATTATTGAAACCTTTGACATTGACGAACCCCTGCCGACAGTGCTTGATGATACATCACCCTATCTTCCTGAAACCATTGATGCAGATATTGTGGTTGATTATTTAAAACATCGGGACCTTTCAGATGACTTAAGTGCTTTGTGTGAAAAATTGAATATCCCGGTGATTGCTTCAGGGAAAAAAATAACAACGGGAAAAGCCCTGTGTCCTAAAGTTTGCTGTGCCCTTCCCGGGCAGGGCCGGCTCGGGGAATACAGCAATGTATTTGGAATGCCTGAAATTGAGATAGTAATTGAAAAGGATATGATTACCCGGATTAAGGTATTAAAAGGTGCGCCCTGTGGTGCAACATGGAATGCGGCCGCAAAGATAAAAAATATGCCCATTGAAACTGCATTGACGCGATTTGGTTTGGAGGTTCAGTTCTTTTGTTCGGCAGATCCATCAGCCTGGGACCCACTTTGGGGGAAAAGTCCGGTTCATCTGGCGGCTGACATCCATACTGCGGTTTTAAAAGCTGTTCTAAAGAAAAAAAAATTGTAATTGTTCAGCCCGTTAAAAAAAATTATCCCCAAAGCCATGTCTGATGGATATTTGCAGGAGGTTAAGCGAATAGCCTCGAAACAAATATCCACCAGGCAGGGCGGTTTCAAGCGTAAGAGCTGAATAATTACAAAAAATTTGAATATTTGATTTCAAATGTTTTAAAATTAGTTAAGGCTTTTACATTTTGTGTCAGTACATTTTCAACCCTGGATAATTCAGGCCCTTTCCAGCACCAGTCTATCATCTTGGCAATAGACTTTTGATCTCCTTCAAATAAGGCTTCCACAGATCCATTTGCAAGGTTTTGAACATATCCTTTAATGCCAAGTATATCAGCTGTAGTTTTGGTATGTGCTCTGTAAAAAACTCCCTGAACCCGACCTTTGATGATAACCTTGATTTGTTCTTTATTCGGCATTGGGCTTTCTCCTGCTAAAATTATTAAGGGATGCTTTTTTAATTGTATCAGAACCAAATTTTTCCGATATTGAATCCACTGCAGTATCCACGGACTCCCATTGTTCTTTTGGCATGTCATGGTCCTGTATCAGCTGCATCTGGACCGGGGTGTTTTTATCTTTGAGTGCGGTGACTCCTACACCAACCAGCCTTATTTTCTTTTTTAATACGATTTTTTCATAAAGGCTGAGTGCTTTATGGAAAATAGCAGATGAAGAACAAATGGGGGAATCAAGCTTTTTACTCCTGGTGATCTGTGAAAAATCGGAAAACTTAAGCTTGATAAATACATTTTCGCACACAAGGTTTTTTTTTCTTAGATCCCTGCCAACGCTTTGAGACCTGTCCAGTATCACTTGTTTAATGGTTTCAAAATGAAAAATATCCTTAGAAAGTGTTGTTTCACTGGAAATAGATTTTCTGATGTAATTTGTTGTCACCCTTGATGAATCAATGCCATTTGAAAGCGCTAAAAGTTTTTGACCCAGTTTACCAAATTTCTGGGTTAATATTGGCAGAGGATATTTTTTTACATCTCCCAGGGTTTTGATCTGCAAAATTTCCATTTTTTTCATGGCGCTTTGTCCAATTCCAGCGACTTTCTTTATGGGCAGGGTAAAAATGAAATTTTTTACCTGGTGTTCTTTAATATGGGTTAATCCATCCGGCTTATTCATGTCTGATGCAATTTTAGCCAGAAATTTAATGGGTGCAATCCCGATGGAACAAGTTAAAGACAGATCATTTTTGATCTTGTCTTTTATGGCAAAAGCAATTTTTTCCGGTGAACCAAACAGCCTTTCACATCCCTTGATATCAACATATGCCTCATCAATGGAAACCTGTTCCATTAATGGAGAAAAATGTGAAATGATTTCCATTATTTTTTTTGAATCCGCCTTATATTTTCTCATACTCCCGGGAACAATAATTAATTGTTCGCATTTTTTTTTTGCCTGAAATACGGGCATGGCAGAATGGATACCGAATAATCTTGCCTCATAGCTTGCCGTTGACACTACACTTCTTTCTGAATTTCCTGATACCGCCACGGGTTTGTTCCTTAGGCCAGGGTTATCCCTTTGTTCAATTGCCGCAAAAAATGCATCCATGTCAATGTGCAATATCATTTTTGCCAGACCCCATCACCCATTATATTTTCTGAACCGCTTGAGGGATTCAACGTCTGCCTGGAGGACAATCGTGTCTCCTGCTTCTATGATCATTGAACGTTTTGGGTTGTAAATGATGCTTGGATTGTCAGACCTTATCAGCGCAAGAATAAGGAGCTGGGTAAAGTCAGGAAAGCTAATGTCGCCTACCTTTTGGCCTGTTAGTGGAGATTTTTTTGAAATGGTAATGTCCTCGATACGAACAACGCAGTCCTTGTCGCGCATCATAACATCAAGGTAGCGTACTACTCTTGGACGAACAATCTGCGAAGCGATTCTAAGCCCGCCTATAGAATTTGGCATTACCACTTCTGCGCCGAGTAATTCAAGTTTGCTTATAAACTCACTGTCACTGCAGCTTGAAAACAGCTTTATTAGTGGGTTAAACTGTTTACAGGTCACAACAACGCAGAGGTTGTCTTTGTCGTCGTCAAGGGCAGAAATTACTGATTTGGCTTTTTTTACACCTGCACTCTGCAGAAAATCAGCATGGGTAGCATCCCCTATTACAGATGGAAAATTCCCAAACTGCCTCTGTAAATTTTTGATTAATTTTATATCTGAATCTATCAGGACAAATGATGCACCAGTAAGCTGAAGTTCCTTAAAAACATAGTAGCCAACTCCAACACGTGTAGCACCGCATAAAATAATATGTCCGGCAAGTTTACTGATTTGTCTTTCCATTCTTTTTCTCCAAAAAACATTGGTCAGTTCTCCCTCCACTAAAAAGGCGGTAAGGGTTGAAACAAAATAAGCAGCTATGCCTAGTCCGCTAAACAGTATAAAGATTGTGAACAGCCTTGAACCCGGGACCACGCTAAGATCAATCACTTCGCCAAACCCAACGGTGGTAAGAGTTATGATGGTCATGTAAAAACTGTCACCAAGAAGCCAGGGGGGATCTGGTTGAGCAAATTGCCCCAGCAGGTAGTACCCTGCTGTACCGATCAGGGTCACAGCCAGTAATAAGATACCGGCAAGATAAATTCTTTTTTGGGGATCATCCGACATAAAAACCTGATTTAAGCTTATTAGTAATTATTCAGCTCTTGCGCTTGAACCCGCCCTGTCTGATAGATATTTGTTTCGAGGCTATTCGCTTAACCTCCTGCAAATATCCATCTGACAGGGCTTTGGGGATAACTTTTTTTAACGGGCTGAACAATTACACTTATTTTATCTTAATTAATCCTCTTTGGATGAATAGGATAGGAACTTACTTTTTGTCAAGTTAATCCGATTAAAGTCAATAAAAAAACGGGTATTTTTGTGCCGTCTGATAATGATTTAATATTCCTTTACACAAATTCTAAACATTGATATTGAAGTATCAATCGGAATTTTAAATTGTTTCAGGTTGGATACCACACCATTATATTACATTACCTAAGATTTTAACAAGCCTGCATTCAACAAAAGTTTTATTCAAATGATTTGGAAAATTTTATTATATGCTTTGACCGGATATCTTGCCCTGTGCGCCATGGTTTTTATATTTCAGCGAAAAATGCTCTATCTGCCGGATCACAGCAAGTTGTCAAAGAAGAGTGCAATGGACGAAGGGTTGCTCCATTGGCCTTTGTTTGAAAATTTTCAAGGATTTGTCACTCAAGAGGAACCCATTGATTCAAAAGGCACTGTTATAGTATTCCATGGCAATGCAGGTACAGCCTATCATCGCAGCTTCTATGCCAGGGCCCTTTCAATTCAAAACCTACGGGTTATTCTGGCGGAATATCCCGGCTATGGTGGCCGTGCCGGACAACCCCGTGAAGATGTGTTGGTAAAGGATGCAGTTAAAACTATGAGGCATGCCTATAAGGAGTATGGAAAGCCCTTGTATATCTGGGGTGAGTCTCTTGGATGTGGAGTGGTTGCAGGTGCCGTTAATAAAATTGACATTCCCATAAAGGCAATAGTTTTGTTTTTGCCATGGGATTCGCTGTCAAATCTTGCTCAAACCCATTACAGGTTCCTTCCTGCGCGTTGGCTGGTTCTGGATAAATTTAATAATATTGATAACCTTAAAGGATTTAAAGGGAATATTGCTGTCATACTGGCTGGAAAAGATGAGGTTATTCCTTTTCACCATGGTAAAAAACTTTATGATTCAATAACAGCAAATAAGAAACTATGGTTATTTAAAGATGCAAAACATAATGAAATGCCTGTTGAAGCAGAACTTCACTGGTGGAAAGAGGTCATAACCTTTATTTCGCAGTAAACTCTATGGCTTTTATCTGGAATCCCAGGGCAATCGCATGTAAACAATATTGTAACTATTCAGCTCTTATGTTTGAAACCGCCCTATCCGATGGATATTTGTTTCGAGGCTATTCGCTTAACCTCCTGCAAATATCCATCAGACAGGGCTTTGAGATAACGTCTTTTAACGGGCTAAACAATTACACAATATTTTGCTCTGTTATCAGCACCAATGATTGTAATTGTCGGCACAGCAACGAGTTCAGGTCAGTTTGCCTTGGATGAGCATTTTGGGAATTCTTGTAATTCGCTTGATTTTCTTGCTATTTGCGTTTGATTGTGGCATCTATAAAAACTCAAAATAAAGAAACGGTAATTCAATATAGAAGAAGCTTTCACAAGGAGTAAGTGCAATGGAGGAACGATATCATCCTGAATTGGTAGAGCCCAAATGGCAGGCATATTGGAAAGAAAATCAAGTTTTCAAAGTAAGAGAGGATACATCAAAAGAAAAATATTATTTATTGGAAATGTTCCCTTATCCTTCCGGTAAAATTCATATTGGTCATGTGCGCAATTATACAATTGGTGATGTGGTTGTCAGATACAAACGCATGAAGGGATTTAATGTCCTCCATCCCATGGGATGGGATGCATTTGGTATGCCTGCTGAAAATGCAGCCATTGATAATAACACCCATCCTGCAGCATGGACCTATGAGAATATAAGCGCCATGAGAGAGCAGCTAAAAAAAATGGGATTTTCATATGACTGGGATCGTGAGCTCGCCACCTGCAGGCCGGAATATTATAAATGGGAGCAATGGCTTTTTCTTAAAATGCTGGAAAAGAAAATGGCCTATCGAAAAGAATCATATGTAAACTGGTGTGAGAAATGTCAGACTGTTCTTGCTAATGAACAGGTTGAACAAGATAAATGCTGGAGATGCTCTAAGACGGTTCAGCAAAAAAAACTCTGGCAATGGTATTTTAAAATTACAGATTATGCGGAAGATCTTCTTGTTCACTGTGATAAATTGCCTGGATGGCCTGATAAAGTAACTGTAATGCAGAAAAACTGGATTGGTAAAAGTATAGGGTCTGCATTAAAATTCAAAATTGATGGCAAAAATGAAGATATAGAAGTTTTTACCACCAGGCCAGACACTATTTTCGGTGCAACTTTCATGTGCCTTGCACCGGAGCATCCTCTGGTTGAAACCCTTTCCAGGGGAACAAAACAGGAAGATCAGGTCACAGCATTTGTTCAAAAAGTATCCAGCCAGGAAAGATCTGCCGAAGGTATTGAAAAATACGAAAAAGAAGGAGTCTTTACTGGAGCCTTCTGCATTAATCCGGCCACATTAGAAAAGGTTCCTGTTTATACAGCCAATTTTGTTTTAATGGAATATGGAACAGGAGCTATCATGTCTGTACCGGCCGGTGACCAGAGAGATTTTGATTTTGCCCGGAAATATGGGCTTGAAATCAGGGTTGTGGTCCAGCCGGAAGGGGACACTCTTGACGGGACTACCATGGAAGAAGCTTATACTGGAGACGGTTTTATGGTGAATTCCGGTGAGTTTAACGGGCTGGACAATAAAAAAGCTATGGATGTGATGACGAACTGGCTTGAAAAAAAGGGCAGGGGGCAAAAAACTATTTCCTATCGGCTCAGAGACTGGGGGATTTCAAGACAAAGATACTGGGGAGCCCCCATTCCTGTTATTCATTGTCCGGATTGTGGAGCCGTTCCAGTTCCCAAATCAGATCTTCCCATAAAACTTCCTGAAGATGCCAATATTCTGGAAAAAGGGGGTTCTCCTTTACCGACACTTGATTTTTTTGCAAAAGCCACATGTCCTGAATGCGGCAGAAAGGATGCAAAAAGAGATACAGATACCATGGATACATTTGTAGAATCTTCATGGTATTATTTAAGATATTGCTCTCCCCGATATGAGGGGGGTATGTTTGATCATGATGCAGTAAAATATTGGGCACCCGTGGATCAATACATAGGAGGTGTAGAACATGCAGTTCTTCACCTGTTATATTCCCGGTATTTTATGAGGGTGCTGCATGCCCTTGGAATGATTGATTTTAAAGAACCTTTTACACGGCTTTTGACCCAGGGCATGGTCTGTAAAGAGACCATGACCTGTCCTGATCATGGATATCTTTTCCCAGAAGAAGCATTGAAAGAAGACAAGGGCAATCTTGTATGTACAAAATGCAAAAAGGATGTGGAAGTGGGCAGGGTCATTAAAATGTCAAAATCCAAGAAAAATGTGGTTGACCCAAATGAGCTGCTTGAAAAATATGGTGCAGATGTGACAAGGCTGTTCTGCCTGTTTGCGGCTCCTCCTGAAAGAGACCTTGAGTGGAGTGAAGACGGGGTTGAGGGCAGCCATAGATTTGCAAACAGGGTGTGGCGGTTTGCCATGGAATGCCTGGAAAAAATAGATGGTTTAAAACCCTTTAAAGGAGCAGCGTCAGATCTATCCTCAAAACAGGCAAAAGATCTTTACATCAAAGCAAATCAGACCATACAAAAGGTTACTGATGATATTGATAAAAGTTTTCATTTTAACACGGCCATTTCAGCCGTAATGGAACTTGTTAATGTGCTTTATTCAATTGATCTTGATTCTGCAGATGATGAATTGAAAAAAGTGATCCTGTTCAGTCTTGAAAATATTATTTTATTGTTGAGTCCCATTCTTCCGCATTTTTGTGAAGAATTGTTTGAAAAGCTGGGCAGAACCGGTTCAATCATTGAACAACCCTGGCCTGAATACAGAAAAGATTCTATTAAAACAGATGAGGTTATTGTTGTTGTTCAGGTCAATGGTAAGCTTCGTTCAAAGTTTACCATTGATGCAGGTGTTGAAGAGGCAATCATCAAAGAAAAAGCCCTGGCTGATGAAAAGATTTTAAAATACGTGGGAGATAAAAAGCCCAAAAAAATTATAATTATTAGAAAAAAACAGACACTCATAAATATCGTGGTTTAATATGAAAAATTTAAAATGGATTTTATTTGCAGTTCTGCTTGTATCTGTTGCTTCCTGTGGGTATCAGTTTGAAGGCGGCGGATATATTAACAAAAATGTGAACAGTGTTGCTGTAAGAGTTTTGAAGAATCAAAGTTCTGAAACAGGAGCCGGAATAGCATTTACCAATGCTTTAATTCAGGAGATACTTCAAAAGACAGATACCAGAGTTGTAGATGAATTAAGTGCTTCAGCTTTTATTGAAGGAACCGTAAAAGCAATTACATTTGCCACCTTGTCTCGTTCTACAACACAATCTGTATTAGAAAGAAGAGTCTGGGCTGCAATGGATCTGAAACTGATAAACAGGGACGGTGAGTTGATCTGGTCTGTGTCGGATTTTGTATCGTATGAAGACTACAGAGTATCACAGGATAAGATTACGGATGAATTCAATAAAAAAGCAGCTGTGGAAAAAATAGCCATTCGAATTTCTGAAAAATTAATCAGCAAGCTGATGAATAATTTTTAGTATTAAAATCAGGAAGACAGGATTTATTTTCTAAAAATAATAAATCCTGTCTTGAATTATTTGAACCAAAAAGCCCGTAAGACTATGAATTCATAAATTTGAATAGTCTTGAAATTTTTCTGGAAGCAGTCTTTTTATGGAGAACACCTTTTTTAGCGGCTTTGTGAAGGGCAGATTGAGTTTTTCTCATGAGTTCATCTTTAGAATCACTACCCGCCTCTTTTGCAGCTTTAAGATTTTTTTCCAAATTTTTAAGAGAGGTTTTTACAGATCTGTTTCTAAGCCGTCTTACCTGACTCTGTTTTGCACGTTTCTTTGCAGATTTATGGTTAGCCAACTTGGTCTTGCTCCTTGTTTAAGTGTATTGAATTTATAATTTCACCTTATTTTAAGACAATCAGATTATATGTAATGTTGATTTTTGTCAAGGAAAACTTGTGAGGAAAATGTTAAAAAATACAGTATTGTTAAGCATTTTAACTTTTGCCAGTCGTGTTCTTGGGATTATAAGAGATGCTGTAATTGCCATGTATTTTGGCACATCTTCCCAAAGCGATGCTTTTTTTATTGCTTTCCGCCCTTTTGATCTAGTCAGAAAATTATTTTCAGAAGGAGTTCTGAACCTTTCATTTGTGCCTCTGTTTTCTGAAACCCTGGAAAAGGATGGTCGCAATAGAGCTATTGCCCTGGCGTTTTCTTTTTTTTGTTTTTTATCTATTGCCGGTATTCTTGTTGTGTTGACCGGTCTTTTTTTTGCACCTTTGGTCATAAAAATTATTGCCCCGGGATTTATAATTTATTCCTATAAGTATGGACTGACCATTATATTGTTCAAAATAATGCTTCCTTATTTCTGGCTGGTTCTTATTGCTGCATTTTGTATGGGAGTACTAAATTCTCTGGGAAGTTTTGGGGTTCCGGCTCTTGCTCCCGTTGTATTTAATCTGGTGGTGATATGGTTTGCACTCATGATATCAAAATATTTTGATACCCCGATAATTGGCCTGGCAATGGGTGTGACCATTGGTGGACTGGTTCAGATTTTTATCCAGATTCCTTTTATGATTCGTATGGGAATATTAAAAATACCGCGGCTTAAATTTTTTGATTCCAGGGTATTTAAGGTCATAAAAATAATGGTTCCCTGTATGATTGGGGCAGCCGCCTTTCAGATAAATATTGCCGTGGCCTCCTTTTTTGCTTCAAAACTCGATGAAGGCAGTGTGTCCGCATTTTACTATGCAGACCGGCTGGTTCAATTTCCCATGGCCCTTTTTGCAGTTTCTGCCTCAACAGTGCTATTGCCTGAATTTTCAAAAAAGGCCGCTCTGGGGAATATGAATGAAATTGCA
Organism: Desulfobacula sp.; assembly: GCA_018645325.1. Lineage (GTDB taxonomy): Bacteria > Desulfobacterota > Desulfobacteria > Desulfobacterales > Desulfobacteraceae > Desulfobacula. The sequence continues at coordinate 18,979 of JABGOU010000030.1, forward strand.
CAATTGTTTTCAGCCGGAGTAAAGATTGTTTTTTTTATTACAATTCCTGCAATGGCAGGATTGATGGCCTTAGATGACAAAATTGTTGCACTTTTATTCGGATATGGGGCTTTTAATGCAAATGCCATTCAGCAGACGGCAGAATGCCTGATTTTTTTGAGCTCAGGGTTATGGGCATTCACCGGGGTTAGATTGTTTGTCACATTGTATTATGCCCTGTCCAATATAAGAATTCCATTATATTCCGGAATCATTGCTGTTTTCTTGAATCTGGTTTTCTGTTATTTATTTATAGGCAGCCTTGGACTTAAGGGTCTTGGTATATCAGTTTCCCTCTCTGCCATGGCTGGATTTATTATTTTATTTATCAATATTCCCGGTACCGTGAATATTGATAAATTTGAAATCATGGTTTCTGCTTGCAGATCACTTTTTTTATCTGTTATAATGTTTTTTATTGTCAAACAGGCGGCCTTTTTTATACCGGCAGCAGGGAATAACAAATTTTTATTTGGGGCAGGAGTGATTATTTGCATATGTTTTGGAATGGTGTTTTACTTTAGTGCAAACTTCTTTATTTCAAGCCCTGAATTGAAATTGTTAAAAAATGGGTTCACCAGGAATAAATTATGACAATGGTTGAAAAAATAGGTTTTTATATTTCAATATTTATCGTTTTGATATTATTATTTTTCATTTTTTTTTCAAAAAATGCTGTTTTAGATCATAAAATGTTAAAAGGAAAGGAAAGATCTGTTTTAAGCCAGATCCAGACAATTGACCAGGAAAATGAAAAACTTGAAAATGAAATTAAAAGTTTAAAAACAGATATTAATTATATTAAACATGTTGCAAAACACGAACATGATATGGCTGAAGAAGATGAGCTTATTTTCAAAGATAAATCCGGTAGTAAAAGGAAGACACCATGAATCATGAATTAAAAACACTTGAAATTGCTAAGATTTATGAAAGTCAGGGCTATTTTGAAGAGGCTCTTAAAATTTATTCATTTCTGGATGGCCGAAAAACCTCTTTTGAGATCAGGGCAGGCTTAGAGCGAACGACCAAAAGAGCGGATGATAAAAGCCAGGGCTGTCATCCTGAAGAAAACATATCCAGACTTTATCAAGAATGGCTGGAGTTGATGGTTTTAAAACATAGGCTGGATAATTTTAAAAAATTATCCCAAAGCCCTGTCTAATGGATATTTGCAGGAGGTTAAGCAAATAGCCTCGAAACAAATATCCATCAGACAGGGCAGGTTCAAGCGTAAGAGCTGAATAATTACATGAAATTTATGTATTATTTAAGTTTTTAGGTTGAAAATAAAGGTTAAGATGATATTAAGAAGGTATTATAAAAAAATAAAACAGGAGCTTTGCGATGGACCTCAAAGATACACCTGAATCAGAAATATCAACAGCAAGAATTGATTCTGAGGAAAGCAAGACAGGCCAGACTCAGGGCAGCACTAAAAAAATTGAACCATCTCATTTAAAAAAAAATGAATTTGCTTTGATTCTTTTTGGAGCTTTGCTATTAACCGCTGTTATATTTTTTCTTTTCTTCCGGTCTTCGGATACCACGGTCGAAACCCAATTGGCAAACACTTCAAATCCATCCTTGACCGATCTTGCAAACAGGGTTGCAGACTTGGAAAATGCCCTTGAAATTTTGGGAAACACAGGAGGGGTATCAGACACCCCGGATGCAGGAGGGGTGACGGGTATAGGCCCTGTAAAAGAGCGGGTGACAAGTCTGGAGACAGCATTTTCAGTCAAATTTGATTCTTTACTGAAAAGAATGGAAACTATTGAAAAAAGTGTTTCAGGGCTTGAGAAAAAACCTTTTGCAGTCACAAAATCAAAACCTGAAGCTATAGTAAAAAAAGCAGGTTTGTTTCATACCATTAAAAAAGGGGAAACCCTTTATGCCATAAGTAAAAAATATAATACTACAGTCAAAAACATAAGAAAGCTTAACAAGCTTTCAATCAATGCCCAAATTTATCCAGGGGATAGTATCCTCATCCGGTAAGGCTTAGGAGAAAATTTGTTTATACTGCGGCAATGAAATTCTTTATCAGTTTTTTTCCCACAATCATTCAAAACGATATAGAAATTTATCTGGTTTTTTAAAGGGGATTATATCTCTAATCCAGCCTTATAGCCCTGGTGGACGGCATCAAAAGCCGTGGCAACCTTTTGAGCATCTCCTGCTACCCTGTATTCAACGCCCATTTTGTCAACTATGGATTCAAGATGGTTGTTTGAAGCAGATCCTGCGGCAACGACAACAGTATCAGCTTCTATTTTTTGGATATTATCATCCAGTTCAATATTAAGACCGCCAGGAGTAATTTCTATTACTTTGCTGCCTGTCATTGTGCGCACATGATACCGGCCAAGGTCCTGCATCATTCCCCATTTAGTTGATTTGCCTATATCTTTACCTATTTTGTTCAGCATTTCAATAAGGGTGATCTGTTTGGTGCCCTGGGTAGCCATTTCAAAAATTGTCTCAAGGTCTTCAGCTTTGTTAACAAGAAGAAATTTTATTGCTTCAGCTGATATTGTCCCTTTTCCTGCAAGAAAGAGGGCTGTTTCCACTCCAACTGACCCACCGCCTATAATAGCTACTTTTTTGCCTGTAAATACCTTGTTTAGTAATACATCCCATGATTCTACCACATGGGGAAGGTCTATCCCGGGAATCTCTGGAATAATCGGTTTTGCCCCGGTTGCAATAATGACGGCGTCAGGGTTTTCTTTTTTTATGAGTTCCTGATTTACTTTTGTTTTTAAAACAATTGGTATTTTTTTTAGGGAAATCTGGGTTTCAAGATCCAGGGCAAGCTGTTCAAATTCTTTTCTTCCCGGAGGTGCGGCTGCAAGATAAAGCTGTCCGCCAGGCCTTTCCTGGCTTTCATAAATTATAACATCATGCCCCCTTGAGTGGGCTGTGATGGCGGCTGTCATTCCTGCGGGCCCGGCGCCTGCCACAAGGATTTTTTTAGGGGAGGTGACCTTTTTAACAGGTCTGGTTCCTTCAAATCCTGCCAAAGGGTTACAGAGACATTCAACATGTTTTAATTTGAAAAGGTTATCAAAGCACCCCTGAGCACAGGCTATGCAATGCATGATTTCCTTTTCTTTTCCAAGTCTTGTTTTTTCAGGGAGACCAGGGTCTGCAATAAGGCTTCGGCCCATGGCCACCATGTCGCACATGCCATCATCCAGCATTTGTCTGGCAGTTTTGGGATCATTAATCCTGTGGCTTGCAATAACAGGTATATTTACTCGTTCTTTGATTCCTCTGGCAAGGTAAGAAAAAGCTCCTCTGGGCACGCAGGCAACAATTTGCGGTACCCTTGCCTCATGCCATCCCACATTGATACAAAGCGCATCAACAAGGCCTTTTGACAAGGTTTTTGCATATTCCTGCAGTTCAGCTCTAGAGTTCCCACCAGGCATAAAGTCATTACCGTTCATCCTGACAATTAGAGGGAAATCTTCTCCTACAGCATCCCTGACAGCCGCTACAACCTCAAGCCCGAACCTCATTTGGTTTTCAAAGTTTCCTCCATAGCTGTCCGTTCGCTGATTGGTCAAAGGGGATAAAAATTCACTGATGAGATACCCTGTTCCGCTTAATACTTCAACCGCATCAAAGCCCGCCTTTTTTACTCTTAAGGCAGCCTGTGCAAAAGACTTGATGGTTGTTTTTATTTCATCAATTGTCATTTCCTTCGGTGTCTCCCTGGTCATTCTTGACGCTATTGGAGAAGGTGCCAGAGGCTGTTTCCCATTGAGGAAAAAAGAAAAATTATATCTGCCTGCATGGTTGATCTGCATTGCACTGAGTGACCCATTGTCTTTAATGGCTTTTGCCAGTTTTTGAAGTCCGGGTAAAAATTTGTCATCATGGGCCCCTATATTCTGGGTGTTGCCTGAAAGTTCATCCACTGTTGCATATCCTGCACAAATCATCCCGGGCCTGCCCTTGGCTCGTTGCGCATAGAAGTTGATAATCTGGTTTGTGACTTCAAAATCCTGTGCCATGCCCAGATGCATTGCAGGTAGATATATCCTGTTTTTAATTTTAAGCCTATTTATGATGATGGGTTCAAAAATGGGATCTCTCATTATTCCTTCCTTTATTTTTTCAAAGGTCTTAACAAACCTTCCTGGGCCACACTGGCTACCAGGACCCCGTCCCGGGTATAGATGGAACCTATGCTTAACCCTCTTGCTTTACACGCACTGGGGCTTTTCATGACATACAAGAGCCAGTCGTCCATTCTAAATTCCCTGTGGAACCACATTGAATGGTCCAGGCTTGCCACCTGCATGTCAGGGGACCAGAAGGTTTTGCCATGGGGATAAAGGGCTGTTGATGCCACATAAAAATCCGAGGCATAGGCCAGTATATACCGGTGTGCTGCTGCATCATCAGGTATTTTGTCAATAGCCCTGAACCAGATATATCTTTCAGGCGGCATCGATTTGGGGTTAAAGGGATTGACCGGATTAACCACCCGGATTTCAATTGGTTTTTTACAAAGAAATTTTTCCAGGCTTGCCCTTGGAATGTGATCAGAGAACCGTCTGGCCACTTCAACATCAGACTCTATACCATCAGGCCCTTGAATGTCCGGCATTTCATCCTGATGTTCATATCCCTGCTCATCTGTGTGAAAAGAAGCGGCCATGGAGAAAATGGCATGGCCTTTCTGAACCGCAACCACCCTGCGGGTAACAAAGCTTTTCCCGTCACGGATGCAGTCTATAGTATAGACGATGGGTTTTGTTGCATCCCCGGCCCTCATGAAATACCCGTGCAGGCTGTGGGCATGGAAGTTTGACTCCACTGTCCTTGATGCTGCAGACAAAGCCTGGCCCAGGACCTGACCACCAAATACATTACCGAATCCAAGATCCTGGCTTTGACCCCTGTAAATATTGTCTTCTATTTTTTCAAGCGCTAACAGCTGGAGTAATTCTTCAAGAACATTTCCTTCATAACAGACATTCATTTTATTCCCTTTTCCCATAAACTTTGTAACCGCCCGGAATAGTTTTCCCCCTTGCAGATTCCGATATCCGGGCATCATATCATCCCTTGGAGGGGATTTGAACCCATTTATAAAAAATTCTCTTTATCAAAAGTGAAGACTATTTTTTCAATGAATACAAAACAACGCATATTTCAGGTTTAAAAAATTGCTCTCCAACTTCATTGACAAAAAAGATCTTCCTATCTATTATGCCTTGAAAAATTGCTATAACTATATTCTTTCAGGATAAAGTATTGACAAACTTAATTAGATCATCTCCAGACACAGGCCATGACAAAACCAGAAGTAATCCTGAAACTCGCTTAGGTATTGTTCTGGTTCTTGCCTCTGCCATTGTTTGGAGTTTTGGCGGTGCACTCAAACACTTTATTACAACGGGAGAAAGCTGGACCATTGTTTTCTGGCGCTCTGTCTGGGCTGCACTGTTTTTATTGGCATTTATGCTTGTCAGAAAAGGAGGTCGCAACACCCTTAAATTATTTGCAGACATGGGATTACCTGGAATCTGTGTTGGTATTTGTTTTGCGACTGCCTCAACTTGTTTCATTGTAGCATTGAATCACACGACAGTCGCCAATATTCTGTTGATGCAGGCAGGTGTCCCTTTAATTGCAGCTTTGATTATCTGGATATTGTTTCGTGAACGAGTGACGCTCCCGACCTGGATTGCCATTGCATTTGTTATTATGGGTGTCGCAGTCATGGTGTCTGATTCTTTTTCCGGCAAGGTATCACCCATGGGAGATGCTCTGTCCTTGTTAATTGCCTTTGCTTTTGCCTGTGCAACAGTGATTACCCGGCGCTATGCTCATGTACGAATGGTTCCGGCAGTTTGTCTGGGCACTGTGATGTCGGCTTGTGTGTCAGCAGTTATGGCGACCACTTTTATTGTGACTCTACCTGATATGGGAATCCTGATAGTTTTTGGAAGTTTGAATCTTGGCGTTGGTCTTGCCCTTTTTGTTACAGGAGTACGTCTCGTTCCTTCAGCCCTTGCCGCACTTTTAGGGACGACTGAAACAGTTTTGGGTCCGATATGGATGTGGTTGATTCATGATGAAATTCCTACAACTCGAACGATGACTGGTGGATTAATCGTTCTTACCGCACTAATCTGCCACATAAGCTGGAGAATATATAGTGAAAAATCAGCTATTGTTAATAAAACGCCGATTTAAAAATATTATTTTTGTAAATCAGGCACTTTAATGCCTTTTTTGCCTATTATCCTCAAATTCTGATTAAAAGTAAGTACTTAAATTTTAATAGTACAGCCGGCATTGGCAAAAACAAATTTTTTCTTGAACCGGTTGTAACATATTGCAGATGCTTCATTACCTGTGCAATGGGACACAGCTATAAGATCAAGGCCATATGTTTCAAAGGCAGCCATTGTTTTTTCAATTTGGTCATCCGAGTTTAAAAACCCTATATGTGTACCCCCGATCACTCCATAAAACTGCCTGTGGCCTGTCATGTTTTCAAAATGTTTCATTACATTTACAATGCCTGAATGTGCACATCCTGTCAGAATCACCGGCCCCTTGCCCGTCTCAATTAAAAGGGAAGTATCATCAAAAACCAGATCATCAGATAAACCTTTCTTGTGCTTGAGTTTCAGCCTTTTATCATTGGTCTCAAAATCTGTAATCCTTGGGACCTGGCCTGAAAAAAAAATCCCGTCTGAAATTTTTATGAAATTTTTTTGTAATATAAGTTCACAATTTGGATCATTCTCAAGGGTATCCCTTGAAAAAGTGGAGCCAATATAGCTGAATTTTTTGTTTAAATTGTCTTTTTCATGGAAGTATTTAGGGATGAAGATATCTGGATGTGCTATGACTCTTGTTTTTTGAGCAAAAGGGAGTAGTTGTGAAAGTCCTCCTGTATGATCATAATGCCCATGGCTGAGAACAATTGTGTCAATTTGATCAAGATCAATACCAAGTGTTTTTGCATTGGGTTTAAGGCCGAGTCCCTGGCCCGTATCCAAAAGGATTTTTTTCCCATTCTGTTCCACAAAAGCTGAAAAGCCGTGCTCTCCCATGATATTTTTTGTTAAACTGGCTCTGTTCTCGCAAAGTATGGTGATTGTTGTTTTCTCCATATAAGATTTCACAGAATATTAACCCTTTCTATTTATTTGTAACCGGTTACAGATTGTATTATCGATCCATATATCCATGTATCTTTGTTCTCGAATCCACCTTCATCCATAATCTGTGCAGCAAGATAGTAAAATATCTTAGGATTGTTTTCAAGTATTATCCAACAGGTCAAAGGATTCCTGCCCGAAATAATAGAAATAGCCAAATTTGGGTAATCGTAACGATACCGGCACAAATTAGAACAATTTTCCAATAAAAATTAAAGCAAAGTTAATGCAAATATTTATAACTTTTGCCCGGTCGAAATTTAAAAGATATCCATTAAATTTGATGAAAGTTTTTCTCCAATTATGTAGCGTTTTTTTTTGTTGCGTGTTTTACCCGCCTGATCCCGCAGACCCCGCACGCTTTTAATATAGACTTATCATAGATCTGAGGAGGTATCAGGTCTATGAAAAAGAAAATACGCAGACGCAGGTGCAAGAATTGTGATGATTTATTCAAGCCGGATTCCCGCAATCTAAAAAGACAAAAGTTTTGTAGAAAACCAGAATGTAAAACAGGCGACATGAGATCAATAAAAAATAATTTTATCAAATTTTTCTCCAAAAATTATCTTAATTTTTCCTTGCACGATCATAAGACAGGCGATATAAACCCCATAGTAAGAATAGATGTTTTGGCAGATTCCCAGCGGCACTATTCAACAACATTTTATCAATAATCCCGTTTGCCAAAACAACCAGTTCAAAAAGTATGAAGAATTGATCAAATTTTATAATTGTGGTCCCCTTTTGTGCGGGACTACTGATAAAACGCTTTTAGTTCGAAAAATAAAGAGAGGAATAGACTACCATGTCAAAAATAATGAAAAGTATTATTAATTCCACTATTATATTCTGCTTACTATTCGGCACCTCCTTAACAATCTGTGCAGCCCCTATACAGTTCGATTTTGAATTTATGGATTCTGGAGGGGGATCGATTGGCTCTGGTTTTTTAATTTTCGAAGATATCTCTCCAGTTCAAACCGAAATGTTTATTAACCTATCAGTATTTTCTTGGGAATTTGATATTCCATCGCTGGGAATCTTGGTGTCATCTGCTAACGGCGATATCCCGGGTGTTGACCATCCATGGAATGAGGGGATAGTTTTGTCAGGGGATGTTGGAAGCCGAACGTTGCAGTTTACTGATGCAAACTCAACTTACATTGCAATGGGGAGGAGCGATTATTCAACGATTATAGTTTTTGAGGAGTTCTCCAACAATGTATATGGATATCAACAAGGGGATGCCGCCTTGGGCGGAGGTTCATTCTCTGCAGTGGAAGTAACCGTGCCAATACCATCTACTGTGTTTCTTTTTGGAATTGGTTTAGCTGGATTAGCGGTTTTTCAAATAAGAAGCAAAAAAGATATTTTTACAAAATTTTTCAAGAAAAGACTGTGTTGACAATATGTTAAATACTTTGAAAAACTATATGTAAAAGAAATAATAGAAGATTTATTTTCTAGTCTAAAATGACAGCATCAAATTACAAAAATAGAAAAACACAGTGGTCGAGAGAAGCCGAAAAACTTGATACTTTGGTGAGAAGCATATCAATACCTTTTCAAGATGGATTCGTCTGGTTATCCAAAGAAGAAGGAATGGCGAAGGACAGAGTATTCAGGCGGACTAAGACACCAAAATTTATGTTTGAGTATCCTATTGGGAGCAAAAAGCAAAGTGTCACTTCTCCGGGACAAATAATGAGGATGAATATACCGAAACGGGTCGACTTTGCAGCGAATGTGATAACCAAACCAGAAAAGCGCGAATTAAGGGATTTTGGACCTATTTATTATGCTGAAATTCTCAGGCAGGTAGGTTCCGATGTCAGGGTTGTTGGCAACAAGGAAATAGTGTTAAAGTGTGGCACGAATGCCTACAGGACTGATATAAAATGGGTGTACCAGGATTATTATCAGGTAAGCTCTGTGGTAGTGTCTTCGTACAAAAACGACCAGTGTGTCTATTTGGTTGTCCATCCATCCAGCCTGGCGAACCACGAAAATTTTGAGAGAATTGTCGAAAGTCTGACATTTGAATAAGTTAAACAGAATGGTTGTGGGTTCCACGATATTTAAATTAAATGGGATGCGTATTCAACCATTATCCTAAGCAAAAATTTCATTTGGGAAAAATTTGTTAACGATACCAGTTGTATTCTCAACATTTTTTGAACAGGAAAAAATACGATTATCAGTAAAGTTTTGAGGAAATGCCGACCCATGACTATGTCTATTTATATAGGGTTTCGGCGGAAAATAAACAGCGGTCACTGGCATTTTAAAGACTCAGCCCAGACAGAATTTTGAAACCCCAATATATGGTATATGAATATTTTGCAGTTTGAAATTTTGATTCCACTGAGCATCAACCGCTGTTGCAAGCCAATCTTGCCATGTAATTTTTATAGTATAACAAAAACATTTTAGCCGAACTTGAGAATTATTTCCCTTAAGTTGAAACAAAAATCAAGTTGGTCCAATATACGTTATTTCAATCTTTTGAAATTTGGGTTTATGTTATCCCATATATTTTAATTAAAATCTGAAGTTGAAAAATTTGCCTTTACCATATGTGGTATTTTCGGTAATATTCAAAAAGCCCGGATTGGTGAAAGAAACGCTCGGTAAGTTGGGGGATTTGACTCCTGCGCGATTATAGGTCTGCAGTCAATTTTTATATTACCAAGTTAAATGGTCGGATAGATCCCCGGATTGGATTGATAATGTATAATGATTAAATCTCTCTACTACCTTTTCGAGAAATAATAGCTGCGTTCCTATTGTATCCACCTGAGCTAAAACCAAGAAGAATTTTAATTTTGGTATCATTTTGGCCCATACGGTCTTTAAGCAAAAGCCATCTGAAAAACACAGACCATGAAAGGCAGGTTATGAGTCCTAAAACGATATAAAAAATTAATGCAAAACTAATTTCGTTTAAAAAAAAGGCCGTTATTGTAAGAAATATAGAAAAGCCTGTAGCAGCTATAATGGGATTTTTCCGACCTAATAATGCTGAAAGAAAAAAAGTAAAAGAATTAAATTCAAAGAAAATATATCCTTTAAAAAATCCTTAGAAGAAAATCACGCTACAAAAAAAAGACGCAACATAATTAGAGATAATCATTTTACATCAAATAATGCAAGAAGAAAAATTATACATCATTAAGTTGAACGATGGTGCATTTAAATTAGGTATATTTAGTGATATTTTAAAAGATCAATCTCAATATAGCAAATTTATTTTGAGATTTTATTTTCAGGGTTTGAACCAAAATCAAGTTGGTCTCCAACTTGACGTAATAAAATCAGGTCATGCGTCAAAAAAGATCGCTATTCCAATGGTCGTTTCAATGGATTCTAAGGCTGATAGATCTTTGCCATAAAATTTTCTTTAAAGCACTCATTTGATCATTCTAATGTGCTTATGAATATTCAAGCTTCATCAAAGATATCATTTGAATAATAAAAGTATAGGTGCATTACCATGGTAGATTTTTATTGATCTTGCATTCCATGGGAGAGCCCTTCCCAATAGTGGTAAGGCATTTTAGACATTCATCGCAGGCAATAATCTCACTATCTTTTCCATTGAGCATTTTTTTTGCCGACAGAGGATCGCATATCATCTGCCTTCCAATAGCAACCATTTCAATTTGTTCATTTTCCACAGCCTTAACTGCTGCATCACCCTTACCAAATTTCCCCACAACGATCGCAGGACGACCGGTTTCTTTTCTAAACGCAGCAGTAAAATCAATATTTGCCCCCGAGGGTTTGTCTTTGGCTAAAGTGGAAGACCCCACAAGATATTCTTTATCCTGGATTTTTTTCCACCCTCCATGGGCAATCAGGCTTACATCAAAAACATCCACTCCTTCTTTGGCCAGTAATTTACCAATGGCAAGACTATCCTCAAGGGTTTGCCCCCCGTCAATTTTTTCTTCTGCGTTAATCCTGAAAAAAATTGGATATTTCGGTCCCAGGCTTTTGCGTACTTTTTTAACTATCTCTATAGCCAGAGTTGCCCTGCCTTTTGCATCACCCCCATAGTTGTCATCCCTTTTATTGGTCAAAGGAGATAAAAATTGACTAAGCAAATACAGATGGGCACCGTGAATTTCAACTCCGTTAAAGCCTGCTTTGTAAGCTCTGACTGCTGCCCTTGAAAAATCATTTATCAATTGGTTGATATCTTTGGTATTCATAATTATTGGCTCAACATCCGGACGGAATGCCATACCGGAAGGAGAAAGCCCCTGACGTTCATTTTCACGCGGATCGCATCTGGGCCCGGCATGGTTTAATTGGACCACTGCCTTAGCTCCTTGTTCCTGTATGGTTTTTACAAGCCTGGTCATACCCGGAATATGGGAATCATCCCAAAATCCAAGGCTGTTGGGGACAATACACCCGCCTGGGTGAACAGATGTTGCTTCCACAATTGTAAGCCCAATATCCTTTGACCGTTCTCTGTAAAAATGAAGTATATTTTGGGTAACAAAACCTTTTGGCGATCCATAGTTTGTTGTAATCGGTGGCAGAACAAGCCTGTTCCTAAGTTTCATTTGTTTTATAGTCACTTTATTATTTAGCAAGGTCATTTGTTTTTTCCTCCCTGTACTTTTAATCTTAATCGTCCACAGACGGCGGAATCAGGACGAAGTTGCCAACATGTTTTTTTTCAAGGAACTCTTTTTGCGCATCTGCAATTTGTTCCAGCGGAAAGATCTTAGCTACAAGGGGCTGCAATTCTCCGCGCTCAATGTAAGAAATAAGATTTGGAAAAACAGGCTCATCCCATGAAGTACAGCCTATCAGTTTCAGATCCTTTAGATAAAAGGTGCGCATGTCAAGTGTCACTAAAGGTCCTCCAATGGCCCCGGATGATACATATCTTCCCCCTGGTTTCAATACCTTGAGCAGGCTTTCAAAAGCCGGCCCTGCAACATTGTCAACAATGACATCCACAGAGTTCTCGCCGAGACGGGAAACTAAATCCTCACACCGATCAATAACATTATCCGCCCCAATGGAGAGAACCTGTTCCATCTTTTTTTTGGCCGCTATTGCCGTTACGCTGGCACCCCTTCGTTTCACCAGCTGCATGACAGCTGATCCGACACCGCCGGATGCTCCGGTGACCAGTACAGTCTCGTTCTTACACACTTTACTGCGATGAACCATGTTTTCAGCAGTTCCATATGCACAAGGGATCGTTGCAAGCTCAGCATCGCTCCAATCACAATCAACCGGGAACAACTCCCGGGCTGAAACTTTGACAAACTGGGCAAATGCCCCGTCAAAATCAGAACCCATCCAGATATTGTCAATTGCGTCAAAACCTGATTTTCGAATGCAAGCCCTTACAAGAACCCGGGATCCAATGGTGCTTTGATCTCCATCCGGGGCAACTGCAGCAATACGGCCGCAGCAATCTGTGCCTTGAATGAATGGGAATGGTGTGGCCTCATTCCAGCCTCCGTCTTGTTTTTCTGTTGCGTGATCTTCCTCGGCAACTGCTGCATCCTCTGTCCCTGTTGTAACCAAAGAAGAATACCAGCCGATTCGGGTATTTATTTCTGTATTGTTGACCCCGGCGGCAAGTACCCGTAGCAAAACCTCGCCCGGCCCAAGCTTTGGAAGCCTTACTATGCGGCATTGGAGTTTGTCATATCCACCATTGCCGGCCGTGACTACAGCTTTCATGGTTTTACTTGTGTCCTTGGGATCAAATCGGTCTTGTTTTGGATACTTATCCCACCTGGTTTTCATGCTGAATTTTCCTTGTTTTTGATTTTATCCAAATAGAATACTTGTTTTTGTAAAAAATGTTCCGGCAATACAGGCTGTCATCAAACAGGCAAGAGTAGCTGCAATCAAGGCTTTAAATGCAACCCTTGAAACGGCTCCGGTCCGTTCTGGTGCAAGGGCTGTGATTCCTCCTACAAAAATAGCCATAGATGCTACATGGGCAAAACCGCATAGTGCATAGGAAGCAACAACAGCAGATCTGGGATACATCAAAGTTTTGTCAGCTATAGCGGCTGCCAGGTCCTGGTACGAAGCCACTTCAGTCAGAATAATACGCTCGCCGATTATCTGGGATATAATTTTGGCATCTTCTATGGGAATACCGATAATAAGTGTAAACGGATAAAATATATATCCCAGTAGTCCTTTTAAAGACCAGTCTATATTGATTTGCATCAAGATATTGAATTTGGATCCCACATTGCCTATGACCAGGTCAGTCAGTGCAACAAGACCCAGGACGGCTATTAAAAGGGCAACAATGCTGAAAACTACCTTGAGTCCTGATGTCGCTCCATTGATAATGGCTTCGAACAGGCTTGCATCCTTTTCATAGTGGCTTTCAACAACTTTTCCCATGGTCTCGGGAATCCCTGTTTCCGGGAAAAGTATTTTAGACATGACCAGGGCGGCAGGAGCTGATAGAAATGATGCTGATATCAGATGGCCTGCAATGGATGGGAACTGTGAATAGAGAGTAAATACATACAGGGCTAAAACATTTGAGGCTACTGTGGCCATGCCGGCTGTTAAAATTGTACAGAGCTCGGACCGGGTCATCTTCTGGATGTAAGGTTTAATTGTAAAAGCCGACTCCACACCCACAAATATATTACTGGCTGCGCACAATGCTTCTGCACCGGATATCTTCATGAGTCTTGTGAACAGTTTTGCAAACAGGCCAATGATAAAAGGCAGTATATTATAATAGTAGAGGATGGCCACCAGTGCAGAGAAAAAAATGATGGTGGGAAAAGCCTGGAAAGCCAGTATAAATCCCAAAGAGCCCTCATCTCCTGGTGGTACTGCAAGGGTTCCAAAAACAAATCTTGCGCCGTCAGAAGCAGTGGACAATACAATGACCGCAATATCATTTATTGACTGAAAAAGTTTTATCCCTGCAGGAACAATAAATATAAAAAGAGCAAACAGGATTTGCAGACCGATGCCCCAGCAGATCAGATGCCAGTTTATGATTTCTTTGTTACCAAAGAAAAAACGTGATATGAGCCATGCAATGATCAGCAGGATAAATATGCCGGAAAAACTGATAAAATTATAAAGCTGCATGTTTTTTCCTTTGAAGTTTGTTTATACTCTCAATATGTTTATTTTCCAATAATGATGCCTAAAGCCTTCAAGTGCTTAGCAAAGAACTGATCTTTGCCCGGCAGAATAATGATATGATGCTCGCCGGCCGGAAGGCACAGCCGGCTTAGTTTTGAATCAATTAATATCTGCTTGCGAATTTGTGAGTGGCATTCCAATAAGCTGGCTTTGCCTTTTAACGTTATCTGTCCACTTCGATCTTCAACCTCATTAAACAATTGGATAAAAGAGTTGTTGAGTTTGCCTGATATAATTTTTTTGATAAATTTTTTAATGTTTTTTGTGGTGTCTCCTTCCTGGACTGCCAAAAGTAAAGATGTGGTGGAAATATGCCATTTGCCTGCTTCTTCCTGATTTCCAATTTTATCAAGATAAATGGAATGATCAGCAGTCATAGTTCCTTTTCCGGTAAAGATGATATCAGTGCCATGTGCTTCAAATGTCTGGCTGTCTAAGGTCCCGTATTCTTGAACAATATCCATGACCCAGGCACCAAGATCATTGAGCCGAATATACATTAAACCATCACTCATACTTAAAAACTTATATTCATCTGCCCCCCAGCAGGATTGAAAATCCGGGCGGGCATAATCCGGATGTTTATAAGCTACATCTAGAAGCCCTAGTGTGGCACAATATTCAAAAAAATAGATCAACAGGTATCTTAACTGTAGAAGCGGCCAGGTATCATAATAGCCTAAATTACCATAATTTGGATCACCAAAATAAAGCTTCCACTCATAATTTTCCATTTCAAATGTGTAATTTTCAGAACAGATGAATCTCTCCATTTCATTTACTTGAACCCATCTTCCAGGTTCAAGGCAGGTCATGGCTTCGTTAATTACAGGCCTTCTCCGGACAGGAGAGGTCATGGCCCTTCCTTTGGCTGCTTTTTGTCCCTTGATGGCAGTTACTCTGGTAAATTCATCTATAATTTTGGTCTTTTCCCATTTTTTAAAGATTGCCTTGATACCCTGAGCCAGATCTTTGTTTAGAAGCGTTTCTCCTTTTCTGGTTAATTTTAAAAGATTTCCGTCAATGGATGCCAGCCCACCGCCCTGTAGCAGTAAAGGCCATGTAAATGCCTGCATCGGGCCGATTGAATCATCTTCATAAAAATCACCTTCAAAGAGGGCTGATGTGATTTTTTTTATAGTGGCAGCAGTGGCACGGCCTGTTTTTGGACTGACCCTGAGTTTTTTTTCATTTATCATGGTAAGCAGAGTATGTAAGTTTATGCAGGATTCATGAGCTGTTTTTCTGATAGTCAGATCATATTTTTCCGGCAGATTTTCATAATGGATTTTTTCAGACGCCGGCGGTTTGATAATGTTTTGAAGCCTTGCCATCAGGTCTGCTGGAATAGCGCCATTAATAAAAAATACAAACATCAACTCCATCGCGTTTTGTTTTGTGGAACTCTTTGTGGGCAGGCTACCGTATTTGGCATAAAATGCTTTTGATTTAAATTGACCATCCCAGTTATGGACAGCCTCAGCAAGGGCATTGACTGCTATAGGAGAAAGTTTTGAAATTATGGAGTTTAGATCTGCAAACACAGTGGAGGCGATATGATCAATAAGTTCAGATTTTTGTGTTGGGAATTTTGCATTGAAATTCTTTGCCAGACCTTTGAGCTCGTCTACTCTATAAACATCATTTAAAGCTTGTTTCAAAGTCTTGTAATCATCTTGAAAGCGTGCCATTATTTCATCCTTTTGATATGGTAAAAACTGCTTTGAAAAAGTATAGTGTGCATTTTTCTTAAAGCCCTTATCTTTTGAATTTTTTTGTACATAGCATATGGAAAAAATATGCAAAATACAAGGTTATGATTAACATGAAAAACAGGTATTGATAAATAAAATATATGGAAAAGATAACTAAAAATACTGTTGAAAAATACCAGAGGCTTTCTCCTTTTTTGAAAACTGTGGTCCAACTGCTTGCAGTACAGTTTTTTGAATTTAGGCAAAAGGACTTGATCCATTGTTTAAATGTACTTGGATTCAGTGACTCCAATGGAAAATTATTTGTTCAAAAAACCATTCAGCCCATTGTAAGTGATCTTGCAGGTATGGGGATTATTTTAAAAAAACCACAGGGCATCTTATGCCCGGAATCAATACGTCCGATTGCGGTTCTTGATGTGGTTACAGACGATAATTATGATCACTTTCTTGCTGTTATTCTGGAAACGTCGCCTTTAAAAAAAACCTATGACGGCAGCATGCTTTTTCAAAAATTAAAAGATTTTTACAGACTGCTCCAGATGTCGATTTTTTCTAAAAATCGAGCAATTAATGTAGAGCAGTTATATCGAGAGGGTCAGGCTTATTTTTCAATGGAATTCAGGGAAACGCCTCCTTTTTTAAAGTTGTTCAACCGTCCTTTTTATCCGGAACTGTTTGATTTAATCCCTTTGGACCAAGCCTTTAAAATACTGGTATATCTGTTGGAATCAGCCGGGAGCAGGATGGAACCGGCAAAAGAGGCGTTTGAATATTTTCTGACCCTTTTCCACAGGGTTAAGGGCATGGTGCCGGAAAAAAGCAAAATACTTGAATTATTATTGTATCGTGGCAATATAGAATCACACAAAAAATATCTAATGGGACTTGAAAATGATCAGTCCTATTACCATTCGGGTCACCAAGGGTGGGCCATGATGATTTGTAACAAAAACAAAAAGGCATTGGCACATTTTAATACAGCCCTTGCCGTACTGAAAAAAGGGACAAGAAAAAGAAATATTTTTTTTGAAGGCAATATGGGCTTGTTCTTTTTGTTTGCCCTGTTAAAAAGCCGTGAAACTGCAAATTATAAGGCTGCACTGACTTATATTGATCAGGCCCTGAAAAGTGGCAGTGAACAAGAAACCCTTTTAAAGGCTTTAAAATCAATTTTTCTGGATCTAATGGGAAGTACCATCAATGTGAATGAATCCGCTGATATTTTGTATTATTCAATCCGTTATCAACAAGATGCCTTCCAGGTATTTTTAAATGTCCTTGTATTAAGCTGGGTGAATAAAAAAAAAGCAATGGTATCTATTGATCTGCTGGAAAGAATCAAAGAAAGGTTCGTTGTATTGGATAATTTATGGTTTCAGGCTGAGGTATCCGCCCTTCTTGCAGATCTGGGCCACAATTCAGACGAAAACCGGGAGCTTTCTGTAAGCATTCACAAGCAATGCGGAACAAAAACCATTACCGACATTGTAAAACCTATTCCACAATGGGAAAAGGCTTTAAATTCCCTGATCCGCATGGGAGAGGGAGAACAAGAAGAACTGGAGTTCAAAGAGACAACAAGCAGTCAACGTCTTATATGGATGTTATATCACAGTGAAAGATATAATTCCGGCCATATTGCCCCGAGGCTCCAGAAATTATCAAAAAAAGGGGTCTGGACAAAAGGCCGGGCCGTTGGATTGAAAAACCTGTGCCACAATCATCAGACTATGGAAGGACTCACTGACCAAGACAGGCAGGTTGCAGGCACAATTGTGGAGTATTCATATAGAAGCGGATATCGCGGGTATTATGATGTTGAATATACTTTTGATGAAAAAAAAGCTTTTCCCGCTCTGGCTGGCCATCCGCTTCTTTTTCTTGAAGATTCATTGGAAAGTCCTATTGAACTTTTCATGGGTGAACCAGAAGTAAGATTACGGAAGCACAAAGGGAAAATGAAGCTTTTCATTCATCCCGTACCACCTGAAAACGATGAATCCGTCAGGATTATCAAGGAGACACCCACAAGGTTTAAAGTAGTCCTTTTTTCTTCTAAACATACCAATATTGCCAGGATTCTGGGCAGTACCGGCATTGAACTTCCTGAGAAAGCAAAACAGATGGCTGGTCAGGCAGTGGCTTCCATTGCATCTCTTGTCCAGGTAAATTCAGATCTTGAAATCGCAGGATCTGCTCATGCAAAGCAAACAAGGTCCGACACAACTCCCCACGTTCATATCATGCCATGGCAGGATGGAATCAGTATTGAAATTTTTACAAGACCTTTTGCAGATACGGGCTCCTATTTTAAGGCAGGACGAGGAGGCAGCACTGTTTTTGCGGATATTGACGGAGAAAAGGTACAGACAAAGAGGAATTTGGAAAAAGAGAAAGAAAAAGTTATGGATGTCATTGCTTCCTGCCCCACGCTTGAGCTGCTTGAACCGGTCGGCGGACAATGGCTCGCAGATGATCCTGAAACAGCATTGGAACTTCTTTTAGAGCTTAAAGACTGTAAAAAGCCTGTGGTGCTGGAATGGCCCAGGGGAGAAAAGATCAAGGTGCGCTCCACAGCGTCATTTGGTGACTTCAGTCTTAATATTAAAAAGGACAGGGAGTGGTTCAAAGCAACAGGAACACTGGTTATTGAAAAGGATCTGAGTATTGATCTGATAAAGCTGATGAAGTTGCTTGATAATCCTTCCGGGCGGTTTGTAACCCTGGATGACGGCACTTTTCTGGCCATTACCCAGACCCTGAAAGAACGACTGGATGAATTAAAGGCATATTCCACACCCCACAAAAAGGGATTACGGATTGCCCCCCTGGCAGTTCCAGCCCTTGAGGAGCTTACAGAAAAGACAGGCTCACTTAAAAGTGACAAGGCCTGGAAAATGCACTGCAAAAAATTAAAAGAGGTTGTTAACCCGGCAGTGCCGGGAACCCTCCAGGCACTATTGCGTGATTACCAGGTTAAAGGTTTTAAATGGCTTGCCCAGCTTGCCCACTGGGATGTGGGGGCCTGTCTGGCCGATGACATGGGGCTTGGTAAAACAATCCAGGCACTTGCTGCCATCCTGCTGAATGCAGGCAAAGGGCCCACGCTTGTTGTGGCTCCCCTTTCCGTGATGGGAAACTGGCAGGATGAATGTAAAAAATTTGCTCCAACCTTGAATCCACTGGTTTTTGGACCTGGAAACCGGAAAAAATTTATAGAAGGGGTTGGACCCTTTGATATTGTTATTTCAAGCTATGGTCTCCTCCAGGTGGAGGTCCAAAATTTGTCTGGTGTTAAATGGCAGACCATTGTACTGGATGAGGCCCAGGCAATTAAGAATATGAAAACCAAGCGGTCAAAAGCTGCCATGAAACTCAATGCTGCATTCAGGATGATCACCACTGGAACGCCTGTTGAAAATCATCTGGATGAGCTCTGGACTCTTTATAATTTTTTAAATCCAGGTCTTCTCGGAGGATTTGAAAAGTTTAAAAATACTTTTGCCATTCCCATAGAGCGGGATCAGGACAAGGAAGCTGTAAGAAGATTGCGAAAATTGATCCGGCCTTTTATTCTGCGGCGGTTAAAATCCGAAGTTTTAAAAGAGCTGCCTGAAAAAACCGAGATTACCCTGAAAGTTGAAATGAGTCGTGATGAGGCTCTTTTATATGAAGCCCAGCGCCTTAAAGCCATTGACAATATAGAAAATGCAGAAGATAACCCTGGGGCAAAGCACTTAAGAATCCTGGCAGAATTGACCAGGCTGCGTCAGATCTGTTGTAATCCAGCACTTGTTTTGTCTGATGCCAACCTTGAAAGCTCAAAACTGAAAGTGTTTGGCAATGTAGTGGAAGAGCTTATAGAAAACAAGCACAAAGCCCTTGTTTTCAGCCAATTTGTAGGACACCTAAGTATTTTGAAAAAGTTTCTGGATAAAAAAAATATCTCTTATCAATACCTGGATGGCTCAACACCGGTTAAAGCCAGGAAAGAAAGTATTGCCGCTTTTCAAAATGGCGAAGGTGATCTTTTTCTTATCAGCCTTAAGGCGGGCGGTTTTGGTTTAAATCTAACTGCGGCCGATTATGTCATCCACATGGACCCATGGTGGAACCCGGCCGTGGAAGACCAGGCTTCGGACCGGGCCCACAGGATTGGCCAGACCAGGCCTGTGACCGTATATCGCCTGGTTGTTAAAGATTCAATTGAAGAGAGAATAGTTAAGCTCCACCAGGAAAAAAGAGATCTTGCCCAACGCCTGCTGGCCGGAAGTGATACAGCAGGAAAACTTAACGCCAATGATCTTTTAAAGCTTTTGCGGGGAGATGTTTGAATCCTAACCCCTCAATTCAATTTCAAAAATATACCCTATAGGGCAGACCTCAGTTCCAAAAGTTGCCAAATACTGGAATTTTGCAAATCTTTGTAAGCCTTGCCCGGCAATCTTACTTTCTGTGCGATGTAAGTTCGACTTTTACCAACCTGGCGGGATAACTCCTTCTTGGTGATTTTTGTATCAAGCAACTTCTTAGCCTGCTTTGTCAAAATCTATCCTGGCTTGATTTGGATTTGGAGATATTGGGTCTACTCGAATTTTTTGAATTGTGTCACGTGACACATTTTTTGTTTTCATATTTTTGCTCGATAAATACGGCCCAGCCATTTGTCAAAGATTATACCTGCCTGGGAATTAATCTGCCTGATCAGCCGAACCGCTGCGGTACGGATCGGTTTGCCAGATTTTGTGGGAGAGTTCCTGGGGCTATCCCGATGAATTTACAACTCATTTAGGAGGGCTAATTTGTCTACAGAATTTATCACTATTTTTTTATCTGCAGGGTATTCGGAAAACAATTTGTCTTGTTTTTCATTGAGTTGTGAATAAAATTTTGATTCGATCAGAATTTTATCATCCGTATAAAAATCTATTTCAACAGTATTCTCGTATAGGTAATATAATATTTTTTTATTGCGTAATACCAAATAAATGTAATTTTCAAAATAGTTCCCGAGATCTCTGTCTCCCATAAAAAGATGTTTAATACCCAGATCGGAAGCATATATTTTTTTTGCAGACAACAATTTTTGATTTGTTTTGCCCCATCGAGGAAGCAGGTGTATAAGATATGTGGATTCGAAATAGCTTAAATATCTTTTCGAAGTATCCGGAGATATGTTCAATATTTTTGCAATTTTGTTAATACTTAATTGTTTTCCGCTCCGTTCCATAAGGAGCAGGAAATAGTCTCTAAGGATTTGATGGTTTTTCAACCCATGGAAAGCTGTGATATCTTTTTGAATAATATCATCAACTAGATTCATTAAGTATTCCCGGTTCGGGCTTAAAACATTCTCCGGCATTCCGCCATCTTTGATGTAGTCGAGAAAATATGATTTATATAATTGCTTATCACGTTTTTTTAATGTGATCCCTTTAAAAAACAGATATTCTTCCAGGTCTAATGGTTTTATTTCCAGTGTTATTGAACGACCGGTTAAACTGGCCTTTTTATCTCTTAGCATTGAAGCTGAGGAAGAGGCAGCAAAAATTTTGGTATTCTGAGAATCATAAATGTTTTTTAGTTGAATATGAAAGTTATCTTTATACGTCACTTCATCCAAAAAAAGATAAATTTTTTCTTCGATCTTAAGTTTGTGAAGTTTTCTATATTCATTAATTATTTCAATGATGCTGTTCTGGTGAAAAAGGTAATCATCTAGGCTGATATATAAAATGTATTTTGAGGAAGTGCCTTTTCTGATGAGTTCTTTAATGATCAATTTCATTAATGTCGTTTTACCAACACGACGTAGGCCTGTCAGAGATATAATTTGTTTGTTGTCCAAATATTTTATAAGTCTACCAAGATAACGTTCTCTTGGTATGATTTCTTCATTGAAAATTGCCTCTTCCCACCAGGGATTATATTGGTATAAAACTTCTTCCATGTTTAATATATACGATTTAAAAAGATAATGGTCAATATATTTATACGTTTAAAACGAATAAGTTCCTTCTTGTGCTTTTCATTATAGAGGCTTAACTCAGTTTGTACAATATCGGAGGGAGGACCACCATTAATAAGACCACGCATCTTCGCCTTTTTTAAGCCAAGCTCAACTATGAAACTGAAAAAATTTCCCCAAAAAGCCCTTTATCGGATCTTTTAAATGAAAGAAATTTAATATTTGAACAGCTATCTTTTTGGCCCGGCCAAGCGCCCATTTAAATCGTTTATATTTTTTGAAAGTACTAATGTCTTTAAACCCTTCTCCAATACAAACAATCAGGGAGCGGCCAGTATCAGGAAGGATAAATTTATCAGTAAAGTTATTGAAATGTTTTCTTTCCCATTGAAATTTATGTGTTTCATAAATATTGCCGAAACTATCACTTTGAGACCCAATATCTTTTGGCATTGATATTATGATATTCCTGCCAAGTTTATCGCATTCTTTCAAGATCGTTAACCCTTCACCATAATCAAAATGTTCAAGGACATCGATGAGCAGAATGAGATCGTATTCTTCGTCTAATGTCGGTAATATGTCAATGGCATTGCCGACAAATATCTTGCTGTACACAAAGTCATGGACAGGTGTAAGATACTCTTCAAAGACTTCAATTCCATCTATTTTTCTTTCCCAGGCCTTGTATTCCTGCCTGCCGTCCCAAAGTTCTAAATATTCTCTTGCTAAAAATCCATATTTCCCAAACCCAACTCCTATATCCAAAAGTTTTTCAGGATTAATATCTATGATGAGCTGCACAATTTCATTTATCTGTGAACAATGACTTGATGGCATATTCTCCCCTTAAACCTTTAATATCAGCTGTTTATGTTGCAGTCCGTGCATTCTTTTTGTTGGAGGATCATTTCCAATCATTTTTGTTTTTGTTTTTTATTAAGTTTGCCTAATGTTATGCTCTGGGGACAGACATAATAGCTTCATAATCTCTGCCCCCATGGAATATATTCAGAATCATAACAGTCTGTTGATATTCATCAATAACAAAAGCTACAACAGCTTTTTTATTGAGCGGGTAAATTCTTAAATCTTTCATTAAATCATTGCGTTGTTGACCTCTTTCCGGTGACGTTTCTAACTTTTGACATTTAAGTTTAAGCTTTTCAATGTATGCCCACGCTCTTTCAGGAAATCCACTTTGCGTACAAATATATTCATAGATATGTTCAAGGTCTTTGATTGCATCCGGCATCAAATAGACTTTATATGTTTTCATTGGACTTCTTTCTTTACCCGTTGCTGGTGTATCTCCTCGATGGTTTTAAAGGCTGTATTAAATGGTACTGGTTCACCGCTTTGCTTTGAATGTGCCAGACGTTCACGGATTAAAGAAATTCTTGCTTTGTACTCTTCTTCTCTTTTTTGCCACATTCTCATGGCTTCCCTTATTAGTTCACTTGTTGAACCATAGGAACCTGAGCTAACCTCTTTTTTGATAGAAGCCAGCATATCCCGCGGTAAAGTGATTGTAATTCTTTCGGCTTTTCCTTGTTGCATATATGATCCTCCGTAAAAGTATGATTTAATCATACTCTTTTGAAAAGAGGGGGTCAATATGCTCTTAAAAAAATAAATTCCTATTCTGGAGCAAAACCCTCTAACTTTACTCTATAACTAAATCTTTTTTTTGCCGTTTAATTCTTGTTTGATGCGAACGCTCAAGATTTCCCTCTTTTCTTACTAATCTTAAATCGCCAGAAAGGGAACTGGGGCTTGCCCCAGCAGTCACCTGAAACGCCTTATTATGTAGTTTTATCTTCTTTGTATATGTTCTTTTCCGCCAATATCCATTTTAAAAGTATCATTGAGTATCCCTTCCGGGCATACGGTTGTGCATGTCAAACAGTATATGCATTCGGTCGAGAGAACTCTCTCACCATTATTGATGTACTCCGTGATGTTGATATCCATTGGACATGCCTTGACGCAATTACCGCATTGTGTACACTTTTCCTTGTCACCTTCAATTTTAAGAAAGGAAAACCTTGATGTTAATTTCAGTATGACGGTTATCGGGCAAAGATATTTACAAAAAGCTCGATTATCCTTGAGTGTAAATGCAAGAATGAATGCAGAGGCAAAATAAAATGTATTCCCGCCAACGAGCCATGCCAACTCTGAATTGCTCATTGGGATGGGACGATATTGATAAAGAAACCAAACTGCCAGGATCAAGACAAGGCTGAACCCAAAATGGAAATATCTCAATAACTCCCAATTTTCGCTTAACCGGCCTGTCTTGTTTCTTTTATAGGGTAAAAAGTCAAGCACCATTGCAGTCCAGCATGCCCAACCGCAGAACCCTCTCCCAAATAGAATCGGTCCAAGTATTTTTGCTACTAAATAGTGGATAACGGAGCCTGCAAAATATCCGGAAAGCAGGTAAAAAAAGAAACCTTCAAGCTGCATGTTTTCTATTTTGATAAACCCAAGAAAGCCCAACATATAAATTCCAATCAGCAATTGAGCAAAACGTCTACCTGCAGGTTTCTTTTTTCTCGGAAGTAATACATAAAGGCCGATTCCAAAACCGACGGCAGTCCCAATGTAGCCAAAATTGAATAGAAAAAAAATGTTTTCATTGGTTTTCCATAAAAAAATGGCAATAACCCAAAATGAAAGAAGGATGATTAAAGGCGCTCTTAGCTTTTTAAATTTCCCTATCTGCTGGTCCATAGTTTTATATTCCTATTGCATGTTTTGTGTGTACCCTATAACACCAAATAGCCGGCTCGACCGGTTCATTTGAATTGTTTGAACTGGTATAAAATTAGCTTAAAGTAGTCTCCAAGTTTTTGGGGAGGATCGGGATCAAACCTGCTTTGTTTCTTATTATCTTAATACTCCTAAAGCTTCTGTGGCTTATCCAGCTTATCCGGTGCATTTTCGGTTTTTGATAAAATCTAATCTTCCAATAACGGAATAAACTTTAAATTGGCCTTTGGAAATGCAAAATTATTGATATCAGTGAGTTTAATCCATTTAAAATCAACTGGCCCATTTAATTGGACATCACCGGAAATATATCCACAGTAAAAGATATCCATCACAATCTTAAAATGGGTATACGCATGTTTAACCTGTGTGATATAAGAATCAACTTTAACTTTGATTCTGGTTTCTTCATATATTTCTCTGATGCATCCTGCTTGAGTATTCTCCCCTTTGTTTAATTTCCCGCCAGGGAATTCCCAGAGCCCTCCTAACAGTCCTTCAGGTTTGCGGCGGGTAATAAGCATTTTATTATTATGCCTTACAATACCGACGGCAATTTTATAGGTGGGAACAGGTTTGGATTTAACCCGTTTTGGAAATTGATCTGTCCTATTATGTAAAAACACAAAACAATTCTGACGAATTGGACAGTGTTTACAATCTGGGTTTTTGGGCCTGCATATCAGGGCTCCAAGTTCCATAATGGCCTGATTAAAGTTTGCAGGATCCGCTTTTCCCATCAATCGGGTGGCTTCTTGTTTGAAAATAATATGATGTTTGGGTTGATTGACAGGTGAATCAATTTGTAAGAGTCGAGCCAGAACACGTTTAACATTTCCATCCACCACAGCGTGGGTGTGTCCAAATGCAATACTTAGAACTGCTGAAGCAATATACTCTCCTACGCCGGGCAGTTTTAAAAAAATTTCTTTATCATCCGGTAGAATACCGTCATACTCTTCTATAATTATTTTAGCAGATTTATGCAGATTCCTGGCTCGGGCATAATAACCCATTCCCTCCCATGCTTTCAGGACTTTGTTTAAATCAGCACAGGCCAGTTCTTTTACAGTTGGAAAAATTTTTAAAAATTTTATATAAAAAGGGACAACTGTTTTAACCTGTGTCTGCTGAAGCATCACTTCTGATACCCATATCTGATACGGGTCATTTGCTTCCCGCCAGGGGAGTTGACGTTGATTCTTTTTATACCAGGCAAGCAGATGGTTTGAAATATGTTTTTGATTCACTTTTTTCATAGATAAAAAGGTATAGCGTTGATCTATAGAACAGTCAAGTTTGAACAACTTAAATCTGCGACTTGGCCAGTGCATGTTTTTATCGGTTTTTATCGCCAGACATCAAAAGCCACTTCACCCTATTTTTTGCAAATTGATTTTATCCTCATCAGCCAGAAAGACGGGCGATGGATTGTTTTTACAGCGTAAGTCACTTGTTGAATTTTATCCTGGGCTAAATTGACTTGTCCGTAGATTTCAAGGTGGAATGCTGAAATAATGGTCTTGATTTCATTTTCCAGGGGCTTAAATCGATGCTGAAGCCTTCTGGCATATTCTAAAGGGGTTTGATCACTCTCTTTTGTCACACCGCTTCTTTTTCCCCATTTGAGCAACCATACAAATCCTTGTCCTGCATCATCAATTTTTCGATTAAATGACCGAATAAGGTTGTTAATGGTGTGGAATAAATAAACAATCCAGCTAAACAGCCGAGATAACATCCCTGTGTCTTCCCTGACGTTGGAGGTTTCAGGCGGTTTTGATATTAACAATAAAAATATCCAATAAACTAAACGACAAACAAGGTAACAAATCAGGCAAAGAATAACGGAAAAAAGAAAAATCAGAATACCAATAAGAATTGGATTTTCAAGTCCCATCATATGAGATACTTGATACAGACCCAACGATCCTCCACCTTCATTCACTGCCTGATTTTTTGCAAGGAATCCCTGGTTCCTGATCAGGAATAATAAAATAGATTTAATAAAGGGGCCGATCCAACCTGTTGTTATTTTAATTCCAGTATACACGGATTCTGCATACGACGTCATCAAAGGTTGGAAAAGTAAAAAAGAGCCCATGCATACAAGGAGCAGTATAGAAGTCACACTGATCAAAATGCCATAAATACGAAATCCCTTGAGGTATGTTTTTTCCCCACCCATTTCATTATAGGAAAGAAAAAGCGCTATTAGACCGAATGGAAAATAGGCGCCTATTAAACGGAAAGTAAAAGATTCCTCTAAAACGATATTGACCTTTAACTCAAGAATGAATTTTATGCAGGTGAGTAAGAATAACATGGATATGCCAAGATCAAAGTGATTACAAATGGATTGATATGACCTGGATCTTGTGGCTAACCTTGTCCCTTTATACCAGAAAAGTCCGAGTAGTAAGACCACTAATAATGTCTGGTACCATTGGATATTTGTCTGGGGTGGTAAGTCATCAAATAAATTAATGAATAGAATCCGGCAAAGAAAACCTGCACAGCATGCATGGACCAGCACAGGCCAGATACGGCGATAATTTCTTGTCATGAAAAAATGGGTGATGCCCAGAGCCCCTAAAAATGCCATTAGCCCTCCCCACATAGGGAAACGGATTGTTGTAGTCGCTACAGTTATGAAATTGGCCCAGGCATACAGCCAGCAAAGATCCATGCCGCAGCAAGCTATCAGCAGGCATTTGGATTTGTTTTTTGACAATATCATCTCCTTTTTATAAACAAATCGAGTCTATTGGGTGAACAGAATCCAGCGCAAAGGCCATGTCCTCTTTAAGCGCATCAGTTGAGCTGACAAAATATTTTACTGGAATTCTTTTGGCTGTATAAAATGCTTTCATTTTCAGGATGGATTCATCTATGGAATAGGAACAGAAAATGCAGTTGATACCCCATAGCACACTGATGTGGTGATGGAAAATATCAGCAAGACTACACGCAGATTTCATCTCCATTCGGGCAATGGTTTCAAGAATCATTGGAAGATTATTCCGGTTCCTGCTTAAGGGAATAAATCCTGACTTTGCTCCAGCAATCTTTGCATTGGTCATAAATCCCACAGCATTGCCCTTGCGTTCAAAATAGACCGCCATGGATGCAGTTGCTTCAAGCATACGCTCAAAATCTTCTTCTGCCCGGTTTTCAAAGAAAAGGTTTACATCTACAACGAGTAAAACTTTTCCCTGAATCGAAGGCTCACATACTTTTTCCTGGAGTTTGCACAGCCGAGCACTGGGCTTCCAATGGATTAACCGGGCGGGTGTAGAACTCTGGTAGTCCCGTGTGCCTATAATATAAACCGGGTCCAGGACTGGGCTTCGCGCACCCGGAATACTGAAAAATTTTTGTTCCGGTAAAGAAAAGGGCCGAATACCTGAGATTTTGGGAAATACAATCAAATCTGCCGAATCATTCCGGGTCTGCTGTTTTGGGAAAAATCCAAAAAGATCAGAGACAGCTATTTGGGGATGACCAATATTGAAACACCCTCTTTTAAGAGAGGTCAATTTCCATGTAAATGAGGATCTCTGAAACCATAACAAGAAACTATTGTTTGAAGCTGGGCTTTTTGACACAAAAAAAGATTGAGTAAACTCAAGCGAGACCTTTAACCAGATCGGCAGTAGCTTGTTGTTTTCTGCTCTCACATCAATCTTGATCTCTTCATCAGGGAAAACCCTGTGCTTATCAACTTTAAATTCTATCTTCAGCTTAGAGACAGAAAACCGACTCCATAGCATTGTAAAAAGAATGATGCCTATAACTATCAGAGTCAGAACAGTCATGTCACTTTGGTAATTTAGAAGCGAAATTAAAAAAAAGGACAGGACAATAAAAAAAAGGAATCTGGAAGTGAATATTGTTGTTTGATGATCGAAAACAGGTTTATATTCTTTCATATTTTCTTCTTTTATAAGATTTCCTATTTAATTAGGTCGTACCGTCCGGGATGGGTGTTTGTTTTATAATCTGGGTTAAAATATGCTCCGGCTTTTCACCTCTCAGTCGTTCATTTTCATTCAAAATCAAGCGATGCGCAAGCACGGGTTGGATAAGTGTCTTAACATCATCCGGTAAAGTATATGAACGACCTTCCATTGCAGCCAGAGCCTGGGCCGATCGCATTAAGCCCATTGAGCCCCTGGGACTTGCGCCGAATTTAATCATTTCATGGTTCCGTGTGGCTTGGACAATAGTTGTGATATATTCCCTGACCGCATTGGAAACAACAATACGTTTCCTTGCTTGCTGCAGTTTGAGAATCTGGGTCGGTTCGACAACTGACACAAGGTTCGATAAAGGATCTTCTTCCTGGAATCGTTTAAGAATCTCCATTTCTTCTCTTTGATCAGGATATCCCATGTTGATCTTTAACAAAAAACGATCAAGCTGTGCCTCGGGTAACGGAAAAGTACCTTCAAGTTCAATCGGGTTTTGGGTGGCAATCACAAAAAATGGGCTGGGTAACGGATACGTTTCTCCATCCACTGTTACCTGGCGTTCTTCCATGCTTTCTAAAAGACTTGACTGAGTCCGGGGAACCGTCCGATTGATTTTATCTGCCAGTACTACATTTGCCATCACCGGTCCTTCACGGAAATCGAATCGGCTTTCATGCTGAACATAAATGTTAAATCCGGTAATGTCAGAAGGAAGCAAGTCGGGTGTAAACTGAATCCGGTTATAAGATCCCCCGATAGATGCTGCAAGAGACCTTGCTAACACCGTTTTTCCCACACCGGGTACATCCTCTAAAAGAACATGGCCATCAGCCAGAAGTCCTACAAGTATGAATTTGATAGGGTCCTGTTTGCCAACAATGACCTGTGAAATATTATCAATGATCTTAAAACATGCAGAAAAATCCAAATAAACCTCCTTAATATGTGTGCGATGTATAAACCTGTCGCAAACTTAGATATCCTATAACAAACTTTGCTTCACCTGAAACGCCTCATTCTGTGTTTATTTTAAATAATTTATAATCACTTGGGAAAAGTTCACAACCCTGAAAAATGATTCAAATTTTGTTCAACAAGAGTCAAATATAGACTTGACCCCATTACCGTCATATTTTTATATTCAAAGAAAAAATTTAAATTTTGTTTTTTATACCCTTTAAACCCACTGTACCCAATGCAATAAATTCAGCATTTTTTATAAATTCCCTATCCTTTAAGCCCTCAGCCATGTCATTGATCACTTCTGCGGTATACCCGATCTCATCATTGGACAAAATCTCGATTTTTCCAT
>JABGOU010000031.1 GCA_018645325.1 Desulfobacula sp.
GATAACCTTACGTACAGGAACTCAATGCCATTGGCATCCAGAGTTGTAGGAAAATGTCACCTTCAGGGTGTAGATAAAAAAGGCATGGAAGAATATATAACCCACCATCTATCCATTGCAGGAGTCAATCATAATATTTTTGAAGATGCTGCAATGACTGCCATTCATCAGGGTTCGGGTGGCTTGTTCAGAAAAGCCAACCATCTGGCCCGGGGTTCAATAATTGTTGCAGCCAGAAAAAAATCGGCAATGGTCACGGCAGAGCATGTACGTCTGGCCGCAACAGAAATTTTTTAACATACGAGGTGATCATGAATATCGATGAAGAAGAATTTGAAAAAACAATGGCACAGATAGTTGAACAAATGGGATATCTGATGATGGATATCATACTTATGAGCTTTAAAAAAATTAACACTGAAAATCAGCTCCTTAAAGAGTTATTGGATGCAAGATTACATTTTAAAAGAGAAGAAGATCTTTAGAGTTTCGGTGAAACGGAGTCAGGATATCCTGGGGAGGAAATCTGACAAGGGATAGCCGGAAGTGGGTAGCATTTAATAATGCACCAGGGGGAAGTATATAAATTATGCTTCCCCCATTCTTCTGGGTATTATTAAATCTACCCCACCTATGCCTTAAAAAACCCAATCATGGGAGCAAAGCGACCACTTCTTTTTGTACAAATAAATTGAAAAATTTTTAATCAGTTCAAAATAATCAGAAAATTTAAGCCCAGATAAAGAGGCGATCAACATCTGTGTCGGTCTTCAGGATCTACGTAGTACTGCTCTGCGATATCTGAAATACTGGAGACGAGATCTTCAGGGGATTCATAATGTAGCATTCTGGCAAAGGCAGGGTTTACATTGACAAAACTACCTTGTGGTGTGCTCTGAAATAAACCCTCTACTGCATTTTCAAAAATATTTCGATATTTTTTTTCACTTTTTTTAAGGGATTTCTCTACCTGTTTACGCCCTGTCATTTCTGCATTAAGTTCATCTGTCTGTTTTTTAAGAGTTTCTGTTCGTTGTTCAACTAACCTTTTCAGACTTCTAAACCATACAAGTATTATAAAGAAAAAAGTGAAAATTATAACGGATATGCTACAGATAACAATCCAGAAATTTCGATTTTTATAAAACGGCAAATATCCTAAGGAGATCCACTTTTTGTAAATGTCGTCCCTCTCTTTTTGGGTGATAAGACCGAGGCCCTTATTCAGTACTTGGTTCAGCGTTGGCCAATCCTTTCTCGACGCAAAACAAAGTTCATTTGTATACCCTGTATAACCTGCGATACGAAGGTTGGAAATCCCCATCTTTTCTATGATGAAGGATGCAACTGCCAAGTTAACAACCGCTGCATCGACTCCTTTTGTAGAAGTTTCAAGCAAACAATGGAGATCATCATCAAGAGGGATTAGTGTTAAATTTTCATAATTATTTTTGATATAATCATGAATCGCAAAATTTTGGGTAACAGCGATTTTCATTCCGCTCATTTTCTCTAAAGAAAGAGAGGCTTTAACCTCTTTTCTCACTATGATAGCGTTTGGAATATTTATATAAGCTTTTGTAAAAAGTGCAAATTTAGTCCGACTCGGATTTTTTTGAAGGTTATTATTTACATGAATTTCACCTTTTTTAAACCTTTCCATAAAATTATGCCAGCTATCTAGCTTATCCATTTTAAATTTAAAATTAAGCTTCTTTTCAACCAGTCTTTGATAATCCATAACAATTCCATACGAATTGCCATCTTTATCGATATCTATAATCGGCGGCCAGCCTGTTTCATTATTTACAATTATTTTACCGTCATGTTGATTCAACCATGATCTTTCCTCAGGAGTCAGAGGATCGATTGTTCCACAGTAAATTAATGGAATGCCCGCAACAAGAATAGAACTTATAAGGACAAGCATTGCCAATATATTTTTCTGGATAAATTTTCTGCCATGTTTAAAAAAATTGCAGGTGATGTTTTTATGATCATTGTAGTTGGCTTTCATTCTGATCCTCTAATCACAATTAGCTGCCAATTATTCGATAGCATATTGATCTTTCCTGTTAATTTTTTAATTGATTCTTAGTATGGCTTGAATCATTAAATGATTCAATGACTAATTACACAGACATATACAAAAGAACCAGGGAGTACAAGTGGGAAATACTTAATAATTCAGACTTTTCCACAAGGATGAATCGTTTCATTGCCCCGGGTGTAAATTCATTTGTTTCACTAAGTTTCATGATTTTCATAATATTTCTCCCAAACATGGGTTTTCGGTCAGGCACTATATTAGTTTTCTTTTTTGTTTTTAGCTTTCAAATAGTGCAGTTCTTACCAGGTCAACCTAATGATAAAAAAAAGAAAAATACTTGTATTCAGTGTATGGAGATGTTTATACGCAATATAAAAAAAAGGTACCACGATATATAATTATACAGGCTTGTCAGATACTTATCAGATGCCTTGCCTATTGCAAATTTTTTGCCTTTTTGTTAATCATATCCAAACAAATTAAGTAGAATTTTAGATTTTATGGAGGTCTTAATGCAAAATTATAAAAAATATTTTTTTATCCTGATTATCCTGTTTTTTTTCAATATGGACTGTATTGAGGCCCAAGAAAAAAAACAATCCATTGAAAAGGCGGATCTTGAAAAACAAATCAGTTATGCACTTGGATATGATATTTTTGATAAATTAAAAGAAAATTTTGAACTTGATCCTGCATTTTTTATTATGGGGGCCAAAGACAGCCATGAAAAAAAGCCACAACTCACCCAGGAAAAATTAAAACAGATTTTGATGTCATATCAAGGTATGGCAAGACAAAAACAAATAGAAAGGAATAAAATGGAAGCTAAAGGAAACAAGGAAAAAGGACTTAAATTTTTAGAAGAAAATAAGAAAAAGGAAAATGTTGTAACCTTGCCATCCGGGCTTCAATATAAAATTCTCAAAGAAGGAGACGGTCCATTGCCAAAGGCAACGGATACTGTAGAGTGCCATTATCAAGGCAAGCTCATTGACGGCACAGAGTTTGATTCTTCCTATCAAAGAGGCAAGCCTGCAACATTTCCCGTGGGTGGTGTGATTCAAGGCTGGGTTGAAGCCCTGCAGAAGATGAAGGTGGGGTCAAAATGGGAATTGTATATTCCATCTGAACTGGCTTATGGAGACAGAGGAGCAGGAGCTGTCATAAAGCCGGGTGCCGCCCTGATTTTCGAAGTTGAACTTTTAGGCATTGTGAATTAATTCATTCTGCAGGTTCCTTAGGATAAACAGCAGTTGGATACATAGAAATGCTTTAACACATTGTCTGCGTGCGTAATTTAAATCATTTCCCATATTTTTGATATGATTTTCCTTGTTATAGTGTCGAAAAGGTTTTAAAAAAGAAATGTAATTATTCAGCTCTTGCGCTTGAATCCGCCCTGTCTGATGGATATTTGTTTCGATGCTAAACGCTTAACTTCCTGCAAATATCAATCAGACAGGGCTTTGGGGATAATTTTTTTTAACGGGATGAACAATTACAAATAAATAAACATATTTATTGGGGTAGCTCGTGAACAAGGCTTATGAGATAAAGAAAATCAAGCGTTTGAATCTCGTATTACGGGCATTAAGAGATGTTGGCAGGCTTCTTGTAACTCAAAATGATAAACAAAAACTCATAAAGGGTATTTGCAGTATTCTGGTAGAGAAAAGAGGCTATTATAATGCCTGGATCGGTTTGCTGGATGAGGCTAATAATGTCCTGATGATCGCCCATGCGGGATTTAACAGTCACTTCGATAAAATGCAAAAAAAGGTTGAAAACAGGGTTTTTACACGGTGTATTAAAAAAACCCTTGAATCGGAAGCGGTTTTTTGCGTCCCAAATCCAGTCCAAGAATGTACTGAATGTATGCTTTCGAAAAATTATTCCGGCAGATCTTCCATGGCTGTAAGGCTTAACCATGAGGATAAAAAATATGGTTTCATGGTCCTTTCGATCCCCAGGGAGCTCAGCCATGATAAAACTGAAAAAAGCATTGTAAAAGAGATTTCAGATGACATCGCCTTTGGACTTCATAGGATTGATCTGGAAGAAAAAAGAAAATTATCAGAAAAAGCTGAAAAAGACAATAGGATAAGATTTAAGACCTTAATTGAAAATTCTTTAAATAGTATTTCAATTATACAGAACAATAAAAAAGTTTATAAGAATACAGGCCTTAGAAAGGTTAACCAGCTCAGTAAAAATGCATTTGACCCGCCTGATTTTGAAAATATCTATGCCGATGATCAACAGAGGATAAGAAAAAATTATAAAGACTTAATTGACAACAAAATAAAAAATATTGATGCGGATTTCAGATATTACCCCGAAGAAGGGGTAAAAGAGGAATTTCAGCTAAGATGGGCATTAATCAGTGCTCGCAAAATAGATTATCTGGGCATTGAATCGGTTATCACCAATGTCATGGATATTACCGATTCCAAAGAGGTTGAAAATTTTTTAAGAATCCAGGATAAAATGACATCCCTTGGCAGGGTCACTGCGGGGATTGCTCATGAAATAAGGAATCCCTTATCCGGTATTTACATCTACCTGAAAGCATTAAAAAATATATATAACAATATGGGAGATATTAAAAACGTTCTCTCCATTATTGACAAGGTGGAACTGGCATCCAACAAAATAGAATCCATAATTAAACGTGTAATGGATTTCTCAAAGCCAGGAAAACCAAAGTTTATCATGGCCAGTATTAATAAAAATATTGATGAGGTTACAAAGCTTACGTCTGTCTCATTAAGGAAAAACGGGATTGAATTTATCAAAAAACTTGATCCAACTATCCCGGAATGCTGGAATGAACCTCATTTGATTGAACAGGTTGTCCTAAATCTTATTACCAATGCATCAGAAGCCATGAAAGAGTATGATGGTAAAAAAATAATAGAGCTTGAAACGTATAAAAAAAAGGATTGTATAGCAATCTCAATAAAGGATTCAGGTCCTGGTATACCCCTGTCACATCAGTCAAAAATATTTGATCCGTTTTATACAACTAAAACCAACAGCTCAGGCATAGGCCTCAGCATATGTCATAGAATCATTACAGATCATGGCGGTTCGTTAAGATTCAACTCCGGGATAAAAGAGGGTGCCCGGTTTATTATTGAGCTACCCCTGAAAAGAGAAGAGATTGACCTGTGATAAGATACTCTATCAGCATTGTTGATGATGAAGAATCCATTCGTGATGGGCTTGAGTTGATTCTGTCTGAAGAATATGACATCTCTTGTTTTACTGATGCAGAATCATTTTTATCAGATCTGGAAACAAATTTACCAGATCTGGTTTTAATGGATATTGGCCTGCCTGCCATGAATGGGATTGAGGCTTTGGCTATCATCAAAAAAAAGGCCATTGATATTCCAGTTATAATGATAACTGCATTTGAAGATATCAATATGGTTATTCTGTCAATGAAGACAGGTGCTTTTGATTTTATCCTTAAACCCATGAATCCTGATATTCTTGAGTTAACCATTAAAAAGGCTATCTCCTCCATTGCTTTGAGAAAAGAGGTTAAAATTCTCCAGGAAAAATACCTGAAAGATAATAATCCCTGTTTTATCGGCGAAAGCAAAGACATTGAAGATGTAATGGATTTTATCAATATGGTTGCAAAAAGTCCTGATACACCCATTATGATTATGGGAGAAACAGGAACTGGAAAAGAATTGATAGCAAAAGCCATTCATGCCAGAAGTCCTGTGTTCCAGGGACCATTTATAGCTGTAAACTGTTCTGCCTTTCCTGATGAATTAATAGAGAGTGAATTGTTCGGATATGAGGAAGGGGCCTTTTCCGGTGCCAAAAAACAGGGGAAAAAAGGATTTATTGAAGAAGCAGATAAGGGCACCCTTTTTCTTGATGAAGTAGCAGACTTAAGTCTTGCAGGCCAGGCTAAACTCCTGAGGTTCCTTGAAAGCGGTGAATTTTATAAAGTTGGCAGTACCAGGAAATACAAGGTAAACGTACGCCTTGTTTCTGCAACAAATAAAAATCTTGAAGAATTAATTGATCAGGAACGTTTTAGAAAAGACCTTTTTTTCAGGCTATGTGTTGTAAAAGCAAAAATTCCTTCCCTTAATGAAAGAAGAGACGATATCTTGCCTTTAGCGAAATATTTTTTATATGGATTTAATAAAAAATTTAAAAAAAACCTGAAAAACATCTCAAAAGAAGTACAGGAACTGCTGCTCTCACACAAGTTTTCCGGAAATGTAAGGGAATTGAAAAATATCATTGAAAGGGCCTGTCTCATTGCACAAAACGATGTGCTCATCAAGGAAGATCTCGGGCTTAACCAGAAACCACGAGATATGGAAAAGATTGAGCTGGATAGCTTTAAAGACAATACTTTACATATACCGGACCAGGGAATGAACATCGGGAAATTATTGAAAAATATTGAAAAAAAATATATGGAACACGCTTTAAAGCTTACCAGGGGAAATGAAAGCAAAGCCGCCAGACTGCTTGAAATGAATCATCATACATTTAGATACAAATGGAAAAAACTAATACTGGGTAAGCTTTCCAAAAAATAAGTTAAATTGTAATTGTTCAGCCCGTTAAAAAAAATTATTCCTAAAGCCCTGTCTGATGGATATTTGCAGGAGGTTAAGCGTTTAGCATCGAAATAAATATCCATCAGACAGGGCGGGTTCAAGCGCAAGAGCTGAATAATTACGTTAAATTTTATATTCAGATTTTGGAAAATAAACAGAAAAGCAGGTGCCTTTATCCACTTGGCTTTCCACTTCAATAGTACCGTGGTGTGCTTCAACAATGCTTTTTACTATGGCAAGCCCAAGACCTGTCCCATTAATATGCCTTGTTTTTTCATTTTTTACACGGAAAAATCTGTCAAAAATATGTTCCAGTTCATTTTGCGGGATTCCCAGACCCGTATCTGAGACCGCAATTTTAGTACAATCACTCTTTTCATCGGCCCATGCGGTTATCTTTCCACCATTTGGGCTATACCTGATTGCGTTGGATATTAAATTTGACACCACTTCTTCCATGTTTATCCGGTTTCCCATCATCCAAAGCTCTTTTTTGGTTTCTTTGGTTGTCAAATGAATGGACTTTGTATCTGCCTGATCCCGGTAAAACGCGATCTGACCTTTTATGAGTTCAACCAGATCTAATTCTTCTCTTTCCTGGTTAATCAATCCTGATTCTATTTTGGAAAGATCCAGAAGCTCTGTTGAAAGATTGGTTAAAGACTTGATTCGATTAGAACTTTTTTGCAGTATCTGTTTTTGTTTTTCCGTCAATTCGCCTGCCAGTCCGTCCAGAACAACATTCAGCTGCATGAGCACAGAGTTTAAGGGACTTTTTATTTCATGGGCAACCATGGAGACAAAGTCAGATTTTAATTGATCAATCTTTTTTAAAGCCGTGATATCGTTGAAAACAGTAATTGAACCCAGGTTCCGATTGAGACGGTCCCGAAATGGAATACACCTGATACCAATGATCATATCATCTGTGCCTTTTGAAATGGGCATGGTGATCTCATCCGTAATCTCAGAAAATATATCTGCAGGCTGGTTAATGGCATTCTCTATCATGCCCAATAACCTGGGATCCTTGATAAACTCAGAAACCTTATGGCCTATAACAGATTTTTTTCTGCAATTGATCATCTTTAAGAATGCCGGATTTGCAAGGGCAATCCGTTCCTGATTATCTGTGGTCAAAACTCCATTGTTCAGGGTATTGATCATCACCCGCATTCTGGATTTTTCCGTTGCAATATCCTGGAGCGTCCTTATAAATTCAATGGCCTTGCTGATAACAATTCTTAATTCCTGGGGTGAGAAAGGTTTTGATAAAAAATCAAAGGCACCCCTTTTCATTGTTTCAATGGAGTGTTCAAGGGTTGCATATCCGGTTATGATTATAATCACAGTATCAGGATGACGGGATTTGACATCGGTGAGGACATCCAGTCCAGACATTCCCGGCATCATTAAATCCAGCAAAATGATATCAAAATGTTTTTCTTCAATCATTTTTAACCCGTTGATACCGTTTTGTGCCAGCTCAACATGACATCCTTCCTCAGTCAATAATCTTTCACAGGCCTTCTGAATTCTTATTTCATCATCAACCACAAGAACCCTTGGCTGGAAAAAAATATTTTTTACACTCTTTTTTATGGAATTAATATTGTTCATAATTATTCTTCAGTTTAAATTATCATAATTGTTTCAGCAATAGGGCTTACATAGGGACAGTCCATCTTTCGAGGCAACATACATGGGGAATTCAATAATAAAGGTTGTGCCCTGTGAGCCTGTTTTTTTTACAGAAATTTTTGCTTCATGTTCCTCAATAAG
The DNA here is from genome assembly GCA_018645325.1 of Desulfobacula sp. Lineage (GTDB taxonomy): Bacteria > Desulfobacterota > Desulfobacteria > Desulfobacterales > Desulfobacteraceae > Desulfobacula. The sequence continues at coordinate 8,431 of JABGOU010000031.1, forward strand.
ACCGTAAACAATACTCAGGCCAAGCCCTGTACTTTTCCCTACGTCCTTTGTTGTAAAAAAAGGGTCGAAAATTTTTGATAAATTTTCATGGGGTATACCTTCTCCCTTATCTTTAATTTCCAGAAAAACCTTTCCAATGGACTTTCTCCTTATAGGTGGTCAAAGTGATGGTACCAGACCCATTCATGGCATCTGCAGCATTTATCACAAGGTTAATCAAAACCTGATTTAGTTTACTTGTGTCTGCATTAATGAGCATCATTTCATCGGAAAGGGCTTTTTTAATTTTAATGTTTCTAAATTTTTTCTGATCCCGGATCAGGGCAAGGCTCTGTTGGACAATATCATTGAGCTGGACAATGTTTTTTTTTGTTCCCTGGCTTCGACTGTATACAAGCAGGCTTTTAACAATCTCTTTACAACGGTTTGCATCTTCAAGAATATACCCAAGATCTTCTACCATACTCTCGTCAATATCTTTGCGCTCTAAAAGAAGACTGGCATAGAACAATATACCTGTGAGGGGATTATTTATTTCATGGGCAACCCCGGCGGCCAGTTGGCCAAGCGATGCCATTTTTTCAGATTGGGAAAGCTGTTTCTGGGTCATTTTCAGCTCATTTTCAATCTTGATTTTATCTTTCAAATCATTATAAATCGCCATGGTGGCAGATTCATTGCCTTTTTCATCGTAGATAATGGCCGCAGACATCTCGACTTCAATATTTTTTCCATGGGCATTAACAATGGTCGTCCTTGGAATCAATAGTTTTCCTGCTCCCCCGATTTTTTCATTCCTGAGCATGCCCATGATTTCTTTGGCCTTACCCGGGGGATACAATTGCTCAGTATGCTTTATCTTGCCTTCTCCACCGTTATAGTCGCCAAATAATTCTTTTGCCACTGAGTTCATCAAATTGATATTGCCCTGGCGGTCGGCGGCGATAATTGCGCTTGCCGAGGAATGGATAACCCGACTGATAAATTCTTTCACCCCGTGCAATTGACCTTCAAGGGATTTGGTCCGGGTAATATCGCGTATACTGCCAATGACATATGCCACATCCCCATTATCATCTAAAATAGGGGAAAACACCCTCTCCTCCCATCGATAATGATGCTTTAAGGTAAAACTATGGCTCTTTTTATCTTTTATAACTTTGGAAATAGTACACTGATCTGAATTACAGGGAGTATCCTTATATAAAAACGTATGATAACATTTTTTCCCGAAAATTTCATTAAAGGAGAGATTAAATGCCTCATAAAACTTTTTATTGGCACCCACCAGGGTTTTATCCGGAGAAATAATAACGCTGGGATATGACAGGGAATCAAATATCCTGTTTTGCCAAACCATTTCATCTGCTGATATGCTCAAATCTTTGTTCACGCTATTTGCCTTAATCCATTTGCTGTAATAAATCAGTAATTTTTTATTTTATGGAGAGTCAAAAACATCTATTAATGATAGTTTCGCAGCCTTTCCTTTACCCTGGGGCAGAACAATACTGATACTTGCTCCAGTGCAGTCTGCCAGTAGAACCCGAATGGATTCCTTAGCAAGACAGCTTAATGCCCTGCTGACAATACTGTGGCGGTCTCCAAAATGAGGTCCATGAAAATGGAGCAGGTCTGCAGAACAATTATTACAGGCAGCCACACTTAAACTTTTTTGTGTTAATAGATACACACTTATTTGTTCTGGAGATGCCATATGCATGGATATATGATAAAACCTGATTTTTTTATCCTCCATGTACCCGATCTTTTGCCCAAACAAGGACAAATGATCAAAAGAAAACCGATAAGAGCCCAGATTCAAATCAGGTACCAAAGTAATCCCATATGTCTTTATTTTCTTTTCAACATAGCTTGCACGGGTTTCAGGATATTTTTTCTTTAAAAATTGCGTTAACTCATCATTTTCTTTTTGTTCAAACGGGAAATGGGATTGGGGAAGATCGAAATTGGCTGAAAACATATCGGTGAAAGCATCACAGTTTTCTTGATCCACAACAAAAGTCAGCATGGCATTTGAAGAAACCATGTGCCTGAATGACAATCTTAGTCCTCCCAGATGTAAAAGGAGAAAGCCCAAAAGCTGCAGACTGTGATGGTGGGGAAATATTGATAGGGTACACACACGCCTGTCATACTCCCAGGATTCATTCCGATGAATAGTTTGTCCGAAATTTTTTAAACCAATAGTCCCTGAAACAAAGGATTTGCTGCCCATTGTGTTCAAGGTCATAAACACCATGTTGATCCGATTGGACTCCATAATCTGATATAGCGACATGCTGGATTGATCCAGCATGTCAATATCTTTCTGTATCACCTGAATATAATTTTTATTCAGGCGAATTCCATTTATTTTTACTGGTTCCATCATCTAAAAATCCAACAAATCCACTAATATGGCAGAATCAAAATGGCAGGAGAGGATGAAAACCCTTTCCCGCCATATCCTTTTTATACAATTTTATTGGCAATGGTCCTGGACGATTTCCATCAATTTATCCAGATCAATGGGTTTTGGAATATAATCGTCAGCCAGGGTTGTTTTGCCATCATGATGTGTATAACTGGTTGTTTTTACCGAATCAGCTACAGCTGTCAAAAGTATAATAATAATATCTTTGAGTTCATCGTTATTTTTAATATCATCACATACTTCCCATCCGTTTTTCCTTGGCATCATTACATCAAGGATAATAAGGGCTGGTTTCTCATCTTTTATTTTTTCCATGGCTTCTTCACCATCATAGGCTTTGGCAACTTTATATTCCAGAGATTCCAGTTTCATGGAAACCGCTTCCACCAGATCGGGATCATCATCTACAATTAAAATTAGTTGTTTTTCGCTCATTGCTATTTCTCCTTTTTATTGTCTTTAAAAAACGTTATATTCCTAGAGCGCAGGTCTTGGAAACAATCCTGCTTTTTCTACAATTTGGGGAACTTTTTCTTCCCATTCAATGGCCATTATATGAAATCCGTGTACACCCTTAACTTGTTTCAACCTTTCAATGGACTCAATGGCTATTTTTATTCCTTCTTCTGGTTGTTTTTCCTTGGAAACGCCTGCCATCCGTTTGATAATTTCATCAGGAACATCCATGCCCGGTACTTTATTTTTCATATATCTTGCCATTCCGGCTGATTTCATCGGGGTTATTCCTGCAAGCAGATGCACCTTTTTATCAAGGCCTCTGTCACACACCATTTCCATATATTTTTCAAATTTATCCAAATTGAAAATGCATTGTGTCTGGATAAAATCTGCACCTGCTTTTACTTTTTTGGCCAGACGCATCACCCGTAGTTCAAAGGGATCGGCAAAGGGATTGGCTGCAGCCCCGATAAACATTTTCGGTGGTGTGTCAATATCTGCTCCGCCCTGGAATTTGCCTTTATCCCGCATTTTTTGAACCGTCTGAACCAATTGAATGGAATCCAGATCAAATACGCCTTTGGCCATTGGATGATCACCAAATTTTGCATGATCACCTGACAGGCACATCATGGTATTAATACCCAGGGAATAGGCACCAATAATATCACTCTGCATGGCCAGGCGGTTCCGGTCCCTTGTGACCATCTGCAAAATAGGATCCAGACCCATCTGTTTGATAATCACACCGGCTGCCCAACTGGACATTCTCACCATGGCGGTCTGATTGTCTGTTACATTGATAGCATCAACATGATCTTTTATAAGATTGGCTTTTTGTCTTACTCGTTCAGGAATTGCGCCGCGGGGAGGACCGACTTCAGAGGTTACGGCAAGGGCTCCCGATGCCAATACTTTTTCCAGTTTGCTTTCAGTTTTCATAATGACAAATCCTTTCTGATTATTCTTCTGGGCCCACCGCCGCCGGCCGCTCGAAAGTCTTTTGCTTCCATAATTTCTTCATATCGCTTTTCCATTCCAAGGGCTTTTAATCTTTCCCAGATCAAACACCATGCACAATCAACATCCGGAGCGATTTCACACATGCCCTTGGATGTTCCACCGCAGGGACCATTGAGCAGATGTTTGGAGCATCTTGCCACAGGGCAGATACCGCCGGTGATTCCCAGGAGGCAGTCACCACAGCCCTGGCATTTTTCCTCCCAGATCCCCTGGGAAACCGATGCACCCATAAATTTTGTATTTACTGCAGGAAACACGGGTTTTTCATTATATCTGGCTGCAATGGTCTGTACTCCACATCCGCAGGCCATGGAAAGGATGGCATCGGTCCTGTCGATTTCAGACACAAGTTCTTCCGCATATTCAGGATCGCATTGCCTTTCAAGTGTAATTTCTTTAATTTCAACCGTCCTGCCATGTTTTAAAAAATTCAGGTGAAGGGCTGAAGCCAGAAGGCCGACTTCTTTCCTTCCACCTGCCGCACAAACGGTCACACATTCATTACAGCCAACCAGAATGATCCGGTCATAGGGTGAAATGTAATCTAATATTTCATTTAACGGTTTTTGTTCTGCTGTTATCATATTCTTATCTCCGAAGATTTAATCAAAAGCGAATTGCCTGTTGATTTATATCTGTATGGGTTATCTTGATGGGACTGGGTCCCAGTTGTTTGATTGTTTGCGTAAATTCAAGGGCTGTTCGGGCAAATCGTTCACCCATTCCAGCCGACATATTAATCATTGCCACTCTTTGTTTTTCCCAGCCAAGATCCCCCAATATTATTTGTACCTGTTCTACTCTGTATTTAGCCCGGGTATTTCCATTTTTAAAATGGCAGTCACCTTGGAGGCATCCAGCCACATAAACACCGTCCGCACCTTTTTCAAAGGCTTTCATGATATGGATGGCATCCACCTTGCCCGTGCAGGGCACACGGATTATTTTTACGTTTGCAGGATAGGATATCCGTTTGCTGCCTGCCATATCAGCAGCAGTATAGGCACAATAATGACAACAAAATGCAACGATTTCCGGTTCAAAAATTTTCATTAGTTTAGTTCTCCAAACAAGCCGTCTAATTTGGCCAGAATCTGATCATCTTCATAGGCAAGTAACTGGATGGCTTTTGCAGGGCAGTCGGCAGCACAGACACCGCATCCATGGCATTTGGCAGGATCAATCTGTGAATAACCATCCTCGTTAATAAAAGGAATACTAAAAGGACAGGAACGAACACAGATAAGACAGGCGGCACATTTAGAGCCATCCACTTTGGCAATGGCAGCCCCCAGCTCAATTTCTTTTTTTGCAAGCAGGGTTTGTGCCCGTCCTGCAGCCGCAAGCGCCTGTGTAATGCTCTCTCGAATTGTTCTGGGCGAATGATTTGTTCCGGCAATAAAAAAACCTCTGACAGACATGTCCACTGGTCGAAGTTTTACATGATCCTCAAGAAAATAGTGATCAGCTGTTCTTGGCAGGTGAAACATCATGGACAGATCTTCCGTGGTTTCATCATCTGCAATCATCCCCGTGCTCAAAGCAAGATAATCTGTTTGAATTTGAATTTTTCTACCTAGGATTATATCATCTACAAATACAGACACCTGATCATTCTCGACCCTCACAATGGGTTTATTATCCAGGGAAAATCGAATGAATTTTACGTCCTTTTTTCTGGCTTCCATGTAATAATCTTCGTAAAAGCCATAGGTGCGAATATCTCTGTATAAAATAAAAATTTGTGCATCAGGGTTAATGGCTTTAATGCGAAGGGCATTCTTTATGGACGTCTGACAGCAAATTCGTGAACAATTGGGATTGCCGGGTTCTCGTGATCCGACACACTGGATCATCACCACATGGTTCATGGTTTTTATTTTTTCAGGCGCATCTTCAATCATCGCATCAAGCTCAAGCTGGGTCGTGATATTAACATGGGTTCCAAGACCATAGGAATCTGGTCGGTTTGGCAGGGCACCCGTGGCAAGAATCGTGACGCCGTGGCTCAACTGCATATAATTCATTCTAATACCGGTCTGAATACCGGTCTTAAATCGTCCCGGTATCCCTGAGTGATCAACAATGATGGATTTTGTTAATACCTGGATATTTTTATGGGCCAGCACAATCTCAACCAATTTATCCATAAAAGGTCCAACATCATCCCCTTCTATGGTTTTTTGGATAGACATTGCCAATCCACCCAGAACCGGACCTCTTTCAACAAGATAGACTTTGATGTCCTGGTTAGCTAATTGAAGGGCTGCAGTCATTCCTGTGACCCCGCCTCCTAAAACCAGTGCATTCTGGTTCATGGGCAATGTCTGATCTATAAGTGGCCGGCTTTTACGAACTCCGCTGATGCCGGCATGAAGAAGTTTAAATGCTTTGTCCTGTGATTCTTTGGGTTGTCCTATATGGGCCCAGGTATCCTGATCTCTTAAATTGACGATTTCCACCAGGTATTTATTTAATCCGGCACGGCGCAACAGATCTTGAAATTTAGTCTCATGTGTTCTGGGTGAACAGCCGCCGATGACCACTCGATTCAAATTATGTGTCTTAATCAGGCCCTCAATAATTTCCATGGAATCACGGCTGCAGCCATACCCGACAGCTTGAGAAACAACAACATCCTTTCTGTTTTTGGCAAATTCGATCAGTTTGTCAACTTTTATCAAACCGCCGATTTCAAACCCGCAGTCACAGACAAAAACACCGATCCTGGATTTTTCTCCAGAAATATCACGTTCCGGTATAAATATCTCGGGGGCTCCAGATGAATCTATCACTACAGGGAGGTGGACTGCTGCCATACTTGCAGCCGCACTTGCCTGAACTATTGTCTCAGGGATATCTTTCGGGCTTTCGATCACGCCACAGGCATAGATACCGGGTTTTGAGGTCTTTACCGGGTTAAAATGGTCTGTTCGTGCAAAATGATGGGAATTTAATTCAAGACCCAGTCGATTTGCAAGATCAAGAGTGGTCTCAGGAATCCTGAACCCGGTTGACAGCACAACCATATCAAATTCTTCGGTTTTTTGAAGAGCCTCTTCTTCCAGAGCATATGTAATGGAAAGGTTTTTGGTTTTGCTATCTTCAATAATGGAATGCGGGCGGCTTCTGACCATCCGGATGTCATAGTCATTTTTTGCCCGGTTAAAGTAGAGCTCATAATCCTTACCATAGGTTCGCATATCCATGTAAAAAATGGTGGTCTCAATATTTTCGGCAAACCGTTCTTTTGTGACGATTGCTTCTTTTAAGGCATACATGCAACAAACCCCGGAGCAGTAGGGGACGTCTGCTTTATTAATTCCCCTTGATCCGACACACTGAATCCATGCCACCTTTTTGGGACGCTTTTTATCTGAGACCCTTACAAGGTCTCCCTGGAAGGGACCGGAAGCAGACATAATCCGTTCATATTCCAAACCCGTCATAACGTTATCAAATTGTCCACCACCAAAATTGTCCAAAACTGCAGGATCAAATAATTGTGCCCCAACGCTTAACACAACAGATGCCAGTTCAACCCTTGTTTTTTTGGGGGTATCATAAGCGTTGATTGCATCTGCCCTGCACACTTTTTGTAACGCCTTTATATCGGTTATTTTCTCCATATCAATGGAAAAGGAATACGGGGTTGCCTGGGGGTACCGCATGCAGGTTGGCGCACGGGGATCAAGCCCTGGCGTAAATCGAACCGCATCCGGGAAATGTTTATGGCATTCTCCACATGCGGTACATTTTTCAATATCAATATATCTTGGCTCAGTAACCAGTGTGGCAATAAAATTGCCTGCCTCACCTGTTAATTCCACAAGCTGGGTCATGGGTTGTAAATCCAGATGGAGTTGTCTTGTAGTTTCGGATAAATGTGGAGATACCGTACATAAATCACAATTATTGGTTGGAAAAGTTCTATCCAGTTGGGTCATCAATCCGCCAATGGAATATGATTTATCTATGAGTATAACGTTTCTGCGGGATTCAGCTAAATCCAGTGCTGCACGAATTCCTCCGACACCGCCACCGATAACAAGCACACTTTTGTCTTTTGACTTGTCATTTTTTGACTTATCACTGAGAATATCTTTATGATTTTGCATTTGTAACCTGTTTTTATTTGTAGATATCCATCACATGTATTATTTGTTCACACAGATAATAAAAATGGATGGATTTGTATTAAAGCCCAGCACAGTCCAGGATTGCCGGCAAACGGTCTTCCCAGCCGGAAGCAGAAATCATTATTCCCTCGACTTCAGCCTTGAGTTCCTTGATCATTTCTCCGGCGATATGGATACATTCTGTTTCCCGGTCTTTTGCTTTCCTGATCCTTGTGATCAATTCTTCAGACAGTTTAGAGCCAGGGTCATTAATGGAGAGGTAACGGGCCATACCCACATTTTTCAACATAAAAACAGTGGCAATAACGGGTACATTCAATGATGTGAATTGTTTTAAGATATGAGTGTACCAGGCAATATCAAAAACAGGTGGAACCATTATATATTGTGCACCGGCATCTATTTTTGCTCGGGCACTTATAATTTCTTTTTCAAGATGATTGTCATCCCGGATGGGTTGAACCCGGCATCCGGTAAAAAACTGTGGTCTTCCTTTTAATTCAAAACCGGCAAGGTCTGTCCCTTTTACAAGAGACTGAACCATGTCCAGCAAGTCTAGTTCATTGAGATCATCAACCGGTTTTGCATTCTGATGATCGCCATGGATGATATTTTCACCCTGTACAACAAGAAGATTGTGAATTCCAAGAACATGTGCAGCCAGCATATCCCCTTGTATAGCCATTTGGTTGCGATCCCGGCCATAAATGTGAATCACAGGTTCCAGTCCCTGTTGTCGAATGATGGAACCGCCGGCCAAAGCACTCATGTGCATGACGCCATTATCCATATCTGGAATAACTACAGCATCTATTCGTGATTTAAGATGTCTTACATTTGTCACAAGGTCTGATATATCAACTCCCTTAGGGGTGTTCATTTCGGCAAGTACGACAAAATCCCCTTTTGAAAGTTTATTTTGAAATGTCATTTGTTCATCCTTTTTGTTTCCTATAAGCGTTGGATTCATCATTCACCCACAGCCTAAATTAGTCTTTGGACGAAAACCCACTCATCTACTGCGTTGCTGCAAAATTTTGAAAGCCTCATGTACAGGAGTACACTCCGGTTTCAAAATTTATAGCGCCTTGTATATGAGTAATTTTTCATCCAAATACGGGTTCTCGGTCAGGCACTAAATTATCATATAAAAACAAGTTGCTGATTAGCAGAAATCGTGCCAAGGGCAGGGCTGATATGATTTGTTTTTAATAACAGGTAGTTAGAAATTTTTAAGACATATAGGGTTTTCTATGGTGAACATAAGGTTAGAAGTTCTTCGAAAAAATATTAGAAGAATTCTCTATATTTTGAAATTTTTCTAATATTTTGTTGAAAATAATATTTAACAGCCGGCGCCCTCCATATTTCCCCATATTTTTCTAATTTCTTCTAATTCTCTTAATTCTTCGAAATTAATTTTGAACTTTTTCTATTTTTCTTACAAACTAAAACACATGGTTTATATCTAACATTCTGTAATTTAAGGTAAAAAATATACTTTTTTATCCTTGGCATGGTTAATGCTATTATTTCATAATAGTTGGTTTAGATAGTGTCCCTTTGGAAACCTGAATATTTTTTTGAGAATAGACTCCTTTGTGAACCGAGTAAAAGGCGGGTGTTAAATAAATTTTGGCGGATTGTTAATGGGAAAAGCACAAACAAAAACATTACAGATCATGCTTATAGATAATGACAAATATGTCAGGGAATCTTTAGGGTTATTTTTTGCCGGAGGGCAATTAAAGTTTCTGATATTCAAATCAGCATCTGAAGGTTTAAATTCCCTTAAATATCAGGATATTGATGTTGTTATTTCAGATTATTTTCTGCCTGATATGGATGGACTGACTTTTTTGAAACAGGTTGCCATTAAGAAACCTGGAATAGCAAGGATCTTGATGGCAACCATTGTAACAGATGAACTAAAAAAGGAAATATCAATGGCTGGAATTGATACGTTTTTAGAAAAACCGCTGAGTATTGCATCCATTGAGAATATTCTTTGTGAAATCAATAAGGAGCATTTAACTAAAATAAAACCGGAGATGAGAAATGAAAAATGAAAAATCATGGGACTGGCATTCAGAAAAAAAAGAAATTCCGGTAAAAGAATGGCAGAATCGCTTTAACTGGGTAGAAGAACATAGTGTCAGTCCTGATGGAGAAAAGATCGCATCCATTGTGAATACGGATGAAGCTGAGTTTAGTGTCTGCATGAATGGAAACATCTGGGAAGAGACCTTTGAAAAAGCCTGGTGCTTGAGATTTTTACCCGACGGAAGGCTTTGTGTGCTCGCTTCCAATGATGAAGAATGGACCGTCTGTGTTGATGGCACTTTCTGGGAAACATGGTTTGATTATATCTGGGATTTACAATTTACCCCGGACGGGTCCTTTGTGGCTGCAGCCGTTCAAAAAGACGGGCAGTATGGAATGTCGGTCAACGATAAGGCATGGGATTCGTTTTATGAAAATATATCTGGTGCGGTTTTAAGCAGCCAGGGCACTTCAGCAGCTGTTGTTCAGGTGGACCCTCTGGGACAGGCAGATATTGAGGGCTTCAACAAAGGGATTTTTGCCGTGGCACTGAATGGAATTGCCCAGCCTGAAAAATTTATGAATATCTGGGATCTGGCCTTTGACAGCAAAGGGGAGCAGATTGCATCTTCCATCAGAAAAAATCGGTTGGACTACTCCATCTCTAAAAACAGCCGGATATGGGAAAAAAACTTTCAGTTTTCCTGGAAACCTGAATTTATCAACAAAGGTGCTTCTGTCATCGCCCCAGTAAGACAGGGCGGCAAATGGCTCCTTTTTAAAGATAGTGTTCCCTTCTGGGATAAAAGTTATGAACAACTCGGTAAATTGGCGATTCACGGAGATGGCCAGAAAATTGCTGCCATTGTATCCAACGCCTATGGGAAATGGACGGTTTCTGAAAATGACAAGATCTGGGATTTTCACTGTGATTCAATGATATCAGAGCTTTTTTATTCTGATAATGGAAGTTTGCTCATCGCGATATTTAAGAACCAGGGATACTGGGATGTCGCTGTAAACGGTAAACCATGGAATATCAAGGCAGACAAACTGTGGAATCCTGTTATCAGTTCTAACAATGAAATACTGGCCACCCGAATGGAAAAAGACGGTACATTTTTTCTGGTTGTCAACGGGAAAGTTTATCAGGAACCGTTTGATATGATCTTTGAGCCAAAGATCAGTCCAAATAACGATAAGATTCTTTTAAAGGCTATGAAAGACGGGATTTATTTAAGACAAATACTTAGTTTAGAAAAAGTTCTTTAGAGGAGAAGCCATGCATTCTTTTATAAATTTTATTATGGGTCCCATGGTCTGGATTTCATTTCTGATATTTTTTATCGGTGTTATTTTCAGACTTATTGGGTTATTCAAACAGATCAATGCCAAAGAAAATTTTGTATACACTTACCTGTCGTTTAAATATAGTTTCCGGTCTATATTTGCCTGGCTCATACCCTTTCTCCCTGTAAGCACAAGGAAAAGCCCGGTTTTTTACAGTATCTCCTATGTATTTCATCTCCTGCTTTTTTTGATTCCGATTTTTTTACTCTCCCATGTTGCACTTTTAGAAGAATCAATGCACTGGTCATGGGTTACCCTCAGTGATTCTACAGCAGATAGCTTAACCCTGATAGTCATTTTTTCTTTAATATTTTTTTTCATCAGACGCTTTGTGGTTCCGGAAGTAAAATTTTTAACAAGGCTATCGGATTTTCTTTTTATCCTGATTGTGGCCCTGCCGTTTGTCACGGGATTTTTAGCCTACCACCAGTTCTTTGCGTATAGATGGATGGTCATTGTCCATGTCCTATCAGGAGAACTGATGATTATTTTGATCCCTTTTACACGATTTTTTCATATGTTTTTGGCACCCCTTACCAGAGCTTACACGGGTTCTGAATTTGGTAATGTCAGGCATGCAAAAGACTGGTAATAAATATAAGGAGATATTCATGCAGGAATCATTAACAATAGATGAAAAGCTTGAGCCCGATAAAAAAGATGTCATTGATGAAGGTGTGGAAGCAGGATTGTCCAGACTGACGCCACAAAAAATATCTCAAGTCATCAACCAGGTATTAACAAAGGAAACAGGACCCCGATTCAAGGCGTATGTGGAGACCTGCATGCGGTGTGGATTGTGTGCAGATGCCTGCAACATATTCCTTTCCAACGATCGGGATCCAAAGTTTTCTCCAGCCGCTAAAGTCAAACAAACCATCCTTGAAATGATTAAAAGGAAAGGTAAGGTATCCAAACAATTTTTAAAGGATACAGTCAGAATTGCCCATACTGAATGTAATGCATGTAAAAGATGCTCCATGTATTGTCCGTTTGGTATTGATATCGCCTATATGATGCTTCAGGTAAGACGTATTTGTCATAAGCTCGAAATCACACCTCTGTATATTCAGGATACGGTAAATTCCCATTCAGCGACCATGAACCAGATGTGGGTGAAAGAAGATGAATGGATAGACACGCTCCAATGGCAGGAGGAAGATGCAAGAGAAGAGTTTGAAAATTTAAGGATTCCCCTTGATAAAGACGGAGCAGACATCATGTATTCTGTTATTGCTCCGGAACCCAAATTCCAGGCCGGGCTTATTTATCAGACAGCAGTGATCATGCATGCAGCAGGTCTTAATTGGACCATGCCATCCACACCTGGCTGGGATAACAGCAATATGGCCATGTATACGGGGGATTTTGAAATCTCCGCTCGAATTGCCCAGGTGCATTATGAAACTGCGGCAAAGCTACATGTGAAAAAAATTGTTATGGGAGAATGCGGTCATGCATTCCGGTCAGTGTATGATGTTGGAAACAGATGGGTTGGATGGGCCATGCCGCCCGTTGATCTTGTTCATGCAATTGATTTTTATCACGATATGCTGACGTCGGGCAAAATCCGGGTAAAAGAAAAATATAAGAAAACAGTGACCCTGCATGATCCATGCAACATCTCCCGGGGTAGAGGGTTACACAACAAAGCAAGAGAATTGGTAAATATCTTGTGCGAATCATTTATTGAAATGACGCCGAACAGGGAACACAATTATTGCTGCGGGGCTGGTGGCGGTGTGATTAACTGCGGGCCTCCCTGGAAAGGGACCCGAATGGTCAATAGCAGAGAAAAGAAAGACCAGATTGAGAGAACAGGAGCCGAGGTTTTAATTGCCCCCTGCCATAACTGCCATTCAGGGCTTGAAGATATCGTTGAGCATTATGGTGTGGATATGGAAATCAAATTTTTTGGCGATATTATTTATGAAGTCATGGAAAAGACAATTTACCAGGAAAAAAAATAAAATGGAAAGGCGATTATGATGAAACTAAAACGATTCATATTTATAACTATCGTCATCTTGATGATAACAGCATTTTATTCCTACTCCCAGGAAGAATTTCCAATGGTTGACAATTTAATTTTTGATCATCCCCAAAGACCTGCCGCAGTTTTTGATCATGATGATCATAATGAAAAGGCCGGCGTTGAAGAAGATTGTTCCATATGCCATCATGTGTATGAGGGTAAAGAATTGATCAAAGATGAGTCTTCTGAGGATAGTTTGTGTTCTGAGTGCCATTCTTTAAAAACAACGCCAGAAAATGGTATTTCCTTGAGAATGGCATTTCACAATCGGTGCAAGTCGTGCCATTTTAAATCTAACAACGGACCTGTTTTATGTGGCGAATGCCATATCAAATAAGGGAGGTAATTATGACAAAAAAAATTATGATTGTAGATGATGATCCTGCTATTACCAAATATCTTGACATAGTTTTTAAAGATAACGGGTATGAGACATGTATAGCAAAAGATGGCAAGGATGCTTTTGATGTCTATAAAAAGCAAAGCCCGGACCTGATCACTTTAGACCTTGAAATGCCTGAAGAATGGGGACCCAGATTTTTTAGAAAAATCAGCAAGATAAAAGGTTTTCATACGCCGGTTATCGTCATAAGCGGCCTCACAGGCATAAAGCATTCCGTTCCAAAAGCGGCAGCCACTTTTGGGAAACCCTTTGATCCCAAGGAAGTTTTAGCCAAAGTACAGGAAATTTTAGGCTAATTTCAAAAAGGACAGGAAAATAATATTGAAACCCATTATTAAAATAAAGAATCTTGCCTTAAAACTGATGATTTCTGTCGGTATTGTCCTGTTTGTAAGCATTTTTATCTGGTCCCATTTTACCATTAAATTTCAGGAAAAAAACCTGATCGATAAAAAAATATCTGATATTGATAAATTTTGTAACACTGTTTTAAAGTTTACCTGGTTTGCAATGCTGCATAATCCAAACAGGGATATGCAGGAAATTCTAAAAAGCATGTCAGTGTATAATGAAATTGAAACCATAAGGATCTTTAATTGTCAGGGACAGATTAAATTTTCAAATATTGCCGAGGAATTGGGTTCCATTGCTAAAAAATCGGCTGTGGCCTGTAAAACATGCCATGAAACAGACACCCCTGTTATGAAAAAAGATATCAAAGACAGGGTCAGGATTTTTAAATCTGATCAGGGAGATCTTCTGCTGGGTATTATGAACCCTATATTAAATGAACCTTCCTGCTCAACTGCCCAATGTCATTATCATCCTAAAGAAATCAAAAAACTGGGTGCCCTTGACGTGGTTGTTTCTTTAAACGATGTAAGAAATGAAATCAGTTTTGCAAGAAAGATGTCTGCATGGACAGCCATCTATCTTTTTATAATTCTGGCAATAACACTTGGTTTTAGTATTTTTCGTCTTATAACCGACCCCATTAAGAAATTGATCAACGAAACAGACTTGATTGGTAAAGGGTATTATAACAATCAAACCAATGGAATAAGCCAGCAGGATGAGATCGGCAAACTTTCCATTGCGATCCATGACATGGGTAATAAAATAGAAAGCAAACAGACGGAACTGAACAGGCAAAAAGATCTGTACCAGAACCTTTTTGACCAGGTGCCCTGCACGATTACAGTTCAGAACAGGGACTATCAGCTTTTGGAGTTCAACCAGGTGTTTGCAAAAAAATTCAAACCGGAATATGGAGATTTTTGTTATTCAGCGTATAAAGATCTTAATAAAAAATGCAATGATTGTCCCGTTGAAAGAACATTTGCCGACGGCAAGTCCCATTTCAGCGAAGAGTCCGGAATAAACAAGGATGGATCCATTGCCCACTGGGTTGTGAAAACAGCTCCTTTAAAAGACGAGAAGGGTAATATTGTTGCAGCCCTGGAAATGAGCATTGATATTTCCCGGAGAAAAAAGCTTGAAGAGATCGTAAAAAGTTCAGAACGAAAATATCATGCTATTTTTGAGAGCATTCCCAATCCCGTATTTATCCTGGATATCGATAGCTATAAAATTATCACCTGTAACAACAGTGCTCTGACCGTTTATGACTACAAAAAAAACGAACTGAAAAATGAACCTTTTTCTCTTCTTTTCCCGGGAGATGAGGAATTTGCAAAATTTATACAAAATTTTGATAAACCTTTTCATGAACGATTAATAAATCATAAAAAAACCCGGGAGAGAATCTATGTAAACATCTGGGTAAGTCCTGTCCAGTTTACAGAACAAAAAGTGCTGCTTGTAACAGTGGTTGATATAACCTTATCTGTTGAAACAGAGCACCAGTTGATCCAGGCCGGTAAAATGGCGACTTTAGGAGAGATGGCAACAGGTGTTGCCCATGAACTTAATCAGCCTTTATCTGTTATTAAAACGGCTTCAAGTTTTATATCCAGAAAAATAAACAAAAATGAGAAAATTGATAAAGATATTTTAAACACACTCTCCCAGGAGATTGCAATCCATGTGGACCGGGCTGCAAAGATAACCAACCACATGCGTTTGTTTGGTCGGAAATCAACGTTTTCAAGAGAGGTTATAAGTGTAAATGAAACCATTAAAAGAGCCTTTGATATTTTCAGTCAGCAATTAAAACTCCGGGAGATTGAAGTTATATGGACGCTTGACAAAAACCTTCCCGAAATTATTGCTGATCCGGTTCGCCTGGAGCAGGTTTTCATCAATCTGCTTATTAATGCACGGGATGCCATCGTGACCCGGTTTGAAAATAATGAAGAAGACAAAATAAAACGAATCACCATAGTAACCTTATTTAAAAAGGGTGTTGTGACCGTCAAGATCTCGGATACGGGGACAGGAATTCCGGAAGCAGACATAAATAAAATTTTTGAACCTTTTTTTACGACAAAAAAAGTAGGAGAAGGCACAGGTCTCGGGTTATCCATAAGCTATGGCATAATAAAGGAGTCAGGTGCGGATATCAGCGTCAAAAATAACCCTGACGGTGGTGTTACCTTCACCCTTGGTTTTCCCGCAAACCCGGGAGGATTAAA
The DNA here is from genome assembly GCA_018645325.1 of Desulfobacula sp. Classification (GTDB taxonomy): domain Bacteria; phylum Desulfobacterota; class Desulfobacteria; order Desulfobacterales; family Desulfobacteraceae; genus Desulfobacula. Next base: position 24,914 of record JABGOU010000031.1, read on the forward strand.
TGAATAACATGGCCATGAAAAATAATAAAATACTTCTTGTTGATGATGAAGCAGGTATACGCAAGGTTTTAAAAATTACCCTTGAATCATACGGGTATGATGTATGTCTTGCACCGGATGGTGAGACAGGGCTTAAAATTTTTACTCAAAAAATGCCCTGTATTGTTATTACAGACATTAAAATGCCGGGTATTGATGGTATTGAGGTTCTAAAGCGGATTAAAAACCTGAGCCCGGAAACAGAGGTCATTGTAATAACCGGCCATGGCGATATGGATCTGGTGGTTCAAAGCCTTCAATATGAAGCAGCGGATTTTATCACTAAACCTATAGATATAGGGGATCTTGAAGCAGCCATAAAAAAAGCACAGGACCGAATCGCAATTTCCAGGAATATAAAAAGCTATATGGATGACCTTGAAACCCTTGTAAAGGAAAAAGATAAAAAAATTAACGAATCTGAAAAACTGGTGACAATCGGTCAGACCATTGCCGGCATGTCCCATGCCATTAAGAATATTGCAGGGGGGCTTAAAGGAAGTTCTTTTGTTCTGGAGCAGGGTATTGAGCTTGAAAATCGTGAATATCTAAAACAGGGCTGGGAAATGATGAAGGGTAATATCGATAAGATCACCAAACTCTCCCTGGATCTTTTAAACTATGCCAAAACAACACAACTAAACCTTCAGCTTGAAAATCCCAATAAACCGGCAAGAGAGATAATGCAGTTGATGAACCACAGGGCAAGAGAAAAAAATATTGTTTTTAAACTTAGGCCCAGCACTCAGAAAACGTTGGTTTTTCTGGACTGTGAAGCCATACATAATTGCATTTTAAATCTTGTAACCAATGCGTTTGACTCTTTTAACAAAATTGTGACCCCAAATCAGATCAAAAATGTGAATATTTTTGTTCAAGTTGAGAATAACAATATTGTATACAGGGTCCAGGATAATGGATGCGGCATCAACGACACCATAAAAAAATCTATTTTCAACAATTTTATTACCACCAAGGGGATGAAGGGAACCGGTTTTGGTTTGATGACGACCAAAAAAATAATAGAAGAACACGATGGGGAAATAACTTTTGAGACAAAGGAAGAAGAAGGTTCCCTATTTGTTATTAAAATCCCATTAAAGAGCAAAGTATAAGAAAAGGACTTTCATAATCATGGAAAAAATTTTTCTTCATAAAAACGGTGTCATTACAAAAAAAGGTAAAAAAACCATCACCTCTGTTCTTAAATTATTAGGAAACACTATTGAAATTGATGAAATATTTACCCTTGGTTCCTTTTTTGCGATGGTTAAAAAGTACCCGGATTTAAAAAATATAAGCGAAATATTGGAACCGCTTCTTGAAATTATTTTAAAAAACAGGGGTTCAGAATTTAAAACAGAAGAATTGGAGTCGTTGCTATTTTATAAAATTATTGAAATAAAGGGCTTCCCAGGAAGCCCGAATTTGAATTTTTATACCAATTTGAAAGGAGTCGTCGGCAAAGAGATATTAGATTTAAAGTTTTTCCATTTGGAAAATTTATTGGACCTTAAATTAAAATTAGGGAAATTAAAACATGTTGTTTTTGGGGATAGGGAGGATGCTTTCCAGTATGAGACCTTTTACACTCTTTTCGAATTTGTGGAAGGTATTGCCTGGGAACTTTCTTTTAATTTTAACCCGTTGGAATGTTCTATAAGGAGGTAATTATGTTTAAAAAAATACTTTTTGCCACAACATCTTCTCCTGCCTGTGATGCAGCAGCTAAAATCGCTTTTGAACTTGCTGAGAAATACAAGTCACAATTGATTCTTTATCATGTATTTGGAGTGCCATCCCATGGAGGCGGTTTTTCTGTGACGGATTATCTTACGGGAGAAGAAGATGATGCAGGCCCGGATTATATAGAATTTGTAAAAGATGAGATGAAAAATACCTATGAAAAACTGATTGAAAAACATGGAGAACCAAGGTTTGAAGTACTTGCAGGTATCCCTTCAACAGAGATTTTAAGGTTTGCCAGAAAAGAGGGGATTGACTGCATCATAATGGGCTCTCACACAAGAGCCGATGAAACAGGGGCTGCAAGATTCAGGGGTATTGTGGGGACCACAATGCAGAAAGTTGCCCAAAGAGCCAGGTGTCCGGTCCTGATTATCAGCAGACCTTGTGCAACCTGTTTCTGGTATTTTAATAAAATTATTTTTGGAACTGATTTTTCAAAGGCTTCCATGTCTGCATTTAAGTTCGCCTATAAAATGGCAGACGCTATCGGGTGCAAGCTTTATCTTTTTCATGCCCTTGATATTGAAACATCTCAGGCTGGTGTTTCACCCGGGCAAAAATCAATAGAGGATAAGATAACTGCTGCAAGAGCAAGGCTTGAACAAGAGTATGTTTCTCAAATGAATGATTTTGATAATTATGAGATTGCCATATGGGAAGGTATCCCCTATGTGGAACTTTTAAAGTTTGCAAGGGAAACCAGTGGTGACTTGATTGTTATGGCCCATCATACTAGGAATATTGACCCTGATGAAGCTTTGCTTGGAACAACAGTTGAACAAGTTGTTTTAAGATCTGCCTGCCCTGTTGCCAGTGTTAACAGGTCGGACAGATTATAAATTTTTAAAAAATGGTTCAAAAAAAAGACAGGCATAAGGTTCTCATCATTGACGATGAGATGCAAATGAGATTTTATCTCATGACCCTTGTTAAATCACTGGGGTTTGATCCAGTATTGGCTAAAGATGGTGTTCAGGGGCTTGATATATTAACCCGGATCAAGCCTGCTGCCATTATTCTGGATATCATGATGCCCGAAAAAGGGGGGGCTCTCGTCTACCAGGAACTTGTAGGTCATCCTGAATTTAAAACCATACCTATTGTTTTTTTTTCAGGAGTTGATCGCAAAGCATTTTTTCATTATATAAAAATGCTGAATGTTAATCTTGAACACGATATTCCGGAACCTGCAGTTTTTGTTGCAAAAGATGCCGACTCGGAATATCTTAAAAGGGTCATTAAAAAAAGTGTAGTGGGCAATGGTATTGAATCCAAATAATTGAATGGGATAACCCCTATGGCAGTGAAAGTTTTGCTTGTTGATGATGAAGAAGGTATAAGAAAAGTTTTAAAAATCTACTTGCAGGATATTGGATATGACGTTGTCACTGCCGATAACGGAAAAAAAGCGGCCCAAAAAACCGATGACGATTTTTTTGATATTGTTTTGACGGATATCAGAATGCCGGGAATGGATGGTATCTCTCTTCTGAAATATGTAAAAAAGAAGACCCCTGACACTGAATTCATTATGATCACCGGACACGGTGACTTTAAGCTTGCCATTGAAAGCTTAAAGCTTGATGCTGTTGATTTTATTTCAAAACCCATTGATAATGATATCCTGGAGATCGCCCTGAAAAGAGCAATAGACAGGATAGACACAAGAAAAAAGATCCTGACCTACACAAAAAATCTTGAAGTACTTGTAAAAGAAAAAACCCGGAAATTAGCAGAATCTCAAAAAAGATATATTCAGCTTTTTAATGAATCTCCAAGTTATTTAACGATACAGGATAAAAATTTAAATATTGTTGAGACAAACAAAATTTTCAAGGAACACTTTAACTATAAAAAAGGGATGACCTGTTATGAGGTGTATAAGGGCGGGAAATCTCCCTGCCCCGGGTGCCCGGTTATTAAAACATTTGATGACAACACCTCCCATACTGCTGAAATGGATGTTGTCCTGAAAGACTCAAGCGTACGAAATATTTTTATCCAGACATCGGTCATTAATGATTCAAAAGGTAAGATCACGCATGTCATGGAAATGTCCACAGATGTCACAATGATTCGGGAACTTCAGGATCATCTGGCATCACTTGGACTTCACATAGGCTCTGTTTCCCATGGTCTCAAACAGGTTTTAACCGGACTTGACGGTGGTTCATATCTCATAGAGTCCGGCCTGGATAAAAAAGACACCCAGCAAATCTTTGAGGGCTGGAAAATCGTAAAGGAAAAGATTTCAAAGACCAGACAAATGGTTCTTGACATCCTATTCCATACAAAAAAAAGAGAACCAGACAGATCATCCGTTCGGTTGCCGGACCTGATAAAAGAAATTGTATCCTCAATTAAGCCAAGAGCAGATCAGCAAAATATCGACTTGCAAGTAGACTTCCCCAATAATAATATTATACTTTATATTGATAAAATGGCTTTATTAGCCGCTTTTGCAAGCATTCTTGAAAATGCAGTTGATGCCTGCATATCAAAAAAGAATAAGGGTGAAATCAGCTTTTTATCAAAAATTAATGGCCCAAATATAATTTTTTCCATTAGAGACAATGGCATAGGATTGGACGAAAATAAAAAAGATAAAATATTCAACCTTTTTTACTCTGAAAAAGGAAATAAAGGAACAGGTCTCGGGCTTTTTATCGCCTCAAGATCCATCAAACAACATGGCGGAACCATAACTGTTGACTCTCAATTGAATAAATTTACTGAATTTATTGTTACTCTCCCTTTAAAATAATCTTTACCAGTGTCCCGCAACATTTGCCGCATTTATAAAAGAAAATTTTCCTTCATTAAAATTATTGATCACATCCCTGATATTACCCGCAACATCAGAGACTACCTTAATATTTGCTGCATCCAGGGTTTTAAAGGCATTGGGACCACAAAACCCAGTCAAAAGTACTTTGGCATTTTTATCACTAATACTGGCAGCCGCCTGAATTCCTGCACCCTTAAAGGAATTTGCATTTTTGGAATTATCAATCACTTCAAACTCAATTGTATCTGTTTCAATGATAAGGATGAAGGCGGCTCGGCCAAATCTGGGATCCACTTCAGAATCAAGATCCCGCCCTTTTGATGTTATTGCTATTTTCATGATAAATCTCCTAAAAACTTATATTCATATTTGTCCACCATCGCCGCCGCAAACCTGATCGTTTTTGATTTCAGGAAGATTTCCGGCAATCAGATCTTCAACAACCGGCTTGATATCCACACGCTCGGCATCGTGATATACATCAATGCCCACCTGTCTGAAACCCATTAAAGGGCGCATACCAATGCCCCCCACAACAAGGGCCGTGACTTTGTTGTCTGCTAAAAGATTAACCGGCACCATGCAGCCGCCCTGAACATGTTCCTGGTTTTGAAGCGTTGTGACCTGTTTAATCTGGCCATCTTCAACATCAATAAATGTAAATACGTCACAATGACCGAAATGGCCTGATCTAGTACCGTCAAGCCCACCCTTTCCGTTGGTGGGGATTGCAATTCTACCGTTTTTCATTTTTGTTTCACTCCTTTTTGTAATTCTTTTTTTAAAAAAGGTTTTAAATTAATCGTTCAATATTCATAGCAGGCTGGGCCATGACTTTTTCCCATATCTTTCTGACAGCGATACTTGCCTGGGAGTTTTCATAGGTTTCAATTATATTTTTCCCCTGAATCATGGATTCAGTAAAATTTTTATCAAAAGGGATCACACCTGCAAAAGTGATGTTTTTTTCTTTTGCCAGATCCTTTATAGCCTTTGTCTGGTCAAGATTAAGGTCATATTTGTTCACACAGACAATGGCCGGTATTTTAAAATGTGCAGCTAGCTGAGCCAAACGTGCAAGATCGTGTATCCCTGAAATAGTTGGCTCTGCTACAATGAGAATTGCATTGGCCTGGCCCATGGAAGCAATAACAGGACATCCGATTCCAGGGGGGCCGTCCGTCAGTATCAGGTCAATTTTGTTTTTCTGAACTATTTTTCTGGCTTCCTGTCTGACAAGGGCCACCAGGCGGCCGGAATTTTCCTGTGCAATTCCAAGGCGGGCATGAACCATAGGCCCAAAACGTGTATCTGAAATATACCATTCTCCGCAGGTTGTTACTGGGAAATCAATTGCCTTTTCCGGGCAGAGATCATAACAGACGCCGCATCCCTCACATTCAATAGGATCAATTTCAAAGGTGCTCTTTACTGCATCAAACCTGCATAATTCAATGCAGAGACCGCACCGGGTACATTTATCAGGGTTAATGATTGCTTCATTGCCACCTTGAAAATCTGTTTTTTGTTGAATGTCCGGGGCCATAAGCAGGTGAAGATCTGCTGCATCCACATCAGCATCGCACAGGATCATATCAGATGAAAAAGATGCAAAAGCTGCTGTTAAGCTTGTTTTACCTGTACCTCCTTTTCCGCTTAAGATAACCAGTTCTCTCATTTTGTAGCCGCTCCTTTATCGGCAATATCTTTGACTGGGCTTTTAGCCAGATTGTTAACCAGGTTTTTAATTTGATCAAACAGATCTAAAAATTTATCTTTATATTCAGGTATTTTTTCAACAATCAGTTCGCCTCTGGAATAGACTTGTGCAATTTTTTTATCAAATGGGATTTCCATGAGAATTGGGATACCTTCTTTTTTAGCATATTCCTTGACATCATTGTTCCCCAGACCGGCTCTATTTATAACAATCCCATGTGGAATATTTAAAATTTTGATAGTTTCCACAGCCAGTGTCAGGTCATGAAGTCCAAAAGGAGTAGGTTCTGTAACCAGAAGAACAAAATCCGCTCCTTTCATGGCCGCTATCACGGGGCAGGAAGTCCCTGGAGGGGCATCAATGATGTTCACCATCTGTTTGTCGGCAAGGGTTCGTATTTTTTTTATAATCGGAGGTGACATGACCTGGCCGACCTTTAAACGCCCGTGGATGAAAGATATGTCACCGATACTGCCTGTTTCAATTTCTCCAAGTTCACGGTCATTTTCTAAGATTGCATCTTCAGGGCAGACTGCCATGCAGCCTCCACAGCTGTGACAGAGTTCAGGAAAGGTAATAATTTTTTTGCCTACAACGGCAATTGCTCCAAATCTGCAGATTTCCATGCATTTTTTGCAATAGCTGCATTTAAATTCATTAATCAAAGGTATGGGTGCAATAACTGCCTGTCTCTCTCTGATTTCAGGTTTTAAAAAAAGATGGGAGTTGGGTTCTTCAACATCACAGTCCATTATCTGAACATTTTTCCCCAAAGAAAAGGCCAGGTTGGTTGCAACCGTTGTTTTGCCAGTTCCCCCTTTCCCGCTTGCAATACTGATAATCATAAGCAAAATTTTCCTTATAAACTTAGGACCGCAAAGTTTATAACTTGAACGAAATTGCTTGTCTTTTGGCCCCTCTACTTTGTTGCATCAAAGGCTGAATACGTATAGTATGCAACCTTTAATGCGCCTTGTATATGGGCCAAAATCCTGCGCTATTTCTGCTCAACTTATTTCATTTGCGATCCTTAATTTATTATTTAAAAAGTGAGTGTATCTGGTCTAAATGATCCACAAGTTTTTGCACATCTTTTGTGCTGGGTGTCGGATGAAACTGCATCAACACCCCCATCCCTTCAAATTCTTCATGAAACTTTTTGTGCGAAAGAGCACTGACAGCTACACAATTCATAAATGGATTTTGGGTAATTATATTTTTAATTAGAGTTTTGCCGGGCATATCCGGCAGGTGTTCATCTGTAATCAGTAGATTATAGGAGCCATCAGCAATCATTTTTAATGCAGTTCCTCCAGATTGTACCTGTTCTATCAGGATGCTGCGGCTTTGAAATGCATCTATCATCTCTGAAAAACGAGCTTTTTCCCTGCTTGCCAATATTACTTTTATCATTTGAGTATTTTACTCCTCAGCAACTTTTTCCAGCATTTTTTAACCCGGTTCCGCACCCCTGCCTTTTGTAACCCGGCATGAAATATGCCGGAGGAAAGGGTTTATTGCTCAGGTACAGGTCAAGCACCTGGGACGCATTCCCGGTTATAAAAGGAATCAGTTTGATTCCTGAAAATACAATGATTTTTGTTGGCACCTCAGAAATGGCACCACAGATCAGCACAGATATATCCAATTTTTTTAAATTGTCTGGAAAACCAGAGCTTTTTGAATCAATTGATTGATAGGATTTTTTGATAATCATATTGTTTTTAACCTTTGCCAGAAGCAATGTCTGCGCTGAATCAAAAACAGGTGAAATTCTATTTCCCCATACTGTTAATGCAATCTTCATGCTGATCAACCTCCTTTTTAAAACCTGTAGTGCAAGGCATATGCCAAAGAAGAACCAACAAGTGTAAATCATTATATTGACTTAAATTTCAGTATGTTGTATTCGTATGCTATTTTTTTAAATAAGGTTAAGCACTGATTAGAAAGCAAAAAGTTGAACAAACGAGACTTTATAAGTTGCGTTGATGCGACCTTCTTAAATATCTGAAACTAAATTTAAAGCTTTATACCTAGCTTTTTAATTCTTCGAAAAAGAGTGCTTTTGTGGATTCCCAGTTCTTTTGCAGCAGAGTTCCGGTTGTTGTCATTTCGTGCCAGAGCATCTATTATAAGCTTGATTTGAACAGCCTTGACCGGGTCATTTTTTTTTCCAGCACTGATAGTGGCCTGCAAATGCAGAAAATTGGGTAGATGGTGAAGTTGGATATATCCTTCAGAGCAAAGTACAAAGGCATGTTCTATTATGTTTTCAAGTTCCCTGATGTTTCCGGGGAATCCATAGGACATAAGAGCCTGGATTACTTTTGTATCAATATCCTGGATAAATTTTTTCTGCAGCATATTTAATTTATTAATAAAACGTTCTACCAGAAGGGGAATATCCTCCATCCTCTGCCTTAAGGGGGGCAGGGTTAATCTAATGACATTTATCCTATAATAGAGATCCTGCCTGAACTGGTTTTTTTCCAATAGTTCTGCAAGATTTTGATTAGTGGCTGCAATAATCCTGACATCGGTTTTTTCCTTGCTTAAACCACCAAGAGGGGTAAATTCATGTTCCTGTAGCACCCGCAAAAGACTGACCTGGAAGGCAGGACTTGTGTCTCCAATTTCATCAAGAAAAACAGTGCCCCCGTGGGCCAGGGCAAACTGCCCGGGTTTATCCTTTACCGCATTGGTAAATGCACCTTTTTTATAGCCGAACAATTCCGACTCAAGGAGGGTATCAGGCATTGCACCGCAGTTGATGGCAATAAACGGTTTTTTTGTCCTGGGGCTCATATTATGAATTGCCCTTGCCATAAGTTCTTTGCCAGTGCCGGTTTCTCCTTCAATGAGTACAGATGAATCACTGCCGGATATCTGGGGAAGAATATTAAAGATCTTTTTCATGGCAGTACTTTTGCTGACAATATCTTCCACCATAAAGCTGCTGGATAGTTCTTTTCTTAGTTCCTCAACAAGAGAATGGTCCCGGAATGTTTCTACTCCCCCGATCACATCCCCGTTTTTATCGATGAAAAGAGAGGTTGAAGTGGTTATGGGGATTCGTTTTTTTTCACTATTAATTATATATCCGGATGTGTTGATAAATGGCCTGCCTTCTTCCATGGTTTTTTTAAGGGCACAACCATGTTCACACATATTGGATCGAAAGACCTCCCAGCAGTGGCGGCCTATTGCATCTTTGCGGGCAATTCCTGTGATCTCCTCTGCAGCACGGTTAAAGGAAGTTATCTCCCAATTGTAATCTATTGTAAAAACTCCGTCTGATATACACTCAAGAATTACCCTGGTGGTCTCTTCGGTAAGGGGGCCCACCATTTTTTTATTTATCATTATAAAAATCCATATTAAGTTTTAGCGTCTATCTTTTCATAAAATAAAAACTTGCTCAAGTTATTTCTAATGTATTTTAAAGTCGCATTATTTTTCTTCCATACAGTCGCATTACTGCACTGTTTTTAATACCTGATAGACATACCTGCTGATGGCACAGCTTTTATAATCTATTGTAATAATGCAATTATTGTCCCAATAAAATGAGTTATTTAAAGTTGGCATAGACCTTGCTATTTTCATTTTATGACAAAAAGATAGGCCTTAACCACTGCTTTATTTTTAATTAACAGGATATAGTAATATGAAACACAATCATCCTAACTTTTTTAAAAACCATTCTATAAATTATATTGAAATGGCATTAAGAACGGACAAAATTGAAAGAATAAATAACCCTGATGGATATGGGAAGAGAGTTGGTGAATGTGGAGATACCATAGAGTTTTTTTTAATCTGTCAAAAAAATACTCTCAAATCGATCTCTTTTTGTGCCCAGGGTTGTTTGAATACAAATGCCTGCTGCAATACAATCGTAAAGCTTGCTCAAGGTAAAACGATTGACAAGGCCTGGGAAATACTGCCGGAAAAGGTGATTTTGTTTCTTGAAACACTTCCTTATGATCATTCACATTGTGCAGAGCTGGCAGTAGGGGCTTTTTATCTGGCTTTAACGGATCTTAAATCCAAAAATCTTACCGGGTTGAACCTTGAAATTTGATATCCTTATTGCTGCAATTTTATCCTGCAAAGCAAATAATTATAAATTTAGTCTGTAAAAAAATGAATTATCACAAATAAGGTTGAACCCCGGAAATATCCGTGAAATTAAAAAGAGGACCCAAAACTTTTCAAAGAGGCTGGAGGATGATTCATCCTCCAGCCGGTTTTGGAGGTTATAGGGCTGTTTCCGGATGAAATACATTTACTTGTTTTAGATCTTCACCCAGGTATTCCCTTTCATTTGGCCCTAATATTCCCAATGAAAGGCAAATTAAAGTCCATAAATGAACTACAGGATAATTGCCTCCATAATGCTCGCTGAGTTCATGGATCCTTCCTTTTTATTATTAATGGTAATCGTGGGTACCTAAAATCACTTTAATTCCGGTTTTTTTCTCCAGGATACCTGCCAGATCATTTGCCCCGGTATAGGGACATCCGGGTACTGCATTGGCCAGGCAGGAACTGAGATATATTTTATCGGGTTTTATGATTAGAATCGACTTGATTTCTTGTTTTTACAGGATGTTAAAAAGTAAAATTATTGTAATTATTCAGCCCATTAAAAAAAGTTATCCCCAAAGCCCTGTCTGATGGATATTTGCAGGAGGTTAAGCGAATAGCCTCGAAACAAATATCCATCAGACAGAGCGGTTTCAAGCGTAAGAACTGAATAATTACAAATTATTTTCATGAAATTGTGCTGGAAAAGCATGGTAGTAATATTGCGACCGTTTAAACAGATTATGAATGCATCAATGCGACCCTGAACCGGATAAAACAAACTTCATAGTGGAGTCACCTTTTTGTAATGCCAGGGGGATTTTGTAAAATTTTTGATTTCTCAGGCATTTTAATGTAGTGTGAAAAAGATGCAAACTTGAATTTATCCTTTGATAGTTTAAGGAGATCTTAATGCAAAACCAAAAAGACCGTTTCCATGTTCTTGGCATAAATGGCAGCCCACGGCATAAGGGTAATTCTCAGTATCTTATGTCTTGTTTCATGGAAGAAATGAAAGGCAGAGGATATAATACCCAGATATTGGATGCACCCAAGCTCAAAATCAATTCCTGCATAGGATGCGGTAATTGCGAAACAAAAGGGATCTGTATCTTTAAAGATGATTTTACCAATGTTTTTCTTCCTGCAGTAATAAAGGCGGACATTATTGTCCTAAGCTCCCCGATTTATTTTTATGCTTTTCCCGCAGCATTAAAAGCCTTGATTGATAGAATCCAGGTTTTGTGGTCAAGAAAATACAGGCTTAAGCTGGATGAATTTAAGGGCCGTAAGAGGCAGGGAGTACTGCTTGCAGTGGGCGCCACCAAAGGAAATGATCTGTTTGACGGGCTGAAGTTGACAGCCCGGTATTTTTTTGATGCAGCAGATATTCAATACCAGACCAGCCTCTGTTACAGAGGAGTTGATGAAAAAGGTGAGATGGAAAAGCATCCCACAATTCATGAAGATATTAAAAACCTGGTTAATAACTTAGTTAATTAATATGTCCGGCGTCACTATACTGCCATGAACATCCTTTAACGCCAAAAGCGCCTTTTCCTGTTTATCCAGAATATCAAACAGGGTCTGGGGGATTCCCGGCTCTTTAGCATAGGCTTTCTTCTGCAGCTCAATCCGGTTGATAATATTTTCCAGGTATAAGGAAAATTGTTTGGTATACAGATCTTTTGAGTATTCTTTATCAATAATCTGTTTAAACAATAATTGTAAATCTTTATATTTGGGAAGATTACCAATGGGGGTTGAAATATAACCTATTTCGTTATGTGCATATCGTTCAAGCCAGGAAAGCCATACTTTTACATCTTTTTTTTCTCCTAGAAGCCTGGAAGATTCACCACCCCGGGCTTTTTCAGTTAAAAAATAATTCAGTCCGGCCATTACCGGGGCATAGTCTTTTTTAATTTTATCGTTCCCAAAGAATTTGAACTGGGCATCCATATAATCTCCCAATGAGCCCGGAATAAATGGTGCATTGGCCCAGGGTGCTCTTTTAATACCTGTTGCCCCGACTTCTGTAGCAGTGGCAGCTGAAACAATACAGGCTCCTATAACAACTCCTGCATATGGATCTTTTGCCACCCAGACAGGAGGCATGGTGTCTGCATCCCGCCCGCTGTAAGTAAAAACTCTAGTCAAAGCACCTTCAGGGTTCTCTGCTTCCGGGGAATAATTCTCAAGGGAATCAGATTTTAATGTGCAACGCGAATTTGGATGGGACAATGGTATGGGTTTTCCTTCATCATCTGTTTTGCCTTTATACCATTCTCCCTGGAAATTAAAACCTTTACCCGGATGGTCTTCATTGTTTCCCACCCAATGGGGAATTTTGTTTTCGTCAATCAGCACATTAGACCAGATCACTTCGTGTCCGGGTTGTCTTAATACCTTCATCAGCAGAGGGTCACCTTCAAGATTAACATCTTCAACAATTCCGAAAATGCCGCATTCAGGGTTGACAGACCTTATGCTGCCGTCATCAGCAATCCACATTTGAGCAAGATCATCACCGATAAATACATTTCCTGCCATGGCTGTAGTGGTCTTCCCGCATCCGCTGGGAGCAGCACCTGCAAACCAGGTCACACGATCATTGGGCCCGTGAATTCCTGTTATAAACATATGTTCCGACAATTCATTTCCAAGATTTTCATACACAGCCTTATCAACGGCAAACCTGTGATTACCTTTTTTGAGCAGCAGTGTATTCCCTGCATAAGTACATTTCCAGGCATATGTTGTTCTATATTTGCGATCCATAAAAACCCTTGCATCGGGGAGATCCTGGGTCCTGTTCAGACCTTGACTGTGAATATTTGTAAAAAAATGACCAAGCGTTTCCACTTCTTTATCAAAATCTGCATAAGCATTTCTATAGAGAAGCTCTGCACTGTGTGCAACATAGTTGGAACTAGTGATTTCCAAAGCTGGATTGGATACTGGAGAACCAACAGGACCCCTCATGTAAAATCCAACGATCATGGTCATGTCTTTCATGATATCCGTCATATTGGATCTGACTTCTTCAAGGGCTGTGGGCCTGTCCATCCTGTTGGCAAGAGAACTGACAAGGTCTTCAGGGTTGGCAATATAATAGGTTCTGTCAATGACTCGTCCCTGTTCCTGAGCCAGGTCATAATGAATGGTATGCCCATCCATTGCAAGGGGGCTTTCTTCTTTGCCTGCAAGGGCAAGGTTTTTTATAAATTGCCTGTCATCGGATGATCCTGTATTGATAAAGATTTTAGAAGGATTGCAAAGAACAATTGCATCGGCAATTTTTTTTAAGACTTCAGAGTGTTTGATTTTTGAAATCCGGCTCAAATGTTCATCATCCATATATTGTTTAAATACTTCTTTAGCACTTGTTTCAGAATTCACTTTTCCGAGTTCATTGATAATGTCTATATCATTGTCTGTTTTAAGCATATTTTGTATTGTCTCCGAATTTATATTTTCAAAAGGGATTTATCTCTTCTAACATTAAATTTTAAAAAATCAAATAATATCTTATTTTTTTTCAAAAAAACTTAGATTGTGTTTTTATTATAATCGGTATAAAAGCTATTGGGTGGCAAAATACTTATAAACACCTTGAGTAACAGGAAAATTATGGATCAAAAAATATTTGCGGATTTACACAATCATACTATTGCCTCTGACGGTGATTTTACTCCCGAACAATTGATTGGACTGGCAAAAGCCGTTGGGATAAAGGCAATTGGTATTACCGATCATGATACGTTAAAAGGTTTGAAAAATGCTGTTTTAACAGGGATAAAATATAATATTGAGGTAATCCCCGGTGTTGAAGTCTCCATCCGGTTTAAACTGCCTTTTTTTACGGGAACATTACATTTATTGTGCTATTTTAAACAAGGCCGGCTTCTGGAAAATCATTTTGTAGAAGAATTTCAAAATATTCTGGCCCAGGGAAGAGGGAAAACACTTGTAAAGGCAAGGGTTGATGAAATCAATAAAAATTTTGGCCCCTTCGGGAAAAAAGTTTTATTAAAAAGAGATATGGTTTTTGAAGATATAGAAGCTTTCAGTCGTAATGCCACAAGAAGGCATTTTGCCATGGCAATAAATAAAATCTTTGGTATTGAAGATGCAGATACAATCAATACAATCATTGGAAACCAAAGTCCGGCTTATCTTCCTTCAGGAATAAAATTAGAAGATATGATTCCCTTTATCCGGAAAAATGATCTCCTAACCGTCCTGGCCCATCCGGCAGCCGGTTCTTTTACAGGCCCGGGCCATTATAAAGAAGTATTGCCGCCCATTGAAATTGTTAAACAAATTTTACCACAGTTTATTAAAGCCGGTATGAAAGGACTGGAAGTCTATTATCCCGGCCATATTAAAGAGCACCGGGATTTAATGAAATCCTGGGCAAAAAAACATGATCTCATAATTACGGGCGGATCAGACTGCCATGATGGAATGGAGCGTCCTTTAGGAGTATGTGGTCTATCTGAATCAGAATATATAATATTTAAGGAGTCATTGGCATGAGAAGAAAAGAAAAAGAGATTACAATTACAAAAGAGATAGAAAAAATTTTAAAAGAAAGCAAAGTATGTCGTCTGGCAATGGTGGATGAAGATAAACCCTATATTGTCCCCATGAATTTTGGCTATAGTAATGGGTATCTTTTTTTTCACAGTGCAAAACAAGGACGAAAGATTGATTTGATGAAAAAAAACCCTAATATCTGTTTTGAGGTTGATGAACTTATCAAGTTAAAGAAAGCCAGTTTGCCCTGTGACTGGGGAATTGACTTTAAAAGTGTGATCGGATCCGGCAAAGCCCAATTCCTGGAAGATTTAAAAGAAAAGATTCAAGCCTTAAATATGATTATGTCACAATATTCCGATCGAAAATTTGAATATCCGGATGAAATGCTTGAAAAAACAGCAGTGATAAAAGTTGTTATTGATGAGATGACGGGGAAACAGTCTTAAAACGTATGGCTTGGATGTTCTTATTTTAAATTGTTTGATATAGGAATCAGGCAACTTGTTTTAAAAGGGGAATGATATGAGTGAAAAGATCGATAGAACTAATTTTCTGGATCTTAAATCCTGTGATCCTGAAAAGGTAATATCAAGAACGGGTTGCAAATTTGATAAAATCAGCGAGCAATATTTTGTAGATATATGGGGGGTTACATATTGTGTGGATTTAAATAAATATGAAGTCAGGCCAGAAGGAACAGGTTTGAAACCCCATCATAATTGTTTGTACTTGTTTATTTTATTTTACCTGATGAAATCAAAAAACATGCTTCCTTCAGGGGTCTGGGTGTCTGAAAAAGATATACCGGGCGGGGCGGCTTTCTTCAGGGGCCCCCACACTATACCGGCTGATTTGATTACAGCAAGATTTGGGGAGGATATAGACCTTTTTAAAACCAGGTGTGAAAAATTAGGCGGGATCCCCATTGAACTTGCAGATGCCGCTTTTTTATTTAATATTACACCGACCATCCCCATTGCCGTACTATATTGGCAGGGTGATGAGGATTTTCCCAGTGAAGCAAGGCTGTTGTTTGACAAAAATATAGAACAGCATTTACCGCTGGATATCATCTATGCCCTGGCTGTTGAGGTCTGTCACGCATTTGGATGAAGTGCTTTATTTAAAAGCATCAGCAAAAGAACTTAACATATCTTGAACCTCTGTTTCTTTGAAACAAAATTTCATGTCAATAAAATTGCTTCGAAATTTTATAATATCTTCTTTAACAGCGCTTCCTTTTTGGATGAGATCTGCCATTAAGCCTGCAAGGATTTTAAAATCTTTTTCTTCCATGCCAAACCGCGTCATTTCAGAAACTCCCATCCTGAGGGCGCCCGAGGCTGTAAACCCTTCTTCAACAGGGGTTGCCTGGTAGTTGACGATGATATTGTTGTCTTCCAATTGTTGTGCTATTCTTGCTCCCTGGCCATAGCCCACGTTTAGAATTACCTGATGGGTTTGGGTAAAAGAAATATCAGGGTCCCCTGCCACATCAAGACCCTGTTCCTTTAAGGCAACAGCAAATGCCTTGGCATTTGAAATAACAGCTTTTTGATAATCCTCCTTAAAATGATTCATTTCATAGGCGGAAAATAACAGCCCTGTCATGGTACCTAAATGGTGGTTGCTCACACTGCCTGGAAATGTTCTTCTCTGGACAGCTTCCCAAATCCCGTACTCCATATCATCTACATTGAAATCAGAGGCAATTACACCCCTTTGTGTACCAAAGTATGTTTTATGGGTAGACCCGGTAATGATATGGGCACCCTCTTTTAAAGGCTCCTGGAAATGAGAGCCGTAAAGTCCCAGCACATGTGCCATGTCATACATTATAATGCAGGACGGAGCGAATTCATCAACAAGAGCACGGATTTGAGTGACGGGTTCTTTATGGATAATCATGCTTTTGCCTAGGATCACAAGTTCAGGTTGATGCTCTTTTATGATGGCCTCACAGGCACGGATATCTATTTTATATGGATTATCTTTTTCCACGGGGAAATTAATAACCGCAGCTTTCTCTGTTTTAGGATCTCTTGCAACAAAATCACGAAGCGCTCCCATGGGTTGTGCACTTAAGTGACCACCCTTGATAATATGGTTATTAATGATTTTACGGATTCTTCTTTGTTCATTTTTTCTGTCCGCACGATTTAGAAAATCCACAAGTGCTGAGAAAAAAGCAGTATTTGCCATTTGACCGGAAATAACTCTTGATTCAATATTTCTACATCCAAAAAAGGTTGTAAACTCCTTATTTAAGAGGGTTTCAATCTCCTGGATAAAATCAATTCCCTGGTAATAAAAAACATCTTCTCCACAAAAAGCCTTAATCTCTTTGTGCTCGGCATACCGGTTCACAGGATCACTTATGGACAGAAGCCTTGACATGTAAGACTGGCTCATTTCCGACGGGATCAGGTTGATACACTCTTTTTGCCGCCAGGTATGATTATTTAAGGCCTTTGATACAAGCTGCCTTGCAAGTTCAGGATATCTTGTGTCGCTTTCCACAGGTTTTATAGCTTTTAATTGATCATGGGGAATGGATCGAACACAAGGGGGGGCCTCAGAACTCATATGATAGGGTACTACAATACTTTCACACCTTTTTTTCCTGATCTGGATTTCAAGTGTTTCCCCCTCACAAATGCTGCTGTTAATCAATGCCAGGGCCACAGGCCTTCTTTTAAGGTCTTCTTTAAATTTAGAATTCAGTCCTTTTCCTTCGGGTTCTTGAAAAGGAATCATGGTTCCGGAAGTAATATAGCCAACGTGGACGTCTTTTAAGAATACCTTGTATCCTTCCCTTGCAATTCCTTTCCCTGTAATGGCAAGGGCCATGACCATTCTTGGCAGAGAGGAAATATCTTCAAATTTTTGATCGGTAATATGTTTAAAGGCAAGGTATTGTTGATAAAGCTCATCCTTTCCTATAAAATCACCCTTAAGGGGCGAGAAACTTACTGCAAATTTGGATAATTTTGATGCAAACAAAGGTATTTCATTGCCTTCATGGTCTATACCCAATTCATGGCCATATAAAGGAAGACAGGCTTCCAGCCGCAAAGTATCACGGGCTCCAAGCCCGATGGCAACTCCTCCTTTTTCCATTAAAAGGTCCCATATAAAAACAGCGTGTTCGTTTTCCACAAACAGTTCAAACCCAAGTGGCTCTCCTGTGTAACCAGTCCGTGCCAGGCAGATTTCAACACCATTGACTTCAACAATGCTTAAATAATTTCTGGCAGGCTCGGGCAGTGTACCACGGGTGATAATTTGCTGGATAATTGATTTGGAAAGGGGTCCCTGTAGAGAAATCATGGATACTTCAAAGGTCCTGTCAATCATTTCAATATCTTTAAACAAAGTCAGATGTTTTTTAAAATGAGCCACATCTTTTTCTCTGTTTGAAGCATTGACCACAAGCAGGTACTCGTCTGGTTTAAATCGGTATAAATAAGCATCATCAATGGCCCCTCCAGTATCATTCTGGATCAGTGTATACTGACTTTCACCAACTTCCAGGGCCATGGCATTGTTTGTCAGGACATGCTGCAAAAAAGCAATTGTATCTTTGCCTTTAAAATAAAGCCTTCCCATGTGAGAGACATCAAAGATCCCGGCTTTTGTACGGGTTGCCATATGTTCATTAATGATACCGGCAGGATATTGTATGGGCATTTCCCAACCACCGAATTCGACTATTGTTGCATCAAGGTCCTGGTGTTTATTAAATAATACAGTTTTTAGAAGTTCTTTCATAAGATTCTCTCTAAATAAAATAATGGTTTCAGGCAATAAAAATACGAATATGCTTTATGGGAAAAAATCGTAATAAAAACAAAAGAATCTGTCAATACATAATAGATTTGCTCAAACCCTGTCTTAATCGTTAAGAAATTGTACATACAGGGAACTAATCGATTCTTTCCGGCCAGCACGCCTTAACCTTCTCCAACTCAAACTATCGAGCCAGTAACCCGCTCCAGCAAAAGTCAACTCCTCCGACGTGGCTTTTTGGGAGGGTTCAAAGTTTCCAAGCGCTCTAAAGCATTGTTGCGCAAATATGCGCAACAGCTAGAATCCATTTTTAAAAATCTGCCGAACCCCTTGAAATGGAAGTCTTTTTAGGGCAAAAGAAATCTGGGCATTGTCAGAAGAACCTTGATCATAGGGAAACTAAAATCCAGATAAACGGGTGTTGCAAACCAAATACATACACAAGGCTTTTGTTCTATGTGAAATTTAAAAAAGTAAAAGATGATTTTCAACCTCCAATAAAATTTATAGTTACACTTGGGGATGAAAAAACAAAGGGTGCTATATATTGTGGTTGGTTTTTTTGAATAAAACGAGGATTAACAGGGAAAGTCTACAGGGTCTTCCCTTCCCGGATATGAGGCTTGAAATGTAGGTAGTCCTCTCTATAAAAATATTTCATTGTGGAAGAATAAATTTTTAAATGCGAAATTTGAAAATACCAGATATTGTGGTTGTCACTTTTATGAAAAAAACATGGCTTCACGTTATAGTGCTATCATTCTTTAATGATCGTACTCGTTAAATCTTTGTCGACAAAGCAAGCAATAATCTTTCCTATAATATTTGCCTTTTACCGGTGTTGAAGGTTTGTTTGGCTCAATATTAATTTTTGAAATAATAATTAGACAGGGCCATGAAAATAAATAATTCCATGGCCCTGTGCTTAATCACAAAGCGATAAACTAAAACGAAACCACTATCTCATTATATTTTTTTCTCCATTTTGCCGGAAGTAATTCTAAATCAGTTTGTTTGTGTCCTACTGCAAGCAACAGCGGTATCCAAAAGTTGTCAGGGATCTTAAATTCTTTTTTAACCGCCTCATGGTCAAATCCATCCATGGGGTGAGTTTCAAGCCCCAAGCTCTTTGCGGCATACATCAGACTCATTGCAAAAAATCCAGTATTTTTGGCAGCAAAGGCAAGGTTGGCATTTGGGCTCCAGTTGTAAAGAGACTTTGTGGCATTGAGAAACCATTCCCGCTGTTCCAATTGCATTGACCCGGTCTCAATATTTTTTTTCCAGTTTTTTTCAAAAGTAGGGTGGCCTTCCTGCCATCCATTCATGTCTGCAAGAACAATCAGGACAATTGGAGCCTCGACAACCTTGGGTTGATCCCAAGCCAAGGCTTTTAACTTTTTCTTTTCCATCGGGGTCTTCAATACCATGAGATTCCATGGTTGCAGATTAAAACTCGATGGTGTATTGCTTGCCATTTCAACCATTTTAACCAAAATATCTTCTGAAACATTTTTCTTTGGATCAAAGAAGTTTATGGAACGCCTTTTTTGTACGATGTTTTGAAAATTCATAAGTATCTCCTTAAAGTTGTTTAACTTTTGTGATTTTATGCGGGAACATCAATCAGGATTAAATCTGAACTATCAAAGGCAGTAATTGAAAGTTTATTTTCATTACTGATTCTTGCCTGATCATTTTTTTCTAATTTTTCACCATTTATTTCAATTTGGCCGCTTATCACATAAATATAGGGCATCCTATTATCATCTAAGTGATAGTCAACAGCCTTGCCTTTATCCAATTGGGCACGATATAGTGACGTATCGGTATTTAATTTTACGATACTTTCATCCGGCTTGTTTGATGCCACAATAGCCAGTTTGTTCTTCCACAATTCTGGGTTGTAAGTTTTCTGGTCGTAGGAAGGATCAAGACCATTTTTATCCGGCATAACCCAGATTTGGTAAAAATGTACAGGTTTGTCATTTAAATTTTTTTCAGAATGATATAATCCTGTACCTGCGGTCATTCGTTGTACATCATTTTTCCGAATGACTGTTTCGTTCCCCATGGTATCCTTATGCGTCATCTCTCCATCGAGAATAATGGAAACAATTTCCATCTCTTCATGGGGGTGGGTATCAAAACCGGCATGGGCCTCGACAACATCATCATTGAAAACCCGGAGCATGCCATGTGAGATATTTCTCGGATCATGGTAGTTGCTGAAAGAAAATAGCCAGTAAGTTTTAAGCCATCCCATGTCGCTAAAGTGCCTGTCTTTTGATTTGATTATATTTATCATAATAGCTCACTTTTTATTTGAAAATACGCTTTATCATTTATTTCTGGTTCCTAATTTTTTCAATAACAAACCAAGTGTGTGCTGTTCCTCAGGTTCAAGGACAGAAAAGATTTTTAGGGCTGTTTTTGAATGACCCGGAAATATTTTTTTAATCAGATCCTGACCCAACCCAGTGAGCGTTATAGTCAACCTGCGCCTGTCATCAGGATCTTTTGCCCGTTTAACGAGATCTCTTTTTTCAAGATTATCAATCACCATGGTGATATTTCCGCTGGTTTTTAAAATCTTGTCACCAATATCCTTCTGGCTTAATGGTCCCAAATGGTACAGGGCCTCTAAAACACCAAACTGACTGATGGATAGTTTATAACATTGAAGAGGCTTATGCATTTTTTCTGTTACGGTATTGGTCGCCCTCATCAGTCGAGTATAAAGATTTAGAACCCTTGTTTCCTGTTCCAAAGTTTTAATCGGCCTCATAATCACCTCAATATTTATTAGTTTAACATTAAGTTAATCAACGTTGAGTATAAGTCAAGTTGTCTAACAATAAAGTGAACAAATGATTCAAAACTTAGAATAACTCGAATGACTTGTATTCATAGTCCTATCATGCTTGTTATTAAGGCCTGCCACAACATATGGTATTCAGTATAAATCGGGGATTGGCTTTTACCAATCCCCTAAAATCTTATCTATAAAGATTATCAATCCAATGAATTGCTTCCGTATCACTGACTTTTCCAAGGTATCTTTGGGTGTTGACAGATTAGCATGTCTGAGAATTATTTTTGAAACGATTTCAATGGGAACCCCTGATCTGCTTGCGTAAGTAGCAGCATGCCGTCTAAGGTCATGAGGGTTTAGATTTACATTTATCATTTTTCCAGCATTTTGAACAATCTCACGAGCTCTGGTATATCCAAAAGGAAATATGCTGTTGCCATCTTCTATTTTTACGGATGAAATATAATACCGCAAACGATCTGCTATTTTTTTGGGGATATAAACAATCTCAGTCTGATTTCCGCTTTTCGGATCTGATAAAATCAGTTTCCGACCATTAACATTCTTAACTTTTAATTTCAGGACCTCTCCAATTCTCATACCTCCTCTTGCCATTAATTCAAGTATCAAGCGGTTTCTATCATTATCTGTTTTAAAAATAATTTCATCGACAACATCCCTATCAAGAATTGTCCATACTTTTCCTTTAGCCTTTCTGAATATTTTTCTCAAAATTGATGTATCACATGGATTTATTAATGTTGAATCAACTGAATCTTTAATGAAATTAAAAAATGATCTGAGTAAAGAATATTTAAGTTTTTTCGTTGCTTGTTTTTGACCAGCAGTGAATTTTATCAAAAACCCCATAATGTCTTCGGATGTGATTTTTGATATTTCTAAATTGCCATATTCTTTTTTAAAGGCCGTTAAGAAATATTGATAATTTCTAATTGTGTTTTTTTTGAATTCATTTGCTGGTAATCAAGAAAAGTTTTTATTGCATTTGATGTTTTCATGGTACTCTCCTTTAATTAAAATAATATTATTTTGCCTGGTAAAAGGCCTTCATTAAATATTTTACAGAACATCACAAATTTTTTCAATTGATAGGATATGGTAAGGGGGCAAAGATATATTGGTTTGATTATTTTTAAAAACCAGATTAATAATAGTCCGGGGCGGCTTTGGGTGTCTGAAACGCCCTGTTTATAGCCAGTTATGTAGTGAGTTTTGTTTTGTTGCGAGCTTACCCCGCCCGATCCCGCAGACCCCGCCCCTTATTTTTAAAATAATACCCCGCCCGCCTTTCGTATAGAATTATAATGATGGATGACAAAAGATTATTCTTGTCAATCACAAAATATAGAGTCCTATTTTAATTAAAAAATCAGAAGAATGCACCTGCTATTTTGCAATTTTTGAAATG
Source organism: Desulfobacula sp. (assembly GCA_018645325.1). Classification (GTDB taxonomy): domain Bacteria; phylum Desulfobacterota; class Desulfobacteria; order Desulfobacterales; family Desulfobacteraceae; genus Desulfobacula. The sequence continues at coordinate 47,880 of JABGOU010000031.1, forward strand.
CTGTAAGAACAATGAATCAAGTCATTATCCTTTTTGGTTTTC
>JABGOU010000032.1 GCA_018645325.1 Desulfobacula sp.
CCGGCTTCAGCAACTATTCTCTTATAAGATTCACCATTGATCATGATCTGCCATTTACCAGTACGAACTGGAGTGGCGCCGCTTTTAAGAGTACCGGCTTTCATGCCTTGTTTACCATTCAGGTTTTTACCGTCATCGGTTTTTTTCCAAACGGGAAGTCCCCATTCTTCGAAAAGATGGACGGAATCATCAACATGACGGCCAAGGTCAAAGATCAAGTCTTCACGAACAATACCCATGAGGTCATTTCTGACCATGCGGACGTAATCTTCAGGTTTGTTATCGCCAATGTAAGTATTGATAGCAGAAAGACCCTGGGCTACTGCGCCTGATCTTTCAAGAGCTGCTTTGTCACAAAGAAGAATTTTTGTGTCATCACTTGCCCATTTTTTAACTTCAAATGCTGTTCCGCAGGCAGCCATTCCGCCACCAACGATCAGAATATCAACGTCTCTTTTATCAACCTCTGGATCTCTTACAGCTTTAAGTTCTCCAATAGGTTTGTTAGGTAATGCCATTATATACCTCCAAAATTATATATAAAGTATCAAAATTAAATGGTTGACAGTGAAAAATTATGCAAGCTCTGTTGGAGCTACGAGTACATAACCATCTGCTTCCTGGGTAGAAAGAAGTCCACTGTCAAGGTCTTTACCTTTAAGATCAGCATAATCGTTAGCTTCACCTTCGGGAGTAGTTCTAATTGGGAACTTAAAGCGTTTTACAACACCGTTTCTAAACTTACATGTCCACATAACATCCTCAGTACCCATCATAGGAACAGTAGAACCCCCCATGGGTACAAAGTCAGAATATCCTCTGACTTCAATTGCCTGGGAAGGACAGATTTTTACACATGAAAAGCATTCCCAGCACTGATCTGGTTCCTGATTGTATGCTTTCATTTCATTAGGTTCAAGAACCATCAGGTCATTGGGACAGATGTACATGCATGCTGTCTTGTCCCCACCTTTGCAGCCGTCACATTTTTCTGCAATTACAAAAGATGGCATTTAAAATACCTCCACTAATTTAAGTTAATCAAATTGCACAATACCGTTGTGCTACTATTTTTTATCACATCATAACAGGCCGTAACCTTTACTGTTCAGCCTGATAAGTCTTAATACAGCTTGAAGATCAAAAAAATTAAAATCAAATAATCATCCAAGCTCACTACAAATTGTTATCGAAATAGCACTCTCTATCTATTTTTGTCAAGAATTTTTCAAAAAAGATTGGTCTTGTTTTTTAATTGTTTCCTTTATTCCATGGAATTACAATATATATTAAATATCAATAAGATAAGACACAATATATAGTAAGCAGTCCAGAATAAAAAGAGACTGGAAATCTAAAAAGATTATTGATACTCTAAACAAAATAAAAAATAGTGTCTTTTTAATAATAAGGAAAACAAATGACAGAAGAAATGATACCGGTTACAATTCAAAGCTTGATGAGTTTTAATTGTAATTGTGAAAATGAGTGCTTTAATGAATGCTGCCGTGACCTGAATCAGGCACTTACTCCCTATGACGTTCTGCGATTGAAAAATAGCCTTGGGATATCTTCACAGGATTTTTTAAAGACATATACTGCTTTGCATTACGGGCCTGAATCCGGTTTGCCTGTAATAGAATTTAAGCCCAACCCGGATAAGGGGTATGAATGCCCCTTTGTTACGCCTCAAGGATGCTCAGTCTATGAAGACAGGCCTGGTTCATGCCGGATGTACCCTCTGGCAAGAGCCATCACAAGATCAAGACAGACAGGTGAAATCAACCAATACTTTGCCTTGATTGAAGAACCCCATTGTAAAGGATTTGGCAAAGGAAAAGGGCAATCTGTAGAACAATGGCTGAAAGGCCAGAATGTTGATAGGCATAATAAAGAAAATGACAAACTCATGGAATTGATAAGCCTGAAAAACAAAATTATGCCGGGCAAGCTTGAAGGGTTGCAGACTGATATATTTTACCTGGCCCTTTATGATTTGGATGAATTCCGGGCACAGATTTTTGAAAAAGACCTTTTAAAATCATTTTCTATCCCTGATGGTATCTTAAGAATAATTACAACAGATGATGAAGCATTGCTGAACCTGGGTATTGACTGGGTGAAATACAGGCTGTTTGGGGTAGAGTTGTTATTGGGAGAATAAATCTTATGCAGGTCAAAGGAAAAGTGGCCCTGGTTCTGGGGGCAGTCAAAGGCATCGGTAAAGGCATTGGTATTGCCCTTGCCAATGAAGGCGCAGAACTTGTCTTAACCCGGCATGACTGGAAAGATGCCTTTGAGAGAATGGAAAAAGATTTTTCGGCATCTGCAGCCGAACACATGATCATCACAGCTGATTTGCGCCGTATTAAAGATATTGAAATGCTGGCCTTATCCATTAAAGAAAAGTACGGGAGTCTGGATATCCTGGTCAATAATATTGAACGTGGCGGCTGGCCAACAGTTCATGGTGAATATGTTGAAGATCAATGGGATCTTGAAATTGAAACCACACTTAAGGCCAAACAATGGGTGTTTTCTTCTGTGTTTCCCCTGTTGAAAAAGGCCCGGGAAGCTGTTGTCATTAATATCTCTTCAATTGCAGGCATTGTCGGGCGATCCGGTCCTGCTGCACTGGTGTTTAATGATGGGTATGCAGCTGCCAACAGGGGTGTTTCAAGTCTGACTGAAACCTGGGCCCGCCTGGGTGCGCCTAATATCAGGGTTAATGAGATTATGCTGGGTATGTTTGATACCCGGCATGCAAAAGATACCAGGGGGTGGAGTCAGGTTTTAACAAAAGAGGAAAAACAGTCTTTGATTGATCATACCTTGTTGAAAAGGACAGGAACCATTGAAGATGCGGTTAAAGCCTGCTTGTTTCTGATCAAAGATGCCCCTTACATGACAGGAAGTGTTTTGCGGCTTGATGGTGGATATGTGCTTGCTGGGGAAAATATCCCTCCCATGCCCAAAGGGATTGTTTAAATTCAGCATAGTAAATGATAGTCATCGATTTCAGATACCAAGGTCGTTCTGATCTTTGAAAATTTTATTGTCCGGATCAAAGGGGATGTTTGGGAATATGGGTGGCAAAATCTTTAATTATAATTTTTTACTCGCTCATTTAAATATCCTTATCAATTCTTCGACATTTAGTATACCATTGATCAGCAGATAGAGGCATAAAATCAACACAATACTTCCGAAAAAATAGTAGAGCCCATTCCAAGAAACTGGAGTTTTTTTAACAATTAAGCCAGGCAGTAATCTTTTTGCTTCTATACGTTCAATCCAGGAAGGCCTTTCATGCTTGAGTCTTTGTAAATCAATGCCGCCTTCAAACATGACAAGATCCATGGGGAAATGTTGTCGTCTCAGATGTCCGATAAAAAAGTGTATGATAAAGACATGTCCCATGGCCAGAACAGCTTCAATACGATGAATCCACAGAAAAATATTAATTGTCCAACCTGGTATAAAACGGCTTGAAAACACTGGGGTATAAAGAATCAGGCCGGTGGTGCCAAGAATAGTGATGCCCCAGAAAACAGCCCAGTAATCAAATTTTTCCCAATAGGTCCAGCGATCAAATTTAGGGCATTCCCCAAGCCCCACAATCCATGCAGCGTGCTTAACCGCTTGCCTGGCATCTTCTATCCGGGGGAGGAGGGAATCAGGACCATACAAACTATTTAATAAATTTTTCAAGTTAATTTTCTTAATAATATAAATCAGATGAAAAGCAAGAGATACAAGCATGAAAATCCCTGTTATTTTATGAATAAAAAGTGCTCGTGTATAACCGCCGAATAAAAATATTAAAAAATGTCCCCAATCCGTACCCGCATACATTCGGGAAAGGCCTGTTCCTGCCTGGATGACAAAAGAGAGCATCAGAACAAGGTGAAATGCCCGTTGTTCCTTGGTAAACCGTTCTATCCGGTTCATTTTTTCAGGAGGGTTTTTGGATTTATTTTTTTTTTGAGGCCAAAATTCACGTATCCCCCATAATATAGTATGGGGAATAAAGGCTGCAAAAGTAACTGTAGCAAGGGCAGCCATGGCCCAAAATACATAAAATAATAATGGAAAACTTTTTTGTGTTGTTTTAAGTGCAGGATTAGGTTCGTGAACCACATAAGAAGCAAAAGATGCACTGGCACCTTTGTGGCATTTGGCGCATACAAAGGCATACCGGCGGATAGGATTCATTGAAGAATAATAATGCTTTATTCCGGCAATGGGCTCCCCGCCGTGGCACTGACGGCATGTGATTTTGGACCTGATCCTGTGCAGGTTTCTGGCATTCCGTGGATGGCAATCAACGCAGGAACGAGATTGATAAAATCTGAGTCCCAGATGTGAATCTTTCATGTACCTGCGATGTTTTATTTTGTCAGCAAAAGGAGAGACATCAAGCAACTTATTTTTATCTATAGGTACTAAGGCTGTGGATGGGTGCGATATTATGGGTCTGGTTTCATGTGCGCTATACTGTCTCTTTATGGTTTCCCCCTGATGATAAAGGTAGATCTTAGTTGTGGCCTCCTTTTGTGCTTGTGAGGGATCAGAGGTAAATAAAATCAACAGGACAAATCCTGTTACAGCCCATTTGTATTTTATTGAATCCTCCATAATTTACCATCTTGGAGGGGTTTGATGAACCCTTAGCAGGGTCTTTTGAGATAGACTGTCAAAAAGTTTTTGCAAGGTCATAAGATCAGTTTCTTTATGTTTATGACAATTCTGGCATGCATTGGGAATCTCTGGATTTTTCAAAGTATCTTTTGGCAAAATAGTTTTAAATACATGGGAATGTGTTATCCCGGCGCCTCCGTTTTGAGAAATTTTGGGCATATGGCAGCCAATACAATTGGCAAACGAGTGGATGGAATGTGACATGTTGTTATTGATCATTTTGTGGCATAAAAGACATTGTTGGGAGCCTGCCCCTCTGGTCTGATATTGGTTAGGAGGTACTCCCAATCGATGGACATAGTGACAGGAAGTACAGGAAACTCCCTCTCTTGCGTGGGCCGACTTTTTCCAGTCATTGAATTGCATATAGCGGCCCTTGGCAAAATCATTGGGATAAAAAAATTCATTCCCCCCTGAACCAGGGGAAACAGGTTCATAATATATGTCCAGACTTCGCCCGGGCAGATATTGTACCGGCCATTCAACTCCTTTTACTTTGGTTGATCTGCCCCTGCTGTGACAGGAACCGCAAATTTGAGTTCTGAAAGCGGCAGGAAGATGAGATGGATTCACTATGGTACGATGCTTTTGGAAAACTGCTGTCTCAGGTAAGGCGATATGGTGTGAGCCTGGGCCATGGCAGGCTTCACAACCTACGCGTGGTTCAGAAAATTTATTTTCTTTTAAGTCTACGCCTGTTGCATGACATCCTCCGCATTTTTCTATCCAGGGCTCTTTATCCCATTTGTCTTCATTGCGGCTATACCACTTGTTATCTCTTGCATTGTATAAAATTGGAGCCACATACAAAATTTTGTTTTTCTCGATGAGGAAAGCTTGCTCCCATTGCATTCCCATTGTATATTTTACATCTTCTATTTTTGGGATATAGATTTTGTCTATTGAAACTTTGAGCTTTTCTTCAGATTGTTTAAGATCGGCTCTGATAACTTCAGGTTCGAACTCTACAATCAAGGCGTCTCGATTTTCTGTTACATCCTGAAGTGTGCGGCTGTGAAGGGTAGTTTCCCAAGAGTGATTGTGTTCCAAATGGCAGAATTTGCACTCTGAGGAGCCAACATACATTTTCGATTTTGACAGAATTTTTTCAAGGTCAAATGATTTTTGACTTGAATCCGTCCCACAATTAACTACAAACAATGATAATAAAATGAGTACTGCAATTAGAATCCATGAATGTGTTTTCATTGCATCTCCTTTGAATGGAAAATTGACTTAAAATGTCAAGATCCATGGGGAGCTTTAAAAATGGGTTTATTATGTGCTTATCCCATGATGCAAGGTTTGATATTCAATTCCGGTTCATTGGCTGTAAATAAGTTCAGGTTTTAGATCATAAGTCCAGGGTGCATTAGCATTTTTCCACCCATTGATTACTCGCTTACCATAGTTGGAACTGTCAGGATTTTTAAGTTTATCACCTTCAAATCCATCTATGATACTATATATTCTTTCAAATCCTGCGGTTGCCAGAATATTTACGGCCAAGGCGCTCCTTACCCCTGAACGGCACATTAATAATATAGTATCTGTTTCTTTAAATTTCTTTTTTACATCAGACACAAAATTTTCATTAAGCGTCAAAACAGATCCAGGTTTTCGTTTTGGGCCTAGAAATTTGACAGGGATATTGTATGCCATTGATCCATGGCCGACAAAAAAATATTCGCCAATGGTACGGGTATCTATGATTTTAATTTTATCAGGATTTTTCTTCCATTTCTCATAACCTGCCTTAGCAGTCAAATAGAGACCCAAAACAGTCTGTTTTTTACGAGGGATATGGGAAAGAGCAAAGGATTGTTCTGCTTTTTCAATTGCCTTTGTATCCATAGCGGGTTTGACCATCTCAAGGGATTTTTCACTGGATTCTTCTCCGTGCATGGCGGCAAGTTTCCACCATTTATAGGCCTGGATATTATTTTTTAAAACTCCGTGACCTTCCCAGAACATGTTTGCAATCTTTTTCATAGCGGAAACATGCCCATTTTGAGCAGATTTTAAAATCCATTTTGATGCCTGATGAATATTTGATGATATGCCACGGCCTTCAAGGTACATCTGGCCCAGGCTGTGCTGTGCTTTTCCATTTCCCTGATCCGCTGCCAGGCGATACCACTGAGCTGCGAATGGTTCACTTTTGGCAATGCCCAGACCTTGTTCGTACATGGCTGCCAAATTATTCTGTGCAGATTCAAACCCTTGTGAGGCTGCTTTTCTATACCATCCAATTGCCTGAATATAATCTTTGCCTTTTCTAAAGATATTGCCCAGTCTGTTTTGAAATTCAGGATCTTCCAAAGGCGTTGTTTGCTCTACAAGTGCACTGCCGTCAGCACCCACCCAGATGGTATCATCATCGTCATCAGCTTCCCCGTCCCCGGCCCAACCGCAAGCACCTGCAATCTCAGGCAATAAGATTAAAGAACAGATGAGACTAATTATAATAATAGATTTTATAGTCAGTATGAATTTATTTTCTTTGTGATAAGAATTTATAATCAACAAAAAGGGTGCAGTAACCCATGATATAAATTTAGACCCCATAATTCACCTATAGGTATTATAATTATTTAAAGGAATCAAACACCTTTGCCAAAAGGACAATGTGGGAATGAACATTCCTTGCAATCCATGCAAAGTCCGCCATGACCGAAAAATGCCAGCTCTTTTTTCCCGATATGTTCACCTGCCATGATTCTTGGCAGAACGAGATCCAGCACGGTAATTCTATGGTGAAGTCCACAGGCCGGTACACCTAAAAGCGGTATGTCATCAATGTAAGCTGAAAGGAACATGGCTCCCGGCAGAACTGCGGTCCCATAGTTCATCTCGGTTGCGCCGGCCTGGCTGATCCCCGAACGCGTAACATCATCGGGATCAACACTCATCCCGCCGGTTAATAAGATAAGCTCGCATCCTGAATCCAGACATTTTAGTATGGCCTGTTTAATAAGGACTGAGTCATCCGGTGCATATTCCACGCTTCGTATTTGAGATCCAAGATCCTCAATTTTTTTGGACAGCAATGGAGCAAACCCGTCTTCAATTAGTCCGCTATAGACCTCACTTCCTGTTATAATCAAACCGGTTTTAAGGTTATTAACCGGTTTGACACCAATCGTTCCCCCATTACCTGCCGCTATCATGGCAGCCCGTTCAATGGGAGCTCGTTTCATTACTAAAGGAATCGCACGTGTGGCCGCCACAAGATCCCCCTTTTTAACAAGGCGATGATTATGCTGGGTGGCGCACATGACTTCATCAATCATATTAAATGCTGCCAATGATGCAATGTTGATGGAGATAATACCATCAATTGCTGCATGCAAGGTGATTTTCCCTTCTTTGGGGTCATTTTTCCAATGTATGCCTTTACCTGCCAGACCTTTTGCCAAAATTTTTGCAGCCTGGTTTTCATGGATTTCATCGTCTTCAAGGTCTATCAGATAAAGATGATTCTTGCCAAGCTTTTGAAGACGGCAGATATCATCGTCACAGACTATATGTCCTTTCCTAAATGCCGCACCTTTGAATTCTCCGGGTCTTATTTCAGTTATATCATGTGCGAGGCGAGTACCAACCGCTTTTTGAACACGAATTTTTTTAAGCATGGCAATGTCTCCTTTGGTCTATTATAAATTGTGTTTTTGAAAAAAATTGTTATCAGAAACATTGGTCCCATTGATAGGAGTCCAATCCATATGATCCCAGGTGATTTCATGGGCATCTGAAAAGTATGTATCCTCAGTGCATGGCCTGCAGACCGGCTTCTTATCAATTATCACTTCTCTTTGATCACGCACCACCTGGCCACATCTCGAGCAGGTCATTTTTTTCCGGGTTGGACCCGGCATGTCATAGTCGTTTAATTTTACACTGACCTTCTGGACCCGGAACAGAACACTGTCCGGCATGAGTTTATATGCTTCCAGCTGCTGGGCGGATTTGCCTGCAACTTCCGGTGCATAATAAGGTGCAAGTGCACGGGCTTCTTCTGTTGAAATAATCCGAAAAACACTATTGGTTGAAAGGTTAATGAACGTGGCTGCCATTATCCCGTAATCGGCAAATTTCAGACTCCGTCTGCCCAGTTTTACCCCGGTCACATGGGCCACGGCATCACCAGCACAACGGTCCATTTCAATGTAGACAATCAGTTTTTTAATCTGATCGTGACATGTGGGATCATCCAGTCCTATCAGGCGACAGCCTAATATTGCCATGCGAACTCCGATGATCTGCCCCGGACATAAATGTCCGTGCACTTTTGCCGATTCACTGACAAGGGTTTTAAAGTCTTTCATTTACCACTCCTGATTTAATAATGTGTTCCTCAATTAGGTCATTGCTTTTTTCCGGTAAAGATGAAGAAGATGTTTCTTTTAATGCAAGGACCTTTTCTCCCATAGTATAAACCAGGAGAAACGTGGCAAAAACACCCAGTAAAACAAAAATCTCCATCAGGGTCGGCAGATAGGTCGGCAGATCTTTTGAGATATTAGGAAAAATTTGACCTGCAACAACGAATAGATACCGCATCACAAAGGCCCCGGTAAGTACCATTATACAACCTGCAAAAACAGATGGCAGGCTTTTTCTTTGGGCACCCCAAAGCAGAAAAAAGACCGGAAGAATACTCATGAGAAAAATTTCAAACCCCCAGAATCCAACCATAAAAGGTCCCTTTAATAACAAAAGTAAAGGACCCTGCTGCAATGGATTGAAAAGTCCCAGAGTAATCCGGCATGTTATAAAAAGCAGGCCGACTGCTAAAAGCAGGGCCAGAACCTGTGCCATCTCAAATATCAGAGACATAACCTGGGCCGGCATGGGATCATCACCTGTTTTATGGGAAATGATTGTCATTATAATAAGAAAAGCATAGCCGCAGAAAATGGCAGAGACAATAAAATAGGCTGGATAATAGGGCCCGTACCAAAGTGTTCGGGATTCAGAGTGGGCAAAAACCGACCCCAGCATGGATAGAGCAGAAATTCCAGCCAGAAAAGCAAGAGTACCGATCACTTTATGAAACCCCGGGTTTTCCAAAAGTTTGACTAAAACTGAATTTTTAAATTTTTCCAAAGTCAACAGTGTTAAAATGGTTCTGATACGGCCGGTTGATGCAAGAGATCTTTTGAAAAGATCAGGCCTTATAAGCAAGTATAATTCCAAACCGACAAACAAAAGATATCCTGAATATAAAGCTCCCATCCATGAAATAGCTGATCGAAAATTCGGGGAAATGGCATTGTAGATAGGCATTCGCTCAGGATGCCCTAAGTGGAGCACAATACACAGCATACCAAATACAATCAGGGTCAGGGATAAAAATGCGATGCGTTTACCTAAAATTTCATAACGGTGCATACCAAAAACAGCCCCCAGGGCATTGATGATGCAAAGGCCCGATCCAGCCGCAACCAGAAATACATAAGTTGAAATCATACCGGCCCAGGGAATTTTAATAGAGAATTCTAAAATTTCCAGGCTCGTTACAAAAGAGGCCAACAAAGCAAAGCCGCACAAAAGGATCATGGAAAGCAGACAAGTGATCCATATATAAAAACTTTTTTTTTTTCCCATGGCATCCAGGGCTGAGTGGCTTTTATATTTAATTTGTTGAATCATTGTTTTCCTTGTCTGGATTTATAATTATGCCGGAATACAAATACATGGCATAAGCAATGATGGAAGCTCCCATAAAACCGCCCGAAGTAATCCTTATTTTATCAAGGTCTTGATTTATTATTTTTTTCGGAGCCTGGATTAGTCCCATATTTTCCGGCCTGGCAGGCAATAGAGTAATCATTGCCGTACCCCCAGCCTCTTCAATACCCATGATATAGCCGGGCTTTTTAAGATCATGAAGTCTTTTTTTTGCTTCTCTTATAATTTCATGACGATATCCAAATGCCAGTGCCCCAACCGGGCAGGCCGCCACACAGGCAGGTTTTTTATAATTTAGAGGGAATCTGTTATAACAAAGCGTGCATTTCCGGGTCACCCGTTTCTCAAAATCAAACCTCGGCACTTTAAATGGACATGCCTGATAGCAATAACGGCAGCCGATGCATTTTTTTTCGTTGATGACCACAGGTCCGGAGTCTAATTTTTTAATAGCGGAAACCGGGCAAACTCCAGCACAGGCAGGTTCCTGACAATGCTGGCAGGCCCAGTGCATATAGTTTCTTTGTGTTTTGTTTTTTTTATCAGATCTAAGATTGACCACCACCCAGTTATTACCGCTTAAATCCGTATTTTTATCACTGACCAGTTCATTCCTTTCAACCTTCAGGCTGTTCCAACGCTTGCAGGCAGACATGCATCTTTTGCAGCCAATACAAGTAAATGTGTCTGCAAGTTTGCCAAATTGGTTGATATCAGCTCCGGCAGCAGAGGTCAGGCCTATAGCAGGGGCAATGGACAACCCGGCCATCGCTTTGATAAACTGTCGCCTGTTTATGAATGATTTTTTTTTCATCCTGACCCTCTGGTTATTTTTTATGAGCCGTAAAGGGTTTGGGCATATCATTCTTTCGGGCGGCCTCTAGAAATCCCGCCAGAGTTTCTGTAGGCGTATCCTTATGGTGATGACAAGCGTTACAGGCATTGGGTTGTTTTTCTATACCTCCGGCTTTAAGGGTATCCAAAGGAGACATAAAACTGAATGTATGGCTGTGAGCATCTCCAGCTTCACCAATACCGGCGACTTTGGGCATATGACACTTCACACAGCTGCCAAAGGTATGAATCCTGTGCACTGATCGATACTGGGAAGCATTGTGGCAACTTTTGCACAATTGATCCTCAAAGAGCCGGGTCTTGGAACTTATGGCTGTTAATAAATTACTTGTATCTGCATTGGCGTTAATGGAAGTTTTTCTCTGATGCACACTGTGGCAGGTGGCACAGGTCACCCCTGCCTTGGCATGTTCGCTCTGCTTCCAGTCAAGATATTGCTGGTTGCTGTATTTAGATTCTCCACTAGGCCAGAAATACTTGGATTCATGACCATTACTTTTTTTAACTTCATCAAAGTGAAGCCGCAAATTGGCCTCTCCTTTGTGCTTTTGGTATGAGAATGGATAGGCATACCCGCCTTCCTTGTCCCGGCCTCGTGTATGGCATGATCCGCAAATCTGTGATGCCTGTGCCGGGGTCAATCGCCCGGCTTGAGTGATCGTCTCAATCTCAAATCCTGGAACTGCCTCAACATGGTTGCTGCCGGGGCCATGGCAGGCTTCACATCCGATTCCCATTTCCACAAACTCTTTTTTTTCAGGATCAAAGCCTGTGCTGTGGCAACCGGCACATTCTGTGATCCAGTCTCTTTTTTTCTCATCTGTGGTGGAATATTTTTTCCATTCCCCTTTTGTTACATTGTACTGGGCGGGTAAAACAATGATTCGATCCCCGGTTTTTTGAAGATACATCTGCTTCCACTGACTGCCCAGAGTATAATCCACGTCAGTTTTAGAAAAGGTTCTGATTTTACTTTCAGATTCAAAGTCGCCGATATTTGAATAGGGTTCAAGTTTGACATCCTTCATCATGCGTGAATGCAAAGATGTTCGCCAGTTTAAATACGTTCGTTCATGACAGTTTTTGCACGTCTTTGAACCAACAAATGTAGCATTATACCGATTTTCATATTTGCCCTCTAATTTTATGCCCTGTTCATGCAGCAAATCTTTTTTCAACATAAAAGTAGTGGCAATGATAACAATCAGTGATAAAGTAAATATTACACCAATAACTATCGGTATAATGGGAATCTTTTTCATGCTCTTTCCCCTTTTGCTTAGGACTCGCTCAAAAATTATCCGCTAAGTTTTATCTGTGAGCTGAAGCTCAAATTCAATAAATTCTTTGGTTAGACACACTATTTCTTTGTAAAAAACATGTTCAGCAGTGGCCAGGACCTTGACGCAAAAATCGGGAACCCAGCTGCCTATATGTTCCTTTAAAAATTTTCTCTGAATGGATACAAAATACTCAATCTGTTCTTCATCATTTATTTCCCGTGCATCTTTTTCCTGGAATGTCAGTTGTTTCATGAATTCAAATTCAACTGAGATATGATCCGGAATGCCTTTAAAATCATCTATATATGTCATGCCCGCTGATTTGATGAACTTTTGCACTGCCACGGTAGACTCCCCCCACAGCTTTCCCCAGTCACCTCCGTCAAGCTTGTGATGCACTGATTCATGGGGAGAGATATGTTTTCCCGGCCCTATAAAGAGCCGGGAATATTCACATGCAAGTTCTTCTGTTAATTCATCTATATCGCCTTGGAAATGAAGATTCAGCTCTTTTGAGCCGCTTTCAGATATTATTTCCAAAAACCCTGATGCTTTAATCTGCTCAAGGAGGTCTCTTGAAACTTCATTCATATAAATTTCAGATAGAAGTCCGTAGATTACACTTCTCTGTTCTGCATCTAATTTTTCAATTGTTTTTTCCATAAGATTCAATAAACCTCCTTTTACATTTATGCTTTGGTCACAGTGACCACTGTATCCATCCAAGCCTGCTGACCACTGATGGGATCAGGTTTGTTAGGAATAATCCAGTTGGGATGTACGCCATAGGTATCCCAGGTTTTGAGTTTAAGGTCAGGATCATTATCCCCGGCCAGGGGTGCTTTTTTACCAGAGGCATACCGGCCGTACTCCCAGTGACCCAAATGATGGGAAATCGCAATCGCGCCAGGCACTAACCCTTCTGTAACATTGGCTTTTGTTATGATCTCTCCGATAGATGACCTAACTTTTATCTTGTCCCCGGTTTTAATACCCAGTTGTTTGGCCGTAGCCGAATTGATCTCAGCCGGGTTATCATGATAGATTTCCGTCAGCCATTTACAATTCGTGGATCTGGAATGAATATGAACTGCAACCTTGTAGGTTGTTAGTATCAATTCATTGGATTTCAAGTTTTCATGTTCTTTATTTGGATAATAATGGGGTAAAGGAGAAAGTCCTTTGAGTTCCAGAAGATCTGAATAGATCTCAAAAAAACCAGACTTATTCAGTTTGTCCGGTTTAAAACCTTTAAAAACTTCATCCCCTATTTTAAGAGCAACATATCCTTTATAGGCATTCTTTGTTTTGGTGTAGCCTTTTTCCATGGCTTCGGCCTCTGTCTTTGCCTTGGATTTATGCCAGTTCCAATATGTTCCGATGCTCTCATCAAGGATAACGCCATCCTTTTTCAGATCGCCATCTTTGACTGCCTTTTTATAAGAATAAAACCTGGGTTTCGCCTTTGGATCATGCCATACCCCATGTTTTTTCATATACTCAAATCCACCGGCTTCTTTAACTCCAGGTGTTTTTTCGCAGGACAGCTTCACAAATTCCTCGGCAGAGCTAAAGCCTAAGGGAAATCCCATACGTTCACCAAGTTCACAAACAACATCCTTAAAATCACGACTTTCACCTAAAGGTTTCACAAATGGCTGGCGAATATAAAATTCTGCAATCTGGTCGGGCGATACCATATCTTCCCAGTCCCACCATTCAAGATAGGATGGATTAGGAAGAATCAAATCGGCCAGGGCCGCTGATTCATCATAGTATGCATTGACGCAAACAGAAAATGGAATTAGGCTCTCATCTTTTAAAATATCAATATTTTCCTGGCACTCTCCATTGGCATAAACAGGCGTATAGCAATACCACATATAAATTTCAGGGCGGCCAGCTTTTCCGTCTTTTATGACTTTTAGTACCTGATGATTGGCGCCATGTGAAGGATAGGCAATATCCCCTTTAAACCCTTTTGCAACATTCAAGGCTTTTGCTTTAGGTTTTTCCTTAGGCCCTTTAGGGTATTTCCATTTGGCTCCCACAGCAAGGCAGCGTCCACCGGGGTTGTCAATATTTCCGGTAATGGCTGCCAGCATCTGGACGGATCTTTCAGTCTCCGCTCCATATGCATGGGCCACGGCCCCTCTGTAACTGATCAGGCAGGCAGGTTTGGCTTTGGCAAATTCCAAAGCAATTTCTTTGATTTTAGCTGCCGGTACACCACTGATTTTTTCGGCCCAGGCCGGAGTATATTGATCCAGGTGTTTTTTTAAAGTACTGATTTTTTCATCAAAACTTGCATCAATATCTTTTGTGACTTTAAGATATTTGAAAAAATCCTTATCATAGAGTCCTGCCTCAAGTACTACATTGCACATGGCAAGGACAACTGCATTGTCTGTTCCAGGTTTGATAGGCACCCATTCTGTTGATTTTGCAGCAGTGTTGGAAATGCGGACATCAAAGGTGACAAGTTTTACCTTGCGATCCACAATGGCTGACGACAACCGTAGCATACCGGGAATGGAGTTGGTGCCGGCTTCAAGGCAGTTAGATCCGAAATTGAGCACATATTTTGTATTGTCAAAATCCCAGTTGTCATAATGTTTGCCCCAGGTTAATTCCTGTGCAGTCCACTTACCGCCTTCACAGATAGAGGTATGATTTCCAACTGTTTTTGTTCCGTAATTTGCCAGGAAAACACTTTTGACTATTTTACTGGAAGACCCTTTCATACGGCCATAATGAAACATAAATTTTTCAGGATGACCGTCATCTCTTAATTTTTTTAGTCGGCCTGAAAGATCGGTCAATGCATCATCCCATGAAATACGCTTCCATTTTCCCTCGCCCCTTTTTCCAACCCGTTTCATTGGATAAAGGATTCTGTCCGGATCATAAAGCTGGTTGATGCCGGCAGCACCCTTTGAACATATTTTACCCCTTCCCCGGATGGAGTTGGGTTGGCCTTCTAATTTTACCAACCTCCCATCTTCAACATACCCCACCATGGAGTCCCTTGTGACGCAGTTCCAGCAGGCACTTGCAATCATCTGTCTTTCTTTGCTCGTTTTGGGAGAAAAATCCTTCCCTCCTTCCACGAAACTAACAGTTCCGGCCAGGGCTTTTGACTCAAACCCCTTGCCAATGGCAAGGGCTGCAGCACCCACTGCACCAAGTCGGAAAAAATCCCGGCGATTAAAATCTTTTGTCATGGTTATTCCTCCTTTGTTTAGCCAATGGTATCGAGCCAGGCATCATTCTTTTCAAATTTCTTTTTTGCGGTAGCCATTTTTTCCAAAGCCCCATCCTGGTCTATGTAAAACACCATGGGTTGAGTATTTTCACCGGGTAGAAGAGTTGTAGAATCTGATTTCTCCAAAAGGCCAAATTCCTTTACAAGTTTGGCAACTTCACTTGAAGGATCATTTAAATCCCCGAATTTCCTGGCTTGTGTGGGGCAGATATTGACACATGCCGGCACAACGCCTTTATCAATACGATGCTGGCAAAGACTACATTTGGTGATACCGTTTTTGGTTGCATCTTTCCCTGCGACCAGGAGTTTGTCAAAATTTCGGGCACCATATGGACAGGCATTTATACATTTGCCGCAACCTGTGCAATACTGATTGTCAAATAAGACTAATCCGTCAGGGCGTTTATAAGTAGCTCCGCCGCGATAACGAATTGTTTTACCGTCTTTATCAATAAATTCACGCCTGTCTTTTGGATATTCCGGGCACTCTTTTATGCATGGAGGAATATCATCTTCTTTGTTTCCCTCACAATGATTGCACAGCCTTGGTAAAAATAATTTTGTGGAATTTGGATACTTGCCTGTAACTTCTTCGTATACGGCTGTTTGAAATGCACCCAGGGGTGTCTGGTATTCGGCTTTACAAGCCACTGTACAGGCCCTGCAGCCCACACAACGTCTTAAATCTACAATAAAAGCCCAGCGAGGTGCGTTCCCTTTACGGGCAGCCAAAGCTGTCCCAGCCGGAATCATACCGGCTGTTGAGCTGAGAGCTGCAAGACCTGCTCCCTTAAGCAGTTGCCGTCTTGTGACGGATGTCCTTTGACTCATGATCCTCTCCTTTTCATAAAGTTAAAATTGCTATTGCCTATCCTCTACGTAATCCATAACGTCTTCAAAGGACGAGATGGCAGCATCGATCAACATGATTGAATATTTCTTATTGTGAACCCCGTTGCCGTGAATAACGATATCCATAAAATCTTGACCCTGCTTCAACATCGTCTTTGCAGTCTCCAGGTCTGTTTTAGACAGTTTGGGCTCAGTGTCAGTTAATATGTCAACGGCCTCCTGCAGGATTTCACGGGAATATTCAATTTCTTTCTTTAATTCTTTTTTCCAGTCCTCAAGCATTTTGTCATGTCCTTTGACATGACATTGCACGCATGTTTTGCCCGAGGCACCCAGAACCCTTTGACCTTTAGCAGTGGTTTTCATTTCATTATGGCATCCAAAACAATTGGTTCTCACCTTGTACATGGGCTCAATAGCATCCAAAACACCTTTTCTTTTTTCTCCCTTTGCAAGCATAACCTGGTATTGATGAGGCTCAGGGTGGCAGGCAGCACAACCTTTTTTAATAGTTGATTTTAAGGCAAGTTGACCAAAAGGTTCTTTTTCTGACGCCGCTTTTCCAGATTTCGCATGGGTAATGGGTCTGTGGCAGTCAAAACAGCGTGCATTTTTAACAGTGACATGTTTTTCATGCATCAGTTTCTTGTTAGTGTCTTCTTTTAATCGTTCGGCCCGGTCATGGCAGGACCGGCAGTTTTCTTTTTTAATGGTATCCGTTCCCAGAGTTAGAGCAGTCTGAAGCATACCATTCTCAAAGTAGGCTTCAACGCTACCTCCGCCTGTGGCCTGGATCAGGTCTATGTGGCAACTTACGCAGGAAACCGCTGCTTTTTGAAGCATTTCATGGGTAATTGGCTTTTCCCCGGAAGTTTGAATGGGTTTTTTGGGGAGCTCGTGGCACAAAATGCATTTGGCACGGTCCTGATTAAATGTCTCATTTGTAAAATGACACTGGTGGCAGGAAGCTTTTGTGACTTCAAATTTTTTTTGATTGGTTTCATGCTGATGACAGGAAGTGCATTGGAGCTTCTGGCCTTCTATTTGGTTTTTTAGGTCAAGATGAGAAAGGTGAACAAATGTAACTTTTTCAGTAAATTTAATTTTTTTGGTTTTAAATTTGTCATCAGGTTTGCCATGACAGGCTGATGTCATACAACTGTCATCAATTATTCTTGGACGGGTTTGAACTGATTCCCCTCCCAGATTCAGATAAGAAAAACGATCAGGAGCAACCGCCGGAATATGGTTTTGAATCAACCCTGCCGGCATTTTGGTCAGTTGTTTTCCGGGAGGGTAATGGCATTGCGCGCAACCAATATCTTTGTGTTTATCCTTTTTTAAGAGTTCATAGCTTTTTTGAACAATATTCGGATAGGTGATCACATGGCAATAACCGCAGAAAAATTGAGGCTTTGGAGGTTCTGGAGATGGTAAATTATTTGGATTTTGACTATTTTGTTGTGCACCTAACACAATAGATCCAAATGTTTGAATCCCCAAAGAACATAAAAGAAAAAGAAAAATCTTGAAATGGTTTTTCATCGAGTCTTTACTGGCTGTCATCTCTTATGCTCCTAAGTAAATAAAATAGTTCATCAGGGTCAATGGATTTGTTGATACATGCATATACGTGGTAGCATATCGTTTCTTTAAGCTTTGGATGGTAGTTTTTGTCCGACATACACAAAAACGGGGTATGGGAATATTGTACAGTTAATTCTCTCACCTTTCTGTTCTCAACAGGGACGGTATCGATATCTATTAAAACTGCCATACATTCTTCCCAGGATAAATACGCTTCTAATTTCTTAATCGATTTTATGGTAATTCCTTTATACTCCTCCTCCATGAGCAGCTGAATCAAGGACTTGTATCCGTCGTCACTTTTGCCCACAATAACAATCAAAGTTTCAGCACAATCTTTATCCATGACAATCTTTATCCATGACAATCACCTTTGATTTGATCTGTAAATTATAGCAAAAAGACCGAAATGATTAGATATTGATACTCAAATAGCTACTTTAAATACTCATACCCATCATTTGTGATAATCAATATTTGTGCCAAAACGTGTGACTTGTCTGAACGACATAGGAATGTGTCTATTTGTAAATGCTGTAAAGACTAAGAATAAAAGGTTATCAGGATAACTTAAAAATCTGAAATTGATATTCCATAAAGATGGTAATAGAAATTAAGATTAGGATAAAATGTCCTGTTTATGGGGCATAAAAAGCATATCAAAAATGATTATTCAATTAATTCAAACAATTAAGTGTGTCCAGTATATAGACACGCTTTGCCTCCTTTGAGAATGAAATAGAATTACAAGAATATTAATGAATGCCTTAGGAAGGAGAAGAAATATTATGATTTTTAAGTTTTACATATAATGTGGATCGGCCAATTCCTAATGCCTTTGCTGCGGCTTTTTTATTCCAGCTGCATGCTTCCAGAGTCTCAATCAGATGTTGTTTTTCAATATCTTTAAGTAGACTTCCATTAGAATTGTTATTATTTTGTTTAGAGGAATCAGAACACTGAATTGCAAAAGGAAGGTCTGAGAAATGAACATATTGATCCTTTGCAAGGACAACGGCATGTTCCACACTGTTTTGCAGTTCTCTGACATTTCCGGGCCAGAAATGCCCGAGCAAAACCCGCATTGCATTGGAGGTAAAATGCTTGATTGTTTTATTTTCTTGGCCTGCAAAATATTGTAAAAAATGGCGTGCCAGCAAAGGAATATCATTACGCCGTGTTCTAAGGGGAGGCAGATTAATAGGAATAACATTGAGCCTATAGAAAAGGTCTTCACGAAACAGACCTATTTTAACCTGGCTAAGAAGGTCTTTATTGGTAGCCGCTAGTATCCGGACATCAATATCCAGTGAATTGGCTCCGCCAATACGTTCGAATTTTTTAGCTTGCAATACCCTGAGTAATTTAACCTGGGCTGAAAGATCTATCTCGCCAATTTCATCTAGGAAAACTGTTCCTTTATCAGCTTGTTCAAAACGGCCGGGCTTTTTTTGATCTGCCCCGGTAAAACTACCTTTTTCATGCCCAAAAAGTTCACTCTCTAAAAGGGTAGCAGGGTATGCCGAACAATTTATGACAATAAAAGGCTTATCCTTTCTGGGGCTGTTGTCATGAATAGCCTTGGCAACAAGCTCCTTACCTGTCCCACTCTCTCCCTGTATAAGAATAGTTGCATCGGAAACGCAGACATCTTTTATAAGCCTGTATATAACTTGCATCTGTGGGGCTTTGCCTAAAATTCCGCTAAACCCTGTTGTCAAACCTGTCCTTTCTTCTAAATCACGGATTTCATCTCCATGGGAGACCGCCCTTATAATAGAAGAAGTTGTCTGATTTAAAATCAGTTCAATGACTTCTAATTCTTTTGTAACACATTGACAGTCCCCCGGGCATCCAATACAGATGGCTCCCAGAATAGTGTCTTTATGCCGTAATGGAAAAGAGGCTATTTTTTTTGCAGAATCAAAATCTGCAATATTCAGGGGAAAAGATTTTTTTTCTTTAAAGTCATGAACTTGAAGACTTGCAAGGTAATTTTGAAATGTATCAATATTTTTTCCTTCAAGCGTAAGATTTCCATTTTCCGAATGTATGAAAAGAATTTTGCGGTTGGTACTAAAAACAAGCATGATTATCTTCCGGCACGTCACAATATCCTGAAGCTTTTGAATCAAATAGATACAGATCTCATCTAACTTCAAAAGCCCCCCTGTCTCCTTGGCTATCTCAAAAGATGTCCGGGTTTGACGATAGGATCGGTCAAGCTCGATATTTTTATCCTTGAGCTTTTGTGTGCTGGTATTGATTCTTCTAAGCATATTTGAAAAAGAGACGGATAAAAGACCGACTTCACCATCCCCGTTCATATTGATTTCGACTTCAGCATCACCATGATCAATTTTTTCAACAGTCTGTGTCAGTTCTTGCAATGGTCTAGTAATGCGTTTGATAAAAATATGAGCAACAAAAAGAGAAGTGATTAAAAGACCAAGGATGATGAGACTCATCTGATACCAGAGTCTGAATGCCTTTTCCATATAAGGTTTTTCAGAAATCCCCAGGCGTAAGACACCCGCTTTTCCTTCAAATATTGGCCATGCCACATCAATATATTTGTTGCCGTCATTTGAAATGATCTTTTGCATGTGGCCCCGGGAGTTATCCTCGGGTTGATTTGCTTTGATCAAATCAAAAGGAAAGTCATCTTCAAAAGTATGGGCAAGAAGTTGGGAGTTGTTCACAATAAAAAGGTAACCCACTGTGGGGTTGCTTTTTTTCCTGTAATCCAGCAACTTTTGTAAAGCCATTCGATCATTGATAAGAACGATATCAGCAGCTTCAAGAGCCAGGCTGTGGGCAATGTTATCGGCCTGGATCATGGCAACTTGAAACAGACTGTTTTTATACCGGTGGGTGACCAATAAAGTGATAATAATACCGCTTGTAATGACAATAGTTGTAATGATTAATGTCAGTTTCTTTCTAAGACTTGCCGGTCCCATTAGTCCTCTTTTTTTTATATCGCTCAATTTCTTGTTTCAATTTTGTGATGGGTCGATACCATGACTCCCGGGGAGTTACAAATTTATCAACAAATAAAGACTCCTGGATCTGTTTGCCTTCAGGATCTAAATGCATATTCAACAAAATATCTTTGATCTTGTTTTTCAAAACCAGGGGCAGTGAACTGGAAGAGACAAAGGGCGGACTCCCAAAGGGAATAGATTTTTTTATTATCCGTGTATTGGCAGTATATTCTGGATTTGTTTTATGATAATATTCCCAGATATGACTGTCAACAGCAGCACCATCCACTAGAGATTTTGCCACGGCAATAATGGAATTGTCATGGGAATAAGTATAGGTGGTTTCTTTAAAAAATAATTGAGGTGTTTCTCCTTTCATGGCCAACCAATAGTTGGGAACAAGAGTGCCGGTATTGGAATCAGGGTCAGTAAAAGCAAAGGTTTTTCCCCTTAAATCTTCCAGTGTTTTATTTGAGCTTTTTTTATTGACGATCAAGTATGACTGGTAATAGGGTTCACCTCGAACAAGGGGAACTGCCAAGGCCTCTATCTGGAATATATCTTTCCCGTTTGCATAGGGACCCGAACAGATGAGTGCAAGATCGATTTGCTGTTTTTGAAAAAGTTCATTGATCTCCCCATATGTTTTCCGCTGTATGAGAAGAATCTGATAGCCCATCTTTTTGCCTATATAATCCATTAAGGATTTGTATTTTGAAATAGTTTCCTTTGGGGAAATCATGGCAGCAATTGCTACTCGCAGGTTTGAATGATCAGTTACCTTGTCTGTTAGTGAAGGAGCTGATAATGTTTTGGAAAAATCAACTTGTTTATATTCTGAATCAGTTGAACAAGCCGGGAAAAATAAAATTGAGATAAGAAAGAAAATAACTATTAAATTTTTTTTATAAATAATATTCATCAAAATCCTTTTGCAAACAAGTTGAAAAAAAATTATAGATTTTTATTTTGATTACCACAATGGTATACAACATTTAACAAAAGATCAAACAGCTTAAACAGAGATGATTTCCATGATAACTCGGGCAAGCTTTTCCGGGTCATGCCGGGCAATTTTTGCTTTAGCATCTAAAATATCAACCTGGTGCAGGTTTCGATGATCCCAGAAAGAATCTGCCATATCGATTTTTACAAAATCTGATTTTTGCTTGGAATAAACATCAAGGATTTTTTGCATTGGTTTTGTATCGTTGCCGATAAGACCGTCAATTTTTCGTCCGAGACAATCTTCCAATTTGACCACAAAATCTTTCCCTGAAAAATTGTGGGTTTCTCCAAATTTTGTCATAATATTAATGGTGAAATAAATTTTTGCTGATGTATTTTGAAGGGCCTCCTTTACTCCTGGCACAATCAGATTTGGGATAATGCTGGTAAACAGGTCGCCTGGTCCGATAAAAACAAAATCAGCCTTGGCAATTGCATCTAAAACCGGGGGGAATACAGAAATTGTTGCATGGTGATGGGGAACCAGAAATACATCTCTTATCTGTTCGCGCTGTGTTCCCCGGGGCAGATCAATAGCTTCTTCGCCATAGATTCTTTTTCCGTCCGTGAGTTCTGCAACCAGGGTTGCCCTGTCTATTGTAACAGGAAGGATAGTGCCGTCTACTTCAAGTATTTCAGCAAGGGCAGAAACACCTGCTGGAAAATTTCCTGTATATCTTGAGAGCATTGTTAAAAGCATGTTGCCGGCGCTATGGCCTGCCAGATTACGATCTTTCTTAAAACGTTTTAACAGAATGGAGCGGCAGGCATCCTGATATGGAGACAAGGCAAGGATGCATTTTAGAATATCTCCCGGGGGCAATATTCCAAGTTCATCCCTTAATCTGCCCGTGCTCCCGCCTGAATCCACCATGGAGACTATGGCAGTTGTTTGTATGTTTTTTAAATCTCTTAATCCGGATAATAATATGAATTGACCACTGCCACCGCCGATGGTAACAATTTCTTTACCTTTTATTTCCATAAAATTCCCTTTGATACAAAATTGGTCCCTGGCATAACACCATTCACTTCTTAATTTAAAGGATATGTGCCAAATAAACTATTAAAAGAATTATGACAAAATCAACATTTGCGCAATGGATTCTTTTATTTTACCGGTTTTATTGAAGTCCTGTCGAAACCTTGTTTCAATTAAGGCCATTTGTTGATAAAAAGGTGTTCTGTCAAATTTGATATATGGCTTATCATCAAATAAGCCTGCATCACAACCAGGGGCTTTGACAGGTTCAAATCCAGGCTTGCACAGCTCATGGGGCAACCCATGAAGCCTGCAAATCATAGGTCTGTATGTGTATAGAAGACATCGGCCATTTTCATTTACAGGGCAGAAAATTGTTGAAGTATTGATTTTTAAGTTTTCAGAAAAAGTCTTTTTAATATAAATATCCGCTCTGTTCAATATGTTTTTTTTTAGGTCTTGATCAAGTCTGTTAAAGCCATGAATTAAATAGGTTTTTTCAATATAAGTATGGTGAAAAAATAAAGAGTTACAGCAATTGTCTTTACACCCGTTACAAATAAAATTATAGCCGGCGGCAATTTTGCCCCAGGTTTGATCCATGTCTTTATAAAGGTCTTTGAGGGCTTTAAAGGGGTTTTGAGTCATGGGAGAAAATCAGACCAGGGGTTTGGGTAGAAAAATTTTGGTATAAAGTCCTAAAGCATACCGGTCAGTCATGCTTGCAATCAGATCACAAACAGAGCGTTTAAGGGCATTTTTTGAAGCATTCCAAGGGGCCATTTCCATTTTTTCCAATTCTATCTGCAGGTGGTCTGGCTTTTTTATAAAGTAATTATAAAGACTGATGATTACTTTTTTAGCTTTCATAAATTCATTATGGACGGCTGGTGAACGATATACTTTATCATATAGAAATTTTCTTAATATGATCATGGCCTGGAAAGTGTCTTTGCCCATGTCAAGGATGAATTTTCCATTATCAGGGCCACTGTTATACACCAATTGCTCAATCATGATGCTGGCTCTCTGGGCATGTGTTTCACCCAGTTTTTTTATGCAAATGGCCGGAACATCTGATGATAAGATAACCTTGCCTCGCAAGGCATCATCAAGGTCATGGTTTAAATAGGCTATAATATCAGCCACTCGGACGAGTCTTCCTTCCACTGTGATTGATGTCTCACCAAGAGTTGCCGGGAAAATATTGCCGAATCCTTTGGAGTGTTTGAGTATACCATCCCTGACTTCCCGGGTCAGATTAAGGCCTTCCCCTCTGTTTTCAAGAGAATCCACCACTCTTAAACTTTGGTCAGAGTGTGTAAAATGGGGTGAATGAACCTCCATCAGAGCTGTTTCACCACCATGGCCAAAGGGTGTATGACCCAGGTCGTGGCCCAGTGCAATGGTTTCGGCAAGATCCTCATTCAGGCGCATGGCTCTGGCAATATTTCTTGAAATTTCAGCCACCTCAAGGGTATGGGTAAGTCGGGTACGATAATGGTCTCCTAAGGGAGAAAGAAAAACCTGGGTTTTGTGTTTTAAACGTCTAAAGGCATTTGAATAAACTATCCTGTCCCTGTCAAGCTGGAAAGGTGTTCTAATATTACAGGTGGTTGCTTCGATTCGCCGCCTTTTGGCAGAGGAACTTAAGGTGCCATAAGTCGAAAGAAAGTTTTTTTCTCTGATCTGGAATTGCTCCCGGATACAAAGATTTTTATCTAAAGTTTTTTTTTGTATATGTTTTTTCTTTTTTGCTTCCATAAATAATTATTGAATAATTATTAAAATTTAATACACTGCACTTATATTATACAAAAAACCCCATTGAATCTCAATTGACTCTATTTGGTCATATGGCAAAGGGTTTGTAAAGGAATATTTAATTTGGGAGAGATGAATAAAATTGGATTATGAATATTACATGGGATTTGCATTGGAACAGGCCCAAAAAGCATTTGATCGTGGTGAATTCCCAGTGGGATGTGTGATTGTGCAGGAGCAAAAACTGATTGCAAGCGGTGCAAGGAAGGGAACAACACAAGATAATCCTTTTTTCAGTGAAATTGATCATGCCGAGATAAGGGCGTTAAAAAATCTTGAGAAAAACAAGATTAAATTTGACCCCCAAAAAGCAATTATTTTTTGTACCATGGAGCCATGCCTGATGTGTTTTAGCGCTATTATCCTGTCCAAGATAAAAAAAATAGTATTTGCCTATGAAGACCCCATGGGAGGTGGAACGACATGTGATTTAAAAAAAATGCCTCCTTTATATCAACAATGCTCAATAAAGATTGTTTCTGGGGTGTCACGTCAAAAAAGTCTTGATCTTTTTTATGATTTCTTTAATAAAGAGAATAATTTGTATTGGAAAAGCAGTTATTTGGAAGAATATACCTTTGATCAGAAAAAAGAGAAGAATTCAAAATAAATAATGCTTGCATTTTGTTGTGCAAGCCATTATAATCGCTGGGTTATACTTGTTCTATCAAAGATAAATAGAGAATCACGTTTTTGCAGGAGGTGCAGGATATCTAAGCGGGGAAGACAGGATCAGACAAGTGTGAATAAGGGAATCAGGGCCAGCCAGGTTAGGGTTGTCGGTTCTGACGGTTCGCAGATAGGAATTATGCCCATTGAAGAGGCATTAAAAATTGCCGGGGAAGAGACCCTTGATTTGGTCGAGGTTTCGCCGGATGCAAATCCACCTGTCTGTAAAATAATGGATTTTGGGAAATTTAAGTATGAGCTGACCAAAAAAAAACAAGAGGCTAAACGAAAGCAGAAAACGACTCAGATTAAAGAAATAAAGGTCAGACCAAAGACGGATGTCCATGATCTTGAAACAAAGGTAAAGCATATTGAGAAGTTTTTAAGTAAAAACGATAAAGTTAAGGTCACACTGTTTTTCAGAGGAAGGGAGATTATACTCAAGGAACAGGCCAATAAGGTTTTGGAAAAAATTGTTACCATGACTGAATCATTTGCCCAGGTTGAGCAGTATCCTAAATATGAGGGTCGTGTTATCACAATGCTTTTAGGGCCTAAATAATATAGTTTTATAACAATAGCAAAATTGCTTAAAAATACATAGTAAATGTATGGTGGTACATTGTTTCTTTCAATTGTGTACCACCATATTTTTTAGAAATTGTAATACAAGAGAGGATAAAATGCCAAAAATTAAAACATGCAGAGCAGCTGCCAAGCGGTTTAAAAAAACAGGATCAGGGAAATATAAATTCCGTAAATCCCACGCAAGTCATATATTAACCAAGAAAAGCACTAAAAGAAAAAGATCTTTAAGATTAGATAATATAATTGATCAGGATAATATGAAAGAGGTCAGGCGTTTGTTACCCAACGGATAGGTATTATCCAGGCCAAAAATTGATTAGGACTTTTATTCAAAAGAATAGATAGTTGAGGAGTTTGAGAAAATGAGAGTTACGAGAGGTTTTAAAGCTAGAAGGCGTAGAAATAAGGTACTAAAGCTTGCAAAAGGGTTTAGAGGCGGAAGAAGTAAATTATACCGCACAGCTGCAGACGCTGTTGATAAGGCGCTGATGTATGCATACCGGGACAGAAGGGTACGTAAAAGAGATTTCAGAAAACTTTGGATCGTTAGAATTAATGCTGCAGCAAGGATGAATGATCTGTCTTACAGTAAATTTATCAATGGTCTTAAATTGGCAGGCAGTGAATTGGATAGAAAGGTATTGGCTGATCTGGCAATATGTGATCCAGCAGCTTTCTCCCAATTGGCATCACTTGCCAGTGCAAAAGTTTAACCAGATTAAAAGTTTAACTGTTTTAAACGATTTGCGAGGGTATTTTGCAAAATAGTATTATTGATATTGAAAAACAAGCCCTTGAAAGTATAGAAAAAGCCAATGATTCAGAGCAGCTTGATCAGTTCTCCATTAAATATCTTGGCAGAAAGGGCGAGCTCACAAAATTTTTAAGAAATATTTCCTCTCTTCCTGAGAATGAACGTCCCAGTGCCGGAAAGAATGCGAATATTCTGAAGGCAAAACTTGAAAAAGCATTTAAGGTGGCTTTATCAAAATTTGAGGCTCATGATGATAGGCAGTTCACTGGTATTGATGTGACTCTTCCGGGGCGATTCGCCCAAAGAGGATCTCTTCATCCGATAACCCAGGTGGCAAAAGAAATTTCCGATATTTTTTTAAGACTTGGGTTTGATATTGCTGAAGGTCCGGAAGTTGAAACGGATTATTATAATTTTGAAGCCTTGAATATTCCCAAATACCATCCTGCAAGAGATATGCAGGACACCTTTTATGTGTCGGAAAATATAGTTTTAAGAACGCATACATCTCCATCACAACCCCGTGCAATGGAAAAAACCCAGCCCCCATTGAGAATTATTGCACCGGGAAAGGTGTTCAGGTGTGATTCAGACATTACTCATACGCCCATGTTTTATCAAATTGAAGGTCTGATGGTGGATAAAAATATTTCTTTTGGTGATTTAAAAGGGATTCTGGCCACCTTTGTCCATCAGTTTTTTGACGCAGAAACCTCTTTAAGATTCAGACCCAGTTTTTTCCCGTTTACCGAACCCAGTGCTGAAGTTGATATTCGCTGTGTCATGTGCAAAGGAAAAGGATGTCGAATCTGTTCAAAAACAGGATGGCTTGAAGTGTTGGGATCGGGTATGGTTCATCCCGCAGTTTTTGAAAATGTAGGGTATGATACCAAAAAATATACCGGGTTTGCCTTTGGCATTGGCATCGAGCGAATGGCCATGCTTAAATATGGTATTGATGATATCAGAAAATTTTATGAAAACGATGTGCGTTTTTTAGGGCAGTTTTAATATGAAAGTCAGTTTAAGCTGGTTAAAAGAATATATCAGTGTCGACCTAGAACCATCCGTGATCGCAGAAAAATTGACCATGGCAGGCCTTGAAGTTGATGCAGTTGAAGAAAGATATGATTATCTTGCCAATATTGTTGTCGCAAAAGTTATTGACGTTAAACAACATCCCAATGCAGACAAGCTGTCTGTCTGCAGTGTTGACGCGGGCGGGGATAAGCTGGTTCAGATTGTCTGTGGCGCACCCAATGTAAAAAAAGGAATGTTTGTTCCCTGTGCGCTTCCCGGAGCTGTGCTGCCGGGAGATGTGAAAATAAAAAAAAGCAAACTTCGTGGAGAAATTTCTTACGGTATGTTATGCAGTGCTGCAGAATTAAGGCTCAATACAGATGCTTCAGGAATTATGGATCTGGACCTTGAAGATGGATTCCTGCCGGGAACTCCCCTTGAAGAAGCTTTGAATATTTCTGATACTGTGTTTGAAATTGATTTGACCCCAAACAGACCTGATTGTTTGAGTTATATCGGTGTAGCCCGTGAAATCGGTGCTTTTACAGAACCGAAACAAAAGGTTATGCTCCCTGATTATACACTGCCAAAAGATAAAATCGGTAAACAATCTATTCACGATTTTGCAAAAGTTGAAATTATTGATCCGGATCTTTGCCCAAGATACTCTGCAGGTCTTTTATTTGATGTTAAAATCAAACCCTCTCCATTCTGGCTGCAGGAAAAACTCGAATCCATAGGCCTGACCCCTATTAATAACGTGGTTGATATTACAAATTTTGTTATGATGGAAACGGGTCAACCTCTCCATGCCTTTGATTTTGATGAAGTTGCAAAGGGTAAAATTATCGTTAGAAGAGCAGGCGTTGATACAGATTTTAAGACCCTTGACAGTAAAGATCACAAGTTGGAATCAGATATGCTTTTGATTTGTGATGGAGAACGACCAGTAGGGCTTGCCGGGGTAATGGGGGGTGAAAATTCTGAAATTTTAGATTCCACCACCAGGGTGCTTGTGGAAAGCGCATATTTTAATCCTGTCTCAATCAGGAAAACAGCTAAAAAAACCGGGATTGCCTCGGATGCTTCTCACAGGTTTGAACGTGGCGCTGATCCGGAAGGAACCGTCAAAGCATTAACCCGGGCAGTTTCCCTGATTGCTCAACTAGGCGATGCAACCATTGCTAAAAATTATATTGATGAATATCCAAAAAAGGCTGTTCCCATTGAGATTGACTTAAATACCAAAGCTTTGAATTCCAGGTTGGGAACAAAATTAGATAGTGATGCAATCTGTGATATTCTCAGGTCAGTGGAGTTTGATGTTGAAAAAATAAGTGATATTCATCTGAAGATTGGCATACCATTTTTCAGGGTGGATGTTACAAGACCTGAAGACCTTTCTGAAGAAGTGGCAAGGCTTTGGGGATATAACAATATTGAGACAAGCTATCCCTTGGTACCGGCAAAAGGCAGGCTTTTGGACCAAAGGATCGTTCTCAGGGGAAAAATCCGGGATATAATGACAGGATTTTCTTTTTTTGAGGTCATCAATTATAATTTTATTAATGAAAATTCATGTGACAGGCTAAACCTTTCAGATACAGATACAAGACGGAAAGTTGAAACCATTTTAAACCCGATTTCAGATCAGATGTCTGTTTTAAGGAGTTCCTTGATTCCAGGTCTTCTTGAAACAATGAAAAAAAATCTTTCCCAACAGACAGATACATTAAAATTGTTTGAAATTGGCAAGGTATTTTTTGCCACACAAAAGGGGTCTTTGCCTGAAGAAAAAGAAAGGGTTGCCGGACTGATTACAGGTAACCGATCTGATCAGTCATGGTATTCAAAAAAGATCAAGAATGATTTTTTTGATTTAAAAGGTGTTATTGAAGGTTTTATTAAAGGGCTGATGATAAAAGATTTAAGATTTGAAAAGATTGAAAATGATGATTACCCCTATTATAAAAATGGATATGCAGCTGTTGTTAAATCAGGTGATACCCTGTTGGGTTCTCTTGGAAGAATTGGTGGAAAGACTTTAAAAAATTACGGATTAAAACAGGATGCCTTTGTTTTTGATTTCAGTCTTAAAGCAATAAGGAATATGCTTCCTGATTCTTTGATTGCCGAGCCCTTGCCAAGATTTCCTTCCATTTCAAGGGATATTACCATTATTGTGGACAGATCAATACCTGTGGGAGAAATCCTGGAACAGATTGAAAGCATTTCTAAAAAGCAATCTCTGATTGAAAAAACTTTTCTTTTTGATGCCTTTGAAGGTAAGCCGCTGCCTGAAGGTAAAAAGTCTTTGTCATTCAGGGTTGTTTATAGATCGGCAGCTAAGACCTTGAAAGAAAAAAATATTAAAAAGCTGCATGTAAATATTTCAAGGTCCATTGTTGACCTGTTTCATGCAGACCTGCCAGAAGCGCAGGAGCCTTGATTGAGCATTTTTTTAATATCCTGCCTAGTTAAAAGTATTATTGACAAACTCAATAGGTGTTGGTATATTATGCCGCTAATGCGGGCATAACTCAGCTGGTAGAGTGCAAGCTTCCCAAGCTTGATGTCGCGAGTTCGAGTCTCGTTGCCCGCTCCATCTTTAAAAGGAAGGATGGCAGATTTGTTCCACTGATATTATTTAGTGAAGATTTAGTTATTGCTGTACTAGGAACGGGCGTCTGCCCGTTTTTGTATTTGAGGATGTATTAAAAAGTGAGTATTAAGGCAGTATATGGTTTTAAGGCGGAAGAAAGATAATAGCAGCTTAGTTGAAAAAATCAAAGAAGTGGTTCAGCCATTGTGCCAGGCTGAGAATTTTGAGCTTGTTCATTTGGAATATGTTCCTGGTGATCGGGAAAATATGGTCCGCCTTTTTATGGACAAATCAGGCGGTATTACTTTGGATGATTGTATTTATATGAGCCGCCAGCTTGGAGACTTGATAGATGTCCATATCGAGGATATCGGCAGCTACAGGTTAGAAGTTTCTTCTCCCGGGCCCAACCGGCCTTTGAATAAAAAAGAAGACTTTCATCGTTTCAAGGGTGAAAGGGTAAAAATTGAGACTGTTGAGTTGATTGAGAACAAAAAAAAGTTTACCGGAATTCTTGAGATAATTAATGATGATTCTGTTGTGATTGCTGTTGATGGGGAAAAGGTTGAGATAAAAGATCATGCGATCAGCAAAGCAATACTTGCAGGTCAGTAATATGGAGAACGCTTAGTAATGTTTATCACAGATATTAAAAGGGTTATTGACCAGGTAAGCCGAGAAAAGGGTATTGAACCGGAAGTTCTTATTAACACATTGAAAGAGGCCATTATTTCAGCTGCAAGAAAGAAAATAGGGCCAAGGGCTGATATTGAGGTCCACTACGATAATAAGACCGGTGACGTAGAGGTCTTTCATTTTAAAGAGGTGGTAGAAGAAGTTGAATATTCTGACAGTGAGCTGACCCTTGAAGCAGGATATGAATATGACCCTGAATGTGAGATTGGTGACAGTCTGGGTATTAGGATTGATACAGAAGAATTTGGTCGAATTGCTGCTCAGTCTGCTAAACAGGTCATTATTCAGAAAATGCGGGAAGCGGAGAGAAATGCCATTTATGAAAATTTTATACAGAAAAAAGGTAAAATTATTAATGGTATTGTTCAACGTTTCGACAGGGGCAGTATTATTGTCAACCTTGGGCAGACAGAGGCAGTTTTAAGGCCCAGAGATCAGATGCCGAGAGAAAATTACAAGCGCGGAGACAGGATCAGAGCATATGTTTTAGATGTATTAGAAGAATCAAAGGGCGCCCAGATTATCTTGTCCCGAACACACCCTGAATTTTTAGTCGAGTTGTTCAAAACCGAGGTTCCGGAAGTTTCAGAAGGAATTGTAACCCTGCGCGGGGCTGCAAGAGTACCAGGTCTGAGGTCTAAGGTTGCTGTCTCTTCGATGGATTCGGATGTTGACCCTGTTGGTGCATGTGTGGGTATGAAGGGAAACAGAGTTCAAAATATTGTTCAGGAACTTCGAGGTGAAAAAATTGATATTGTTCAATGGAGTCCTGATATAGCAAGATTTGTCTGTAATGCTTTGTCTCCTGCTGAGATTGCCAGGGTGATTATTGATGAAGATAATCGTTCCATGGAAGTTATTGTTAACGATGAATACCTTTCCATTGCAATCGGAAAGGGTGGCCAAAATGTTTCTCTTGCCTGTGAAATAACAGGCTGGCATTTGGAAGTGAGCAGTGAAGAGGAATACAGCCGGGAATTAAAAGAAGGGTACGACAGCCTGATGAAATTGGAAGGGGTGGGCTTGTCAATGGCAGAAGTTCTGTTTAAAAGTGGATATTCTTCTGTCCTGGATATATCTGAAGCAGAAATTGAGGATCTTATTTCAATCACTGAATCAGATGAAATTCAAGCTCAAAAAATGATTGAAGAGGCAAAAGTCATTCTGGAAAAAGAATTACAGGAAAAAGAGTTACAGGAAAAAGAGTTACAGGAAAAAATGCAGGCTCAGGAACAAGAGCAAGAACAAGAGCAAGAGCAAGAAGATGAACCGGAAAATGAACAGAATAAAGACCTGAAAGATAATGAAGAAATTCAAAAAGATTAAGGGTTAGGTCATATAGACAAAACAGGTAGCAGGCGAAAAAAGAATATAAAAAGAGACTTACTTGGGGGCAATAAATGGCGAAGATCAGAGTATATGAGTTGGCTAAAGATCTGAACATGACTAACAGAGCGCTTCTTAATAAAATGAAAGAGTTGAAGATTGAAGTTAAAAGCCATATGAGTTCTCTGGAAAACGGTGCTGTTAGCGCAATCAAAAGAGGTCTTTTTGGAAAAGCTAAAAGGAATAAGGATGTTAAAGTTAAACCATCTGTTATCCGAAGGCGCAGGAAGGATTCTGAAGAGATTATTGCACCGGAAATTGAGGAAGAAAGTATAACACCGGTGGAAGAAAAAATAGAAAAAATAGTTGTTCGTAAAAAGAATGAGCCTGTTGCAGAAAAAGACGCAAAAGTGGTGCTACCTGATATTGAACAAGAGGAGACAAAAGATATACCCAAAGACCAGGATATTGAAAAGGTGTCAAAAAAAATAGAACCCGCGCCCAAAAAAAAGAAATTGAAAGCTAAAAAGACTACACCAGCCAAAATCATCAAACCCATGAAAACTGATCAGCCTGAAACAATTGAGCCTGAAACAATTGATACTAAAAAGTCAAAAGAATTCCCCCGGGCTGAAGAGATAGAAATTCCTTCTGCAAACACTAAAGTTCCAAAAGCTGAAGAATTAATTGTGGAAAAAGAAGAAAAACAGATTGTCGAGAATAAAATTGATCCGATTATTAAAGAGGATAAAGAGAAAAAAGACAAAAAGAAGAAGAAAAAGAAAAAATCCACACCTGCAAAAATTGTCAAAATCGCAGATCCTTTAGTGCTTGAAAATTTAAAAAAATCCAAGCCGGGTGAAGATAAGAAACGGGGCGGGATAAAAAAAGACAGCAGCAAGGAGGGTGTTAAGAAAAGGCCTTATAAAAAGAAAGGGCCTGCTGCACCATCACCTGCTTTTCATGGAAAGAAGGTGCCGGCAGCGGATATTTCAGCGGTCAATGAAATAGATACGTCAAAAAATAAAAAAGAAAAAAGAAAAGTCGTGTTTGGTGATGACAAGCCTGCTGCGGGAAAAAGAAAGCACCGCAAGAAAAAATCTGTGATCGAAGGGGATGCAATATACTCTAAAGGCCGAGGTAGAAAAAAACGAGGCAAAAAGGACACAAGAAGCAAAAAGGGAAATAAGACCCAGATTACCACACCAAAAGCCATTAAAAGACGTATTAAGATTGATGATGCAATTGAACTTGCTGAACTTGCAAAGAGAATGGGTATCAAAGCAAATGAGATGATAGCAAAATTGATGACCCTGGGCGTTATGGCAACTGTGAACCAGACTATTGATTTTGATACTGCGGTGCTTGTCGCCACTGAATTCGACTTTGAGGTGGAAAAAGCATCTTTTGAGGAAGAAACCCTTCTCAATATTGAAGAAGGGGATGATGATGAAGATAAAATGACTGGAAGAGCTCCGGTCGTGACTATCATGGGGCACGTAGACCATGGAAAAACTTCACTTTTAGACGTTATCAGGAAATCTAAGATTACCAGTGGAGAAGCTGGCGGAATCACCCAGCATATTGGTGCTTATAATGTTGAAACACCCAATGGAGGTCGGATCACATTCCTTGATACGCCTGGACATGCTGCCTTTACAGCAATGCGATCCAGGGGCGCCCAGATTACAGATATTGTTATCCTTGTGGTTGCTGCTGATGACGGGGTGATGCCCCAGACAATAGAAGCAATCAATCATTCAAAAGCCGCTGGAGTACCCGTTGTTGTTGCTGTAAATAAAATGGATAAAGTCGGAGCTGATCCTGACAGAATTATGAGAGAACTATCCGAGCTTGATCTTTTAGCTGAAGACTGGGGTGGAAATGTCATATTTGTAAAAGTATCAGCAAAGACAGGAGAAGGTATTGATGATCTTCTTGAAATGATTCTGCTGCAGTCTGAAGTTCTGGAACTCAAGGCCAATCCAGACAGAAAAGCCACGGGTTATGTTGTGGAATCAAGGTTAGATACCGGGCGTGGTGCTGTTGCAACCATCCTTGTAAAACAGGGAACTTTGAGAGATGGTGATCCAATTGTCTGCGGGTATTATTCGGGTCGACTAAGAGCAATGATTGATGATTCCGGGGCCAGAATTGATGCAGCAGGCCCGAGTACTCCAGCTGAAATAGTTGGGTTAAACGGTGTGCCCGATGCCGGGGATGAGTTTATAGCAGTTGCCTCTGATAAGGATGCAAAACAGATTGCCGGTCACCGAATGCAGAAACAAAGGGCAAAAGAGCTGGCCAAAAAGAGCCGTGCAAATCTTGAGAAAATGTTTGAAAATCTTGGTTCTGCTGAAGTCAAGGAACTCAAGCTCATCGTTAAAGCCGATGTTCAAGGATCTATTGAAGCACTGAATGATTCATTAAAAGATCTGGCCAAAGAAGAAGTGGAGATTAAAATTGTTCATTCCGGTGTTGGCACCATTAATGATTCAGATGTAGCTCTTGCAGCAGTGTCTGATGCCATTATTGTCGGGTTTAATGTCCGACCGACAACACAGATTCGAAAGTTTGCCAAGGATGAAAATGTGGATATGCGGTTTTATGATATTATTTATAATGTTATCAATGATATTAAAGCGGCACTGGATGGCATGATGCCCTCCACATTTCATGAAATTATCATCGGCCGTGCAGAGGTACGCGATACTTTTGTCGTGCCTAAGATGGGAACCATTGCTGGATGCCATATTTCAGAAGGTAAAGTTATTCGAGGCAAGAAAGTAAGACTCTTGAGAGATGGTATTATCAAATGTGATACAGAATTGTCATCCCTGCGGCGGTTTAAGGATGATGTCAAAGAGGTGGAACAGGGATTTGAATGCGGTATCGGTCTTCAAAAATATAATGATATCAAGGTTGGCGATGCCATTGAGTGTTATGAAGTTGAAGAAAGAAAGTACCAGGGATAAATAATTAAGAAATGAAACCCTATACAAGAGCCGACAGGATCAGTGGCAAGATCCAATATGCCATTACTGAACTTCTAAGCAAAAAAATGCAGGACCCGAGAATTGAGATGGCCACGGTGAGTGGTGTGAAAATGACGCCGGATCTGAGGGTTGCCGATGTGTATATTGCTGTTTTTGGAGATAAAAAGCGAATTTCAGATGTTATGAATGGATTTAAGAATTCCAAGGGATTTATCAAGAAAAGTATTGCACCGAAACTGGGATTAAAATATATGCCGGATATAAAATTTGTCTATGATGATTCCTTTGACAAGGCTGCTAAAATGGATGCCCTCATAAAATCCGCTTCAACGGGAACTTCAGACGAACAACCATCCTAAAAACAAATAAATGAAAAGTGGTATTATAGCAATTCATAAGCCTTGCGGCATCTCTTCAGCCCGTGTGGTGGCCCGTGTAAAAAAGGCTTTGGGAGCTAAAAAAGTAGGTCATACAGGCACCTTGGACCCTTTTGCTTCAGGATTGATGCTTTGCGCAATTAACAAAGGAACCCGGATATCCGGGTTTTTTCTTGGCGGTAAGAAAAGATATCTTGCCAGGATTTGTCTGGGTATTGAAACAGATACCTATGATCTGACCGGCAAAACGGTTTTTTGCGCCCCAAAGGCGGTTATGGATGACCTCAAAAACCAGGATATTGTGGAAACCATAAAATCTTTTGTCGGGATACAGGATCAGCGACCGCCGGCATTTTCTGCTTTGAAACATAAAGGGCAGCCATTGTATAAACTGGCACGCCAGGGGATAAAAATACAAAAACCACCAAGGCAGATCGAGTTTTTTGATATCAGCATCAATCAAATTGAGTTGCCCAATGTTGATATAGATGTTTTTTGTTCATCAGGAACCTATATCAGAAGCCTTGCCTTTGATTTAGGTCAAAAGCTTGGATGCGGCGCCCATTTATCAAAACTTTGCAGAACACAGTCAAGCAACTTTTTATTGGAAAATGCCATTGAATTGGAAGCTTTTGAAAGTCTTGATAAAACACTTGCTGAACAAAGAATACTTTCATTATCAAATTGTCTTGAATTTTTGCCAAAGGTTGTTGCCAGCAAATCCATTGCCCAAAAAATTAAATTCGGACAAAAGCTTTTAAAAAAAGAATTTGAAGTTACCCCAAAAACAAAATCAGGGCTTTTCAGAGTGACTGATGATGAAAATGATCTTCTGGCAATTCTTCAACTCAATGAAAACAGCCCGGAATATATTTATTCTTGTGTTTTTTCAAGTTAACTGGTATTTATAAAAGCTTATACATATTGGTAATGGTATTGTGATCTGCTTTGCGTTTCTTTTTTCTGAATGGAATATCGGATGGGAAATCATAAAAAATCAGGTTAACAAAAAATACCATGTTTTATTTATTCCAACTAAAGGAGTTATAAAGTGGTTCTATTAGTAGAAAACAAAGAGGAGATGATTAATCAATTCAAGCTCCACGAGTCTGACACGGGCTCACCAGAGGTGCAGGTTGCTATTTTAACCCACCGCATCAGCTATCTTACAGAGCATCTTAAAGCTCACAAGAAAGACCATCATTCAAGACGTGGTCTGTTGATTCTTGTTGGCCGACGCAGAAGTCTTTTAGATTATGTTAAGAAAAAAGATGTGAACAGATACCGTTCTTTAATTGAAAGACTCGGACTGAGAAGATAACAATGGCATTCAGCTGGTTTTTGACAACTTGCATGTCAAAAACCAGCTTTTTATTTTTATCACGTTTATTTTTACCAAGTTTATTATCGGGGCGGCAAATTTCAAGGAATTTTTTAAATAAGTTCGCATGTTTGCCATTAAGTTTATATTTAATGGCAAACATGCGGGTTTATTATTTTTTAAAAAATTTTTTTATCATTCGCTGTCTTTTTTATTACAGGAGAAGTTATGGAAAAAAAATTTACAACAACCCTTAACGGGAAAGAATTTTCTATCAGTGGGGGCAAAATTGCCAAACAGGCATCCGGATCAGTAATTGTGCAGTATGGGGAAACAACTGTGCTTGTTACAGCAGTTTCTTCAAAAGATCCGAAACCTGAGATCAGTTTTCTGCCTCTAACTGTTGAATACCAGGAAAAAATTTATTCAGCAGGAAGAATTCCGGGAAATTACTTCAGGCGGGAGATCGGCAGACCTTCTGAAAAAGAAACCCTGACAGCCAGATTAATCGACAGACCCATTCGTCCTCTTTTTGTGGATGACTATAATTTTGAGACCCAGGTCATTGCCACTGTTCTTTCAATGGATAAGATTCATGAGCCTGATACCCTTGCCATAGTGGGGGCATCTGCTGCCCTGCAAATTTCTGATATTCCTTTTGCAGGTCCCATTGCCGGTATTAAAGTCGGCAGAATTAATGGCCAATTTGTTGCAAATCCAACCATAGAAGAGATGGAAGAAAGTGATATCGAGCTGGTTGTAGCAGGTTCGAAAACCGGTGTTGTCATGGTTGAAGGTGGAGCAGATATTGTTTCTGAAAAAGATATGCTGGATGCTATCTTTTTTGGACATCAAGCCATGCAGCCCATCATTGATCTACAGGCTCAGATAAAAGAAGCCCTTGGAAAAGAAAAACGTGTATTTGTACCGCCTGTCAGAAATGAAGAACTGGTTGCCAAGGTGGTTGAATACTCAAAAGATAAAATTTATAAAGAAGTTCAGATCAAAACAAAGATAGAGCGGCAGAATGCACTGGGCAATTTAAAAGACCAGGTTGTAGACCATTTTAGCGAAGCCTATCCCGAACAGACAAAAGGGATAAAAGAAGCCTTTTCCAAGTGTGTGAAAAAGGTTAGTCGAGATATTGTTTTAAAAGAAGATAAAAGAATTGACGGCAGGGCTTTTGAAGAAGTCAGGCAGATTGACTGTGAAGTTGGACTTCTTGCCATGCCCCATGGCTCAGCTCTTTTTACAAGGGGTGAAACCCAGGTCTTAGGTGTTTTGACCCTTGGTTCCGGCATGGATGAACAACGGGTTGAAACGCTGATGGGAAATGAAACCCGCGCCTTTATGTTACATTATAATTTTCCTGCTTTTTCAGTGGGAGAGGTCAGACGGGCAGGCGGACCCAGCAGACGGGATGTTGGCCATGGAAATCTGGCAACCCGTGCTATTCAAAGAGTCCTTCCTTCACCTGAAGATTTTGAATATACCATTCGTCTGGTGGGAGAAGTTATGGAGTCCAATGGGAGTTCGTCCATGGGAACCATATGTTCAGGTATCCTGGCATTAATGGATGGCGGTGTTCCCATAAAAGCGCCGGTTTCCGGGATAGCCATGGGACTTGTAAAAGAAGGCGATAAAACGGCTGTGCTTTCTGATATTTTGGGTGATGAAGATCATTTCGGGGATATGGATTTTAAGGTGGCTGGAACGGCTGAAGGGATTACGGCTCTCCAGATGGACATTAAGATTAAAGAACTCTCCAGGGAGATTATGGAAAAAGCCCTTAATCAGGCCAATGGAGGCAGGATACACATCTTGAACAAGATGCTGGAAACCCTTAAGGTTGCAAGACCGGAAGTTTCTCCACGTGCACCCAAAATTGTCAGTATTAAAATTAATTCCGATAAAATCAGAGATATCATCGGTCCTGGCGGAAAAGTGATCAGAGCGCTTCAGGCAGAAACTAATACTGTAATTGAGGTAAATGACGAAGGCATTGTAAAGATTGCTGCACAAAATGAGGAAGATTCGGCCCTTGCATTAAAAATGGTATCAGATATCGCGCTTGATCCTGAGATTGGTGAAATTTATGAAGGGACTGTTGTAAAAATAATGGATTTTGGCGCTTTTGTAAATATTAAAACAGGCACTGACGGGCTGGTACATATTTCAGAACTGGCTAATTACAGAGTCAAAAAAGTAACTGATGTGGTGAAAGAAGGAGATGTAATCCCTGTTAAAGTTTTGGATGTTACAAGGGATGGTAAGATAAAGTTGAGTTACAAAGCCACACAAACCGAAAAAACCGATGACAAATAAGTCATTTTGTATCTGTCCCCTTGCCAGTGGCAGCAAGGGGAACAGTCTTTTTGTGTCATGCTGCAACTCTTCCATTTTGATTGATGCAGGACTTTCCGGAATCGAAATTGAACGACGGTTAAAGGCAGTGGATATAAGTCCTGAAAGTCTGACTGCCATCATCATCACCCATGAACATTCTGATCATGTAAAAGGTGCCGGGATATTGAGCCGTCGTTTTAATCTGCCTGTTTATATTACAAAAAAAACATATGAAGCCTGCCGGGGCCTTGGCAAAATTGAAGCCTTATGTCTTTTTGAGTGCGGTAAACCATTTCAAATAGGTAAAATTCTGGTCAGCCCTTTTTCCATCTCCCATGATGCAACAGATCCTTCCGGACTGACCATGGAATACAATGGTGAAAAAATAGGAATTGCAACTGACCTGGGTATTGTTACAAGTCTTGTAAAAGAGCATTTGAAAAACTCCAATATTTTATACCTTGAATCAAACCATGATCCTGACATGCTTATTAATGGCTCCTATCCATGGCATCTCAAACAACGAATAAAAGGAAGGACCGGCCATTTGTCCAATCTGGATGCAGCCGGACTCTTGTCGGAACTTGAGACAGACGCCTTAAAACACGTCATTCTCGCGCATTTGAGTGAAGAAAATAATTGCCCTGAAAAAGCGGTTCAGGAGATTTCAAAAACCTTGAACGGTTCAAATATTGCCTTACACGTTGCAGGACCGGATAAGGTCGGAGCAATCATAAAATTATGAGCACTTCAATATAAAAGGAGACAAATATGAATCCAGTCATTAAAGCCTTAAATTTTCGTCATGCCTGTAAACAATTTGATCCAAAAAAGAAAATTCCAAAAGAGATATTGGATGTGATTCTTACTGCAGCTCATCTTTCACCCAGCTCCTTTGGACTGGAGGCATGGAAATTTCTTGTGATCTCTTCTGAAAAGGTAAGAAAGATTCTTCGACCGGCCTGCTGGAATCAACCCCAGATCACAGATGCAAGCCAGGTTATTGTCATCCTTTCAAAGCCGAGTGTGGCTGATCCATCCCATGACTATATCAAAAGCAATTTTAAAAGGCGGGATCTGCCCGAAGATCTCACTAAAGCTTATATTGAAAAATATAAGCATCACATGGAAACAGAGGTTTTTCCTAAGATGAGTGCCTATGCCTGGTGCTCCAAACAATGCTATATCGCCCTTGCAAACATCATGACAACAGCGGCATCAGAAGGAATAGATTCCTGCCCCATTGAAGGGTTTGAAAAAGAATGGGTGGAAAAGGTGCTCAATATTGATACAGACCAGTATGAAGTGGCAGTTGTAGTGGCCCTGGGATACCGTGCCAAAGAGCAGCCCCCAAGAAAACGTCATCCCCTGGAAAATATTGTAGAGTACAGATAAATATTAAATTCTCTCTTTTTTCAAAAGATGGTAATATTCACCCTTTAAACGTACAAGTTTCCGGTGAGATCCCTGTTCCCTGATCTTTTTATCCCTTAAAAGAAGGATGGTATCACAATTTCTTACAGTGGACAGCCTGTGGGCGATGATGATGGAAAGCCTCCCTTTCATGAGTTTGTTCATTGCATCATGAACCTTTTGTTCTGACTGGGAATCCATATATGATGTTGCTTCATCAAAAATGATCAGGTCCGGGTTAAAGGCAAAGGCCCTAGCAATGCATACAAGTTGTTTCTGGCCGGAGGACAGAGGACGTCCCCC
This sequence comes from Desulfobacula sp., assembly GCA_018645325.1. GTDB lineage: Bacteria > Desulfobacterota > Desulfobacteria > Desulfobacterales > Desulfobacteraceae > Desulfobacula. Next base: position 41,453 of record JABGOU010000032.1, read on the forward strand.
CTCTTTTATCATTGTGTCAAGCCCTGAAAATGTTTCAAATAAAAAATCACAGTTTCCATTATGTAACGCTTTTTCAAGCCGGGCATTATCCATATCCATTCCAGAAGGCGCAATATTTTCCCGGATAGTGCCGGAAAAGAGAACGGGGTCCTGCATGACAAGGGCAGTCTTATTCCTGATATCTTTTATATTGATTGAATTGGTGTTGATATGGTTGATAAAAATATTTCCATCATATGCTTTATAGAACCCTGTGATCAGGTTTATAATGGAGCTTTTGCCTGATCCTGTCTGACCTACGATACCAATGGATTCTCCTTTTCCCAGATGAAAACTGATATTTTTTAATACCATTGTTTTCTGATCGTAGGAAAAATTCACCTGGTCAAAAGTAATACTGGAAATTTTATCAATCCTCTGTCTTGTTTTACTGATTCGCTGTTTTGCCTTGTCATTGTTGAGTACATTGACAATCCGTTCTGCCGAAGCCATGGCACTCTGGAGCAGATTAAATTTTTCAGACAGCTCTCTTAACGGCCTGAAAAAAAGTTTCATATAAGTTAAAAAAGCCACAAGTTCCCCTAAGGTCAGAGATTTTTCAACAACCCCAAAGCTTCCACCCCAGATAATGATGGCAACACTTAATACGCCTAAAAAACCAATAAAAGGCATAAATATGGAAAATATTTTAATCTGAAACACAGCAGCCGTGAAATGTTCAAAATTAAGATCCTTAAACCGTTGCAGAAAACTGTTCTGGCTTGCGGTTGTCTGGATGATTTTTATCCCTGTAAGGGCTTCTGAAAAACTGTGGTTGATTTCAGCTAATTTTTGCCGGATCGTTCTAAACGCATTGCGAAGAATTTTTGAAAACAGAACAATACTGATCACAATAAAAGGAACAAGCAGGGTCAGATAAAAAGCAAGCTTAATGTCAATGAAGTAAAGAATCAAAAGAATGCCTGCCATCATCATAAGATCTTTAAAAATAAAGATCAGAACACTGGTAAACATCTCATTCATGTTTTCAACATCACCGGCCACACGGGAGACCAGTCGTCCGCTTGAGTTTTTATCATAAAAAGCCACGGGCAGGAATGTCATGTGGGAAAACAGAGTGCAGCGCAGGTTCAGTATGATTTTTTGACCCGTGTATTCCATGAAAAGGCTCTGGAAAAAATCAATTACAAAGGAAGTCAGGATAAACATGGAAAAAAACATGCAAAAAGTTTTAAAAGATTCAATTTTAAAACCCAGAATCTGGATGCCCTTTTCAAGGCCCACAGGAACGATAAATCCATCAAAGGCCTTTTGAATAAAAAGCGGCATGAGCAGCTCAAAGCAGGTGACCAGGGTAACCAGAAAAGTTGACAGGATCAGCATCCATGCAAAGGGCCTGATAAAGGGCCATAATTTTTTGACCACGTTAAAATCTGCAAGCCTGATCTCTTTTTCCTGAAGATTCATATCAGTCTCCATATCTCTCCTCATACTGCTGCACCTGATAAGATTCTTTATAAAAACGATCTGTCTGAATGAGGTTTTCATGGGTTCCAGAATGATTGATCCCACCGTTTTTCATTATAAAAATGGTGTTGCAGGATGCCAGGGCTGAGATCCTGTGGGATATGATAATAAAAGTGGCATTTAAATTCATCTGGTTCAATTGTGAAATAATTTTGGATGCCGTATGGGTATCCACCTGACTGATAGGATCATCCAGAATGATGATGGGCTTTTGGTGCATCAATGTCCGGGCAAGGGCAATTCTTTGTTTTTGTCCTCCGGAAAGGGTGATACCCCTTTCGCCAACAAGGGTATCAAGGCCGTCAGGCATTTTTTCCAGGGTATCTTTAAGACAGCAGACCTGTATAATCTGATCAAGTCTCTCTTTATCCACATTTTTTCCCATGAGAATATTTTCTTTTATCGTACCTGAAAAAAGAAAAGATTCCTGGGGCATAAAGGCAATATTGCCCCTTAGAAAATCAAGATCCAGGGTGTTCAGATCAAAGCCATCTATAGTGATTTTTCCAGCAGTCGTATTGTAAAGCCTTGGAATCAACTGGATCAGGCTGCTTTTCCCGGAACCCGGAGGACCGCTGATACCGATGGAACTTCCCGGATTTATCTTAAAATTAATATTTGAAAGAATGGCTTTGCCTTTATCATAGCCAAAGCCGACATTTTTAAAACCAATGTTTCCCTTTATTTTTGAAAGGATATTTGGATTTTCAGGAGAGCTTACCCCCGGCATTGAATCTAAAAGCGTATTAATCCTTTTTAAGGATGCCATCCCCCTTTGAAACAGATTGGTCATCCATCCAAGAGCAATGACAGGCCATGCCAGTATTCCAAGATATTGAAAAAAGGCCACAAGCTCACCTGGAGTTATAACCCGTTTCATCACAAGAAAGCCGCCATAAAATATAACCACCAGGGTGGACAGATTTAAAAAAAATACCAGTAAGGGTTTTATCAGGGCGGTAACAAAAGCCCGCTTCAGATTTTTTTTAAAATAATCTGTTGACGCATCTTCAACCTTATTGCTTATGATGCTTTCAAAATTGAACACTTTGATAATACGAATGCCAAAAAAACTCTCCCTTACCAGTTCAGTCAGTTGAGAAAAGGATTCCTGGGCTGTTTTATGAAAAGCATGCATTTTTTTCCCCAGAATGCGTGTGGCAAGAATAAGAAAAGGCATAGGTATCATGGCAAGTGCTGTCAGTTTTGGATGGGTCCAGATCATGATGGCAAGGGTGGCACCTCCAAGAAGAATGGTATCCACAATTACGATCAGGCCAAAACCAAATGCCATCCTGATATGATTGATATCGCTTGTGGCATGGGCCATGATATCCCCTGTTTTGACCTTGTCCAGATAGGCCATGTCCAGGCTCAGGATATGTTTGAAAAGATCATCTCTTATGCCTTGTTCAACATTTCTTGCACTTGTCATGAGAAGATTGCGCCAGCCATACCTGAAGACTGCCATGAAAAGGCCTAAAAAAACAATATAACCACACTGAAAAATCAGGATTTTATTGTCAAAAGAGCCTGTGCTTAAGGTGTCAATGGCATTTTTAATGATCTGGGGAATGACAAGTTGCAATGCATCCACAATGATCATGCACAAAATACCGACAAGTATTTTATAAAAATTTTTTCTAAAATATGGATAGATCAGTTTCAATTTTTTTAAGCTCCAGATGTCAAAATAGACACTTTTTTTTCTATTGCAATGCTTAAACCCTATCTATCATACTTTTAACACTAAATTCAAAATGGAAATCATTATATTTCCCCCTGCTGCCATGAAAATACTGTCAAATAAGATGTGCCTTCCCGGGCATGGATTGCAACTCATCTGATTGAACTTCCCACAGGCTCTAAACTCCTTTTCGCTAACCGCCAAAACTCGCTGTCGCTCAAACACTTGGCGGTCTTAACGCTCCACTGCGTTAAGACCCTGTACAAAAAGTCCAATCAACAATTCCCTGCAACCCATACCCCGACTTCCCCGCCAGGATTCAACACCAGCAGTGACATCTAATCATGTTCATTTTTTAATTTGTATGTTTTTCTCCTATATAGTGCCCGACCGAAAACCCCGAAATATAGTTTTCCAGTTTTGGTTAGAGATTTGCAACTATCCGAGATTGTTTTTTGCTTAAAACTTAAAACCTAAAACTTAAAACCGTGCCTGAACGTGGTTTTCGTTCAGGCACTATATAATTGAATTTAAAAATTATTTACACAAAGCATAAATGCTGATACTGAGTAACATATTAAGATTTTAAACATTTCAGGTCAGATAATAAACAATTTTACATGGTACCCAGACCTGTTCAATTACTTGTTCTGTGTAGGGAGGGGAATGACAACATTCACTGAATATTTTCAGATACATAAAAATCAGGCTGAACTTGATTTCGTGGATATTCCTGTTGATAGTGACATCCCTTTATTTATTGATCCCTTTGCAATATCTCAAAGGCCGGACAACTGGTCACATAATTGTCATAGAACAATAGTGTCTTTTTTTCAAAATCTCATTAATTGTATTAGAAATGACGCTGATAGCCAAGCCTATCAAATGCTAAGATTTCTAAAGGAGCCCAATGAAACCAGATTTGGTTTTTCTCGTGGTCGTCCACAAGGTGCTGGTGTTGGCAGTTTTCAAGCTGCTCAAATTTTAGAAGCGTTGCGAGCCTCAGAAGCTTTCCGTACTGGCTTTTTGAATTCTTTAGGTGAGTGTGAACTCATGATTGTTGGAGTCGGGCGTGATAAAATTTCAGACCTGACGACAAACCTTATTCGGTTTCATTTAGCGAACTATACCCTTTCACAGTGCCAGTTATGGAACATTCCCGTTCGACAGATGCCGTTACCTCCATTTTACAATGCTCAATCGGGGGAGTGGAATACGACGTATTTTGATTTGCCTATGACGAGCACAGGTCCTGTCCTTTTGGTTCCTAAAGCTATTGCAAGATATGATATCGCACACGATCACAATGAATACTATAATAAATTTGTTATTGAATATTTACAAACAGAACATCTTACCGCCGGATCGAGCCTAGTTACAACATTGAAAAATGGGAAAAAACGAGTCTATAAAAAGGATCTCAAGGCTGCATATCCAAAAACCAAGCAAAGGCTTTATGAATTTTCCCGAGAACATCCTGAGGTGTTGGAAACTTACAGAGAACATTTAGAAAGAGCTGAAAAGGAAGATTTAAGTTCTGCTTTAAGTTCAGAAGATGAACAAATTCTTGCAGAAGTTTTGATTGAAGCATTAAAGTCAATACAACCTGGAAATAAAATGGCAAGTGATTTTCACAATCTTGTAATTGGGCTTATGGAATTTTTATTTTTCCCCAACTTATTATGCCCAATTAAAGAGCAGGAAATCCACCAAGGTAGAAAAAGAATAGATATCCCTATGTGTCAGGGTAGTTGTCGCCTCAATTGAACAAAAAAGTTTACAATTTGATAGGGCGATAGAGAGGTTACATGATAACAGAATATTCACCGGAGTTTAAAGAATCACTGCTGCAAAAAATCTTTTTCAATCCAGATCGAACTGTAGTAAGCTTTGCCAGAGAGGCAAGCATCCCGGGCTCAACAGTAGCAACCTGGGTTAGAAATCACAAAAAGAAAAATGGGAAAATAATGGGTCAAAAGAAACGGGAAAAGCTATGGTCAGCGGAGAAGAGATTTGAAACAGTATTGCTAACAGCGCCAATGAGTGAAGCCGAGAAGAGTGAATTTTGCAGAAAACATGGCATATACCCGGCACAACTTAAGGAGTGGAAAGAAGACTGCATAGCTGGTTGCAGGAATGCTCCAGATAAAAAATATATCAAAGAAGCAAAGGAAAAAGAGC
>JABGOU010000033.1 GCA_018645325.1 Desulfobacula sp.
AAACGCAGAACCAGGGTAGCGACCCTTTTTCCAAATGAAGCCTCTCTTTTAAGGCTGGTCAGTGCAATTCTCGTTGAAACCAGTGAAGAGTGGGAAACCGGGAAAAGGTATCTGCCAATGGTGGAGGAATGATGCAAAATCCAATAAAACATTTCCCTAACCCCCACAAAAAAACAAAACGTAGTGAGGGGATAAATCAAGAAAAAAAAGGGAGGGACCCTTTGGGAGGAACCAATTTTTTTCTTGATTTATTCAGGAACGTAGTTACAAAATTTGGGGGTTAAGGAAAAACAAATTAACAAAGGTATTTGACAAAAAGGAATTTGAGTCAGCAATTTTACAGAAAAAAATTTGCATTATCTCAGTCAAAGGCGAAAAAATATTTCTGTCTTTTGGTAAAATAGCAGAGAAAAAACTTTTTAGAAAAAAGCCTTTGTTCTGATCCATGGACCCTTCATTATTATATGTGATGCCAGTGGTCTCTAAAAAATCTGACCCGGGTTGTCCTTTTCTGCAGGCACTGGAAAAATAGATGCCCCTGAAAAATGGGGTTGCCTGGTAAATATCATCTCCAAATAGAGACTGAATATAGGACTCCAGGCCGGGTTTTAAGCTCATAAATTCATTGGAAAAGGAAATGGCAAAATTATTGATCCTGTTATGAATAAAAATAGATCGCAGGTTTCGTATCTGCTTGAAAACCGTTGCCATACATTGTTCTAAGACCTTCATGCCATCCGTTTGATCCGTTTCATTGGCATATCCCATGACCTGGCCGCTTCTTTGATCGGGTATATGGTCGCAAAAATCGGTAAATCCATTTACTAAATCCATTTTTGTAACCAGAAGGTAAACAGGAAACTTGGCTCCCAGGATTCGCATCATCTGATTAAGGCGCTGGCGGATGCTTTTAGCTTTATCACTCAATTGGGTGGCATCTTCATTTAAAAGTGCATCACTTGCCACAGTAACGATGACACCGTTTATGGGTTCTTTTTTTCTATATTTTGATAAAAGGGTTAGAAATTCCTGCCATTCTTTTTTATCCTTGTCTTCTTCAATGGGGATAGTATATCGTCCGGCAGTATCCAGAACTATTGCCTGTTCTAAAAACCACCAGTCACAGTTTTTCGTGCCTGAAATGATTGTTGCCTGGCTCACATCAGTCATTGCGGAACTCAAATTTGAATTTTTTATGGCAGATGTTTTCCCTGACCTGGATTCACCCATAATAATATACCAGGGCAGGACATATAAAGGGTTTCCATATTTTCTTAAATGGGATTTTTTAAGTTTGGCAATAGAGTCTTTCCACTGATTTTCCGCTTCTTTTTGAATGTATGGCTCCGTGTCAACTGATTTTTCAGAAAAAGCCTCCTCTTGAGTGATAACGGCCTGGACGAATTTTTTTTCATTTCGACGGATGAGCAGCTTTTTTATGGCAAAATACCCAAATACAAGTCCCATACAGGATGCGACAAGCACCACGGAAATCCACCATGGCCAGCCTTTAATCTCCATTGCCCAATAACCGATTCCAAATAAAAAAGTAAGGAAAACCAGGATAAGAAAACAATACAATAAGAATTTAAAAAATTTTTTCATTACAATACAAATCCATAGTCTGAGACCATTTGAATCAATCGTTCGTTAAAAAAATAATAAAGAATTAAAAACACCAAAATGGGTAATAAAACAAAAACAGATGAAAAATTGGAGATACCTTTCCATTTTTTGCGTTTCAACCGCTTGTTGAAAACGATATCGCCTGCTTCGGGGAAAAGAATCTCAGGCACATCAAAATCGCCATCGTTCGTCAACTTTTTCCTGGTTTCTATTTTTATGGCCTCAAGTTTTTCCTTATGATAAAACTCATGCAGACTACCTTTAAAGCCGGATGCAAGGCAATAATCATAAACTTCTAAAATATCTTTATCCTCTGATTTCAGTTTTTCAATCCTGGTGAAAAACTGGGTCCCGGCACTGGTGGTGTTAAAAAATGTTTTTTGTAGTGAATTTTTAATCCAATCATTTTTTTGCTGCCAGCCCGTTTCAAGTATAGTTTCGTCAATCCATGCAAATATGGCAAATAAAGCCTGATCAAATTTTTTCTTGGGAATTCCAGCTGATTTTGCGCGTGATTTTGCGCGCTGGATCAATTGATGATAGTTGCCGGAGACCTGCTCATACTCCAAGGGAAGGATTTGCAATTGGTCAACTAAATGATACGTGTATGCCAGCAATTCTGTCACACAGTCAACGGCTGAAATTTTCATTTATCAACTCACTTTCATATTTGTGAAATTACAATTTCAATTGATGTATCCTCCGGTGCATTATCCCAGAAAAGGGATATATCTCCCGACTGTTTTATTTCTTCCCACAAATGATGTTTTGAGTTGATTCTAAAATAATATGAACCGGAACGTTTCGGCATTCCTGGCGGAGGTACCAGACGATGTTTGACAGGGACACCCGGAAGAGCTCTTGCAATCATGTTATCAATATTTTTTGGATTTCCAAGTTTTATTATATTATGCATATCATTGATAATTTGTTCAGATTTTGCCTTAGTTTTTAATACAAGGAAATACATGTAGGAATCTCTGAATTCTTCAGCAGGGAGCTTGATTGTAAAATAGTCATTTTCTCTATTCATGCTGAAAATGGTTTCACCACCTATGGAAATTCCCCTTAATAATTCTCCAAGTAAGATCTGTGCTTCATTAAAACAATTATAAATCTGAACATGGTCATATTCCGGAAGCAAAAGCGTTCCATCTTTCAGCTGTCCCAAGGCATTTATCCGATCCGTAAATGTACTTAAATCTCCAACAATCTGTCTTAAAATCCCATAGGCTGCCTGTGGATGAAAACCCTTGACTTCTATAATATGATTTAAGTTGGGAAGTGCCCGGTTGAGTGCGCTCAGAACTAACAAATGTGGAATAAAGTGAGCATCAAAGTCAGAACTTAGCCCTTGCGAAAATTTATAAGACTCAAATACCCTGCATCGGGAAATAATATTTTCCCGGAGATTTTTTAATATCTTCATCAGAATATCTGAACCGGAGATAATGTATGTCGGTGCTACATAGGATTTTGATAAACCGATCTTGTCCTCGCTGAGTTCAAGCTGGCATACGGGAATCATTAAATACTCGTTAAATTTGTCAATCTCATGATCCCAGAAAATTTTAACAACATAATCCATTTTTCTAATATTTACCGGATCGCCTCCTCCATGAATGTCTTGTACACTTTCAGGCTCGACAGAGGAAACAAAGCGGGTTCCCACAGAATCAATGCTATTATTTGAATCAATGGAGGTTACATTTTTGTCAAAGGAATTCCATTTTTTAATTCCAAGATAGACGGTAACCGGTTTATCTCCTTCAACATCGAATGATAAATCCTCAAAAGATCGACGCTGGATCATTGCATTTTCAGGAAATTTTACCCAGGTGCCGTCCTGAAAAATGAGTTCGCATTTTTCTATCTCGATTAATCGCTCCGAAAGCGAAGCATCCTGAATAATAATTTGGCCACACCCCCAGAAAAATGGTGTATGATATTTGTTATGGGGCGTTAATAAAGACTTCATGAAAGTGTCATTCTGTTGAAAATGGTGGGGCTGCAAAAATAGCCCCTGATGCCATAATATCGGTTTCGAAGTGTTATTCATCCAGTATGATCCCTTTTATTTCATGCTCTTTTAGCATCAGGTTTAATTTAAAATCCGATATGACCGCCACTTCTTTTTTAAAAAAAACCATCCCTTTTTTTTCTATTTTATGGGGAATTTCAAAAAAACAGGTCGCTCGTCCCGGAGCAAGATCAAAGTAACCGGCAACAATGCCTACCCATTGGCTTTTTTCCGCCCGGTCAAATACCAGTTTGTTTGATTCACCAGGATCAACAAATATCTTTTTTACCGCTTGTACACTGGGATCAAAGTTCTGTGCTTTTAATAATTTTTTCAGGCCATCCTTGTATTCTGACAACTCAACAAATTTATTTACATTGTCAACCTGATAAATAACCAATTGGAGTGCATGGGAAGAACCTTTAAATTCGTTAAGCATAACATCAGCAGTATATGAGATTTCAACACTTTGGGGTTTATACACCCATTCAGGTTCAGGCCGGGGTTCTTTACCACCGCATGAAGCGATTAATAAAAATATGATAATTAAAAGACCTTTTAACAGAGAGCTAGCCATTTCGTTTATTAGGCTCATAATTTTTTCCCAGTAAATTTATATGAATAATTTTACTTAATCTTCATTCCTACCATACTGTCAATACGATATCAATAACATAGTCTAAAAAGTTTTTTGCTTGCCAGGGTAAAGAAATAGTAATAAATGAAACAGATATGTTGATTCTCTTTAACAATTATTATATCGTTAATATTAATTCTTAAAGATTACATAGGAGTTAACCTAATGGACATTACCATTTCCGTTGAAAAAGAAACGAATTGTTCCGTAGTTCATGTGTCAGGGAAAATTGATGCAACCACTTCAGATGACCTTGAAGATTCCTTGATGGAATTGCTGGACCAGGGAGAGGAAAACATTCTTCTTGATTTAGAGGGTACTCATTATCTCAGCAGTGCCGGTCTCAGGGTTCTGGTTGCGATCACAAAGCAAGTGTATGACTCAGGACATTTTGGCATATGCAATGCAAGCGATAATGTCTATGAAATTATAGAAATGGCGGGATTCAATGTTTTTATGAATATATACGATGATCTTGCAACTGCCAAAGAACAAATTTCTGAAGATTAAGCTAAAAAAAACAGGCTTATTAAATGAAAACGAAATCTTTTAAACCAAAAATTGAATCAGTTCATCAAATTCAGGGGTATGTTAAAAACAAAATATCAATAATCGATAGTAATGAAAATAAGCTGTTAAAGATTGATCTGATCATTGAAGAGATCGTTGTTAACATTGTTAATTATGGGTGCAAAGGAATAAAAAACTGTGTTATCGATATAAGGGTGGAGACATCCGGTGATAATGTCATTTTAGAAATATCTGACAATGGTGTGGCCTTTAATCCACTGGACAGGAAAGATCCGGATATTAAGGCAGGTCTGGACAAACGTCGTCCCGGCGGTCTTGGTATATTTTTCGTAAAGCAAATTGCGAAAGAAATGCATTATATACGTAAAGATAATAAAAATATTATTCGTCTTTGCCTGGACCTTTAAATTTACCTGTTATAAATACCGTTTTGAGCCTATGTAATATAGTTTAAAATAGGGATTGTCTAAATCTCCATAACTAACTGGTTTTCCTTTTCCTGGTGCATGGATAAAAATTCCGTTGAAAATGTAAATCCCAACATGAAAGCCTCCTTTTTTTTGAGGCCCTTTAAAAAAGACGAGATCTCCAATAATTAAATTTTGTTTTGCGATAACTTGGCCTTTGTTAAACTGTGCTTTTGCAGTCCTTGGGATAATAATACCTGCCTTTTTGTGGGTGTAACTGCTTAACCCGCTGCAGTCAAATCCTGTTTGTGGAGATTGACCGCCCCACTTATACGGTAACCCAAGGCTTTGAACGGCATGCTGTCCTACAATTTTTCTTTGCTTTGATAATTTGACCTCAGGGTAATACAGACCTGAATCCAGGGCCTGTGATCCCGTATCCCGACTCTGCGATTCTGGTTGCGGTTGGGGTTGTTTATGGTCAGTTTCTTTATGTAAAGCGCATGAAAATGTTAATGTTACCAGCAACAGGCAGAATAAATATTTTTTAATTTTATCCATTTATTGATTATGTAAGGGTTGTTTAAGTGAAATCCGTCCTTTTTTAGTGGCTCGAATTAATGAGTGTACACCACCTGCATCAAGTTTTGCATTCAAGCTGTATGAGATTTGATTTTTATTGGGATTTCTCATAAGATCTGTAAAAAAATTAATACTGTTGAAAAGATTAACCGATGCGTTGAGCACAACATCCCCTTCATCATAGGCTTCTATCTTTGGAAGTTGATTGGCCACACCTGTCATGATTTTATGATCTTCAAGGGAAATGGTATATGAAATACCTTTTAGATCAAGTGGTGATCCATTGGGATTAACAATGTGCAAGGCGATCTGAAACCTTGGAATCAAACCTTGTGTCGGCATAGCCTTAAAAGAGGTGATACTGACAACAGGTGTTTCATATCCAGGATCAAGTGCGGCGCAACCTGAAACAAAAATAAACAAAAAAATAAATAAAGAAGTATAATTATTTTTCATTGGTTTTCCTATAAATTTAAACTTTTTTGTGCCTGTCTTATTTTTTTGAGTGACAATACCTTAATGAATTAATTTGTATTGAGCCATAGTTTGTTGTATTAAAATTAACAAAAAAAGATAGGGAATACAAATGAAGTTTTTACTAAGGATTCACTCAAAAATTAATTACCAATTTTCGAGTGAATCCTAATCAAAGGGGGAGGTTAATGTTTTCGATTGATAATACTATATTACTGGTGATTGATGTTCAAGGGCAATTGGCTCAGTTAATGCACGAAAAGGAACAATTGTTTAAGTCATTTGGGACTTTGATTCAAGGCATGAAAATCCTTGAAGTGCCGATACTATGGATGGAGCAGATCCCTAAGAAATTGGGCCCAACCACTGAAGCGGTTTCAAAATATTTGATAAAAGAAAAACCCATTGAGAAATTTTCATTTTCATGCTGCAGCAACCCTCAATTCAATGAGGAATTCAAAAAAGCAGGTAAAACCCAGGTGCTGTTAACAGGGATTGAAACTCATATTTGTGTATTTCAAACCGGATACGACCTCATCCATCAGGGCTGTGAGGTTCAGGTGGTCGCTGATTGCGTTTCTTCCAGAACAAAGGAGAATAAAGAGATTGGGATTCAAAGGATTGTTCAGTCCGGTGGTGAAGTTACCTGTGTTGAAATGATACTTTTTGAATTGCTGAAAGCTGCCCAGGGTGATAAATTCAAACAGGTTATAAAATTGATCAAATAGTATTGGTAAAAAATAGCGCCCAGCTATAGAAGAAAAAGAAGAAAAAAAATTGACAAAAAAAAAAGTTTTGTGTATTTTAGAGGATTGGTTTTTATGATATTTATTCATTACTGAGTTGATTGTGACTGATCTGACAACATTTTAAGGATTTTTTTATGGGTCGTAGGGCAAGCATTTCCCGGAAAACAAAAGAGACTGAAATAAATATCGGTTTTGATTTAGACGGTTCAGGCAAGGTGGATATTTCAACCGGAATCCCTTTTTTTGATCATATGCTTACAGCTTTTGCAGTCCATGGTTTTTTCGATCTTGAGATAAGGGCAAAAGGGGATCTTGAAGTTGATTTTCACCATACTGTTGAAGATATTGGTCTGGTCCTCGGGCAGGCGCTTTCAAAAGCACTTGAGAATAAAAAATCGATTGTTAGGTTTGGAGACTATTGTGTTCCAATGGACGAAGCTCTGTCCCGGGTTACAATTGATGTTTCAAACAGGCCTTATCTTGTTTATAATTTTCCTTCTGATCTTAAAGTGAAAGGAAGTTTTGATACCTATATTGCCAAAGAATTTTTTCAGGCATTTTGTGTTCAAGGAGCAATTAACCTTCACATTAATTCTTATTATGGAGATAATGAGCATCACGTACTTGAATCAATTTTTAAGGCGTTGGGAAAATCTTTGCATAGGGCCACAAGAATGAATGAAAACATTCAAGATGTATTGTCCAGCAAGGGAAGTCTATAAAAATCGTTAATACATTTCAAATGATTAATAATTAAAAATACAGTGAATATAAATGCTAATCATACCGGCTGTTGATATTAAACAAGGCAAATGCGTACGGTTGTTACAGGGCCGGATGGAAGATAGCACTCATTACTCAGATGATCCTGTAAAGATGGCTCAAAAATGGGAGGCTCAAGGTGCGAGCCTTATCCATGTGGTTGATCTTGATGGTGCCTTTGCAAAAAAGGTACAAAATTTTAAATCCATACAGGATATTTTAACCGGTATAAATGTTCCCATACAGGTGGGTGGGGGTATCAGAGATCTTACAACCATTGAAATGTATTTGGACGTTGGTGTCTCAAAGGTTATCATTGGAAGTGAAGCGCTTTACAATCCAGGGCTTGTCAAAGATGCCTGCAGGCAGTTTCCAGGTAAAATAGTTGTTGGTATTGATGCCAGAAACGGAAGGGTTGCAGTGGAAGGATGGAGCCGAACATCCGATACCCGTGCCATTGATCTTGCAAAAGAATTCGAGTCCTGTGGTGTTGCTGCAATTAATTTTACCGATATACTTAAAGATGGTATGCAGATCGGCCCCAATATTGAAGAGACTGCTGCTTTAGCCTGCGCTGTGTCCATACCTATAGTGGCATCCGGTGGTGTCAATACCCTTCAGGATATAAAAAATCTTGTTGAGATAGAAAGCAAAGGTGTGATAGGTGTGATAACCGGCAGGGCACTTTATGAAGGAACCCTTGATTTAAAAGAAGCCATCAGGATTTCAAAATAATAATTATCTTTATAGATAATTATTGACATGTTATTTTAAATACTTAGCTTATTTTACGTGCATAACCGTTAAATTTTGGAGTCAGCGCCGCCAAGATGTATATTCCTGAGGAAAAAGTTTCAGAAATTTTAAATACTTCAGATATCGTTGATGTCATTTCAGAATCAGTTATATTAAAAAAATCCGGGAGAAACTTTTTTGGTTTATGCCCGTTTCATGCTGAAAAGACACCTTCTTTTTCTGTGAATGCAAGCAAACAGATCTTTCATTGTTTTGGTTGCAGTGCCGGTGGAAATGTATTGTCTTATATTATGAAGTACCATGGAATTACTTTTCCTGAGGCTGCAAAAATGATAGCCCGAAAGTATAATATAACAATAGAAACCAAAGAGATTGACCCGGCAAAAAGAAGACAACTTAACCTGACAGAGAATCTTTTCAGGTTAAATAAAACTATTATGGAAGTTTATTTTGATGGGCTCAAGAATTTAAAGACAGGAGAGATCTCAAGGCAATACCTCAAAGACAGAGGGATTAATGATAATACGATAGAAAAGTTCAAACTGGGGTTTTCACCAGATAAGTGGGACACCATTGTTACGGTCCTAAAGAAGAGAAAAATTTCTAAAAATACTGCAGTTCAGAGCGGTTTGATTTTGGAAAGGAAACAAAACAATGGGTATTATGACAGATTTAGAAATCGAATTATGTTTCCCATTTTTGATGTGAATATGCAGGTGGCCGGTTTTGGCGGCAGAGTTATGGATGATGCCATGCCAAAATATATGAATTCGCCTGAAACGCCGATATATAACAAGAGCCGCATTCTTTACGGCCTCCATGCGGCAAAACAATTTTGCCGGCAGGAAGGTTGCGTTTATATTGTTGAAGGATATTTTGATTTTTTATCCCTTTATCAACATGGTATTAAAAATACAGTGGCAAGCCTTGGCACGGCATTAACTCCGGATCATGTGAGAATACTTAAAGGTTATGCATCCAGGATGATACTGGTTTTTGATTCTGATGCAGCAGGAATTAATGCTGCTAAAAGAAGTATTAATATTTTCATGAACGAGGGAGTTGATACAAGGATTCTTGTACTTCCCACAGGAAATGATCCGGATTCCTATGTGGTAAAACACGGACAAAAAGCATTTAATGAATTAGCTTTAAGCGCAAAAACAATGATGCAGTTTCTCTTGCAGGTTTCCATTGATACACATGGGCTGTCTGTGGAGGGACGGATTCGAATTTTGGACGATATGAAAAAACAGCTGATTTTGATTCATGACAGCGCATTAAGATCTTTATATGTAAAAGAGCTTGCCGAAACACTGAACATAGATGAAAAAGCTGTTTTGGAGAAAGTAAGGGAACAATATTTGAATCATTCCGGGAAAAAATCTTTTTTGAGTGATGGGAAAAAAGAAGATGCAAAGCTTGAATCTGATAGAAGAGAAGAACAGATTATTTCACTGATGCTGAACTACCCTGAAATAACAGATGAAATTAAAGACAAAAAGGTATTGGATTATTTTTATTCTGAAAAATTAAAAAGCCTGGCAAAGAAAATTTTAAGTATAGATCCGGCAAGAGAAGCCTTTATTACAAATGTTATGGCCAGCATGGAAAATATTGAAGATCAGGAACTTATAGCCTCTTATGCCATTAATGATTTTTTTTCAAAACAAGATATTCATCAAACTGTTTTGTCAATTATCAATAGAATTATCAGAGTAAGAAAAAAACAGGAAAATAATTTGACAACTAAAATTATAAGTGCGGAAAAGGGCTGTGATTCTGATTTAATGGACCTGTTAAAGGAAAAACAGGCAGAGATTAAGCAATTACATGATCAATTATAACTTTAAGCCTTTGGGAGGCATTGTATGGTCGGTAAGACAAATACGTCTGGAGAGAATGTTGTGATTAGTAAAAAAGAATTACAAAAATTGATTAAAAAAGGCGAAAAAAATGGTTCCCTCTCTTTTGCTGAAATTAATGATGCAATTTCCGATGACTTAAAATCATTGGATCAGATAGAAGATATTGTTCTGCAGTTTAAAGAGCTTGGCATAAAACTTGTGGACATGGAAAAAGAAAAAATAAAAAAGGCCACAAAGAAAGGTGGTGTAAAGGGAGCCAATAAAAAAGCAACTAAGAAGGTTACTAAAGTTAAAACACAAAAAAAATCTGAAAAAGAAAATGAAGAAGCAGTGAAAAAAAAGACTGCCAAAAATCTTTTTCCTGCTAAAAAAAGCAGTTCAGATATGGAGTTCGGTGCTGTTACAGACCCTGTGAAAATGTATCTCAAGGAAATGGGAATGGTCACTTTGCTCAGCCGTGAAGGCGAAATCGAAATTGCTAAAAAAATTGAGCGCGGGGAACATGATATTTTAAGAACTATGCTTGATTGTCCCATATCATTATCCACTATTTTTATCTATGGTGCTAAGATGGAAAAAAAATCCATGCGGCCCAAGCATGTTTTAAGGGATGTGGATGAAGGGGATGGTGTTATCGATGAGGTTTCCAAACAGGAAAAATTTTTAAATTCCTTAAAAATAATAAACGACATTCACCAGAATAACCAGAAAAAAAGAGATCTTTTGCTTCTGGAGAAAAAAAAATCTAAAAAATATGAAGCCTATGCAAGTGAGATATTAAACAACACGGAAGCCATATTTGAGGAATTAAAAAAATGGCGGTTTGAGTCCAATATTATCGATACTATTGAAAAAAGCATTAGAAATACCATTGTATGGTTTGATAAAGTGGATGAACTGTTTACTGAATGTGCTAAAACCTTTAATGTTAAATCCAAAACCCTGCTTGATAAAGTTTGCGATGAAAAGACTTTTGTAAAGTGGGCCTCTGCCAGGTCTGATATTAACAGACAGCGTGCAATAATATTATACCAGGATATCTGTTCCCTTTTGAACCAGGTTCTTTTACGAAAAGATATCATAAAAGGAGACTCTAATTTTTTAAAAAAGATTACCAGGTCTATCGACAAAGGTAGAAAGGATGCTGACTTTGCAAAAAGAGAGCTGGTGAGGGCAAATTTAAGACTGGTTGTCAGTATTGCAAAAAAATATACAAATAGAGGATTACAATTTCTTGACTTGATTCAGGAAGGAAACATAGGCCTGATGAAGGCTGTGGATAAATTTGAATACAGAAGGGGATATAAATTTTCTACATATGCCACATGGTGGATCAGGCAGGCCATCACAAGGGCGATCGCAGACCAGGCGAGAACCATCAGAATTCCCGTCCATATGATTGAAACCATCAATAAGTTAATAAGGACATCAAGATACCTTGTACAGGAAATGGGAAAGGAGCCGTCACCTGAAGAAATTGCAGAAAAAATGGAAATTCCCATTGAAAAAGTTCGACGGGTTTTAAAAATTGCAAAAGAACCTATTTCTCTTGAGACTCCGATCGGTGAGGAAGAAGACAGTCATTTGGGTGATTTTATAGAAGACAAAAAGTTTTCCATCCCATCAGATGCAGCCATTGATTTCAGTCTGGCAGAGCAGACCCGTAAAATTCTGGCCACATTGACACCAAGGGAGGAAAAAGTCCTTCGTATGCGGTTTGGGATTGGTGAAAAATCAGATCACACCTTAGAAGAAGTGGGCAAGGATTTTACAGTAACAAGGGAGCGTATTCGTCAAATTGAGGCTAAAGCATTAAGAAAGCTCAGACATCCGACGAGAAGTAAGAAACTCAAGACCTTTATTGAAAATTAAACTGTTCGAGAATTAAATCTTGACACAAAATTTGTTTTTATATATATATTGCAAGTTTGTGCATTTTTAAAGGGCCCATAGCTCAGTTTGGCAGAGCCACCGGCTCATAACCGGTCGGTCCCTGGTTCGAACCCAGGTGGGCCCACCAATTAAATATATTAAAGGCATATTTTATGAGTGTAATTGAAAATCAAAAAGGATATTCAATTTATCTATGAATGTGCCTGAAGAATATCGATTGGATATACAAAATAAAAAGCGTGGTAAAATACCACGCTTTTTTTGTTTGTTGTGTGGTTTATCATGGTGAAAACAAAAGATTTATTGAAATTGATCAATGTTATTGCCCCTTTTGATCTTGCTGAAGAGTGGGATAATTCAGGGCTTCAGGCCGGCAATTTGAACTGGGAAGTAAAAAAAGTGATGATCGCGCTTGATGTTTCCATGCCATTAATGATTGCTGCAAAAAAAGCCCATTGTGATCTTGTCCTAACCCATCATCCTTTGATGTTTAAAGCGGAAAAATCCTTTGATTTTAATAAAATGCCGGGCAGTGCAATTGAAATTGCTGCAAGATATGACATCAGCATAATTTCAGCCCATACCAACCTTGACAAAGCCTATAATGGTTTAAATGATTATTTTGCAGCAAAGGTCGGCATTGAGAACAAAAAGGTTTTTTTTATTAATAATCCTTCATTAATGCCGATAGATGTAAAGACAGGCATTGGTAGAATCGGATACCTTCAATCCCAGGCAACACTTAATCAGCTTGTTTTTAATATAAAAGAAAAGCTTGATTTGAGTTATATGCGTGTAATAGGAGATATGGACTCGCCTGTAAGTTGTGTTGCTGTCTGTACTGGAAGTGGAGGTTCTCTAATTGATGAATTTTTAAAATCCGAGGCAGATGTATATATAACCGGTGATATTAAATATCATGAAGCAAGACGTGTTGAAGAATATTCAAAGAGTCTGATTGATGTGGGACATTTTGGTTCTGAACATATGGCAGTTGATCTGCTGTTTGACAAATTAAGTAAGGCAATTTTAAAAGCCGGACTGAATATAAAGTTAGAAAAATTTAAAAATGAAAAAGATCCATTTATTATAGTTTAAGGATACAACATTATGAATGATTTTCCCGCTAAATCGGATATAGAAATCCTGGTTAAACTTCAAGAAGCTGAAACCCAGATTGTAAGGCTTAAAGCTGTCCTGATTAAGGTTGAAAAAGAAAAGGAAAAATTAAGAGCTACATTAAACCAGTTTGAATATGGTGTGGAAGAAAACAAAGAAAAGCTTTTAAGGACAATGGCTGCTTGTCGGGATACTGAGAGAGAAATCCAAGTCATTGATGATCGGATTATTAAAAGCAATGAAAAATTGAGAATGGTAAAGACCAATAAAGAATACAACCTTTTTTTAAGAGAAGTCGACGATAACAAAAAACGTAAAGATGTTTTAGAAACTGAATTGTTAGAGCTGCTTGATGAAAATGAATCAATGGAAAAATTCTCACTGGAAAGTGAAAAAGAATTTCAGCTTCTTAAAGATAAAATAGAAGCCGAACAAAAAGAAATTGAAAAAAAAACCTTGGATGATAGAGAACTTCTTGACGAATATCTTGCAAATCAGAGGAAAATTGGTAAAACCATTACAACTTCAGTGATGAACAAGTTTGTAAAAATATCAAAAATGAATAATGGCTCAGCTGTTGTAGGTGTGGAAAATGAGGTCTGCCTTGGGTGTTTTATGAATATACCCCCTCAATTATATATTGAAGTACAGCGAGGTCACTCATTGATTTCCTGCCCGCAATGCAGTAGAATACTATACCACATAAATACATAAAAATTCGGCCTGACCAGGCAAAACGATCGCTGGGTTTTTAAACCTGGAGGAAAGTCCGAACACCACAGGACAGGACGCTCCATAACGTGGAGTCGCGGTGACGTGAAGGAAAGTGCAACAGAGAGTAGACCGCCTGGGTTGATATTTTTTGATCCAGGTAAGGGTGAAACGGTGCGGTAAGAGCGCACCAGTTTTTCAGGTGACTGAAAAAGCTTTGTAAACCCCGTTCGGTGCAAGACCAAATAGGAAAATGCTTGAGGGTTGTCCGCCCAAGTTTTCGGGTAGGTCGCATGAGGTGTACGGCAACGTACATCCAAGATGAATGATCGTTGATCTGTTTGAGGTAACTAGAGCAGATAACAAAATTCGGCTTATCAACTGGTCAGGCCGAATACTTATTTTTAATGCTGGATAATGAATTATGAATTTTACCTGCGACATTTCATTTAAGGAAAAAGCAAATATTTTTTCCTTTGAATATTTAAAATGCATTCTGTTTGTTCATGAACTTGATGATGACGATTATATCTTTACAAAGAAAATATACTCAAAGCTTATTACATCTTCCCATATTCTGGAAGATTTTTTAGATTTTCACGGAGCTAAAAAAAATAAAGAGTGGGTATTTTATCGAGAATTATCGGCAACAATCCAGCATCTTTCACTGGCATGCTATTCTCAAAGACATATTCTCAACCGGTTTAAATTTTATGCCTTTGAGGATAATAAGCATAATACGTTTAAACTTGAAGCATTTGATACACTAAAAATTCTACAGCAATCCATAAAACTTGCTGCTCCAGTAGTTTTAGAAGAAGCTCGCCGTTTGAAGATAAATATACCGACTGCAAGGTATGATCTTAGTTATTTTCCTGGAATTTCATCAGTACAACAGCTGGATCACAATATCGACGATTTTAACTCCAAAGATCAGCAAAAAGAAAATTTAACAAGGATTTCCAGTGAATTTTTAGAGGTTGTAAAGGATTTTGATCAATTCGCATTTTATGAGAGATATGATTTAAAAAAAATATATGAACTTGTGCCGGGACAAATCAATGAAGTCATAGTTAGAAGATATGAAATGTTGATTCACAATATCCAGTCTTCATTTGATTCCTATGTTGTAAATACAAAGTCATCATCTGAAAATTTTAAACTTGAACAGCTTAGAAGCCATTTTTCTATTGTATTTAACATGCTCCAGGTAACGGGCAGGTTATTACATTTCTATGAACGGCATTTGCATGATATTGGGTTTAAGGATGTATACAAAAACGTTGGTGTCTCTTTATCTGAATTTATCGATCCAGATGTTTTGCTGGATCGAGCGGTTAATTTTGGGTTATTTTATGCCTGGAAATTTTTATCTTCCGGCAAAGCCCTGGCATCGAAAATATTGAATGAAAACATGGAAACTGCACAAATTGAAGTTGGGATACCTAAAGACCGAGGGTTTCACAGTCGCCCAAGTCTTTTAGTGGCAAAAATCGTTCAGCATTATGGCGGGGAAGTTAAGATGCATGTAAATAATGATGTTTTTGATGCTGCAAGTGTTTTAGATATTCAATGGGCTGGTGGAAAAATCAAAAAAGAAGAGATCGAAATCGTTAAATTTAAAGGTGATTTGCGAGCATTAAACGATCTGAAAATTCTTGCAGCCGTAAATTATGGGGAAGACCATATGGGTAAGGGAATTCCTTTGCCAAAAGAATTGTCTTATTTAAGTTAAAATGCGTGAATTCCAAAATTTTGCCATAATTGTTGCAGCAGGTAAGGGGCTGCGAATGGAATCAAAGATCAAAAAGCAATATATCGACCTTGACAAAATTCCAATCCTTGCTCGAACCATTATGGCATTTGATATCTGTGATAACCTTCATGAGATTGTACTGGTTATTCCAAAACAAGACCATGAGTATTGTAAAAAGCATATTATTGACCCATTTGGTTTTAGAAAAAAAATTCATTTGGTTAAAGGTGGAAACAAAAGACAAGAATCTGTTTTAAACGGTCTGAAGCGTGTCAGTGACAGGGTAACCCTTGATAAAGAAGCAATTGTATTGATTCACGATGGTGTTCGCCCTTTTATAAATTTAAATATTATTAGAGAATGTATCCAAAATACCATTGAATATGGTGCCTGTATTCCTGCTGTTAAAATAACAGATACTGTTAAAAGGGTCTGTGCAGATTTAAGTATTGAAAAAACGGTAAGCAGGCAATTACTCTATGCTGCACAAACACCTCAAACATTTAAACTGGATTTGATATTACGGGCATTTGATCATGCAGGAAAAACTTGTTTTTCAGGAACTGATGATGCTTCATTAGTTGAACATTTAGGTGACAAGGTGGTTATAATAAAAGGGTCTAACCTGAACATTAAAATCACGACACAAGAAGACCTTGTTCTGGGAAAACATCTGTTAACCAGAATTGAGATTGAGTAAAATAGTGAGCTGGATATTTGCCATAAGAAATTTTACATAACCCGCTCCAGGGTGATCGCCTTACGTCCGCTGGATGGACATCGCTACAAGCTCTAAGATTACTTTCGCTGACCGCCATGAACTCGCTCATTTTTTGCTCAAACACCATGGCGGACAAGATAACCTGGATCGGAACGGGTTGGCGTAAATTGGTTAGAAAATATGATTCTTATGGCAAATATCCAGATAGTGAGTAAATTATTTGACTCTATTTTTTTATCTTGATATATTAAAAGTAAGCATAAATAGTGCTTGAATGCAAACTTGAAAATATTTCTCCTATAGTAATCTGCTCTGCTTATATTGATCAATGGTAATGTAATTTCCAACCAAATTTTGAATGGCAGCATAAGCCTCCTTGCTGCCCAGAGGAGGGTAAAATGGCCGGCAAAACAAATCTAAAATCTTTAATAAATCATGTTGATGCAGTAAAAAAAGGTAAACTAGTATTTGAAGATTCTTTTCAGGGAGTCACCAGAATGATCCTTGATGCAGGTATCCAAAAAATTACAGTTAAAGGTAAGACAACCTACCAGTTCGATATTTTCAGTCAGGGGAAAAAGCATCTGGTGGGTATGTATGATGAAATAAACAGTTTTGTTTCATTTGTAAAAGATGCTTCAGAAGGCGGGTCTTCAAGAGAAATGGCTTTTGTTCTGGTGGGTGAGCCAGGAAATGGTAAAACTTTTTTTGTTGATTATCTTTGTGCACGATACAGAGAATTTCTTACCATTCCAAAAAACAGAAAATATACATTCAAATTTATTCATCTGGATAAGATAGGCGGTTATGGTAAGATTAATTCTATTGAATCCCAGACTTATGAAGATCCCATGATCCTTGCCATGAGTCTTTGTGAAACCCAGGACAAATCTAAAGAATTATTTTCTAAAAAATTTAAATTCACTGCCAGACAGATAGATCGACTTTATGATAAATACCGCCCTCTGGGTGCCTGCTCGGCGTATATTTTCAATCAGATCCGGGAACATACAAACAATGATATTACAAAAATGTTGTCATTTATTGAAATTATACAGGTTCCATTAATTGAAAGCCTGGGGACGATAACAGGCAAGTATCCTGCAAAGGATAAGATTACCTCATCAGCTGTGGATCTCATGGGAGAAGAATCTATTCAAAGATTGCTCCATATTTCCGATTCCAACAATCCCTATAGATTTGATTTAAGAAGAGGGGCACTGGCAAGAGTAGCAGGAGGCGGTATTCATTTCAGCGATGAAATTTATAAAAATAAAAAGGATTTGGTTCAGGTTTACCTTGGGGTGATTCAGAATCGGATGATAGAGTTGGACGGATTTAAATGGCCCATTGATACTTTGATTATCGCCACCAGTAATAATTCCGAGTTTGATACTTTTCTTTCCGAAAGAGAGGAAGCGCCGATAGTTGACCGATGCAGAATCTGTTATGTTGCACATAATACAGATTATAAAATTCAAAAATTATTAACAGAGTATGCAATAGGCACAGATACAAAGCGATCTCTTGATTCTAAAGTCTTGCACCAGGATCCAAACTTGAATTATGCCGCTTCTGTCGGTGTTGTTCTGACAAGATTGCCCAGATCCGATAAATTAACTCCGATTGAAATAATGAAACTTGCAGCAGGAGAAGTGGCTGGAGAAAAGAGCCTCAAAACCCTTGCCGAATTAATTGATACGCTAAATCAAGACACGGATATCACAAGGCGATTCGGTCAAAAAGGCATGGGGCAAAGAAACCTTGGCCGGGCAGTACAGCTTTTATTGGAAAGCTCTGAAACCAATGAAGGTCAGTGTATGTTTGCTCTTGATATTTTTAATGCCCTTGAAAGAACGGTTCTTGATTATGTCCAGGAACCTTCTGATCGTGCAAAATTCAAAGAAGATTTGAAAATTGCAAGGGGTCTTTATCGTGAAAGAATTATGACTGAAATGTTTAACGCCTATATGGATGAACCTCTGGCAATCAAAAAAGATGTACTTAATTATGTAAACATGATCATTGGTGTTGATGCAGAACATCTAGGTCCTGACATGATGTGGAAATATAAGGATCCCCAGACCGGTGAACTCAAAGCGCTTAAAATAGATGAACGTTATATTAAAAATGTTGAAGAGAGGCTAGGTTTGAAGACCGAGGAGCAAAGGGCATCTTTTAGAAACACCATAAGAAAGATTTATGGCCAGAAACTTTCTGTGGATGCAAACTATGATTTCATGGACAATCTTGAACTGGTTAAGGCGATTACCGATGTAAGACTTAAATCTGATATTGCAGGAGCCGGTTCATTAATTGGTGCCCTTGCCAACAGGACCAATGAAGAAAATCAAAAGTTGTATGACAGAATGACTTATACCATGAACCAAAAACTTGGGTACTGCAGAACCTGTGCTCAGAAAACCATCGAGTATTTCTGCAGCCAGGAGGACGATAAATAGGGGGAAAAATATATGATAACCCTTGATGAACTCCTAGAAAGAGATAGAAGAAGAGAAGAAGATGGATTTAAACGCAAAATTCGTATCGGAAGAATTGTCAAACCAGGATCTGGTGGAAAAGATAAAATCATCATTGTTCCAACTACTGTCGAAGAAAAATTTGTTCATGATGAAATAAATCTGGACCAGGACCCTGGAGAAGGAGAGCCCACAGGCGGAACAGGAGAAGGAGAAGAAGGAGATATAATTGGGGAGCAGCCGGTCCGCCCTGAAGAAGGAGAAGAAGGAGAAGAAGGGGAGGGTGCTGGAGAGGGGCCTGGTGAAGGCCAGGGAGGTGAGCATGAACTTGAATCCAATGCCTATGAACTTGGAAAAGTTTTATCCCAGGATTTTGCTTTGCCCAATTTACAGGACAAAGGAAAAAAAAGAACCCTGGCAAGATATGTATATGACCTTACAGACAAAAACAGAGGTGTGGGTCAGATCCTGGATAAAAAAGCAACATTAAAAAAGATAGTTGAAACTAATATTACCCTTGGGAATATTCCAGATATAGCAAACATTGATACTACAAAATTTATTATTTCTCCCCAGGATATGATTTACAGAATTTTGTCCAGAGAAAAAGATTTTGAATCCCAGGCACTTATTTTCTTTTTAAGAGATTATTCAGGCTCAATGGGTGGGAAAGTTACCCAGACAGTCGTCTCCCAGCATGTAATGCTGTATTCCTGGCTTTTATATCAATATGAAAAGCAGGTAGAAACTCGGTTTATACTTCATGATACTGAGGCAAAAGAAGTATCTGATTTTTTTAAGTACTATTCTTATAAAGTAGCTGGCGGTACAAAAGTATTTACAGCATTCAAAATGGTTAATGATATAGTAGAAAGAGAGAACCTGGCAAAAGATTATAATATTTATGTCTTTCACGGCACAGACGGCGATGACTGGGACAAGGATGGAAAACAGACTCTTGCTGAGATTCAAAAAATGCTGGGTTATGTGTCTAGAATAGGTATTTCCATTGTAGAACATACCTATGTAGGTTCAAAACAGACAGAAGTGGAAAAGTATTTGAAATCATCGGGTATACTCAATAAGCACAGCAGTTTGATTAAACTGGATGTATTGGGTGAAAATGCAGATGACTCAAGAATTATTCAAGGAATAAAAAGACTTATTTCATAAAATTGGAGGGAATTTTACTATTTATAGAAAATCTGAAAATCTTTGTGATCATAAGCTCCTCTGTGAGCCGGGTAAAAGGCGGGCTAAAATTTTAATCGGAGGAATACATGGAACTTATAAGTCAGCATGTTAAGGGCATAATGGAAGAATGCAAACTTCGGGCTAGGGATCATGGCTTGAAGTTTGATGATGAAACCCTTGAATATATAGTGACCAACAGGGACATGATAGAGTTGAGTCCTAAAGTCATGATACCGACACTTTATGACTATTGGGTACATGATGTAAGAGTCCTGTCTGGAAAGGGCATGTATGAAGCCTATCCTTCAAATCCATATGAAACAGTCATAAACACCCGGCCTGCCATCTCATTTTATAATGATAATAACCCTGACTGGCTGAATGTAATGATTTTTTACCATGTTCTAGGGCATATCGACTTTTTTCAGAACAATCTTTTTTATCAAAATACATGGGATATAGATTTAACAGGCCAGGCATTGTCAGATAAACGACTGATTGCACAATTGCGTTCTGAAAAGGGCAGGTGGGTTGATTATGCCATTGAGTTTGCCCGGGGTATTGATAACCTTGTGGGATATCAAAACAAACTTAACCACACTATTATGAAGACTAGTCACAGGAAATTAAGCAAAACAGATTTTTATTTTGATATATTTTTACAAAAAATTAAAAAGGTATCCCTTAATGAATATTTAAAAGAAATTACAAGATTCAATTCCTTGTACAATGGCGGTGAAGATTTTTTTGAGCAGGTGACGGCCGGATATCCTGAATTTGAAGAACTATATAAAAAAGAAACAGCCATAAAAATAAAACCTGATCTTGATGTTGTGGAATATATCCTTCAACACTCATCTTTTTTAAAAGAAGATGAAAATAATTGGATCAAATCTGTAATTCAAATTGTCAAAAATACATCTTTATATTTTCAACCGCAGATTAGAACAAAAATTATGAATGAGGGATGGGCAAGCTATTGGCATGAATATCTTTTTATGCGTGATGACAGAATCTGCGGCCATGAATCAGACTTTGCCAAAGTCAATGCAGGTGTAACATCCATGCCAAAAGTAGGATTAAACCCCTATGCCCTTGGAATGAGACTCTTTGATCATATTAAGGAAATGGAAGATAAGGGATGCTATTGTTTTGATTATATGTTTTTAAAAGATGAGATAGAAAAGAAAAATTATAACCAAAGTAAAAATTCAGGCAATGAGTTCATCATAAATGTTCGAGAGAATTTTAATGATTTTACCTTTATCAATACATTTGTGGACCAGGAGTTTGTTGCCAGGCATAATCTTTTTGTGGCCGGTAAACGCTTTAATAATTCCAGGATGTCTTTGGAATACTATATCAAATCCAAAAAGGCGCAGGATTATAAGGAAATGATTATTGATACCCTGTATCATCCTCCTGAAATGTTTATAGACAAGGCTGGCAACAAAGATGGGATATTGTATCTGAATCATAAATTTGAAAATAAACCTTTGAAAACAGATTTTATTGAAAATACCATGATGGGCATCGAATATTTGTGGGGAGGGCCTGTCCATCTGGAAACCAGTGAACCTGAGGCATCTGGACAGAGCGCAACAAATTATGCCAATTTTTGGGATCCGGCCTCTCCTGTTGCTGACAAAAAAGAGCCTGCACCTGTCAATTGGAAAAGAATTGTTTATGCTATGGAAAATCGAAAACTTTCTAAAAAGGAGGTATAATTTAATATGGAAACAATGCCTTCAAAAAAAAATCCAATAGATCAAACCCTTGATATATTGGATAAAAATATAATAGATAACCAGAGGCTTGCCCCTGTTCCATTTGAAGAATTTTTAAATATTTTAAATGCTAATCCTTCTCAGATTTTACGAAATATTTTTCAAACCTTTCACGATATGATTAAATATTATGTTGATGAATCAAAAGACACAATAACAGGAGATATTGATAAGCTTGCCTTTACCCATTATGATTGTTCAAGACTTTTTGTTGAAGATTCTGAAAACCCCTATTTTACGGATATGCTTTTTGCCAATCGTTTTATGAAACAGATGGAGTATCTGCGCCATGGAGCGCAGCAGAACCGGATATATATTTTTGATGGCCCTCATGGTTGCGGGAAAAGCACTTTTTTAAACAATCTGTTAAAAAAATTTGAAATTTATGCCAATACTGAAAAAGGCCTGAGGTATGAGATAGTATGGAGACTGGATATTAAAAAACTCCAGGACAAAGACACGACTCTGTCTGTATCAGCCTTTGAAAAATTCATTAACTATGTTGAAAAAAAAGAAGATACTCAATTTAAAAACGAACACAATGACAGTTTATATACGGGTACAAATACCGATTATATTGAAGTGCCCTGTATTTCCCATGACAATCCTTTTCTGGTGATCCCTAAAGACCAGCGAAGAGTTGTTTTAGATGAATTGATTAAAAATGACGAATTCAAATGGCGACTGTTTACAGAAAAAGAATATGAATGGGTGTTTAAAGAAGAAGTATGTACGATTTGTTCTTCAATCTATCTTTCATTACTGGAACGGGTGGGTAATCCCACTGAAGTGTTTAAAATGCTCTATGCCCGTCCTTACTATTTTAACAGGCGCCTTGGAAACGGTATCAGCGTATTTAATCCTGGGGATAGACCGTTAAAACAAAATATTATTTCCAATCAAATGCTTCAAAAAAGAATAAATGCCCTGTTCCAGGACAGCAATGTGATCAATTACATGTATTCAAGATTTGCAAAAATCAATAACGGGATTTATGCACTCATGGATATAAAATCCCATAACATTGATAGAATGGTTGAACTCCATAATATTATCAGCGAAGGCCTTCACAAGGTGGAAGATATAGAAGAAAGGGTAGACTCATTGTTTTTTGCTTTGATGAACCCTGAAGATAAACGCAGTATCCGTGATTTCCCTTCATTTGAAGACAGAATCCAATATATTGATATTCCATATGTTCTTGATGTTAAAACAGAAGTCAAGATTTATAATAATATTTTCGGCCGGCACATTGAAGGCAGCTTTCTGCCCATGGTACTTGAAAATTTTGCCAGGATCATCATCTGCACGAGGATTGGGAAAAAATCACTGGCATTGGACCAGTGGATAAAAGATCCTTTAAAATATAAAAATTTTTGTGATGCCCAGCTCCTGTTGTTAAAAATGGAATTGTTTTCAGGCAATGTTCCTAAATGGCTGGTAGAAGATGATGTTAAATCCCTGGACAATAATATGTTCAAAAAAATTATTGCCGAGTCTGAAATTTACGGAAAAGAAGGTCTGTCAGGCAGGGATGCGATTAAAATATTTGATCAGTTTTATTCAAAATATGCAAAAGAAGACCGGCTGATCAATATGCCGGATTTGTGTACTTTTTTCAGCAAGCTTTATGATCAGCCCAAAAGTTTGATTTCTGGAGAGTTTCTGGAATCTTTGTTAAGAATGTATGACTACAGTATCCTTCAACAGGTGAAAGAATCATTATACTATTATAACGAGGACCAGATTGCCAAAGATATTAAAAATTATATTTCTGCTGTAACCCATGACCTTGATTCAATTGTTAAGTGTATTTTTACAAAAGAAAAGATCCACGTGACCGAAGCTTTCCTTGAAAGCATTGAAAATAGGCTTCTTTCTGAGAATGCGGAAATCAAAAAAAGGCAAGAGATCCGGAATGATGTTTTAAAAGAGTTTACCACCCTGACCCTTACTCATGAAATAATGATTGAAGGAAAAAATATAACAGAAACCAGATTGTTTGAATCTTTATATGAGCGATATGTTCACAACTTAAAAAAAAGAGTGCTGGAACCTTTTATTGAAAATGAAAATTTCAGGAATGCCATCAAAGATTTTGAGACGGATAAATTTAAGGCTCATGACAAACGGATTAAAAAAGATGTAAAATTTTTGTTGAACAACCTTTCAACAAAATTCGGATATACAACCCAGGGGGCCAATGAGGCGTGTATCTATGTAATTGACAATGGTCTGGCAAATAAGTTCAAATAAATTAATTTTGATTTTTCTTGATTCTTTTCAAAACTTGCTTTAAATCAGGACCATGATTTATACGAGTGACCTTCAGGTTAAAACAAATTTTATACCCATCCAATCAAGCATGTTCAGGTAAATATGTCCAAGCATTTAATCAAAGATGTTCAGCACCATGGCAGTTCTGTGGTAATTACACCGGCAGAAGGGTCACATAAAGCCTATATGACTTCTAATTGGTATAGTGCTTCAGATGTTTCAATCCTTGTTGTTTTAAGGGATACAAAAAAAGCACACTCTTTTTTAGATGAATTATTTTTTTTTCTACCGGATAAAAAAGATAAAATTGTTTTTTTCCCAGGATATCATATTCTGCCTTTCAAATCCCTGGCCTACCATAAAGAAACTTCTACCAACAGGCTTGCAGCTTTATCAAAAATCATGAATTCAGGTTCCCAACCTTTAATTATTGTAACGGTTGTGGACACTATATTACAAAAATTGATTCCAAGAAAAAATTTGACTGGTTTTGCCGAACTGGTCATTGCTAACGAGGAAATTGACAGGGATATCCTGATCTTGAAACTTGAATCAGGCGGGTATAACAAAACATCTCTTGTGGAAGATCCGGGAGAGTATTCTGTCCGTGGTGGTATCCTGGATGTTTTTTCTCCTGGAGAAAAATATCCGGTCCGCATTGAATTTTTTGGAGATCTGGTAGAATCCATCCGGTATTTTTCCGTCTTTACCCAGAGAGGGATAAAAGAAATTTACGAAATAATAATTATCCCTGCAACAGAAGCCATATTGGCCAAAGAGAACCTGCCCCACATCATGGCCCGCCTCAGGCAGGCAGGAACCCTTGCCGGACTTGCGGCATCAAAAACCAGGGAATATGTGAATGAAACCCGTGAATTTGGAAGGTTCCCGGGAGTTGAAAGCATGCTGTCCATAGTTTATGAAAAATTAGACACTTTTTTTGACTATATTCCTGAAGATACTATTTTGGTGATGGATTCCCCAGGTGACCTTGAAGCCGGTGCAATAGATTTTGAGAGCAAAGCCTTTATAAATTATAAAACCACTTCTGCGGAAAACAGGCTTTGTGTTGAACCTGATTCCATTTATTTGAAATGGGATAAAATAAAGTCTATTATTAAATCCAAAAATCAAATTTCTTTTGAATCCTTTGACATGACAAATTACCCTTCACATGAAAAACAAGTAAAACAACTTCCATTTGAATTTCAGGATAATGCGGATTTGTCTTCATCATTGAAAAGAGAGGGGACAAAAGAAAATCCTTTAACCCCACTGGTTGACTGGTTTAAAGATCACAGGGCTCATAAAAGAATAGTCCTTTGTGTCTTAAGTCAGGAATCACAATCAAAAAGGCTGCTTTCGTTGCTGCAACCTTACGGCATTGAGCCTGTGAAGTGCAGCACCTTCAAAGAAGCTATTGAACAGAAACCCGGGATTTATTATTTGTTCGGAGCATTATCTTCAGGGTTTATTTTTAAAGAAGAGAGTCTGGCCCTTGTAACTGAAAATGAAATTTTCGGTAAAAAAAGAATTCGCAGGCAGAGAAAAGCCAGAAGAGATTTAAAAACCAAATTCATAACGCCGGAAGAACTGAAAAATGGCGATATTGTTGTTCACATTGATCATGGCGTTGGGCAATTTGAAGGATTGTGCAGTTTAAAGGTTGGTAATATTTCCCAGGACTTTATCCTTATTCAATATTTGGATAAGGATAAATTATATTTGCCTGTTGATCGAATTGAGATGATCGGCAAGTATATAGGGGTGGATGGCTATAAACCAATTCTTGATAAAATCGGTTCTAAAGCCTGGATAAAATCAAAGGCCAAAGCAAAAGAAGAAGTTGAGAAACTGGCGGCTGATCTTTTAAACCTGTATGCAAAAAGAAAAGTCAATAAGGGGTTCTCATTTTCCAGACCGGATAATTATTATAATGACTTTGAAGCAGCTTTCCCCTATGACGAAACCCGTGATCAGTTAAAAGCCATCGATGATGTTCATCTGGACATGGAATCCAGTATTCCAATGGATCGTCTGGTATGCGGTGATGTGGGATATGGTAAAACAGAAGTGGCCATCAGGGCTGCTTTTAAAGGGGTAAATGATGGAAAGCAGGTGGCTATTGTTGTGCCTACAACTATACTGGCAGAACAGCATCTTTCAACTTTCAGGGAGAGATTTGCTCAATATCCTGTTAATATTGAATGTTTATCAAGGTTTCGAACACGAAAAGAACAGACAAAAATACTCAAGGCAATCAGTTCAGGCAAAGTGGATATTGTAATTGGAACTCACAGGCTTTTACAAAAAGATGTTGATTTTAAATCTTTGGGCCTTTTGGTGATTGATGAGGAACAACGCTTTGGCGTGAAACATAAAGAAGCATTGAAAAAGAAGAGAAGTTACGTGGATGTTCTGGCATTGACGGCAACTCCCATTCCCAGGACACTTCATATGTCACTTACGGGTATGCGGGATATTTCTTTGATCACAACTCCTCCTGCAGACAGACAGCCCATAATATCATATATTTCAAAATATGAAGACCCCATTGCAAAAGATGCCATTAAAAGAGAATTGTCACGAAAGGGCCAGATATTTTTTGTCCATAATAATATCAAGACCATTTTTAAAGCTGCACATAATTTAGAAAAACTGGTTCCAGAGGCCAAAATAGGTGTGGCCCATGGCAGACTTTCGGAAACAGAGCTTGAAAAGGTAATGCTCAAGTTTGTTAATTTTGAAATTGATGTTTTAGTCTGTACAACAATCATTGAATCAGGTCTTGATATCCCTTCAGCAAACACAATGATTATCAACAAGGCTGAACGGTTCGGACTTTCTCAAATCTATCAGTTAAGAGGCCGGATTGGGCGTGGTGATCATCAGGCTTATGCATATCTGTTTATTTCCGATGAAAACACATTGACAAAGGATGCAAAGAAAAGGCTGTCTGCATTGATGGAGTATAAAGATCTTGGCTCTGGGTTCCAAATTGCCATGAAAGACCTGCAGATAAGGGGTGCCGGAACTGCCCTTGGTGCTTCTCAATCCGGTCATATAGCAGCAGTGGGGTATGACATGTTTTTAAAACTTTTAGATCAGGCGGTTCATGACCTGAAAGGTGAAGAAATCGTTGAACCTTTGGAGCCTGAAATTAATGCATCCATGTCCTCGGGCTTTCCAGATGGGTATATAGAATCGGTTGAACAACGATTAACCTTATACAGAAGATTGTCAAGGATTACACGGGTTTCAGATATATCAGACATGAAAAAAGAGCTGATGGACAGATATGGCAAACTACCCAGAGAAGCGGAAAATATGCTCTTAAAAATCATGCTGAGGGTTTATTGCATCAAGGCAGGGGTTCAACGCCTTGATATAACACCCAACACCCTGACCCTTTGTTTTTCTGAAAAACACAGAAAAAAGCCATTGCATTCTTTAAATAAAGATTTAAAAGGTATAGCCCTTTTTAAATTTATTAAAAAAGACAGCATTAAAATTCAATTGGGAAGAAAAAGAAATAATATTTCCAAAGCCCTTTTGGAAACCCGCAACATTCTCAAATCCGTCGCTTAACAATAAAAAAACAATAAAAAATATTATTATTTTTGTAATTGTTCAGCCCCTTAAAAAAAGTTATCTCCAAAGCCCTGTCTGATGGATATTTGCAGGAGGTTAAGGGTCCACTCAAAAATTAATTACCAATTTTTTTAAGTTGAGTCGCCTGTCCGGCAAGGCGTGGAAATTAAGGCATATCAAGTATATGTCGTGTTTTCACAACGCTGCCGGGCAGGATGAATCGGCTTCCAAAATGTAAAGTTATTTTTGAGTGGGCCCTAAGCGTTTAGCATCGAAACAAATATCCATCAGACAGGGCGGTTTCAAGCGTAAGAGCTAAATAATCACTTATTTTTTAAGATAAACCTTTATTTTTTTAAAAGATTTATTATAATGAGCTAAATCTATAAATCTAGTATAAAATTGTTTTTTTATAATCTCAATCTTCTATGTGAGGTGAAATTATGAAAGCTCTTATCAAAAAAGAATCTTTTTTTCTAAAAAAATTTATCCAAACGCTTCGCCGGGAAATGATCCCTATTGAAATTATTGATACAAACGGTCATAAATATTCCACGGCCCAGCAGGACATCAAACACAAAATTTTAATTAAAGACCGCAAATTTTTTAAAGCATTAATTTCTCCGAATGCATTTTCCCTTGGTGAAGCCTATGTAAAAGGATATTTTGATATATCCGGCAGCATAAGAGAACTTTATGAGCTTATTTGCGATAAATTGCTCAACATGGATCAAAGAAAGGGGATGCTGACATTGTTTTCCAATTTTTTTGTGAAAGCAAGAAAAAAAGAAAAAGAAAATATTGAATATCATTACAATGTTCCATGTGATTTTTATCGATTGTTTTTAGGGCAGACTATGGGATACACCTGTGGATATTATACAAGTGAAAAAGCAAGCATGGATGAAGCTCAAAATGAAAAAATGGATATTATCTGCAGGAAGTTACGTCTTAAAAAGGGTGATAATCTTCTCGACATAGGGTGTGGATGGGGAAATTTTGCGGTTTATGCAGCTAAGCATTATGATGTTGATGTAACAGGGATTACCTTAAGTTCCGAACAAAAAGAATATGCTGAAAACTGGGTAAAAGCCGAAGGACTTTCACAAAAAATAAATATAAAAATTTTAAATTACAGGGACCTTGGTACGGAGAGTTTCAATAAAATTTCATGTGTTGGAATGTCAGAACATGTTGGAAAAGCCAATATGAAGAATTTTTTTAAAATTGTTCATAAATGCCTTAAAAAAGGCGGCCTTTTTATGCAGCATACAATTACAACAAATACAGATAGAAAAAAAGGATATGAAAATTCATTTCTGGATAAATTCATGTTCCCAGGCGGTGAGCTCATGTTTGAGCATGATCTTGTGAACATGGCCTCGTCTTCTGGTTTTGAACTGCTGAATGCTGAAAATTACAGGACTCATTATGTAAAGACCTTAAATGATTGGATAATAAGGATGGAAAGACAAAAAGACAAATTGTTGAAGATTGTTTCTGATAATGTTTATCGCATTTATCATATCTTTTTTATCGGTTCTTTGATCTCATTTAAAACAAAAGAAATCTCTATATTCCAAAATCTTTATTATAAGACTGATAGTGATAACATCAGTACGGACAACTTTTTAAGCTCATATTCCAAAAATGAAACACGAATTGCCTGATTTAGATAAATTTGAACGCATTGTCTTTAAGAAAAAAAATACTTTAGATCGCCTTTTGAGTTTTTCATTTAGATTAATGAATGCCAGACAAGTGGGCCTGGTTCTGGGAACCAATAAAACCTATTTTAAATTTTTACCTCCTGACAAATGGGACAGGGGTGTTATGCATAAATTTAATGGACAGGGTTTTAACGGCTTTGTTTTGAAGTATTTTGGAACATTCATAGTTAGATCTAAAGGGCTTTCACCTGTCAGACTGTATAAAGATACGCAATTTGGTGAAAAAGAAGAAACCGATGGCATCATTTCTTTTGTCTTAAGAAAACATAAAGATTTCTATGCAAAAGGAATTAAAATTCTCGTTATTGATAATATTCCTGATTTATTAAATACAGGTGAAACCCATTCAAATGTATCAATCCTTTCCTATAATGGTGATGTTTTTAAATCATTGCAGGATTTAAAAATTAACAATGCCATTGTTAAACAGTTCAAAGCCAAAAATTTTGTTTCCGCCTATATTCCGGATTATGGTGCAATTGTTTTTAATACGATCAATGAAACTTTGTTAAAAAAAATAAAAGGCAGGTTCACCCAGGAAATTGAACTTAAAAGAAGATTAAATATTTTAATCTCAGCCATTGAGATGGCATCTCTTGCATATATTGGTCTTGCCAGAGGGAGACAGGCCGCTCATATAATTTGGAGGAAAGAAAAAAGTCTTAGAAAGACAGCTCTGCAATTAAAAAACAAGGAAGTTCAATTGAATGCCCAGAAAGAATACTTAAGAGCTGTGGGTGCTGTAAACGAAGACCAGTTAAATATGGAACCTGCTAATATTATAGATGGTGTTTATGCTTTTATCGATATGGTAGGATCAGCTATAATAAGAAAAAAGTTAAATCCCAGGGATTATTTTTATGTCCTGAATCTGTGTCATCAGATTACGGCCAATAATGCTAATAAGTATTCATGCAGGGTAGATAATTTTATGGGAGATTGTGTGTTCCTGGAAAATGCATCTCCATTTGACGATAAAAAACTAAGATATTCCATGGATACTCAGGAAAGGATCATGCTGATTATCTTTACTCTGACCGATATTTTTCGAGAGATTCATTTGTTAAAAACGGGTCACCACACCATGGATAAGACCGGAAGGGTGAAAGATTTGATCAATACTGCAAAAATTGATCTCAGTTTCAGAGCAGGAATGGAAATGGGTACAGCATTGATCGGTCCTTTGGGAAGCCTGAAAAGAAAAATAGTAACAGCCATTGGAAAGTCCGTAAATACAGCATCCAGGCTTGAAAGCAGCGGCTTAAAGAATGGGATTCACATGCGCGGGACGATAATGGACATATTAAAGGATGCCTATATAACAAGTGATACCAGAACCATCTGGCAGAGTATTGGTAAAATAAAGAATATGGAAGAATTAGGTAACCCAGGCAACTTAAGGTTTTTTGATTGTTATAAAAAAGTGTTTGGGCTTGAAGAAAATCTCATTACTCAAAGGACAAACGTTTCCTATAAAGAGTTTTCAGAAGACATAACTTATTGGATCAAATGCATCCCTGATTCAAAAGTATAGAAAGGTTAAGATGGATTTATATGATGGTATAAAATATAATATAAAAGGGCTGATACTGGCTTTAAAAACCCCGAAACTTTTAATGCTTGGGATATTGCGATTTTTCATTGTTTTATTTTTTACCCTTGTTTTATCCGGTTTGATTTTATACTGGCATGATGAAATTTTATTAATGATCTGGAAAATGCCGGAATCAGGGTGGCTTATATATCTATGGAAAGCAGTTTCATGGTGTTTATCTATTTTTCTTGCAGTTATTGCCATGGTTATTTCTTATTTGATAGCCCAATTATTTTTCTGCGTTTTTATAATGGATTACATGTCAAGAATAACTGAGAAAATTATATTGGGAAAAGAAGTGCCGTTTGAACAAGGATCATGGATCAGTTTTTTTATTTATCTGATTAAACAGGAAATACCCAGGGCTATTATTCCTGTGTTGATTTCTTTAATCATTATGGTGCTGGGACTGATGACTCCCATAAGTCCTGTTATAATTATCCTTTCTTCATTAGCTGCTGCTGTATTTCTGGCCTGGGACAATACAGACCTGGTACCTGCAAGAAGGATGGAACCATTTGGTATAAGAATGAAATTTTTAAGAAATAATTTAATGTTTCATGTCGGATTTGGCCTGCTTTTTCTTATACCTGGATTCAATATCCTTTTTTTATCTTTTGCTCCTGTGGGGGCAACCCTTTATTACATAGAAAAAGAGCAATAATTTATCCAAAGGGTAATTGCAATGAATGTGGTTTGTAAACAATATAGTGATTTATTAACGAAGAAAAAAAGCCAGGCAATATCCAAAGAGGATGAAATTATTACCTGTATTGTTTGCAGCAATCATATCACAGAGCAATCAAGGCAGATTATTGTAAATAATTCATTTCATCATGCCTTTGCAAATCCCCATGGCCTGATTTTTGAGATAGGCTGTTTCAGCGATGCAAAAGGTTGTATTGAAAGCTCAATAGCCTCAACAGAATTTTCATGGTTTTTAGGGTTCTCATGGCAGATAGGAATCTGTAATCAGTGTTCGACCCATTTGGGATGGATTTTTTCCTCAAAATTAAAACTGTTTTATGGTCTTATTCTTGAAAAACTAAATTTTCCTTAAACTGAATGTTACTGATCGACGACAAATATTTTTTTTGAGGCGGGTATTATTGCTGACGCTGATCAGGTTACACATAAAAACCATTTGACAATTTTTATTATTATTCTATAATTGTAATATTCTGAACAACTTTTCTGACGCTGCACAAACAACCTGATTTCAAATTCATCTCAACTTCAATTTTTAAACTTTATTACAGGAGGGGACCCATGAGTGAGAGCGTATACAAAATTATTGATCTTGTAGGAAGCAGTACAACATCCTGGGAAGATGCAGCCACCGGTGCCATTGATCGTGCATCACAATCATTAAGAGATTTAAGAATCGCAGAAGTAATGAAACTTGATATTAAAATTGAGAAAGGGAAACCTGCCCAATTCAGAACAAATTTACGAGTTTCCTTTAAATATCAAGATTAAAGAGGCAAAGCCAGGGAAAATTGATAGGTTGATAATTTATGTTCTAAAATGGAAATCAAATTGTAGACATCAAAATTTCAACCTTACAATTTTCCTTCCAGCTATGGAGGAAAAAATGAGGCAGGCAAAAAGTGTTTATGCAAAAAGGGCTCAGATAGATCGCAGATCCCCGGTGGACAGACGAATTATTAATATGGGGCCTGGATATCCAGGAAGTGAAGGCAGAAAAAAATTCAAAATTAAAGATCGAAGAAGAGGATGGGAAGACCGATATGGCTGGGAGAGAATCAGCAAATGGAGCAGTTCTCCGATATATTCTGAATTACCGTAATTATTATCCAAAGTTCTAAGATCAATTTTTGTATCTGAATTTCTAAATTATTAATAATTTTTTGCAAAATTATTTATTAGCATGTTTACGATAAACTTCGTAAAGTGCTCATGAATTTCTTCGTTCCGATGATTTTCATTGTTTTTGGCCCCTGTTTCATGCTAAACAAATCCAAAAAAACAAGTGCGGCTACAATCCGGGAATTGAGAAAATCTGTATATTCCGGCAGGCAAACTTATTTTCAAAATTGAAATGATAAAGGACCATTATGAAAATTCTTGTTACAGGAGCTGCAGGGTTTATTGGGTTTAATTTGTCAGACCGTCTGCTCAAAAAAGGACATGAAGTTTATGGTATTGATAATTTAAATGATTACTATGATGTAAACCTGAAAAAAACCCGGTTATCCATTATCGGAAAACAGGCAGGGTTTAAATTTATTTTAGGAGATCTTGCTGACAGGGAAAAAATAAAAAATCTATTTGAGATGTATTCATTTGATTATGTAATTAATCTTGCGGCCCAGGCAGGGGTTCGCCACAGCATTGAAAATCCTGCATCTTATATTGACAGTAACCTTGTGGGGTTTGGAAATATTCTTGAAGGCTGCCGCCATTCAGGTGTAAAACACCTTGTCTATGCTTCCAGCAGTTCTGTCTATGGGTTGAATACCCATATGCCGTTTTCAGTCCGGCATAATGTAGATCATCCCATAAGTCTTTATGCAGCTTCCAAAAAAGCCAATGAACTCATGGCCCATACTTACAGCTATTTATACAAGCTCCCTACAACCGGTCTCAGGTTCTTCACCGTTTACGGCCCCTGGGGAAGACCGGATATGGCCCTTTTTCTTTTTACAAAGGCCATTTTAAACAATGAACCTATTAAGGTGTTTAATAACGGGGATATGCAGAGGGATTTTACCTATATTGATGATATTGTAGAAGGCGTTGTAAGGGTAATGAACAATATTCCAGAGGCAGATCCGGACTGGACATCTGATACACCCAACCCATCGACCAGTTGTGTCCCATATAAACTCTATAATATAGGCAACAATCAACCCGTTGCACTTATGGCATTTATTGAAGCCATTGAAAATGCCATCGGTAAAAAAGCCGTTAAGGAATATTTGCCATTACAGCCGGGAGATGTCCCTGCAACCTATGCAGATGTAAATGATCTGATAAAGGATACGGGTTTTAAACCGTCTACTTCCATAGTGGATGGAATAAACAATTTTGTTAAATGGTATAAGAAATATTATAAATAGTGTCTGACTGGAAACCCGTATTTGGGCGAAAAATTGCCCATATACAAGGCGCAAGAAAGTTTGAAACCGGAGTGTACTATTGTACATGAGGATTTCAAACTTTTGCAGCAACGCAGTAGATGGGTGAGTTTTCGTTCAAATACTAAATAGAAGAGAAAGGTTAACATGGATAAGAAAACACAAATTGCAGTTATCGGATTAGGTTATGTTGGTTTGCCGCTGGCAGTTCATTTTGGTGCAAAATTTCATACAACAGGTTTTGATCT
Source organism: Desulfobacula sp. (assembly GCA_018645325.1). Lineage (GTDB taxonomy): Bacteria > Desulfobacterota > Desulfobacteria > Desulfobacterales > Desulfobacteraceae > Desulfobacula. The sequence goes on from JABGOU010000033.1 coordinate 34,615, forward strand.
GAAAGACAGTATTATTAAAAATTGCAAAAAGTTTGAAGATCCTACAGGTGAAGTTTCAAAAAATGAATTTGAACGAGCCCAATATTTTTTTCCAACATCTGATCCCCAGAAAATTTCAGATGCAGATTATATTATTGTGGCAGTTCCCACACCAATAGATAAAGCCAGACGTCCTGATTTGAAATATATTGAAAGTTCTTCTGAAACTGTCGGTAAATATATGAAAAAAGGGGTTGTTGTTATCTTTGAATCTACTGTGTATCCCGGTGTTACTGAAGAAGTCTGCGTCCCTATTTTAGAAAAAGTGTCAGGATATGAATGGAAAAAGGATTTTAATGTTGGATACTCTCCGGAAAGAATCAACCCGGGAGATAAAGAACACACGCTGTCCAGGATTATAAAAGTGGTTTCAGGAGATAATGAAAATACCTGTGATAAAGTGGCAGAACTTTATGAAACCATCATTGAGGCCGGGGTCCACAGAACCCTGACTATAAAAGAAGCAGAAGCTGCCAAAGTGATTGAAAATACGCAGAGAGATTTGAATATCGCCTTAATGAATGAGCTTGCACTTATTTTTGATAAATTCGGCATTGATACAAAAAATGTGCTTGAAGCCGCCGGTTCCAAATGGAATTTTCTTCCTTTTCAGCCAGGGCTTGTGGGCGGTCACTGTATTGGTGTTGATCCATACTATTTAACCTTTAAGGCTGAATCAGAAGGGTATCACCCCCAGATCATTTTATCCGGCAGGAGAATAAATGATAATATGGGTCGGTTTGTGGTTGAAAAAACCATTAAAATGATGATTACTCAGGGCCTTAGCATAAAGGATTCAAAAGTCGGGGTCTTAGGTTTGACCTTTAAAGAAGACTGCCCGGATTTGAGAAATACCAGAGTGGTTGATATCATTGAAGAGCTTCATTCCTATGGAACAAATGTCCTGGTTCATGATGCGATTTCCGATCCCAGAGAGGCCCTGGAATATTATAATGTAAATCTATGCAAATGGGAGGATTTAAAAGATCTCTCAGCCCTGATAATTGCCGTACCCCATAAAGCGTATGTTGAAAAATCACTTTCAGAATTTAAAGACATGCTTCTGACAAACGGCTGTCTGATCGATGTTAAATCAATTTTTGAACCAGAGGATGCCAGAAAATTAGGAATTAATTTCTGGCGGTTGTAAACAGCAAGTATAATTAGTGCCTGACCGAAAACAAATGTTTGGGCGAAGAGTTGCCCATATGCAAGACGCAAGAAACTCTGAAACCGGAGTGTACTGTTGTACATGAGGCCAGTTTTAAAACTTGGCAGAGTTTTGCAGCAACGCAGCAGATGGGTGAGTTTTCGTTCAAACACTAATTACAAATTATTTTATAAAGATAGGGACCGCAGATGAAACTCACTATTATTGGAACCGGTTATGTCGGGCTTGTAACAGGGGCATGTTTTGCAGAGATGGGAAGCACAGTTACCTGTGTCGACATAGATCAGGTAAAAATAGATAACCTTAAAAAAGGGATACTACCCATATATGAACCCGGACTTGAAAATCTTGTCATTCAAAATTATAAGGAGGGAACCTTAAATTTTTCCACAAGCCTTGAACAGGCCTCTGAACATTCTAATATTTTTTTTATTGCAGTTGGCACGCCTCCTGGAGAAGATGGTTCGGCAGATTTGCAATTTGTATTACAGGTTGCTAAAGAAATTGGCCAGAATATTAACGAGTATTCAGTGATTATAGATAAATCTACTGTCCCTGTTGGAACAGCCGATAAGGTTAAATCAACCATCCAGGCAGAACTTTCAAAAAGGGGGGTTAATATTGAGTATGATGTGGTCAGCAACCCTGAATTTTTAAAGGAAGGCGCTGCAGTCAATGATTTTCTCAAACCAGACCGCATTATTATCGGGGTAGACTCAAAACGTGCTGCAGAGCAGATGAGACGTCTTTATGCACCTTTTTCGCGAAACAGAGAAAAAATCATATCCATGAATGTTCGTGATGCGGAAATGACAAAATATGCTGCAAATTCAATGCTTGCAACCAAAATATCCTTTATGAATGAGATATCCAATATCTGTGAAAGGCTGGGTGTGGATGTTGAGAATGTCAGAAAAGGAATCGGATCTGATGCAAGAATAGGATATTCTTTTATTTATCCTGGATGTGGTTATGGCGGTTCATGTTTTCCAAAAGATGTAAAAGCGCTTATTAAAACAAGTAAAGACCAGGGGTTTTTACCTGAACTGCTCAATGCAGTTGAAAAGAGAAATAATCTGCAAAAACAGGTATTGTCTGATAAAATCATTAAAAAATTTGGACAGGATCTTACCGGAAAGATTTTTTGCATGTGGGGGCTTTCCTTTAAACCGGGTACAGATGATATCAGAGAATCATCATCAGCCGTGATTCTAAAAGAATTGATAGATGCAGGCGCTATAATTAAAGCCTTTGATCCCGTTGCCATGAATCAGGCACTTAAAGAATTTCCTGAAAAATGGTTTTCAAAGGACAAACTGAAATTAGAAGCGAGTCTTTATCGAGCCATTGAAAATACAGATGCCTTAATCCTGGTTACAGAATGGAAGGCTTTTCGTCAGCCGGACTTTAAACTGATGGCAGATACCATGAGGCAACGCATTATATTTGACGGCAGAAATCAATATGACCCGATGGAAGTTTCCGAAGCCGGGTTTGAATACCATGGAATCGGAAGAGAAAGAGTGCAATGATTATTTTGTAATTATTCAGCTTTTACGCTTGAAACCGCCCTGTCTGGTGGATATTTGTTTCGATGCTAAACGCTTAACCTCCTTAAAATATCCATCAGACAGGGCTTTGGGGATACCTTTTTTAACAGGCTGAACAATTACATTTTTTTTGTACAAATCTTTATTTATGCAAGCGCCCGTGAAATAATCTCATAAACATTCTTGGAAAGCGTTTGGGTGGACAGAATCCGTTCAAGCTCTTTTTGCATTAAAGCCTTTCTATGATCATCATATTTTTTCCAGAGATTAAAACATGAAGATAATCTGGCGGCCACCATATGGTTTATTTGATCCAGTAAAATAATTTGATCGGCAACAAACGTGTAACCAGCTCCATTTTTTTGATGAAAATTGATGGGATTCTGCATGGCAAACATATAAATCAAAGATCTTACCTTATTGGGATTTTTGATTGAAAAATCATGATGGCCCGTAAGAGATTTTACAATTTCCAGAGTATCGGGAAGAGGGGAGGCAGCCTGCACGGCGAACCATTTATCCAGAACCAGTTTGTCAAGCTTCCATTTGGCATAAAATTTTTCAACGGTCTTTTGTTTGATGTCAGGATCAATCTCCGACAGAATTTTAAAACAGGCAAGTTCATCAGTCATATTTTTAGCAGATTCATAATGGTCCCAGATAACCATGGTGTTTTCCGGTTCTTTTAAACTGCCCAGGTATGACAGACATAAATTTTTCAGACTTCTGTCCGCCATTGCCCCATGGGATATGCTCAAAGGATCTGATTTAGAGCAAAGATCAATAATATTCAAAAACTGATCTTTCATCTGCCCTGCAATTGTTTGTTTTAAAAACAGCCGGGCCGTGTTGATGGCATTGACATCAACAAGATCAAAATGATTTTTGATTTCCGTCTCCATCGGCAGAGAAAGGGTTTTTGCTAAACATGCGCGATCCCGGGTTGGGTCTGTTAAAGCCTTTTTAAATGCTGCCACCAGGCCTTTTGAAACAGATAAATTTTTTCTGCTTTGAATGGCATTGATTATTAGTTTGAGTTCTTTGACAAATAAATTCTGAGCTGCGTCCCACCGACTGAACTCATCTGTATCATTTGCCATGAGAAAAGATAGCTCTTCATCAGTTAAATCGGTTTGAATCTTTACGGGGGCTGAAAATTGTCTGAATATTGAAGGAACGCTTTTTTCAGGGATGTTTTTAAAAACAAAACTTTCTTTTTCTTTCCGAAGTTCAAGCAGTTTTTTGTTAACAGGTGTTATGTTTTTCCCTTCAGCATTCAGTATCTCAAACTTGATTGGAATATGAAGAGGTTTTTTGATCTCCTGGTTTCTATCGGGGAGAGTCTTTTGCTGAAAGGTGATTTCAAGCTGTTGAATTTCAGGGTTATATGATCTGATCATTGTGACGATTGGGGTACCGGATTGAAAATACCACAGTTTGAATTGTTCAAGATCCCTGGTCGAAGCTTTTTCCATCACCCCGATAAAATCTTCTATAGTAACCGCCATCCCGTCAAACTTTTCAAAGTAGAGGTCAATTCCCTGCTTAAAATTTTGCTCCCCTATCAATTGATGGATCATCCTGACAAGCTCGGATCCTTTTTCATAAACCGTCATGGTATAAAAATTATCCATTTTTATATAAGAATCAGGCATAACAGGATGGGTCATGGGACCTGCATCTTCAGGAAATTGCTGTCCTCTTAAATTTTTAACATTTGAAATCCTCTTAACCGCCCTTGAATTTAAGTCAGAAGAAAATTCCTGGTCTCTGAACACGGTTAACCCTTCTTTCAGACTTAACTGGAACCAGTTCTTAAGGGTTACCCTGTTCCCGGTCCAGTTATGGAAATACTCATGGCCGATCACCCCTTGAATATTCATAAAATCTTCATCAGTAGCTGTCAAAGGATCTGCAAGAACATATTTGGAATTAAAGATATTCAAGCCTTTGTTTTCCATGGCCCCTGCATTAAAATCATTGATGGCCACTATCTGATAAAGATCCAGATCATATTCAAGACCGAATCGGTTTTCATCCCATTCCATGGCCTGTTTTAAAGACGTCATGGCATGATAGCATTTATCAATATTCTCTCGTTCAGAAAAGATTTTTAAATCAACAATTCTTCCTGATCGTGTTGTAAACGTGTCCTCAATGTGATCTATATCCCCTGCAACAAGGGCAAACAGATAACTTGGTTTTTTAAACGGATCTTCCCACCTGACAAAATGCCTGTTGTTGTCAAGTTCTTTATAATCAACCAGATTGCCGTTGGAAAGCAAAACAGGATACTTGGTTTTATCGGCAATGATTGTGCATGAATATCTGGCCATAACATCAGGACGATCCGGAAAAGGGGTTATCTTGCGAAACCCCTGGGCTTCGCATTGGGTACACAAGATAGTCCCGGATTGATACAATCCTTCAAGGCTGGTATTTTCATGGGGTCTTAAAATATTTGTAATCTCAAGTTCAAACGCATCAGGAGTGTTTGCTATTTTAAATAAACCATCATGAGCTGTATATTCATGGGGCAGCAAAACCATACCGCCTGCAATGACTGAAATAATTTCAAATTCATCCATATCCAGAACAAGGGGGGTGCTTTTATCAGTAATGGATTGATTCTTTCTGATTTTCAGTCTGGAGTTTACTTGGGTCAGATCTTCTTTGATCTCAAAAGTCAAATCTGCCTGATCAACAAAAAATGCCGGTGGTGTGTAATCTTTAAGGTATATTTTTTCTGGAGTTTTCATGACCGAAAAAATAAACCCGGAACATCAAAATGTCAATTAAAGATCTTGAATTGACATTTTGATATTTAATCTGGGTCAGAATTCTAAAATATCAATTGTATATAAAATTATGAAATACAAGATGAAAGGGAGCTGGTTTATAGAACTTAAAGAGGATAGATTTTTTAATTGGTTTCCCAAAATAAAAAAAGCAGGGCTTTATAAAGCCCTGCTTTGATTGTGTATTAAGATTAAAAATGTTTATTTTTTTGTTCTTTTTCTTCCCATGCCTGCGATACCAAGGAGACCTACTCCAAAAAGAACCATGGTGGCAGGTTCTGGAACTGGGTTGAGACCACCAACTAGCTGGCTTTGAACATCTATTACATTCCCATTAATATCTTTTTTTGCTAAGTTAGCAGCTTTTATATCCCAGTTTGCTAATATACTGAAGTCATTGGTGTTATAGTCAAGGCTATTAACAAAGAATTCCCATTCGCCAATGAGTGCATCGTCTTCATCTTCCAAATACCAAATAGCATTCTGAACTAAATTTTTAACATAAGTACCATCAGTACTATTAACAGCAACATAATTTCCAGAACTATCTGTTTGATTAATATCTAAATACGTACCACCATTAGAAGCAAGAGTTGTAAATGCACCGGAAAAATATGAAGCATACAGCCATTTGGTTTGATCTGAAATCAGGTCCCCAAGATTATTTGGATCATAATTTTTATTAGGGCCCCCACTGATTGCGTAATCAGAGATAGAATCAACATAATATTCTATTCCTGGCGTGAAAGTAATGCTTTTCTCAAGACAGAATGTATTGTATAACTTCCAATCTTGAGTGCCAGGCGAGTAATTCCACATTTTATATTTAGCATTATAATCGGCAGGTTCAGAAGAAACGTTTCGTTGATATTTTGAATGGGGATTAACTGCCATTTTAACAATGTCATCTTCATCAATCAGCAAAGCCCAGGCATTTCCTGCCATTAAAAAGATCAATCCAAATAAAAGTCCTGCACTAATAAATTTTTTCATGTCCAGCTCCTTTGTTTTGTGTAAATTTGCATTTTTATCATTATTTATTTTCATTAACTTTTTCATTTGAATCTAAATAAAGCAATATGCGTGCCATACAATTAAATCCACTGCAGTGCAGTCTTTGTTAAGATGGAGCAATTAAATTATGAAATAAAATACACAAATTTAGGAAAAAAAATACCTAAATTATGACCAAAATATAGCTTTTTTGTCCAAACAATGAATAGTTAATCTTAATTTTAGGCATTATTCAACCAGAATATGAAAATTATGAAGAAACATTTTTTATGAATTCTATATTCTATAGTAGAAATATTTTTGCTCCAAGATTATAAATTAGAAATTTTGCTGGATTTTCAATAATTTTTGGAAGAGTTAAATCTTGAAAAAGTGTGAAACCCATTAGCAAGAAAGCCTTTTTAAGAAATGATATGGTATCTTTTTTAAGTTTGCTTTAAGAAAATCAAGATTTGGAAAATATTAGGATAATGGACTTTCAACAGCAGGCCGCAACATTAAAACCGGATCAGATACTTGAAATCATAATAAGACGCAGGTGGCTGATTATTATCCCCGTTTGTATTGCGCTTACTGCGGGCCTTTTTTATACACTTAAAGCGCCGAAAACCTACATGGCATCCACAACAATTCTGATACAGCCTCAAAAGGTTCCCACAGATTATGTTCAGTCAATTGTCACAGCAGATCCTCAACAAAGAATCAACACGATTTCCCAGCAGATATTAAGCAGAACAAATCTTGAAAAGATCATCAAACAATTCGGACTTTTTAGAGATAATGAAAATATGTATCCTGAAGATAAGATAAACAGCCTGAGAAAAAGGGTTGTTGTGACACAGACCAGCAGCAGGTATAAAAGTACCGAGGCGTTTGCAGTATCCTTTACGGGGAACAATCCTGAAATCGTGATGAAAGTAGCCAATAAGCTTGCTGGTTTTTTTATGGATGAAAATCTTAAAGCCAGAGAAATACAGGCTATTGGAACCAGCAACTTCCTTGAATCAGAACTTGAAAAAATCAAGATTAAGCTTGAGGTTCGTGAAAAAGAAATTGCAACATACCGGGCAAAATATATGGGGGGACTGCCCGGTGAGTTGGAAACAAATTTAAGAACGCTGGACAGGCTTCAACTACAATATTCCAGTGATTTAAATACGCTCAGGGATACTCAAAACGATGTCGCACTTTTAAAAACTCAGATTTCAAGGCTAAGGGAAATGGAGGAATCCGGCAGGACAGCTATGCAGCAGGAAAGCACACTTGCCGGGCAGATGGTTTTGTCCCCTTTGGAACAGCAATATGAGTCGGAAAAAAGACAATTGGATGAGTTTTTGGTAAAATATACACCCAAACACCCTGAAGTTATTAAATTAACAAAAAGTGTAGCCGATCTTAAAATAAAGGTAGAAAAAGAAAAGAACAGCGGAAACCGGGGATCTGGTAGCACAAGTGTACCATCTTCCAATAATACAGTGTTGTTCCAGCATGAATTTACGTTAAAGCAAATGGAAAATGAAATAAGAAATCTAAAAACAAATATCCATCAGATTAAAAAAACAATGCAGGTTTATCAGAAAAAAGTTGAAGATACACCCAAAAGAGAGCAGGAGCTTCAATCCATACAAAGGGATTATAATAATATAAAAGAAAGTTATAATTCTCTTCTTGCCAGACGTCTTGAAGCAGAGCTTGCCGTGAATATGGAAAAAAAGCAAAAAGGAGAGCAATTCCGAATTCTTGACTATGCAAGGCTTCCTGAAAAACCGATTAAGCCTGATGTCAGGATGCTTTTTATGCTTTCATTGGCCATTGGATTCGGGTTTGGGGGCGGAGTAATTTTTTTGCTTGAATTTTTAAATCCAACCCTTAGAAGGGAAGAACAGATTGAAACAGAAATCGGGTTGCCCATACTGGCATCCATTCCACCACTGGACAAACCAGGAGCCGGCAGGAAAAGATGGATTGAATTGGCGGCGTTTGCCATAGTTTGTATTTATGCAATTTCCATATTTTTAGTTTTTTATTTTTGTTATTTAAAAGGTATTAATAAAACCCTTAATTTCATTCAAACGATTATTCATATTTAATATTGGAGTGATCTATTGGTAAATATTTTCAAGTCATTAGGAAAATCAGAAAAAGACACCAAATCAAAACAGGAAGCCGGGGCTGATCCTGTCGATGAAACCATTCCAGATATTGATGATCCTATCGATGAAGATGATTCTGTTGAAGAAATGCTATCCGATGAGGATGAATTTATTGATGAAATGTTATCTGATGAAGATGAGTCTGTTGATGAAAGCATGCCGGAACTCGATGATCCTGCCCATAAAGCAACAGCAGCAGATGACGATATAGAAACATATTATATTGACCCGGTTCTTGTTACCGGTCTTGACCCGCAATCTGTTGAAGCTGAACAATTCCGGCTGTTAAAAAATAATATTCTTTTCCCTGAAAAAGGTAAACCGCCCAAAAGCATAATGATCACAAGTTTTTCACCCAGTGAAGGCAAATCCTTTGTGGCAGCCAACCTTGCCATCAGCATTGCTCAAAATATTGATGAATACGTACTTTTACTGGATTGCGACCTGAGATCTCCCTCGATCCATCCAATGTTTGGACTGGGAGAGACCCCGGGATTGAGTGAATATCTTTCAGAGGGCAGACCATTATTTTCTCTTCTAGTTAAAACCTTTCTGGATAAATTGACCATTCTTCCGGCAGGAAAAATTCCGACCAATCCTTCAGAGCTTTTATCATCAGATCGCATGAAAAAGCTTATCCATGAAATAAAGCTAAGATACAGTGATCGATATATTATATTTGATACGCCGCCACCCCATCTGACTTCGGAAACCAATGCCATATCAAGGCAGGTTGATGGAATTGTGATTGTCATTAAACAGGGGAAAGTAAAGAAAAAAGAAGTTCTGGATCTTATTGATATCTATGGAAGAGATAAAATTCTCGGTGTTGTGTATAATTTTGCCAGGAGGAGAGCCGGATATGGATATGGTTATGGCTATGGTAAATACGGTTATGGCAAAAAATAAAGGGCCTTTATGCTAAGGCTGCTGAAACAATATTTTCCCATTCGGAACATTCTTTTTTTTATCATTGAGTGGTTTGTCATTTTTGGTTCGTTTCTTATTTCTACGATTATTCTCACAGAGCACGAGCCTTTTTTATTTAATTTGTCTTTATACTTGAAAATTTTTTTAGTGGTATGCGTCTGCCAGTCCAGTCTCTATTATAACGATTTATATGATTTTAAAATTGCATCCACCATTGTTGAAGTGAGTATCAGGCTTTTCCAGTCTTTGGGCTTTACCTCAATTGTGCTGGCCATGATTTACTGGGCAATCCCTGTTGTTGTTATTAACCAGTTGGTTTTTATGTTAAGCATTGGTTTTGTTCTAATCTTTATTATCGGCTGGAGACTTCTTTATATCTTTATTATTAAAAAAGGGATTTTTAATCAGAATATTATTCTTTTGGGATCAAGCCCTCTTGCCTTTGATATACTCAAAGAAATTGACTATGAACCCGATTGCGGTTATTCTGTTTGTGTGATGATCCCTGATTCTGAAGAAGAGGCCTTAAATGCCAATATTTCAGAAAAAATAATTGTGAGAACAGAAAAACAGGATCTTTGTTCTCTTGCCAAAGAAACAGGCATCAATAAAGTTGTTGTTGCTTTAAAGGAACAAAGAGGCCTTTTCCCCACCCAGGAGCTCATCCGATGCAGAACTGCCGGAATAGAAGTTATTGAAGGAAGTTCTTTTTATGAGATGCTTACAGGAAAGGTTCTTGTTACCAAAATAAAACCATCATGGCTTATATTTTCTGAAGGGTTTAGAAAATCCAAATTGACGAACATGGTAAAGCGCATCGAGGATATTTTTATTTCTTTAATCATGTTGATCCTGCTGTCGCCGATCCTGTTGATTATCAGTATTCTGATAAAAATGGAATCAAAGGGCCGGATTCTTTTTTCCCAGGACAGGGTAGGGCAGAAGAAAAAAGAATTTCAAATGCATAAATTTCGTTCAATGGTTGAGGATGCTGAAAAACTGTCCGGACCGGTCTGGGCACAGAACCATGATCCCCGGATCACAAAAGTGGGAAAAATAATCAGGAGATTCAGGATTGATGAACTCCCTCAGCTCTGGGATGTATTAACAGGAAAAATGAGTATGGTGGGCCCGAGACCGGAAAGGAAACACTTTACGGATGAGCTTGAAAAAAAAATACCATTTTATTCGGAACGGTTCATTTTAAAGCCGGGCATTACAGGCTGGGCACAGATATCCTACCGGTATGGTGCTAACATGGATGATGCCATAGAAAAGCTCAATTATGATCTTTTTTATATTAAGAATGTGTCTATACTGATGGATGCGATAATACTGCTTAGAACCGCAAAAACGGTTTTGTTCAGCAACCCCGATGGCCACTTTAAAATCCCCCACCTGTGGCCGGGTCAAAATCCCCCAGCGACAGAATAATAAAAGCTACTC
>JABGOU010000034.1:0-44275 GCA_018645325.1 Desulfobacula sp.
ATGGTAGAGTCAGTTAATACTGAGATAACATCAATAATGGAAAAATACCATTCCTCCCTGTCCTCATCCCAATGCCTGCGAACCTGGCTCTGGTTAAAAAGAATGATAGAGGTTGTTTTTTTGTTCATGATATAGAAGATTGCCCTTCTTATGTCGGAGCCTCCCGTATAATTGCAATCTCTAAAAAGACTGGGGAAATAGTTTCTGATTGTATTGCACCGGGGAAAAAATATTCACTTTTTTATTCTTAGCTGCTCTCCTTTGGATGTGATTTTTACAAGTTAATTTTTATAGAACTTAATTGCTATTTAGGATTTTTGGGAATTAGTTTCTGGGGGTCTAAACAAAATTTGCTTTATCTCCAATTATGGGGGGGGTTGTTTTTTTGATTTTGATTTTTCCCGTATAATTGAATTATTTATAAAAAAGTTATTTGTTTTGTGCCACAATATATTACTGTAATTTTTATCAATATTGACATAAATTTACATCTATTTTTTAAATGTAATAACAGGCGAAGAGGGAGGATTATGTCCGTTTTATTTGAAAAAACTATGATTAAAGGGATGGAATTAAATAACAGACTGGTGCGCTCCGCAACGCATGAAGCGATGGCCGACGATAATGGTTTTCCGACCGATCGCCTTTTTAAATTGTATGAGCGTCTCGCAAAAGGTGGTATTGGGTTAATTATTACTGGATATACGTATGTGAGTCGTGATGGGAAATTTAAATCAATGCTTGGCATAGACACTGACGAACACATTTTAAAATACCAAAAATTAGTGAACCATGTCCATCAGAACGGTACTAAAATTGCCATTCAATTAAATCATTGCGGTAGACAAACAACAAAAGAAATGACAGGTAGTCAACCCATAGCCCCCTCAGCCGTGAAAGATAAATCTTTATTCGTTTTGCCACGAGAAATGACAGAAGCCGATATTGAGAGAATAATTGAAGCATTTGTTCAAGCAGCTCGAAGGGCAAAAGAAAGCGGTTTCGATGCAATACAGCTCCATGGAGCTCATGGATATTTAATTAATCAATTCCTTTGTCCTCACACAAACCGAAGACAAGACAAATGGGGTGGTTCAATAAAGAATCGGATGCGCTTTGTCACCGAGATATACGAACGGGTGCGCAAAAGCGTAGGAGAAGATTATCCCATTCTCATTAAAATAAGTGCTTATGATTATATGAAAAAAGGCTTAAAACCCGAAGAAAGTATTGTAATGGCAAAAGAAATGGCTGAAATGGGATTTGATGGCATTGAGGTAAGCTGTGGAATTGGGGAAGATGGAGGGTCAACTTTAAGGGGAGAAATCCCTTTTGATGTGATTCTGGATGAATGGGATATGTATAAAAACAAAAACTTTTTATTTCGTTTTATTATGAAAAAGTATGGGAATAAGTTAATGAAACCAATACCATTCGATCAAGGATACAATAGAGAAAGTGCTAAGAATATAAAAAATCAAGTTAGCGTACCAATCTTTGCCGTTGGAGGAATGATTGATCCAAAATTTATGGAAGAAACAATCCAAAGTGGAGAGGCAGATTATATCTCCCTTTGTAGAGCGCTTATAGCAGATCCAAATTTTCCTAAAAAAATCAGAGAGGGAAGTCGTGAGTCTTCAAAATGTATCCATTGTAACTTATGTCTTTTTTATTTGACTACCAAATCTGTACGATGTTACCAAGGGAAAAGAGTAAAAACTTCTCAATTTTAAAAAATCAGTTAATAATGTCAGATTTTGTAATGCCTCCAACAAATCTGTATCATTTGAACAAATTTTGGGAAGCGTCACTTGTGGTATGACTGAGTGTTCTCTCAATTTAGAATTTTTAATTCAATTATATAACCCTTCACCTATGTCACAAGCCATTCTTCCACATTATTTTTTATAATATAAAAAGAACTTATCCAATCGACTTCACCCGATCATTTTTATATAAAAATCAGTATAAGACATTCTTTCAAATTAAATTTTTTAAATATATAAAAACACGGCCACCGTCCATATCTGTTCCCCCAGAGCGGATACTTCAAGGGCAATACTTTGTTAAAATAATTCTACGCACGGTCCGGAGTGTTTAAAGGTGAAAAAAACAACCTTGTTCTTTTCTACCAGGCTTACCATAAAAAAGAGAAACAACTTGGCTATAAAATTTGTCGTATAAAAAATCAATGCTCCTTATCCATAGGGTTCAGTACCAGAAAAGGTTGGACTTTATTTTGCCCGCAGGAACAGGTACGTAATGGCCTTAATTTTGAAATCATAGCCAAGGATTGTATCGTCTGGCAAAAAAAATATAAAATTAATTTTATTATTTCATAATTATTTTAAGCCATGCCCTCCATTCTGAATAGCCTTGGGCAAGACTCTTTCATCAATAATTCTATGTAATGTGGCAAGTCTTTTTTTTATAAAAATACGTAGTTTTGCGTATTGACGAATCAATTTTGATTTACTAAAGGGTCTTAAACTATTTACTATCCGGGACAGATCTGAATCTATTGAGCATAAGTTCCTCTGCGAGCCGAGGATTATCATTTTCATATTCCGCAGCAATTGGACAAAAGGGGGCGTTATTCAAAAATATCTTAAAATAGTAATAAAAGGGGACGACAATGACGGATAAGAAAAAAGCCTTTGAAAGGAGAAAAAATAAGCGGTATAAGGCGGCCAATGGCTCGTATGCAGCAGTTGATCCGCCGTCGAATGAAATTGGGCAGATTACCAACATAAGCATGGGCGGGCTTGCATTTGAATATACGGATTCAGACAGTTTTGAGTCTGAAATGGAATATCTCCAGGAAAAAACAATCTCTTTGAGCAGTAATGGATGCTATGTGTCCAAAATTCCTTTTAAAACCGTATCTGAAAATGAAGTGGCAACCGTCCCCTCATTTTCTGAGGGTTCCATGAAAATTAAAATAAAACAGATCCGGTTTGTGGGCCTGGATTTTAATAACGTGGTTGACCTGGATCATTATCTTAGAAACAATGCCACAGAGTCCGAGGAATGAAACCCATAAAAATCAAAGACCAGGCCTGGAACCCGGTCATTTATGCTGGGCTGTTCAACTGTTGCTACACGGCTCTTTTTTGCGATGGGTCTTGGATATTACCGATATTGTAAGCAAAGATGCATAATTATGGGAAGTACAAGCCTGCTCTGGTAATAGTTTCTGTCTATACCATTTAAATGAATTTTAATCCGGTAAATACATTGTGGGAAAGAAATGAACAAATTAAAATTGATCGAAGTAGTTAAAAACAGATGCTCTCTGACCCAAAAGGAATCAATTGACCTCGTCAATATATTTTTTTCAGAAATTGCAACAACTCTTGCAAAGGGAGATAGAGTCGAAATTAGAGGGTTGTGGGCATTTAACCTAAAAAAATATCAATCCTATACCGGCAGAAATCCAAAAACTGGAAAGTTTGTCAAGGTTTCTTCTAAAAAACTTCCATTTTTTAAATGCGGCAAAAACTTAAAAGAAAGGACTGATTATCCCACCAGTTAATTTCTATCCTCATTGTTATTTTCTACTTTATATAGAAGAATAAGAAGAGCTTGTTATAGATGGTCTCCAATTATGTTGCGTCTTTTTTTTGTAGCGTGATTTTCTTCTAAAGATTTTTTAAAGGATGTATTTTCTTTGAATTTAATTGTTTCTGTAAAAGGTTTAAACCCCCGCCTTTAAGGCGGGTAGCATTTTGATAGCAGTTGGATTATAATCTCTGTTATGAAATACCGTCAAGGAAGCCATACAAGGTTTAATATAGAGTATCATTTTGTTTGGGTGACGTGGCCTACAGGTTTTGCCATTTCATAAGTGGGCACTCTCCCGTGCATTCGCCATGAAATTGCGTATGCCTTAAAACGTGTGGGGTCACATTCTCCAGTCCTGCTTGAATACACACAGTGAAATAATTAAACATTTACAGGTACGATTAATATAACTTTAGTCCCCTTGCCTGATGATGAATTTATTATTAGTTCGCCGCCCATATTCTTAATCCGTTCAGAAAGACTATATAATCCAAAACCGCAATAATTCTTTTTTTGATGAGTATTTAATTCAAATCCTGTACCTTTATCTTCAACTCTTATTTGGATATTATTATTAATTTTAGATAATTCAATCTCAGCAACTAATGAACCTGAATGCTTTAAAATGTTATTAAGCAATTCATTAATGGCTCTATAAATTGTGAATTTCGTTGTCTCAATCAGGTTGATAGGTTCAGTCAAATTGTTGATATAATTAATACTTAATTGTTTTTTTTCTTTAACGGTTTCGATCAGGTAGTCCAGAACCATATCAATGCTGAAATCTTCCAATATTTGTGGGTGAAGTTGATGGATAAGAATACGTACCTCTTTAATCGCATTTTCTATATTTTTTTGAACATTTGATAGTGTTTCAATTCCATATCCGGAATCTACTTCCTTTATAGTTTTAATTTTCGAAATAGCCATTGCAAGACTCTGAGCCACACTATCATGAAGCTCAGAAGCCACATTTTTCCGTTCTCTATCTTCTGAAAGAATAAGATGGTCGTTTAATCGTTTTAATTCATTTGTTCTTTTTTTAACTTCTTCTTCCGCCTGCTTGCGGTCAATGGCGATGGCCATCTGATCAGAGATCCCCGAAAGAACTTGCAGATCTTGTTCATTGTAAAGATTGGAATCCAAGTAGCTCTGGACAGCTACTACCCCGATAATCTCATCTTTGACAATTAAAGGAGCTCCCATCCAAATAAGTGGTACAGGGCCCCAAACACCTTTTTGTGCGGATATTTTTTCAAGATCATTTTTTTTCAATAAAATAGGTCTGCGTTGAGAAACAACTAAACCGGTTAAAGAATTCTTTGTGTCAAAATCTGTGATTGGGAAAAAATCATCATCCTTTGTATCCACATGATATGGAAAATAAAGGGTGCTTTTTTTGATATCCACCATGGCAATAAAAAAATTGGTGACATCAATAATACTGCTTAACGCACTATGGGTAATTTCAAAAAGGTCTTTCAAATTTCGGGTGATATTCACCGCATTTGAAATAGTAAACAAAACTTTTTTAATCTCTTCAGCCTTTTTGTGCTCAGTAACATCCTGGGCTAATGAGAATACTGCGATTGTTTTCCCCGTTTTATCAATGATTGGGGTGTTGAACCATTCGCAAAATATATTATCCCCATTCTTGGTAATGTTTTCGTTTGTGCTTCGTTTCCCCCCTTTTTGTTCTAAAAGACCTGCCCAAATCATATCGATCTGGTTTTGATACTTTTCTGGAACAATTATTGAAGAATGTTTTCCCAATATTTCATTTTCAGCATATCCAAATATTTTTTCTGCAGCAGGATTCCAGGATCGTACGTTGAATTCTAAATCCCATTCTATTACAGCAAGTGGTGTTTGTAAAAAATGCAAATCAAGTTTTTGTTTTGATAATAATAAATTTTTCTCGGTCTGTTTGCGCTCGGTAATATCCGTTACCACAACATGCACCAGTGCCTCTCCTGTCTCAGGATGTTCAACCTGGTACGCATCATGGATAACCCACCGGTCCTCTCCTTTCAACGTTTTAAAATGGTAGTCATCGCCATAGAAGTGACCGGTTTTCTTTATGCGACTTCTTACAGTGCCGGTGCTGCTGGTATAACCAATCAGGTCCCCGATTTTCCTCCCAACAGCCATTTCTGAGTCTGGGTAAGTGGCTGAAAGATCTAATATTTTTATGATTACTTTATCGATATATGTGATCGTTCCGTCAAATTTGTACTCATACACTCCAAGCCCATGCTGCTCCATACTCATTTTTTGCATTTGTCCAAGTTCGGATTCGGTCAATGACCTTGGTAATCGCTTTTTCACTATTCTCTCCCCTCAAACGGTGGAACATCTCTAATTAACCTCACACACTTCAAGTAACGCCTGTACACTGATTCAAATGCCAAAGTGCTGTTTGGCACTATCCTTGCCTCTATCTGAGCAGCCATTTTTACCATCGCCTTTGTGATATTAGAATAAACACCAAGCCCGGTCCACAAAAGAGCTGCAAGCCCCAGAATGGTCGTTTCCCCGGTATTAAGTATTAGCAGCTCTTGACCGGTTATATCAGCCAGAGTTTGAATTGTTTGATGCTGCCTGGATCTGCCTCCTACAATCTTTATAATGTTTCCTGTTCTGCAGGGAGCGACTGAGTCAAGAATACGGCGCATTTCCAAAGCAACTCCTTCCAGCACTGCATTAGCAATCTCGGCCCTGCAGTGGTTCATAGACAAACCAACAAATGCCCCTCGTGCCGAAGCGTCAAAATCAGGCGAGCCGATTCCGGCAAGAAAGGGCAAAAACAAAAGACCACTACTTCCTGCTGAAGCTGATTTTCCAATTTCTGACAGGCTATCCCTGTCTTTGAGACCCAATATATCGGCGGCCCAGTCACCTGAAGTTCCAAAAGAGTTATGTATTGATTCCATTACCCACAACCCACCCAGGGCGTGGGCTGTACAAAAAACACCTTGTGTTGAGCCGGTTACCGGTTTGGATACCGGACAGTTTAGAATTCCTGCCGCACCCAGACATAGAATGTCATCTCCCGGACTGATTCCTCCACCGCCGAGAGTGGCGCATTGCTGATCCCCCGCCCCAACGAAAAGAGGTGTCCCGGCAGGCAGACAACTCTTTTTTGAAGCATCGGAACTTATCATGCCGATAGAGGTTCCGGCTGAGGCAATAACCGGCAATTGATCTTCATGCAGTTCCAAAGCTTCAAGGATTTCTCCTGACCAGCATCCTTTCTGAATATCGTATAATCCTGTTACAGATGCATTTGAATGATCAGTATAGAGCCCAGGGGCTCCGAATTTTAGAAGCAGGTAGTCATGCAATAACGCAAAATAATAAGAATCACGATTCCAGTTATAGCAGCCACTTTTCCAGCCTGCTATCTTGCTTATAGTCCAGAGAGTTCCTTCAGGCAACCCAGTACATGTGATAAACTGATCATCATTGAGCGAGGCATAAAAAGACCTGGATGCACGCTCGCATGTTACATCCTGCCAGGTAACTCCTGAACCACTGGGAGCCATATTGCCATCCAAGGGCACAATTGTGGCACGCTGTCCTGTAATGGACAAACCTTTGATACATTCTTCAGGGAATGGAGAAGACTTAATGGCTTTTTCAATGGCGCAGCACACTGCATCGAAAACAGCTTCCGGGTTAAACTGACAACGGTTGTCTGAATGATAGGGCATCATCTCAGAGGCTATGGAAACCTGTTGCCCGTCTTTTTGTACCAGCGCAACTTTTATACTGGTGGTTCCAGCATCAATACAACAGATCAGATTATTTATAGAAACCTCCTTGTCAGTATTTCAGCCTTTGGCTTCACCACACAAATCTTTTGGTGGTTAATTCCTCATCAAGCTATACTTTAATTCTTTTCACTTTCGCCTCGTATGACTGATATGAGCATATTTTCAATTTCTTACAGCTCATTAGTAAATTTGACCGAATCAGTCAATAGGTATAAACCCCTATCTGGATATCTCGGCAATGTAACCTGCATATTCTTCCACTAAACCAGCTGCAAATGCTATTAGTTTTCTTTATTTATCATTCATATACAATATTAATCACAGGAGAGTTTATGAACACTATAAAAACAGTCGGAAAGCAGCGGGCAGATCTCCCTCGGCAAAAAATTCGCAGGCCAAACCGTAATGATGGATGAAATCGACACAAGGGTTTGGATTGTAAAGCCGGGTCGCTTCATTCCCGATAATGAAAGGCGGATTTAATAAACCGGGGTCAGGCTGACTTCCTTCCCTAAGATCCACCCCTCCTTAGTACCGAAGATGACTATCAAATTAAAATAAATGGAGAATCGATTTTTCATAAAATACCCTGATCAGACCTTGGAAGTTGCTCATTTGCGGCTGCTCTTTTTTCAAGTTCTTTAGGGAAAGAATCAACCTGCTCCTGCAAATGTTCCATTTTTTGTTCTCGTTCTGCTACACGTTTTTCTCGGATTGCTAACAGGTCATTTCCCTGAGTGTCAAATCTTTTTTACCAGGTTCATCCTCATATAATAACACAACCTTAATCTTTGAATTCTTCATAACATTCAGTTCTTGTAAAATTTCTTTTGAAGGAGGCCTACTTCTATTTGGGTTGTTTTTAAATAGTTGAGCAGTTGGACGTCCTAATTTATTTCCATATCATTCATGTTTATTTGTAAAATTCGAAATAGCAAACCCCTGACCCTCCACACCCAGAAAGCTTAAACATCCCTTTTTACCATCAAAAAGCTCACGCTAAGAACTTTTTGCCCTATATTTTGTGCAATATTATTTGTAAAAATAAATACTTGGCAGGGTCAGACCGGCATCCACCGGACATTAATCGAATAGTTCGGAATGGGTTTCCAATCTGGCAGGTCTGAGTTCAAAATCAGCAATCGTATAGATTAAAAACCAGTCCTGATCAATATGACATTCTCTAAAATCCTGCTCCGGCACTACGTTCCTATGTGGATGATTATTTGCGGGAAGAAATTATGGAAGAAGGTCTGACGCGCCGTCTTCCAATATTTTCCGACTTTCTAAGAGTAGCAGCCATCGGGGACACGGAAATGCTGAACATGTCCAATATTGCACGAGAAACAGGCATCTCAGTTTCTACAGTCCGTGACCATTACGGCATCCTGGTCGATACCTTGATGGGTGCCTTTTCTGCATTGCTCTGGGATGGAAACTGGATTAAATAACCACAGTAAGGAAAGGACCCGCTATACCGCAGTTGCCAATAATTCAAAATCACAGATCTGTCGATTATTCAAAATAACATCCGGCATGGGGGAGCATAAGTTTTTCAGGAGAAAATGCAGCGAATCAAAAACCCAATAACCACAATAAGCGAAGCCTGACCCCAATTTACCATATCACTGTCAGCGGCTCTAATCTTTTCAGCTTTTTGTCAGCAGTGATTAAAGGGGCATTATGATGAATTGCAGTAGCTGCAATAAGTTTGTCGGCAGGATCTTTATGATGAAAAAAGTCTCCTTGTGACAATGATGCTATTTCTGGAGTAATCGGCAAAACAGTTAAGGATAAAGCCAGACAGAGGTCAGTCATGTACTGTACAGGTGAGACGTCATCTCGCAATCGACCGGAATGGATAAGCATGGCAATTTCCCAAAATGAAATATCAGAACAGGCAAGAGTTTTGTCATACAATGCAGTTTCAATGGCAGCTTGAGCATTATTGCTCAGGCGCTTTGGGTCATCCTGCCAGAAGATCAAAATATGGGTATCACAAATTATCTGCGTCTGCATTCCATTCTGCCCCGGTAGGTTCTAAAATGTCTCCTTTGATCATTGTTCCCCTTAATTTCATAAGCCTGTTGTGTGCCTCTTTTGCAGCACTGACTTCAGGTACAAGGCGGGCAATCTTTTTCCCATGGCTTGTTACCAGAAATTCAACCCCTTTTTGTACCTGTTTCATATAATGCGGAAGACGGTTGCGAAGCTCAGTTATATTAACTTGCTGCATAGCTACCTCCTGTTAGAATTCTATTTCTGTACACCTATTTTGTACATAATAATTTATTGATTATTTTTTGTCAATTTCTATTTTTGACGGGCCAGACCCGGCTTCCCCATAGTGTAGAAATGGGGACGGCCCAACATTTATCCCCTAAAGGCAGCGTTTCCGTGCCGTCATAAAGAATGACACCTTGCTTAAATTGTTTCCCCGCAACACTCGCCAGTCGCTTTAAGCCACGAAGGTCACTTTTTTTCACTGTTGCGGCTGCTTTTACTTCTACTCCGACCAACTGACCTGTAGAATCTTCAATGACAAAATCTACCTCAAACTGATCATGATCACGATAGTAAAGCAATTGGTAATACCCTTCAGAAATTGTTGTGTTCTTGAGCAACTCCCCGAAAACAAATGTTTCCAGAACATTACCAAATCGAGAACGATCTTGCCTCACAAGTACTGGTGTAACACCTGCCAAGGTGGATAATAATCCTGAATCAACAAACTGCATCTTGGGTTTTTTAACCAGACGTTTAAGGCGATTCCCAGCCCAAACCTCAACACGCTTGAGCAGGTACATCTGCTCAAAAACCCCAATATACCTGGCAGCGGTCTTGTGATCTAAGCCAACCTGTCCACCCAGTTGGCTGTAGTTACACATTTGCCCGGAAACATGAGCCAAAGCACGCAAAAACCGAGGCAACTGATCAAGCTTATCAATACCCGCGACATCACGGACATCACGCTGAATGATAGCATCGAGATACTGTCAACTCCATGCAGTTCTACGCCTGACAGTAGGACGAGATACCGCTTCGGGATAACCGCCTGCCAAAACGACTTCGATCAGTTCTTCCCCGATGACAGGGGTCGACACCTGGGGGAACTCACCTGTAAAAACGCTATCAAGCCAATTAACCGTACTATGGCGCATCTCACATTGCGACAACGGCAATAGCGTTAACGTCTCCATCCGCCCAGCCAGAGAGTCTGCCACTGTCGGCAAAATCATCAGGTTAGCTGACCCCGTCAGCAAAAATCGCCCGGGACGTCGATCTTCATCCACTGTCTTCTTAATGGCAAGCAGCAATTCGGGGGCACGCTGAATTTCATCAATGACCGCACGATCCAGGCTGCGAATCATCCCAACAGGATCCTCCTTAGCGGCGAGCAATGTAAGTTCATCATCAAGGGTAAGATAACGTATCCCCGGCTCTGCCATCCTCAGAACCAAAGTAGTTTTACCGGCCTGACGTGGACCAGCGACAAACACAACAGGTGTATCTGCCATTGCTTCAATAACACGTGGCTCAAGCAGTCTGGGATAGAGGGATATTGTATTGTTCATGACGAATACTGTATCGTGTAATTGGGATCATGTCAACGTGTAACTGGGAATAGAACTACCCATAATCAGGAAAATACCGGACGGCCCCATCACCCTGACCCCGTTAGTTTCAATTTTTTGGACAAATTGAATTTTTAAGTTTCAATTTGTCCAAAAATAATATATGTTCATATAGTTTATTAAGCAGGGGAAACAAATATGTCATACATCAAAAGAGATCTGGAAAAACACCTTTTATACATGGCAACAAAATATCCAGTTGTAACGTTAACTGGCCCCCGGCAATCCGGGAAATCAACCCTGGTTCAGCATGCATTTCTTGAAAAGCCTTATATTTCATGTGAAGATCCGGATATCAGGTTGTTTGCCGATCAGGATCCCAGGGGGTTTTTACAAACATACCCAAATGCGGTGATTGATGAAGCTCAAAAAGTGCCCCAGATTTTTTCCTATATTCAAACCATGGTTGATAAAACAGGTGAACCAGGCCAGTTTGTTCTCACAGGGTCCAGTGATTTCCTTTTATTTGAAAAAATTACCCAGTCCCTTGCCGGCAGAACCGCTGTTTTAAGATTGCTTCCGTTTTCACTGAATGAAATCCATGACCTTAAGGGGTTTGAACATTATGAAGAGTACCTTTTTAATGGATTTTATCCAAGACTGTATAAAATGAACATCCAGCCCGTTGATTTTTACCCCGGTTATATGCAAACCTATATTGAACGGGATGTGAGAACCATAAAAAACATATCAAATCTTGGGCAGTTTCAACTATTTTTAAAAATGTGTGCCGGCCGAACAGGTCAGCTTCTGAACCTGTCATCCCTTGCCAATGAATGCGGGATTTCCCATACCACTGCAAAATCATGGATTTCTGTTTTAGAAGCCAGTTATATCGTTTTCCGCTTACCCCCCTATCATGAGAACTTCAGTAAAAGACTTGTTAAAATGCCAAAGCTCTATTTTTATGACCCCGGTCTTGCCGCATACCTTTTGGGTATTGAGTCGCTTGCTCAACTTCAAACCCATTATTGCAAAGGGGCATTGTTTGAATCCATGATCATTTGTGAAATGATAAAACAAAGATTTAACCAGGGGCAATCCAGCAATTGTTATTTCTGGAGAGACAAAACCGGGCATGAAATTGATTGCCTGGTGGACAATGGTGAATTTTTATCTCCCATGGGAATCAAATCAGGGCAAACCATTACGTCAAATTATTTTAAAGGTCTTGATTATTTCTTAAAAGCTGCCGGCAGCAGGGCATCAAAACCATATCTTATTTACGGGGGAGCAGAAAACCAGCATCGCTCCAACGCTGAGGTTCTCTCCTGGAGTCGATTGGACAAATTACCTTTTTAAGTTTCAATTTATCTCCAATAACCACAATAAGCGAAGCCTGACCCCGTTATGACCCCTGCAATTCTGCAATTTTTTTGCTTGACATAATATAAAAACAACATCTATAATTGTTTAAAAGTTTAATTGTTTAAAAAGGAGATCTTTATGTCTGCTATAATGAAAATCAGCCCACAGGGCCAGATCCGAATACCGAATAAAATCATGGAATTGCTTGGCATTGAAAAAGGCGACTATATTGAGGTAGATGTAAAAGACAATGACATCATCTTAAAACCCAGAAAGCTCATTGATCCTTCGCAGGGATGGCACTGGACAAAAGAATGGCAGAAAATGGAAACCACCGTTGATGACGAGATTGAAAAAGGGCTTGTTTCACCAACATTCAAGACGGCGGAAGAAGGATTAAAATGGTTGAAAAAGTAACAGCCTATCAGTTCAGCAGGCGATTTAAAAAAGAATATAGTAAGTTACCAAAAAAAATTCAAAAAGCCTTCGACGAAAAACTATCTCTATTTTTGAAACAAACGTCTCACCCCTCGCTCAGAGTTAAACGAATACAGGGAACAAAAAATCGGTGGGAGGGATCAATTACCATGAAATATCGCTTCACCTTTGAGTTTCTTGAAAGTGGAGTCCTATTTCGAGCCATCGGCACTCATGACATATTGAAATGATGAAACTAACCACAACAACCCATTATATTTAAACATCCCTGATTAATTTCACAGTGAAGCTTAAACACTCCTTTTTAGCATCAAAAAGTTCACCCTAAGACCTTTTCTGCCCATATTTCAAGTAACATTAGCTGTAAAAACAAAACCTTACCAGGGTCAGACCCGCTAAACCCTTTGTTCACCATCAAACAAAAACCACCCCCATCAACTGTCTAATCAAACACTTCACCCAGAGGGCATACAGATACATAAAAAAAGGGGCAGGCTTAAAAAAAACCTGACCCCCTGATTAAATCCTGAAAATCAGCGCAAATCTGCGTCCCATTCTTCAATAACCACAATAAACGAAGCCTGACCCCGTTATGATTTATATAATTGCAACTATTTTTCAACACCTTATCCCCAGTAACCACAATAAGGAAAGCCTGACCCCATCATTTTAATTAATTACCCTTACAAATTTACAATAAAGAGATAAATTTACCTTTACAAAAATATGTACAACATATATCTTATCATCCAGAGAACTAACAAATAATACTAAAACCACTTAATCGATCCTGGATTCAGGTTTATTCGAAAGGTTGGGGTGTTGATGAAAAGAGCCGGTCTGGATTATCTAAAAAACTGGAAAGACAAAAAAACGCGAAAACCGCTAATTATCCGGGGAGCCAGACAGGTCGGCAAATCCTATCTTGTCCGCTTGTTTGCCAGAGAACATGGGTTAGACCTTCTTGAAGTAAACTTTGAATTTAATGACGATTACATCCCATGCTTTAGGCCAAAAGATCCAAAGCAGATCATCACCCTGCTTGAGCTGAAATCCGCACAAAAAGTAGTGCCCGGCAAAACCCTTCTTTTCCTGGATGAAATACAGTCAGCCCCGGAGGTATTGGCCAGACTGCGTTATTTTTATGAAATATTACCCCGACTTCATGTTATTGCCGCGGGATCTTTATTGGAGTTTGTTCTTGAAGAACACTCATTTTCAATGCCCGTTGGCAGGATTGAATATATGCACTTGGGGCCAATGAGCTTCAAAGAATTTCTAAACGGCATTGGCAGAAACCAACTAACTGAATTCATAGAACAATACCAATATCCCGATGAATTCCCCATTGTTGTCCATGATGAGTTAATGAAGATATTTAAACTTTACCTTGCCATAGGCGGCATGCCTGAAGCGATTCAAGTATATAGCGATACAAATTCACTACTGGAAGTTGACACTGTAAAACAGTCCATCTTACTAACCTTTCGGGATGATTTCAGCAAATATAAACAAAGGGTTAATCACATCAGGCTACAGACTGTTTTTCAAAAACTTCCTTTGCAGATCGGCCGGAAAATAAAATATGTAAATCTCGATCGAAATGAAAAAAGTTCTGATTTAAAAAAAGCCTTACATCTTCTATCGTTAGCCGGAGTTTACTATCCTGTTTACCATACAGCGGCAAACGGAATTCCGCTGAGAGCACAAAGCAATGAAAAAAACCAGAAACCTTTGTTTTTAGATGTCGGGTTGCTCACCAGAGCTTGCGGGGTCAGCTATGCTGATATTGAAATGGCTGATAAAGTGGCATTAATCAATTCAGGACCTATCTGCGAGCAATTTATCGGTCAACACCTTCTTTATGCCAGGCCCTGCTATGAGGAGCCAGAACTTTTTTATTGGTGCAGAGAAAAAAGACAGGCATCTTCAGAAATTGATTATATCCTGTCCCATGGCCCCCGGATAATACCAGTGGAAGTGAAAGCAGGCAAGACCGGAACCCTCAGGTCATTACATGTTTTTATTAAGGAAAAAAAATTGAATTATGGCATTCGTTTTAATGCGGATATCCCATCCTGCAGTGACATCGCAACTTCGCTGCCCGAAAAACCGGTTATGTTCAGGCTGCTTTCTCTTCCCCTTTACATGGTAGAAGAATTACAAAGAATTGTGACCCTTACCTGTCAGCAATAATAATTAACAAATCCTTCCTATCTGTCCAAATCTGGGTCATCTGCGTCTCAATAACCACAATAAGGAAAGCCTGACCCCTTAAATAACCACAATAAGCGAAGCCTGACCCCGTTATATGTTGGTTCTGTCTGGAGTGGTGAATTTGAAGATACCAAGAAATTAGCTGAACAAGGAAATTCTAAATCACAACATAATCTTGGAAATATCTATTTTAAAGGAAAAGGAGTAACCCAAAATTACAAACAGTCTGTATATTGGTATACTAAATCAGCTGAACAGGGAAATTATAGTTCACAATATAATCTTGGGATTTCATATTATAAAGGAGAAGGAGTACCCCAGAATTATAAACTTGCTTATATTTGGGCAAGTTTGGCAGCATCTCAAGGATATAAAGATGCTATTTATAATAGAGATATAATGGTTAAGAAATTAGCACCTCAACAATTAAATGAAGCCCGGAATATTGCATCTAAAATTCAATATAAAATAGACAATCCAACCAAATCACAAAAACAACAATCATCAAGAACAGATTTTAAAGAATAAATCCAATCCTTTAGGAGCCGAGACACGCATTGATATATTCAATTAGTTTTATCTGAAATATTATTTTAGTCGTGCACAGGTGATTTGATCAGCGTTAGCTATAATACCCGCCTGCAAAAACAAAACTTACCAGGGTCAGACCCGGACTTTACCGGACTTATTTACCCATCCATATTCAAGGGAGTTGAAGCTCTTTGCAAAAAGCTTCAACGGGCAGTACCCTCACACCGTTTTTTATATAATCTTTTGTTCCCTGATGCACCTGGTAAAAATCAGGTATCTGTGTCCTTTCCTTGAAATAGAAAATAGCAGGGTTTATACTCTTTTCTCCTGTTTTGCACTCCACTGCAAACTTGGGAACACCTTCTTTCAATACAACAAAATCAATTTCACGTTTGTCAGTATCCCTTAAAAATCGTAGTTCCATGGAGAACCCTTCTGTGTCTTCGATAAAATTGCAATACTTTAAAAGGTGGGCGGCAATAAAATTTTCAAACTTTGGACCATGATCAGGCACTATGGACCAGTCCCATAAGTACAGTTTCTGTTCTTTTTTAACAGCACGTACTTTTGGGGGCCCATATGGGGGAATTCTAAAGCAATAATACATCCTTTCAAATATCATCAGCCACCTTTCGGCTGTTTCATGGGCAACCTGGAGCATTTCTTTAATATTTTTTACAGACAGAGGTGAACCGACACGATTGGGAAGTTCCTGGGCAAGTAATTCAAGCAGACTGATTTCTTTTATATTTTCAAGATCCCTTATATCTTCATAAATAACCCGCTGGAGTCTTTCCCTTTGCCATCTTCTCCAAAATTTTTCTTCTGTTTTTAATAATGGTTCAGGAAAACCACCAAATTTCAACAGGGTTTCAAAATCTTTTTTATCCGGGTCAGGATTCAACTCAGTAAGGGAAAACGGGTGCAAACGGTAGTAATGGTATCTTCCCTGCAGAGAATCTCCGCCTTTTCTGTAATGATCAAGCTTTGCCGAGCCTGTAATAATAAATGATATCTCAGATTTATTTGTATCATAAAAACCCTTTATAAGGTTACGCCATCGGGCAAATTTATGTATTTCATCTATAATTATGCATTTTTCATTTGGCGGTAATTCTCCTTTTAGCAGCGAAGGTCTTATTGAAATATCATCCCAGTTCAGGTATGCAGGATGGCTTTCGATGGGCTTGGGTAAAAACGTCAGCGCAAAAGTAGTTTTTCCTACCTGCCTTGGACCGCCTATAAAAACCATTCTGGTTTCAAGATCACCTGCCACATTATTTTTAATATATCTTTGTTTGATTTTTGTCATAGTATAATCGATATAACATGATTTTTTTCATGAGTAAAGTAGAGTTTGATCGATTTAACTGCTGGCAGGGTCAGATCCGGGCTTGATGCTTGAATTTGTAAAAACAAAGACTTGGCAGGGTCAAACCCGCTAAACCACCGGAGAAATCGATCAGGAAATCATCAGACCCGGCCATACCGCAGGCAAGCCTGACCCCGTCATTTTAATCTGGAAAGTACATCTTCAGGGCTGATTATCCAGTATTCTTCATTTTTGATTTTATTGATTTTATTATTTTTGCACCACACTGCCATGATTATTTTTTTATCAGTCTGTTTGGGGAAATTGACAATAGATTTTTTTAATTTGCTTATTGTCGATTTAATATTTGTTTTCTCCTCCCATTTGACCTCACCGAACAATAAAAACGCATTGTTTAATGACTCTGCTATAATATCAATTTCCATATTCTTTCCATCACGACCATTCCCCCACCAGCGCTGGCCCGGTTTCCAGCGAATATTTGCTATATTAAGATGCGCTGTGGATTTTCGCGCCATCTCCTCCCATATTTCAGCAGTCTGAGCCTTGAAATTATTTTGCGATTCAGCATAAACTGCATCAATAAGGTCTTGCTCAAGAAGTGAATGATTGGGCAGGACAACCCGGTACCAAAACAATAAAAATGGATCTTTGAGTCTGTAAATGGTTTTTTTAGTTGACCTTGGACTTTCTCCAAAAGGATGGTCACGTTTAATATAACCCAGTTCAATTAAATTGGCCAGAGGACGAGTCAGGCTGGTTGCCGGTTTGCCTAAACGACCGGCGATTTCTGACAATCTGTTTGAGCCGTTGGCAATTAAAGAAAGAAGAGAATGCGGCTGGCTTGCTCCGCGCATATCATCAAGCAAAAGACGCATGGGCTCGCTGTGAAGAATGCCATCTCATGTTATCCTCAGTCCGATAAAATTAATGTGGCTTTGCAAAACGTGACATCCTTAAAAGTCTCTATATATGTATGTCACACATTATGTTTAACAAACATAATGTTTAACGTCAAATCATTAGATGAATATCGGGATCAGGCAGTCCGAATCTCTTAAAAAAATAGGCCAAACCTTCCCTGTTGTCCAAACAGCCACAATAAGGAAAGCCTGAACCCCTTGTTTAATTTTTTCCATATCATAATATACAATCTTGTTTAATTTTACACATCATAGCACGAGATAAACAAATTCAAACTATGACACCCCTAATTTATTTTGCCCCCTTCTGAAAGCTTAAACACCCCTTTTCACCCCCAAAAAGCTCACGCTAAGAACCTTTTTTAACTTATATTTCATACAACATTATTTGTAAAATCAAAGACTTACAAGGGTTTGCCGGGGAGACCCGGGTTTGGCTTGTGTTTTTTTGTATTATCTAAGGCTTTTCTTGAATAGTGCTTCTTGCTTCCTCAATCACTTTAAGTATTGAAGTTTCGGAAACATCAGTGACTTCATCCGGGAGATGCTTGTGATTTGGGAAATTTGTAAAACCAGGGAAATGAGGCGCATTGTCATATCTAAAAATAAGGTTATTTTTATCATCCTGAAAATGATACCGATAGTATAACCGTTTAAGTGTGGCTGTTTCTGCAATAATGGCCTCATTTAATTCCAGCAAATAACCTGTCTTGAAACGAATTCTGATACGCAAATTAATACGATTATTCACTATAATTTCTTCTTCATAACGCTCTACATATACATTCTCCAGCTTTAAAATTCTGGCTTCAATTTTATTAAGATATTCTGATAACAAATCAAGCAACATTATGTAATTGATCCTCTAAATCATGCCTGATCATAATATAATGTTTGTAATCATTTGCCCATTCAATATAATCCTCTGAATCGTCCAATTGTCCTTTACTAAAACTATTATAAAACTCCTCTGACGTTAATTTATACCTTGATTCATAACTGCTGAGATGCTTTGCTATTGCAACAAGCGCATCTACTGATGAATCGTATTCAATCCTGTGTTTCTTCATGCCTCCTCCTCAATCTGCTTTTTTCCTCTTAAAATTTCAACACATTGACATCATTACTTTTAGTGTAACCATAAACTTAAATTTCTGCAAATTCTTTTTTGGGAAAATAACGGGATCAGGCTTTCCTTAACCAGAAGTACCGCCCGCTTCAATTTCTTGACAAACCTCAAAAGAAACAAGAACCCGTTTATAAAGCCGCTCCAGCAATGACAAATCGCCAACACCGACTATTAAAGCAAGTATAGTTAACACTGCTACTTTATTCTGAACGTCAAACTGATGCAGCAATAGAATTATACCAATTTCTTAAACACCCCTTTTTGGCCCCAAAAAGCACACGCTAAGACCTTTTTAACCTCTTTTTTTTACAAAATTATTTGTAAAAACAGAGACTTACCAGGGTTTAGCAGGGTCAGACCCGCTAAAATAACCACAATAAGCGAAGCCTGACCCCAGGTTTTAAAGGTTGGGTGAAGTTATGCCTTCGGATACGGCTAATTTAGTCAACTGTGCAACATTGTCAATTTTCAGCTTATTTTTCAAATGTGCCCTGTGAACATCGACTGTTCTGATACTGATACCTAATCTTTCTGCAATATATTTGTTGTTATTGCCTTCTGCTACCATTTGCAGCACCTGTCTTTCTCTGCTTGATAATAACGAGAAAATTGAAACTCTGTTATTTTTAAAAGGCCTTGTTTCCGTTTCTGTGATCAGGTGTTGTACACTATGATAAAATTTTTCATCCCCTGATACAACGCTCCTGACAGCATCTACTAACAGCCATGCCCTGTCGGGCACAACAAAAAATGAAACACTTGCAAAATTGAAGGAATGGTCATAACTATCAAATTTTTTTATCACCATAATAAAATGAAGAGGATAGCTATGACCAAGAAGTTAGATACCACATTTATTCAGATTGTTCACCCTGTTTGTTGCGGATTAGATGTACATAAGAAGAAAATATCCGCTTGTCTTATTATCATTGATGAACACGGCAAAGAACAGTACGAGGTAAAAGAGTTTGGAACATTCACTAATGATCTGTTAGAGATGAAAAAATGGTTAACAGATAATAGCTGCCCTGTATTAGCAATGGAGAGTACCGGGGTTTATTGGCGCCCTGTTCATAATGTTATTGAAGGGTTCATGGAAGTCATTCTTGTAAATGCCCGGCATATCAAAAATGTTCCGGGTCGAAAAACAGATATAAGTGATTGCAAATGGCTTGCAGGGCTTCTGAGACATGGGCTATTAAAAGGCAGTTTTATCCCTCCCAAAGAGATACGTCAATGGAGGGAACTGACACGGCTCAGAAGAACGTATACAGAATCCCGGGCTGATTATAAAAGGCGGGTTCACAAACTTTTTGAAACTGCCAACATTAAGATTGATTCTGTCGTATCTGACCTATTTGGAGTTACCGGGCGCAACCTGATTTTCTTGTTATGCAATGAATCTGAATTGAGTTTAGACGCTATCAAGGAGAATGCTAAAAGAGGACTGAAGGCAAAATCCAAAGAACTGCACAGTAGCATTCATGGTTTTTTTGAAGATCACCATCGATTTCAATTGATCGGTATGATGGAGATGATCGCAACCTTTGAAAAGCGAATCACTGAAATAACCCAACGGATGGACACTCTTACAGAAAAACATCAGGATTTGCTAAATCGCCTGGATGAAATTCCGGGTATCGATAAAAAATCCGCCCAATCAATCGTGAGTGAACTTGGGATTACGTTAGATGAATTTACCTGTATGGCGGCGCTTGCTTCCTGGGCTGGGTTATGTCCTGGTAATAATGAAAGCGCCGGTAAAAGAAAAAGTGGTAGAACGTCTGTGAGAAGCCATCCATTCAAAACAATACTGGTTGAAGTTGCATGGGCAGCAGTCAAGAAAAAGGGTTCATATTACAGAGCCAAATATTATAAATTAAAGGCCAGGCGTGGAGCTAAAAAAGCAATTGTTGCAATAGCCCATCGGATCTCAAAAGCAATTTTTAATATCATTAAGCAAGGGGATACATTTATGGATCTTGGAGAGGATTATTTGACAGTCCAAACCAGACAAAGGGTCATTAACAACATTAAAAAACAGGCTGAACAGCTTGGTTATAAACTTGTCCCTTGTGAAAATTAATAGAAGGTATTTATAAAAAAAACCACTTTAACAGCAGGAAAAAAAGTCGATGAAGAACTGAAGCCATAGAGCGCGAAACTAACATGACTGATCAGCCTTTAGCACAACGAACTGTCAGTCCTTCCTTGAAGGAACTACGCATATAAAACTGTATTAAATCAGGCTGATCAATTCTGCTTTATAAAAGTGATAATTATTTGGGGTTTACAAACAGACCAAGGAGCATTTTTTAAAAAACAACGAAATTTCAATTTTGGAGAAAGGTATTACAAAAAAGGTAATGCCAATGATGCACTATGTCCATTTGGGCTGTGGTGTTTCATATAAAATAATGACATGGAATCAGATTTTAAAATATATCCGGAAGCACCTGCATTCAACATCCCCATCACATATATTTTTTCAACGTGCATGGAAAGTGCAATCACTTTAATATTGGGATTATTGGTAATTATTTCTTTCGTAGCTTCAATGCCGTTGAAATCAGGCATGGAAATATCCATGATTATAACATCGGGGCGATGCAATAATGCAAGGTCTATGGCTTCTTTGCCACATCCGATGTCGGCAACTATTTCAAAGTTGGGTTCAGTAATCAGTGCCTGACAAATTCCATGCCTTACAATTGCATGGTCATCAACAATAATTATTTTTATTTTTTTCAATTCTGCCTCTTTTGATCCAGACTTCATTTGGTATGTTTTTGAGCACTGATATCATTAGTTTCAAAGTTATTTAAATTAATCAAGGATTTTATATTTTTATTTTTTTGGGTTTGGCCTGGTGAAAAAAGTATTTATTTTATGTAAAAAAATCAATTATTTGTAAATTTTTTTCACAATTAATGCTGTTTATTGAGAGAAGCGATAAATTCTGCGAAATTCGCAAATCACCACATCGTGGTATTTTTTTAAAAATTTAGGAAAATATTTTCATGATTTATTGGTTTTTATATAAGTAATATTACCTATTGAGTAAGTGGTTTTACCTATAAAAAAATAAAAATTGAAAATATTTTAAGTGCGGTATATTTTTTGCTTAAAAACAAATAAAAAACAATTTTAAAAAGCTTAATTTGATTGAAAAGCACGTATTACTGGCTCTTAATAAGTTAAACGCTAGGTGTTTTTACCTATTGATTTTAATAAACTAATCCTATATTGAGCATAAAGATTTATTATTTCTTTGCGTAATCCTAATGTAAGTGAAAGGGCGGAGCTGTTTTTTTTATTTGAAAAGAATGATTTTAATATATGAAAAAAACTACCCAATAAAAAATCAGGATTTTCATCGCCTCAATTATTTTTGATACTTAATGACGATATTTATTAAATGCGAAATACGGCCATTCAAATTATAAATTTAGAGACCTCGTATAAAATGTTATTTGTAATTGTTCAGCCCGTTAAAAGAGGTTATCTAAAAAGCACTGTCTGATGGATATTTGCAGGAGGTTAAGCGAATAGCATCGAAACAAAATATCCATCAGACAGGGCGCAGTCAAGCATAAGAACTGAATAGTTACTCTTATTTTTTTACCTTCCGGGGAAACTGGGCAAAAGAGTACCCTATTCACAGATCTCTATAAGTCAGGGGGAATTATGATTATGAACAGGAAAAAAGGAATTGAAAGAAGAAAAAACAAGAGATACAAAGCAGTAAAAGGTTCTTATGCATCTATAAATCCCACTTCGCGCATAATTGGTCCTATAACCGATATCAGCATGGGAGGACTTGCATTCAAATATACAGATACTGGCGGTGATAATTCCATTGAAGAACCCCTTGAGGAGAAAACAATCTGTTTGAGCAATCTGGGATACTTTGTGGGTAATATTTCCTTTAAAACCGTTTCAGAAAAGGAAATCACAACTGTTCCCTCATTTTTAAGCGGTTCAATGAAGGTTAAACTAAAACAGGTACAATTTGTAGCCCTGGATTTTCAACAGATGATTGACCTGGATAATTACCTTAGAAATAATGTTTATGAGCCTTTGGAAAACTTTCCCCCTGATAACGACAATAAAGAAAACCTGACTCCTGAATGAATTTTTCCATGATAAAAATCAAAGATTTGACCTGGGACCCAGCCATTTACCCCAGAGCCGCCAAAAGCCGGCAAACCATCAGTGCATACGCTGAATCCCTTTCCATCAACGTCCAGTTTCCCCCGATCAAGATACAAAGGGTCTTCAACTACCCGGATGCCAATGGCAATAAATCAACTAAAGCCTTTATAATCCTGGACGGCAACCACCGCTGTGAAGCATTTATAGAAAAAGGATTCAAAGAGATCCCATTCATTGAATGGAAAGACCACCCCCTTGATTACAAGAAAAACAAAATACCTCTTCTCCTTGAATCAGCCCGATGCAACACAGTCCATGGCGATCGATTAACGGCAAACGATAAAAAGCAGGTTGCCCGGGACATTGCAGCAAAAGATCCTGAATGCAAATATACTGAAGATGCACTATCAGAAAAATTAGGTGTTACCCGGCAAACCATCAACATCTGGATTTCAGATATCCGTGCCCGGCAGAAAACAAACAGAAACAGCATTATCATTCGCTTAAGCCTTCTTGGATGGACCCAGGGAAAAATTTCAGAAAGGGTGGGAATAAATCAACAGAGAATTTCTCAAATTACCAATAATGCAAATTTTGGCAATATTGGTAATTTGCTCTCCAGAGGCCATAACATGGAATATATAGCCTCCCATTTCCAAATGGACCTTGCCCTTGCCTGGGCCATAAGATTGCAGAAGAAAACGGATCAGGAAAAATTCAAAGAACTTGGATGGGGCCTTCGCACCTGGGATCAGTGGAATTTTAACGAATGTGATGAACGCTTTGGAGATGACTGGCCAGGCCGTATCCCTGCCCAGCTGATCGCCCACACTTTGTACTATTATACAAAACCCGGCGATCTTATCCTTGACCCCATGGCCGGCGGCGGCGTAGTCCCGGACACCTGCCTTCTCTTTGAACGAAAATGTCAGGCCTTTGATCTGGCATCCCGGGAAGATCGACCTGAGATAGAGCACCATCACTGGGACCCTAAAAAAGAAACATGGCCCGTGACAAAAAAACCAGACCTGATCTTTTTTGATCCACCCTATTACACAAAGAAAAAAAAGGAATACGAACAAAAAGCAGATAAGGACATCCCCTCCATATCCTCATACACAAGAAAAGACTACATGCAATTTTTTAAAGACTATTTCACCCTGGCCCATAAAAATACAAAACCAACAACAATCCTGGCCTTTCTCAACGCTGACTGGCGCAATTTTGAATCCACTCCGGCTGTAGAGGAAAAACCAGATAAATCCATAACAATATTCGATTACCACAGGCTTTTATCCCAAACGGGATGGAAAACAATTCTTCGCATAGAATGCCCCCTGTCTTCCGAACGTCTGACGGGGAACCAGGTACAAAAGATGCAGGACAAACGAATCATAGGGACCATCGGCAGAACGCTTTTGGTCGCAAAAAAAACATGATTTTATTCCAGGACAAAAGCTTAACTGGGACAGACCCCAATAATAGGGAATTATATGCTTAATAGCGATACAAAGGTAGCTGTAATAGGTCTGGGATATGTTGGGCTGCCCCTGGCAGTTCATTTTGCAAAAAAACATCATACAATCGGATTTGATTTAAAAGAAAAAATTATTTCCAACTGCATGGCAATGAATGATCCGACAGGTGAAGTCTCCTATGATGATTTTAGAGATGCAGTCCGTTTTTTCCCCACAAAAGATGCCTCAATGATTTCAAAGGCTGATTTTATTATTGTTGCAGTTCCAACGCCCATAGATGATGCAAAAAAGTCTGATCTGAGAGCTGTTGAAAGTGCCTGTGAAACCATTGGACAAAACATGAAAAAAAATACCATTGTTATTTTTGAATCAAGTGTATACCCGGAAGTTACACAAGAAGTCTGTGTGCCGATTTTAGAAAAAGCCTCGGGTTTAAAATGGAAAGAGGACTTTCATGTGGGATATTCGCCGGAACGTATAAATCCAGGTGATAAAGAACACACCCTGAGTAAAATTATAAAACCAGTTTCAGGCGATGATAAAGAAACCCTTGAAAAAGTTGCCAGTCTTTATGAATCAATATTGGATAAACAAAAAATTGGACAAAAATTTTTAAAACCCGCTTTTTGACCCCAAAAAGCGGCAGCTAAGAGGAAAAAACACCCCAAATTGTAACAATTTTTCTTTAATAACAAACACTTATCAGGGTCAGACCCTGCATATTGACAATGTGTTTTTGAGTGTGTATAATAAAACACATCAATTAATACAAGGGGGTTAGACAATGAGTACTGAAATGATAAGATTGAACATTACACTGCCTTCTTCCATTAATGAGGAACTCAATCAATTTTCCGCACCCAGAAAAAGAAGCCAGTTTATTGCAGAAGCTATTAAATTAAGAATCATGCAATTAAAAGAAAAGAAAATGGAAGCGCTTCTTAAAGAGGGGTATGAGGCAACTTCCAAAGAAGGCCTTCAAATAACAAAAGAGTTTGAATCCATTGATATTGAGAACTGGGATGGATATTAAACGCGGAGAAATTTTCCTGGCAGCGCTTGATCCTGTAGTAGGCCATGAAATTGCAAAAACAAGGCCTGTTGTTGT
This sequence comes from Desulfobacula sp., assembly GCA_018645325.1. Taxonomy (GTDB): domain Bacteria; phylum Desulfobacterota; class Desulfobacteria; order Desulfobacterales; family Desulfobacteraceae; genus Desulfobacula. Next base: position 25,596 of record JABGOU010000034.1, read on the forward strand.
TGTCTCCAATGATATCGGCAATAAATATTCTGGAACTATTACCATAATTCCCCTTACTTCAAAAAATTTGATTAAAATTTATCCCTTTGAGGTTTATCTGCCTAAAAAAATTACGGGCCTGGAAAAGGATTCAAAAGCAAAGACTGACCAGATTCGCACCTTGGATAAAGCAAGATTGATAAAATCCATCGGCTGTTTGAACCATGAGCTGATAAATAATATGAATAATGCGATTAAAATTCATTTAAATTTGAATTCCTGATCCTATACCATAAGCACACTTGTTCTATAACCAAAAATCATTAACAATGAAAGCCTGACCCCGGATCATTGTTCCACAGTCACCTTAAACTCAACTTTTTGACCCCGAAAAGCGGCGGCTAAGAGCAAAAAACACCCCAAATTTTAACAATTTTTCTTTAATAACAAACATTTAACAGGGTCAGACCCCACTTTAACACTATACTGATAGCGTTTTTTATGGTATAGATATCAAAGAGAATGACAAAAAATAGCACATAATTAATGATGATAATGACGAAATTTTGGAGATAAACCCTGAAACGAAAAATTTATAATAAATTATTGCTATGGAAAAAAAATCAAACCCGTAAGCCATTACTGCTTCAGGGTGCGCGTCAAGTCGGCAAGACCTATCTTGTGGAGGTATTTGGAAATAAAGAATATGCTAATTTCTTCAAATTCAATTTTGAACAGGATTCAGGTTTAGGGGAGTTATTTAAAAAGAAGTTAAACCCTGAAAATATTATTGAAAATTTAAGCCTGTATTCAGGGAAAAAAATATTAAGTCAGGACACCTTGATTTTTTTTGATGAAATCCAGGCAGTTCCGGAAGTTTTAACAAGCTTAAAGTATTTCCACGAACAGGCGCCTGAGTATCATATCATAGCAGCCGGTTCATTATTAGGGGTCAGCGTTGCTAAAGATAACAGCTTTCCTGTTGGCAAAGTGAACTTTATGATGCTCTATCCCATGTCTTTTAATGAATATTTGATCGCTTTTGGTGAAGAACTTCTGGCGGATAAATTACAATCAAAAAAAGATAATGAACCTTTGCTTGACATCATACATGAAAATTTATTGTCACATCTTAAAATATATCTCTATCTTGGTGGAATGCCCGAAGTCCTTAAAGAATACAGAAGAAGCCGTGACATTGTTTTGGCGCGGAAAATTCAAAATGAAATATTAGAGGCCTATTCCAGGGATTTTTCAAAGTATTCAGACAGGTCACAAGCAATCAAAACATCTGAATTCTGGCATTCCATACCCCGTCAGCTGGCAAAGGAAAATAAGAAATTCAAGTACAGCCTGGCGCGTAAAAATGCCAGAGCATCCGCATTTGAGCAAACGATCGTCTGGCTCAAAAAGGCCGGTTTGATTAATACCGTTTATCATATCGGTACACCTAAATTACCGCTGTCCGGTTATGCGGATTATACAAAATTTAAAGTATACCTTCTTGATTCAGGATTATTGGGCGCTATGCTCAATATCACATCTGACATCATTGTTAAATCCAGCAAACTTTTTTCAGAATATAATGGTGCATTTATAGAAAATTATGTGGCTTCCGAGCTTGTAGCCTGCGGTGTCAGAGATCTTCATTATTGGACCTCAAAAAGCGACGCAGAGGTTGATTTTATCCTGCAGCACCATAATGCTATTTTCCCTCTGGAAGTTAAAAGCGGCTTAAATAGAAATATTAAAAGCTTAAGAAGCTACGCCGGCAAATACCATCCCAAAAGAATATATCGCACCTCGCCGAGAAATTTTACCCGGGATGATGATTTTGTCAATATCCCGCTTTATGCCTGTTGTTTAATGGCGGGGTCAGAAAAATAAAATATCCATCCTTTGCCCCGAATAAGGACAATATGGAATTGATTCCAGAGCTATCTTAAAACCTTGTTTTTGACCCCGAAAAGCGGCGGCTAAGAGGAAAAAACACCCCAAAATGTAACGATTATCCTTCGAAAACAAACTCTTATCAGGGTCAGACCCCGTCATTAAGATACTTGACAAAAATAAGATTTTGCACTACATTTGTCAACACAGCACAAGAAAACTTTAAAAGGGAAGCAAATGAAACCTGCAATTAATATAAGACTCGAAAAAGAGATGCTGAATTCTCTGGACAACTATGCCAGGGAACTGGAAAAGACAAGGACAAATCTAATTGAAAAAGCAATAGACGCTTATTTTGATGAACTGGATGAAATGGTGGCTGACAAAAGAATTGATGCCTTGAAAAAAGGTGAGACCGAAGTTATCCCCCTTGAAGTAGTCTTTGCCAGAGCAGGCATTGATGTATAAAATTGGATTTGAACCTGAAGCAGAAAAAGAATTTTTGGCTTTGCCGGATAAAGATAGAGCCTTGGTTGCAAAAAAAATAATCACGCTGCAAAAAGGCCAGTTTCAAAAGGATAAACCGCTAAAAGGCAGGCACAAAGGTAAATTTCGCAAAAGAGCAGGAAACTTTCGGATTATCTATCTGAAAGAAGGAAATTTGTTATTAATAACCATTATCCGGATTGCCCACAGAAAAAAAGTATATTCTTAGAGATTTTTATATCAAAAATAAAAAAAAGCAGTACTGCTAATTGGTTTATTCATCAGATTCAAAGAAATGCCATTGTATCAGCTAAGGATATTGCAGGACACTGGAAGGTGTCAGAAAGAACAGCTAAACGGGATATCACAGATTTAAAGCAAAAAAAAGTGATCGCTTTTTCAGGCGCTGCAAAAAATGGTTCTTATCACTTGTTGATTGCAGAGAGCGACACTTAATTGATTCTGGATCGATCGGTATCGAACAGAACCTGGATAAATCTGGAAAGCGATATAAGATAAAAATGCTTACAATGCTGTTTTTGACCCCACCTTAAACAGTATCGTTTGACTTTATGGTGTAGGATTATTACAATACGCACATGATAAAAATTAAGAAGTTTTACATCTACATGAGGACAAAGGGTGTGAGTGATTAAAATGGAACTGATCAATAAACAATATATTGTTGATGAGAATAATCGGAAAGTAGCAGTTCAGATTCCCATTGATGTTTTTGAAAAAATGGAACTATTACTTGAAGACCACGCACTGTTTCACTTAATGAAAGAGAACACAGACTCTGATTTGTTAGAATTAACCGATGCCCAGGCATATTATAGGCAACTGGTTAAAGAAGCGTGAAAGTAAAATACAGAAAGAAATTTTTAAAAGAACTTTCTCAAATTCCTTCTCCACACAGAGTCAAAATGGAACGTTTCGTATTTAAGGAACTTCCCCAGGCCGGGTCAATACATCAATTGGGTGCCATAGAACAGATGAAAGGTTACCCCTTGTGTTTTAAGGTTCGATTCGGATCTTACAGGATAGGTCTAAAAATTGAAGGTGATGCTATTATTCTGGAAAAAGCGTTGCACCGTAAAGATATTTATCGCCATTTCCCATAAAAAAACCAGAGTCCAACAAAATTCTTACAATGCTGTTTTTGACCCCAAAAAGCGGCGGCTAAGAGCAAAAAACACCCCAAATTTTAACAATTTTTCTTTAATAACAAACACTTATCAGGGTCAGACCCTCAAAATAATACCTTGGAAAAAAACACACAGCCTGACAAAACAACCTTGTAAAAAATCAATAAAATAATTATAACAATTAAATGATGCATAGATCAGCAATAGATTACCTTGTGGAATGGAAAACAAGGCCAAGAAGAAAACCGCTTGTAATAAGAGGTGCAAGACAGGTAGGAAAGTCATATCTTGTATCTATGTTTGCTGAACAAAATTTTTCAGATTATATTGAAATTAATTTTGAAAGTGACCATGAGATAAAATCTTTGTTTTCCGGATCACCGGAGCAAATTATTAAACTATTAGAACTTAGATTTAATAAAATAATTGATATTGAAAATACCCTTCTTTTTTTAGACGAAATACAGGCTGCACCGGAAGTATTTGCAAAACTGAGATATTTTTATGAAGATTTGCCTGACATGCATATAATTGCAGCCGGTTCCCTGCTCGAATTTATTCTGGAAGATCATACGTTCTCTATGCCGGTTGGGAGAATTGAGTATCTGCATCTTGGCCCCATGACATTTGAAGAATTTTTAACAGCAAGCGGCAAAACAATGCTGGTTGAGTATATAGAAAATTATTCTATATCAGAAGACTTTCCTGATCCTGTTCATTCTCAGCTTGTGGCTCTTTTTAAAACATATTTAATCATTGGAGGTATGCCGGAGGCAGTTCAGGCATATTTAGAAAAAGGATCTTTTCACGAATCCGAAATCGTAAAAGCATCCATTCTGGAAACATATGCAGACGATTTTAATAAATATGCATCAAGAGTTAATCATTTGCGTATCCTTAATCTGTTTAAGAAAGTTCCTCTTATTGTAGGGGAAAAGTTTAAATATGTGAATATTGACAGGCATGATAGAGCTCAAAGCATCGCCAAATCCCTGCATCTGCTTGAACTGGCTAAAATTACATATTGTGTTAAGCATAGTGCATGTAATGGTGTGCCTTTAGGCTCCCAGGTAAATGAAAAAAAATTTAAACTCATTTTTCTTGATGTTGGACTAATGGCGACTGCCTGTGGAATGAGTATGATTGATATTGAACATGTTGATGATTTAATGATGGCTAATTCCGGGAGTCTGTGTGAGCAGTTTGTAGGTCAGCACCTCCTTTATTTGGATGAGTTCTATAAAAAGCCTGAACTATTCTACTGGGTTAGAGAAGCAAAAAATTCCTCAGCCGAAGTTGACTATGTTATTTCTTTAGGAGTTCAAATCATACCGGTTGAAGTTAAAGCAGGTAAGACAGGACGTTTAAAATCACTGCATCAATTCATAAAAGATAAAAAAGTTAGGCTGGCTGTCCGGATTAATCTTGCAAAACCAAATATTTTAAAGGATTCACACAAATTACCCGGAGGTGAATCCGTTGAATACAAGCTTTTTTCAATTCCTTTCTACCTGGCTGGACAAATTAGAAGACTTTTAAGAGAAATTTAAGAAAAAATGTTAAAAATTGATGATATGAAACTTGCTGTAATTGGCCTGGGTTATGTCGGACTGCCACTGGCTGTTGTTAATTCTAACAAGACGCAGATGAACTCATCGAATTTTGCAGCGAATTAAAAGAAGATGTTTTGACTTGGCTACATGAAAATCATCCTGAATTAATCAGATGATAATGATGATTCTGGGCCGATTCCAAAACAAAATCTCATTTTTTCCCTTAAAACCCGCTTTTTGACCCCAAAAACCGGCGGCTAAGAGCAAAAAACACCCCAAATTTTAATAATTTTACTTTAATAACAAACACTTATCAGGGTCAGACCCTGAAAAACGAAAAACAGAAATTTTGTTGCAATTTTGTGTAATATATGTATAATTCAGACATAACATTTGAATGGGATAATGAGAAAAGCCGCAGTAACCAAACCAAACACGGCATTGATTTTGATACAGCCAGGGCCTTGTGGGACGATTGCAACCGTGTCGAAATCCAGAGTTCCTATCCACTTTAAAACAGGAGTATTTTGATAGCTAAGCTTGATAAAAAACTATGGACGGCAATTTTTACGTGGCGCGGGAGTGCCCTGCGAATTATATCAGTTAGACGCGCCAGAAAGCAGGAGGCAAATCTTTATGGTTAAAAAGAAAATAGCAAAAAGCACGGAAGAATTTGACCGGCGATTCAATGATGGTGAGGATATTCATGATTTGATTGACATCTCCAAAGCCAAAATTGTTCGGCACGGTAAAAAGGTACGTATCACAATCGATATGGCGGAAGAGCTGGTTAGTGAAATCGATGGCATCCGAGCTACCATAGGTGTGGACCGAGGGGCCTTGATCAAGGTCTGGCTATACGAAAGGGTAAAACAAGAAAAGGCATTGACTGCGAGAAGCTGAAGGCTTATTCCTCAACGATAATAATGCAAGCCTGATTCCTAAAACAAAATTCTTAAAATGCTGTTTTTGACCCCGAAAAGTAGGTTCTAAGAAGTGAAAACGCAGTCATTTGGAACGATTTTCCCATAAAAACAAACTCTTATCGGGGTCACACTTATCAGGGTCAGACCCTGACTAAACTGATTAAGGAAACCATGCCAGACAAAGATAACACACTCGTTGATCTCCTTGTAGACGAAGAGCAGCATAGTCTGCTGAAAAATTTAAGCGCCTCCTTGCCGGATGTCATTTTAAATGACCGGCAGATCTGTGACTTTGAGTTGCTGACAACGGGCGTTTTCTCTCCTTTAAAAGGATTCATGAAACAAATTGATTATGAATCTGTCCTGGACCGCATGCGCCTTGAATCCGGAGAACTCTGGCCTGTTCCCATCTGCCTGGATATCTCTCAAAGTCTGGCCTCCACCCTTGAAACAGGACAGTCCGTCACCTTAAGAGATCCGGAAGGTTTTCTTTTAGGGATCATGAATATTGAAGATATCTGGACTTTGGACATGGAAAAAGAAGCCCTGGCAATTTATGGTACCCAGGACAAAACCCACCCCGGTGTTGACTACCTTTACAGCAAATCAGGCAAATGCTACATTGGCGGTGACGTTCAAGCCTTAAGTCTTCCCATTCATCCTGATTTCAAACAGATCAGAAACACTCCGCTTGAAGTCCGGAAAACGTTCTCCAAACTGGGATGGAAACGCATTGTAGGGTTCCAGACCCGGCAGCCCATCCACAGGCCCCAGTTTGAAATGACCATCCAGGCCATGCAGAAAGCTCACGCCAACCTTCTTCTTTTGCCCATAGCAGGCGTTACAAAACCAGGCGACTTTGATCATTTCACCCGCATGCGCTGTTACCAGAAAGTATCAGCTCACTATCCCCCTGACTCATATGTGTTAAACCTGCTGCCCCTGGCCATGAGAATGGCTGGCCCAAGGGAAGCTATCCTCCACATGATCATCGGTAAAAATTTTGGCTGCACCCATTTTGTCATTGGCCACGATCATGCCTCCCCGGGCAATGGCAGCAGCAATAAACCCTTTTATAAATATGATGAAGCCATAAAACTTGCCGCCAATGCCCACAAAGAAATCGGGGTAGATATCGTCACATTTGAAGAAATGGTCTATCTTCCCTTTGAAGATGAATACAAAATTGCAAGCAAGGTTCCAGAAGATACAGACACGATTTCTTTTACAGGAACAGATATCCAGAAAAGAATCCGGACCGGCAAACGAGTGCCGGACTGGGCTACATTTCCGGAAGTCATCCATGAACTGCAAAAATCCTATCCCCCGCCTTTAAAACAGGGGCTTACTATATTCTGCACAGGACTGTCCGGAGCCGGCAAGTCCACCATTGCCAATATCCTTTATTCAAAATTTCTTGAAATCGGGACAAGACCCGTCACCCTTCTTGACGGGGATATTGTCAGGAGAAACCTTTCTTCAGAACTCAATTTTTCAAAGGAACACCGGGATATCAATGTAAAAAGAATCGGTTTTGTCGCAGCAGAAATAACAAAAAACCGAGGCATAGCCATCTGCGCCCCCATCGCACCCTATGAAAAAACACGAACCCGGATCAGAGAATCCATTGAAGCCCATGGAGGATTTTTTGAAATCCATGTTTCCACACCCATAACAGAATGTGAAAAAAGGGATAGGAAAGGCATGTATGCCAAAGCAAGGGCCGGTCTTTTAAAAGGCTTTACAGGCGTGGATGACCCTTATGAAGATCCGTCCAACCCGGAACTCAACATCGACACCACAAGCCTGACACCGGATGAGGCTGCCCAGCAGGTGATGCTCTACATCAGTCGGCAGGGATTTATTTAATTCTTACAATGCTGTTTTTGACCCCAAAAAGCGGCGGCTAAGAGCAAAAAACACCCCAAATTTTAACAATTTTCCCATAAAAACAAACACTTATCAGGGTCAGACCCGGCCAAATGCGCAGGCCATGACAAAAAAGTTGTCCTTATTAAATTTATAACTTATAATAAAGATCAATTAAGTATTATTTTAAGGAGTCGCATCATGGAAGCCATTGAATTTAAGGCGAAAATCAAAAACGGATTTATTCGTATTCCTGAAAAATTTAAACAAAGAACCAACGGCAATGTAAAAGTTATTATTATAAGTGAACAAAAGGCCAAGCAGACCGATATAATCAATAAGTTGTTGTTAAATCCTATAAGATCAAAGGGTTTCTCACCTTTTTTGAGAAAAGAAATCTATGAGCGCTTTTAATATACAGCCTGAAGCAACATACTTCATAGATAGTGCCTGAACGGAAACCCGTGTTTGGGCGAAAAATTGCCCATATACAAGGCGCAAGAAAGTTTGAAACCGGAGTGTACTCCTGTACATGAGGATTTCAAACTTTTGCAGCAACGCAGTAGATGGGTGAGTTTTCGTTCAAACACTAGATACAAATATATGGCTTTATGCATTTATCCAGAGTCAAAATGCAAAAAAAAATGAAATAGCAAGAGTTATTATCAAAGAATGTGAAATTGTTATCAGCACCCAGATAATCAATGAGATGTGTGTGAATCTGATAAAAAAAGTGGGTTTTTCAGAAATTGAAATCCAAAATTTGGTAGCATCTCTCTACCGGAAATATACAGTTTTTGAGTTATCACAAGACATACTTGTAAAAGCTTCAAAAATACGCACTAATAACAGCTTCTCTTTTTGGGATAGCATCGTGGCAGCCAGCGCTTTGGATTGTGATGCGGAGTATTTAATATCTGAAGACATGCAGGATGGGTTTCTTCTTGAAAACAGTCTTAAAATAATAAATCCATTTGCATAAAATAAATACTGTACCCATCAACAATTACAATAAGAAAGCCGCTGCCCCCAGGCAAAAATCTTTAAAACCTACTTTTTGACCCCAAAAAGCGGCGGCTAAGAGCAAAAAACACCCAAAATTTTAACAAGTTTTCTTTAATAACAAACACTTAGTAGGGTCAGACCCTGAAAAACAGTTAGTAGTCCAGACCCGGTGTTTGACTATTATGAGCAAATAAATTAAAATAGTTAATTAAAGATTAACTGGAACTGTAGGAAATACACAGAAACGAGTTAAAGCCTATACAGGAAGATGGAATGCATATAATATTTAAAAAAAATATCGATAAAATAAAAACCTTATGTATGAATCATAACATTAAATCCGACTTATCAGGTCAGACCCGTTATTAAGGAGGTAACCAATATGGAAGCTGCAACACCAATGTCCCCTGAATCATTAACAACAGTTGAGATTTTGGAAAGTATAAGTGTAACACATCGAAATCAAGCTTTAGAAATGTTAAGAACTTTTGCATATGAACTTCGCAGTGAACAGAAATGGGAGGAATTGTATTCAAAGCATCCTGGGCCGATGAAAAAAATGGCAAAACAGGCGCTTAAAGAATACAAAGAAGGAAAGAGCCGGGAATTGTAACAAATTTTCTTTAATAACAAACACTTATTAGGGTCAGACCCCGTTATAAAACATCTTGATTATGGCTATAAAGATGGCTATAATGGATAAAAACATAAAGTATCAAGGAGGTGATAATAATGCAAAAGCAATTTTCCATAGCTGAAGCAAAAAACAGACTTCCCGCCATTATTCATTATGTCGAAAAGGGGCCATATATCGAGTTGACCAGACGAGGAAAACCAGTTGCAGTATTGCTGTCGATTCAAGAATATGAACGGCTCAGCCGCAAATATTCGGGTTTTTGGAATACCATTTTGGAATTTCGGCGAAAGACTGAGGATGAAGGGGTTGAGATTTCTGACAGGGATTTCAACGGGCTTCGAGACCTGTCTTCTGGAAGAGAAGTCCAGTTAAGATGATGAAATATCTCATCGATACAAACGTACTTTCAGAGGCAGTGAAAACAATCCCTGATAAATTGGTCATGAATATGCTTGAAAAATGTCAGCACGAAATAGTCACTGCTGCGCCGGTTTGGCATGAACTCCAATTTGGTTGTCAGCGCCTTGCCCGATCCCGTAAACGTGAAATTATTGCTTCATTTCTTAACGACGTTGTCAAGCGCACGATGCTTATACTTCCTTATGATGACAGGGCAGCAGAGTGGCATGCAGGGGAACGTGCCAGATTATCATCAAAAGGCTTAACCCCCTCATTTGTTGATGGACAGATTGCGGCAATATCAGTGGTGAATGGTTTGATACTGGTAACACGGAACATTGATGATTTTAAACAGTTTTTAAGGCTGAAGATTGAAAACTGGCACTTCCCGAAATCTGAATGATAAAGATTTTAAGCCCATTGAGAAAATCTGCGGCTTAAAATGCTGTTTTTGACCCCGAAAAGCGGCGGCTAAGAGGAAAAAACACCCTAAAATGTAACGATTATCCTTCGAAAACAAACACTTATCAGGGTCAGACCCTGCCTGATAATAGAAAAAGGATTTGCAGAAATTTAAGTTTATGGTTACACTGTTACAGATATAATCAAACAGGGAGTAATAACGTATGAAAGCAGTCGAATATACAACTAATATATCAAAAAATGGAGTGCTTTTACTCCCAAAAAAAATTTTACAAGAACTGAATGTTATGAAGAATTCAAAGATTAAGGTTGTGTTATTATATGAGGATGAACCTGGTAAAAAAGATTTGACACGATTTTGCGGGAAGTGGCAGGATAAAAGAGATGCGGATACAATCATAAAGGAAATTTATGCCGATCGGGATAAAAATATTCGATCAGAATCAGTAACTAAACCATGAGTTATCTGCTTGATACAGACATCATTATATATTGGCTGAACGATGCTATTCCGAATATACGGAATAAAATAAACAGCATAGCTAATGATGAAATTTATATATCTTCTATTACAGTCGCCGAACTCTATTTTGGCGCTTATTATTCGTCACAAGTGATTAAAAACATAGAACTTCTAAATGAATTCACTTCTGAGCTTAACATACTTTATTTAGATACTGAATGTGGTAAAATTTTTGGTAAGATTAAGGCTGATTTAAAAAAAGAAGGAAAAATTATCAACGACTCAGATTTATTTATTGCATCGATTGCAATAAATAATAAAATGCGGCTGGTGACCAACAATGACAAACACTTCAAGAGAATAGAAGATTTGCAGGTAGAAAACTGGATATGATCGGCAGGATTTAAACAATCTGCCCTGATCTGAGAAAATCTGTGGCTTAAAATGCTGTTTTTGACCCCAAAAAGCGGCGGCTAAGAGCAAAAAACACCCCAAATTTTAACAATTTTTCTTTAATAACAAACACTTATCTGGGTCAGACCCTGCTAATCCGCTAACAGGGATATCCACTTGACATATCCCAAGTTAGCTTTATAATGTTAAGAAACAGACAAACTTTTTTCTGGAGATATCATAATGAAAAGTGTGCAAACAAAAATTTTCAAAAGCAACCGAAGTCAAGCTGTTCGACTACCTAAAGATGTTGCTTTTCCAGAATCAGTAAAGGATGTTGATATTATTGCCATTGGAAACAAGCGCATTATTGCACCAGTTGATCAATCCTGGGATGAATGGTTTGATGCGCCAGGAGTTTCCAGCGATTTTATGACAACGCGCAGGCAGCCGGAGGATCAGCTTCGGGAAACATTATAATGCTGAAGTATCTGCTGGATACAAATATTGTAATCTACACTATGAAAAATCGCCCACAGCAAGTGAAAAGGCGTTTTAAACAGCACAGAGGTCAGATGTGCATTTCCAGCGTGACTTTGGGAGAACTGATTTTTGGTGCGGAACATTCAAAGCAGGTGGAACAGAATTTATCAGATATTGAAGCAATGGTTGCTCGACTTGAAGTATTGCCCTTTGACAACAAACCAGCATATCATTTCGGACAGATTCGGGCTTCATTATATAGTATAGGCAAACCCATTGGACCGTATGATATGATGATTGCCGGGCATGCAAGAGCATCCGGGTTGACGCTGGTAACAAATAATATCAAGGAGTTTGAACGTGTGCCGGGATTGATATTGGAGAATTGGGTCAGACCCTGAAAATGATAAGATATTGAGAGACAGAATGACAATTTATCAATTATAGATGTTGAAGAAGCTATGCTAACAGGCAGAGTTTTGGAGAATATAAAGACATAGGAAGGGGTGAAAGTTGTTTGATAGTTGGATTTACCAACAGCGGGAAACCGGTTCATGTAGTATGTGGTTTAAATGAAAATAGCTTAGTCATTATCACAGTGTATATACCGGGTCCTCCTAAATTTAAAAATCCATATGAAAGAGGTTAAAAATGAAAATTTGCAGCTTTTGCGGTAATAGAAATTTTAATAAAATTGTAACACAATATACATATAAACGAGATGGCAAATTTTATAATTCCGAGATACATAAGTCTACCCCATCAAGTAGCATGGCAAAAAGACATACATTCCTACGCAGCATACATAAGTAAAACACCCCTACAAAATTCTTACAATGCTGTTTTTGACCCCAAATGCAGACCCGAAATTAGGTGGTATTAGGTGGTTTGTAAGAAAAACCTTGACATTTTGTAGCTTTAAAGCTACTTTTCAATCAAATGGAAACGACAGAGCGAATTATTTACGAATATGTCACTCATGACGGCAGAAACCATTTTAGAGAATGGTTTGATTCCTTAAGCGATGTCCAGGCCCAGATTAAAACTGATGTAAGAATCGCTAGAATCAGACTCGGTAACTTTGGGGATGCCAAAAGTGTTGGAAAGGGCGTATATGAATTAAGGATTGATTTCGGCCCAGGATACAGAATCTATTATGGGTTAGAAGGAATCAACATAGTTTTTTTGCTCTGTGCCGGTGATAAAAGCAGCCAGAAAAAAGATATTAAAAAAGCACATACCTTTTGGCAGAATCATACAGGAGGAGAATGATGGCTATTGCAAATTATCAGGAAGGACTTCTGGAGAGATTGAAGGACTCAGGATATGCCACAGAATATTTAAATGAAGCCCTTAAGGAGGAGTCCCAGGAAGTATTTATGCTTGCTCTGAGGGACGTGGCAAAAGCAAGGGGGATCTCGCTTGTTGCCAAAGAAACAGATCTTAATAGGGAAACGCTGTATAGAATGTTATCGGAAAAAGGCAACCCAAATCTTTCAAGCCTGAACAAACTGTTAAATTCCCTTGGACTCATTTTGACAATTCGATCAAAAGAAAATGCTGCCTGATAATGGCAAAAATAACCTATCGGACACCCTGAAGGTCACATGTGGGATCTTTGAACAGCAAAAACCGGTGAGGAATTAATACCAGGGCTTTATAAAATTCTTAAAATGCTGTTTTTGACCCCAAAAAGCGGCGGCTAAGAGCAAAAAACACCCCAGATTGTAACCATTATCCATTGAAAACAACCACTTATCAGGGTCAGACCCCCAAATTTTCCAAATTGATTTTTGTACCAGCTAAGTGTATGATAGTCGTATGAATTATTTAGAGGCTTGGAGGATAAGATGAAAATTCGGATAACAGAAGAAATATGGAAAGAGGGTAATATGTATGTTTCGTATTGTCCTGAATTAGATATTGCCTCTTGCGGTGAGGATGTTTCTCAGGCAAAGAAAAATCTCATGGAGGCTATACTCATCAACATCGAAGAGACAAAAAAGGTGGGAACATTTGAGCAGTTTATTGAAGATTGCGGGTTAGAGGAAATAAATGCTGACATATTGAGTGTGCGCAAAGAGTTGGTTGGATTTACTCCTATTGAAGTGCCTGTATAGTGAAAATTAAACCGACTCATTATCAAGTGCAGATCAAAATTTTTGAAATGGCTGGATGTGTGTATGTTCGAACAAAAGGAGATCATCTTATTTACCGATACCCTGGGGCTGTCAGACCTGTGATAATACCCAAATATAAAGAAGTACCAATATTCGTTATCAAAAATAATATGCGTGTGATTGAAATGAGCAGAGAGAAATATCTTAAATTCCTGGAAAGGGCTTGAATTTTCTTAAGCTTTTAAGAGAATTCCAGATCTGACGATCATCAACTGGACAAAATGAAGAAAACCCTCAAAGCAAACCATCTGAGACCATCAGAAAAAATCTGCGGAACAAAATTCTTAAAATGCTGTTTTTGACCCCAAAAAGCGGCGGCTAAGAGCAAAAAACACCCCAAATTTTAACAAATTTTCTTTAATAACAAACATTTATTAGGGTCTGACCCTGATAAATATCTGACCCTGATAAATATAAATACCCTGATAAATAATGATAAGGAAAGCCTCTAAACTTTTATGAAAATTTTTCTAATAGCAGGTGCAAGACCCAATTTCATGAAAATCGCCCCCATTGCCAGGGCATTTGATAATCAAAGCCGGATCAACTATAAAGTTGTCCACACAGGCCAGCACTACGATAAAAACATGAGCGATATATTTTTTGAAGAACTTGGCATACGACAACCTGATTATCACCTGGGTGCAGGTGGCGGAACTCATGCCCAACAGACCGCAAAAATCATGACCGGGTTTGAAGAGATCTGTGAAAAAGACAGACCAGATCTTGTCATAGTAGTGGGAGATGTAAACTCAACCCTTGCCTGCTCAATCGTAGCTAAAAAAATGCACATAAAAGTGGCCCATGTAGAAGCAGGCCTCCGAAGCTTTGACCTTTCAATGCCCGAAGAGATAAACCGCATGGTAACAGATTCCATCTCTGACATGTTCTTTGTAACAGAAGAGCAGGGCATGACAAATCTTCTAAAAGAAGGAAAATCAAAGGAAAGCTTACATTTTGTAGGCCATGTCATGATTGATAATCTTTTTTATCAATTGGAAAAGCTTAAAAAAATGGACACCACCTGTTTTCCGACAAGTCAATTTAAACAATCACACACTCAATACGGCGTGGTTACACTTCATCGTCCTTCAAACGTAGACGATAAAGAAAACCTTGAAACCATTTTTGAAACCTTGACCACTATTTCTGAAACCTTACCCCTGATTTTCCCCATTCATCCCAGAACCCGAAAAAACATGGAAGCCTTTGGCATAAAGCCGGGAGCCAATATAAAACTGACTGAACCCCTTTCTTACATGGAGTTTTTAAACCTCTGGAAAGATGCACGAGTAGCGTTAACAGATTCCGGTGGCCTCCAGGAAGAAACAACCGCCTTGAGTATCCCGTGCCTTACCATCAGAAACAATACAGAACGCCCGATTACGGTTACACAAGGCACAAATGAACTCATGGGGACATCAAAAGAAAAAATCCTTGAGTCATTCAAAAAAATAATGGGTAATGCTTGGAAAACAGGGCAGCGACCAAAGTTTTGGGATGGAAATGCCTCAGAACGTATTATTAAAGTTATTGGAAATTAATATATTAAAAATTGAGATACTCTTGCGATAAAGGATCGGTAGAATGTTAGTCGAAAAAAACCTGATTAAACAGGATTTAATCAGTAAGCTGGAAAATCATTCAGCAATCATAGGAATCATAGGGCTTGGCTATGTGGGACTACCTCTTTCAAAAGCGTACATCTCGCAAAGATATAAAGTTATTGGATTTGATATTGATAATTCAAAAATTGAATATATCTCAAGGGGTGAATCCTATATTGAGCATGTGGATATAGCCGATTTGAAAGCCGCTTTTGACAAAGGAGACTTTATTCCTACCACTGATTTTGTAAGAATTTCTGAAGTGGATGCTATTATTTTATGCGTTCCAACCCCCTTGAACAGTCATAGAGAGCCAGATCTTACATTTGTACTCAGTTCTCTTGAGTCTGTGTTGCCCTGGTTGAAAAAAGGTCAGGTGCTATCCCTTGAAAGTACAACTTATCCCGGGACAACAGAAGAAGAGTTGAGGCCTCGAATCGAACAACAAGGGCTAACAATCGGCAAAGACTTTTTTCTTATTTATTCTCCTGAAAGGGAAGATCCGAACAATCCTAAATATACGACCCAATCCATCCCCAAGGTATGTGGAGGTACAACTCACTCATGCTTTGAAGTAGGCAAGGCTTTATACGGAAAGGTAATTGAAGAAATAATTGAAGTAAGTTCCACCCAGGCAGCAGAAATGAGCAAAATTCTTGAAAATACTTTTCGCGCAGTTAATATTGCACTGGTTAACGAACTCAAACTTGTTGCTGAAAAAATGGGAGTTGATATTTTTGAGGTGATCAGGGCGGCATCTACCAAACCGTTTGGATTTATGCCGTTTTATCCAGGCCCGGGCCTTGGCGGGCATTGTATTCCCATTGATCCGTTTTATTTAACATGGAAAGCGCGTGAATATGGCATATCCACAAAGTTCATAGAACTTGCCGGTGAAGTCAACGTGTCAATGCCCAAATATGTGATCACAAAAGTAATGGAAGCATTAAATGTAAAAGGTAAGGCAATTAGCGGATCCAAGATTTTGGTTTTAGGAATAGCATATAAAAAGAATGTAGATGATATGAGGGAGTCGCCAAGCGCCGAACTATTGAAAATCCTTCAAGGCATGGGGGCTGAAATTGCGTATTCTGATCCACACGTACCTGCCTTTAAAAAAATGCGAAAATATAAATTTGATTTAACAAGTATAAATTTGTCAGAAGATTCTTTAAAAAGGTTTGATTGTGCTATTATTGCCACTGATCATGATAAGTTTGACTGGTCGTTGATTAAAGAGCATTCATCTTTGATAATTGATACGCGTGGTGTGTATGATATGGATAACGTTAAGATTTTTAGGGGATGAAGAAAGAAATTGCTTCAATAGAAAACTTACAGCGCCTCTTTCTTACATGGAGTTCTTACCTTTGGAAAGATGCAAAGCTTTCAGGCGGCCTCCAGGAAGAAACAACAGCTCTTGAAGACCTTTGATTAACTCAGCCGGCAAGGCAATCAATTATTACAAAAATGAAATTGTTCATCGAAAAAAAGATGTTGTTTTTTAATATAACTAATTAAAATCATTGAATATATGCTTCATTTGTGTTATAAAAAGACAATCAAAAAGCATAAATCAAGGGGTGCTAAATGGGATTTAAATCACGACAAAAAAATTTAACGTTTTCCGACCTTGAAAAAACATCCACCGATAAGAAGAATCGGAGCAAGGAGAATCTGAAGAATATGGAAAGGGTGGTAGCCTGGGACAATTCGAGTCTACACTTTTCAGGGATTACCCTGTAGGGGTCAAGAAGGAAGGGAACAAAGCCTATGGGGGTACCTTCCATAGTTTCAGATATACAAAGGTTGAATAAGTTTTTGTTAAATGATGGCATAAACTGTCTTGTTACAAAATTAAACGATTCTTGTGAAATCACAAAACAATTACAAAAATTGATAAATTATGAAGATCTAAGAAAAAGGTTAGGAGATACAGCCCAAAAAAATATTGTCTCTAACTTTAACGCTAAAACCTATGTTGCAGAAATAAAGCGTTTAGCAAGAGAATTTTGAATGTTGAAGAATTTGAATGAAAAGCGTAATTGAGAAAATTAAATCGGAAATATTGTAGTTTGAAGCACACCGTATGAAAAAATGCCAATTAATATTTACTTTTTTTATTGTAATTAATTTAATATCCCCGGTTTTTCTTCAGCGAGCTGATGGATTTTTGACTGGAGTGACTTTCATTTCAGATCTTTCAAGCCCTCAAGTTATAGGTTCTGCGATTAATTTTACGTCTGTAGGTGTCGGAGGAACTGGCGATTACGAGTATGAATTTAGAGTTAAATCAGGAGACACATGGTCAGTCGTACAGGATTATTCATCAACCTCTACCTGGCAATGGGATACAGTGGAAGCTGCAGCAGGCACATATTATGTTGGCGTATATGCGAGAAATGAAGGGTCCACAGCCAGATATGAAGCTGTAGGGAATATGAAGTTTGGTTTTGTTGAACCTCTGACTGGAGTGACTTTTATTTCAGATCTTTCAAGTCCTCAAGTTATAGGTTCTGCAATTAATTTTACGGCTGTAGGTGTCGGAGGAACTGGCGATTACGAGTATGAATTTAGAGTTAAGTCAGGAGACACATGGTCAGTCGTACAGGATTATTCATCAACCTCTACCTGGCAATGGGATACAGCGGAAGCTGCAGCAGGCACATATTATGTTGGCGTATATGCGAGAAATGAAGGGTCCACAGCCAGATATGAAGCTGTAGGGAATATGAAGTTTGGTTTTGTTGAACCTCTGACTGGAGTGACTTTTATTTCAGATCTTTCAAGTCCTCAAGTTATAGGTTCTGCGATTAATTTTACGGCTGTAGGTGTCGGAGGAACTGGCGATTACGAGTATGAATTTAGAGTTAAGTCAGGAGACACATGGTCAGTCGTACAGGATTATTCATCAACCTCTACCTGGCAATGGGATACAGCGGAAGCTGCAACAGGTACATATTATGTTGGCGTATATACGAGAAAGGCAGGGTCCACAGCCAGATATGAAGCTGCGGGGAATATGCAGTTTGGTTTGGTTGAACCTCTGACTGGAGTGACTTTTATTTCAGATCTTTCAAGCCCTCAAGTTATAGGTTCTGCGATTAATTTTACGGCTGTAGGTGTCGGAGGAACTGGCGGTTACGAGTATGAATTTAGACGTAAGTCAGGAGACACATGGTCAGTCGTACAGGATTATTCATCAACCTCTACCTGGCAATGGGATACAGCGGAAGCTG
>JABGOU010000034.1:44375-44668 GCA_018645325.1 Desulfobacula sp.
CAGCAGGCACATATTATGTTGGCGTATATACGAGAAAGGCATGGTCCACAGCCAGATATGAAGCTGTAGGGAATATGAAGTTTGGTTTTGTTGAACCTCTGACTGGAGTGACTTTTATTTCAGATCTTTCAAGTCCTCAAGTTATAGGTTCTGCGATTAATTTTACGGCTGTAGGTGTCGGAGGAACTGGCGATTACGAGTATGAATTTAGAGTTAAGTCAGGAGACACATGGTCAGTCGTACAGGATTATTCATCAACCTCTACCTGGCAATGGGATACAGCGGAAGCTGCA
>JABGOU010000035.1 GCA_018645325.1 Desulfobacula sp.
CCATCATGGAGATCGACATCGACACACAAAGAACGCTTGCAACTGATTATATGGTGCAAAGTATTCCTACTTTGATCATCTTTCAGGACGGTCGGGAAGTCAGACGGCTGGTAGGACTCCAATCTGAAGCAGTTCTTGAAAAAAATCTGAATGAAGCTTTAGAAAATAGATAGGAAGTATAAAAAATACATATTAGGAGAAGAAAATGGGCACTTGCATCAACCACCCTGAAATCCAGACCAGCTATCTTTGTATGAAACATAATATATACCTTTGCGACAAATGTCTGGTATGTCGAGATCCGGATATTTATTGTAAATTTCGTTCTTCCTGTCCCATTCACTTTATCTCCACAAAAGACTTTGAATCCAAGCCGGATGAAATACGGTCAAAAGAATTCTCTATTGTATTTCAACCGGGTGATGTCAAGATAAGTGTACCCAAAGGTACGAACTTGCTTGAAGCTTCTAAAAAAGCAGATTTATACGTAAATGCATCCTGCAACGGCAAGGGGTCTTGTGGGAAATGCAAGGTAATTATTGAATCCGGGACTATAGAAAAAAACAAAACCTCCTTGCTTAGCGATAAAGAACAAAAAAAAGGATATGTTCTTGCCTGCCAGACACAAGTCACAGACAATCTTGTTATTAAAATACCAGAAGAGACTTTGGAGAAAAAACTTCAGACTGTCGGGATGGGTGAAGAAGCTACTAAAAAACTTTCAGGTCTTGTGGTAGACATTGATCCTATGGTAAAAAAATATACCATCCAACTTGAACCTCCCACAATGGAAGATACTATCAGCGATCTTGAAAGATTGAAACGAAATCTTAAGCAGGGTGGATGTGATACCTCTAAAATGAGTTCAGGGATCAGGGTAATGAGACAATTGGCCAAAGCTGTAAGAGATGACAATTGGAAAGTGACGGTTTCGGTGCTCCAAAAAAAATGTTCATCGGAAATTGTGGACGTCCGTCCTGTCTCCAAGGATGACAGGTCGCTTGGCATGGCAGTAGATCTGGGGACCACTTCAATTGTTGTATACATTGTTGATATGCAAACAGGAGAGGTGCTCAGTGCGGCATCCGGCCACAACAGCCAGGCTTCCTGCGGCGATGACGTAATCAATCGTATTGTCTGCTCCGAAAAGGAAGGTATAAAAAAATTACAAAAAATGGCACTTTCAACCATCAACAATCTATCCCAGAGAGCGCTTGAATCTCTTGCCCAAACTCATAAAAATATTGAAAACATCACCATATCCGGGAATACAACCATGGTCCATCTTTTACTGGGAATTGATGCCCGATATATCAGAAGGGAACCCTATATTCCGACCATTACTGAATTTCCTATTATTAAGGCCGGGCATATTGGGTTAAAAGCCGCACATTATGCCGGTGTCTTTGTTATGCCTGGACCTGCCGGTTATGTAGGCGGAGATATCGTATCGGGTATTCTTTATACAGGTTTTCATAATACGAATGACCTGACACTTTTCATTGACGTGGGTACCAACGGAGAAATAGTACTTGGAAACAATGAATTTCTTATGACCGCTGCATGTTCAGCAGGACCTGCTTTCGAAGGAGGGGGAATAAGATGGGGAATGCGGGCTGAAACCGGAGCCGTTGAAAAAATATTACTTGATCCTGAAACCTTTGAACCTGAATACGAAACAATTGAAGGTAAGACGGCTCGGGGAATCTGTGGGTCCGGAATGATCGATCTTTTATCTGAAATGCATATGAAAGGCGTTCTAGGCCAGGACGGCCGATTCAGAATAGACAGCAGTCATCCAAGGATGACAATTTTTAATAATGAGCTGGCGTTCATCATTGAGTTTGCAAAAAATATTGATACTGAAGAGGATATTATATTTACTGAATCAGATATCAAAAGCTTGACGCTGAGCAAAGCGGCTGTTTATGGAGGCTTTACAGTCCTTCTTGAAGAGATAGGTATGAATTTTTCAATGGTTAGCCAAATGATTATTACCGGTGGGTTTGGGCAATACCTTGATATCGAAAAAGCCATATCAATTGGTCTTCTCCCCGATATTGAAAGGGGAAAATTCAAATACATGGGCAATAGTTCAATAGCAGGTGCTTACATGGCACTGCTTTCAAACACATATCGTCAACAATCCATACAAATATCAAACTCAATGACATATGTTGATTTCTCAAGTAACACCCGATTCATGGAAGAATTCACAAAAGCGCAGTTTCTTCCTCATACGGACTCAAAATTATTTCCAAGTGTAACCAGATCCTATTTGAACTAGTCATATGTAAATTAATAAGGGAGTATAGTATGTGGAGTTTTCTTGGTAAAATAACAAAAAATCTAACCATTGCCATTCCTATAATAATGGTTTCAGGATTTGTCTTTGGAATCATTTTTAATGCAGGTTTTTTAAAAGGATTTATCATCCCTTTTACCTTTCTCATGGTTTACCCCATGATGGTTAATCTAAATTTTCAAAAAGTGCTTGAAAAAGGTGATAGTAAAGCACAAATTTTAACCCAGATCATTAACTTTGGGATTGTCCCGTTTCTTGCTTATTTCATAGGGCTGATATTTTTTAAGGACACCCCTTATATGGCCTTGGGGCTTCTATTGGTAGGTTTGGTCCCTACAAGCGGTATGGCCATTTCGTGGACAGGATTTGCAAAGGGAAATCTTGAAGCCGCTGTAAAAATGATGATTATCGGCCTTTTACTGGGATCAATTGCTACACCGTTTTATGTGAAATTTCTCATGGGATCGGCTATTGAAATTAATTTTTTTAAAATCATGCAGCAGATTGCAATTATTGTTTTTATTCCTATGGCAGCAGGATTTATCACCCGCCAGAGCCTGGTAAAAAAATACGGACAAAAAGAATTTAGACAAAATATCGGTCCCAAATTTCCAGCACTCTCAACCCTGGGCGTAGTCGGAATTGTGTTTATTGCCATGGCATTAAAAGCAAAGGGTATTGCTGCATCTCCTGGTATGCTTTTATACATACTTGTTCCGTTGATTATTATCTACACCTTTAATTTTATTATAAGCAGTCTTATCGGGAAATTCTTTTTACCAAGAGGGGATGCCATTGCGCTTGTATACGGGTCTGTTATGAGAAACTTGTCTATTTCTCTGGCAATCGCCATTAATGCCTTTGGCCAGGAAGGTGCAAACGCTGCACTGGTAATAGCTATTGCCTATATTATTCAAGTGCAGTCCGCTGCATGGTACGTGAAATTTACTGATAAAATTTTTGGAACATCTGATTTAAAAAAAGAACATCCGGAACTTTCTATTGCTCAGCCATATAAAGATAAGACTCATACAGGAAAGGAATTCTCCATGGTAGCTGATATCAAAAAGATATTATTTGCGACGGATATTTCCAAAACAGCAAAGTTTGCATCACGTTACGCATGCAGCATAGGAAACAGTTTCAATGCAGAGGTTTGGGTCATCCACGTTATATCTGATAAGCTGGAATCATATTCATTTGGTGCAGGCATCAATGTTTCAGGCACTATGGATAAAAACCAAATAGATGATTTCAATAATGAAGCAATGGAGGATGCAAAACAAATTATACAAGAAAGGATTCGACATACATCCAAAAAAGTACTGGAAGAAA
Organism: Desulfobacula sp.; assembly: GCA_018645325.1. Taxonomy (GTDB): domain Bacteria; phylum Desulfobacterota; class Desulfobacteria; order Desulfobacterales; family Desulfobacteraceae; genus Desulfobacula. The sequence continues at coordinate 3,641 of JABGOU010000035.1, forward strand.
TACCGTTCTGTCCTCTGGCTGAAGAAAAAGTTATCATTAAAACAGGAAACCCGGTTGATCAAATTGTAAAAGTGGCTGAACAGGATAATTTTGATCTGATTATCATGGGAACACACGGGCATGACAAATTTGAGGAAATAGTTTTAGGAAGCACAGCAAACGGTGTTATGCTTAAATCCAAAGTGCCCGTGCTTGTGACACGGCCATCATAGTTTTCCCTTAAATATTAATGCCGGGTATAAAAATTACGGGTTTTGCGCAGCCATTACCAAACAGTTGGACCAAACAGTTGGACCAAACAGTTGGAATTGATGAGTTGGTTTATATGATCAATTCTATTGTATAGCAGCACTTAATTATTGAATGGTTATTTAAAAAGGTTGGATTTTTTTAAATAATGATTATTTTGTTCAAAAAAGATTTTCCATATAAAAATATATTAAAAGGAGACTGTTATGGCTCTGGTTCAAATCGAAAACATTTCAAAGATATATAAGACGGGTGATGTTGAGGTTGCTGCTTTAAGCAATATTAATCTATCCATAGAAAAATCTGCTTTTGTTTCTTTTGTTGGCCCCTCCGGAAGCGGAAAGACAACCATGTTAAACATGATAGGGTGTCTGGATAAACCGTCTTCGGGTCAAATTCTGGTTGACGGCAAACAGGTGGGCAGTTTTGATCGTAAACAGCGCGCTGCCTTCAGGGGCGATGTTGTTGGGTTTATTTTTCAGTCTTTCAACCTTTTTCCGGTTTTGACAGCTTATGAGAACATCGAATACCCCCTTGTCATGATTAAGAACGAACCTGTAGAGAAAAGAAAAGAAATGATTCTTTCAGTTCTTGATTCCGTGGGGATGCTGAATCAGAAAGATAAATTTCCCGATCAATTGTCAGGTGGGCAAAAACAAAGAATCGCCGTGGCAAGAGCCCTGGTTACCCAACCCAAACTTGTTATGGCAGATGAACCCACTGCAAATCTTGACAAGGCATCTTCCATTAATGTGATTCGCCTGATGCGGGATATGAAAGACAAGTTTGGCACCACCTTTATATTTTCCACCCATGACCCGCGTATTATGGAAGAGGCGGAAATCACACATACCCTTGTTGACGGAAAACTGTCTTAGGCAAAAGGAGATAAGAATATGTATCGAATATTTACAATAGCTTTTCGTAATCTTTTAAGATACAAACGAAGAACAATGCTGACCTCTCTTTTAATTACCCTGGGTATTGTTCTGGTAATTTTGTTTTCCGGTCTTGCCGGTTCTTTTAAAACCATGATGATCGGACAGATTACAGATTCTAATCTGTCCCAGATGCAGATCCATAAAAGAGGATATGTATCGTCAATTGATACCATGCCGTTACATCTCACCTTGGATGCAAAGCGATATAAAAAAATTGAAGGCCTGCTTTCAAACAACAGTGAAATAAAAGCCTGGGCTCCCAGGATTAAACTCAATGCCATGCTGAGTAATTTTACCGAGACCACCAATATCCGGTTAAATGCTATAAACCCTGAAAAAGAGGTGCTGGTCTGTCCGGATGTAGCCACCCGGATGACATTTGATGAAAAAAGAGAACCCGGGATGCTGCTCAATAAAGGGGAAGTTATCATCCCGGATAAACTGGCCAAGGGCATGAAGTTGAAAATCGGTGATGCCATCGTATTGGTTGCAAACAATAAAGACGGCAGTGTGAATGGGTTGAACTTCAAAGTTGCCGGGATTATCGAGAGCATTCTTGGTCCCCAGGGAAAAGAAGGGTATATGCATATAAAAGATGCCCAGGAACTATTGCGTATGGATAAACCTGAAATGATTGAAGTGGCCATTCGCTTACATGATTTTGATAAACTTGGAAAAGTCTATGCTGACATATCTTCAAAACTGGCAGAATTTATTAATAAAAAAGGTATGCCGGAATTTGAAATTCACACCTGGGATAAGCTGTCTCCTTTTTCCAATATCGCTAAAATGATTGATTTCATGACCATTACAATGAAAATTATTATGATTGCCATTGTGCTCATCAGTATTTTGAACGTGATGATGATGTCTGTTTATGAACGTGTCAGGGAAATCGGGACCATGTCTGCAATCGGGACCGCTCCTTCACGAATCATGGGTCTTTTTCTTGCAGAAGGGCTTTTGCTGGGACTGATCAGTACAATTATCGGTAATGTTATTGGACTGGCAGGTATTTTTGTATTGAATATTTATAAAATCAGTTTTGCCTTTGGACGCCAGGACAACCTGTTGCTTGCGCCTACAGTGAATATAACTGAGCTGTTGTGGGTATCCTGCATTGTTCTTCTGATCTCTGTGTTTGCCAGTTTGCAACCCGCTTATAAAGCATCGAGAATGGAACCGGTTGATGCACTGGGGCATGTTTAATTTAATGAATAATTTAATGAAGGTGGCACATATGAGAAAAATAATCGTCATTGTTTTGCTGGGTCTGTTTTACTCTACCCTGGTGTTTGCTCTGGATGGAAATGAAATACTCAAGAAGGTGGACAGAAATCTGAACCCTGAAAGTTTTGAAATGTACAGGAAACTGATAAATATAGAGCCGGATGGCACCAAAAAAGAGTTTGTCATGTTTTCTGTGAAAAAAGGTAAAGAAAAAATTGCATCAGTATTTCTTTCTCCGGCCAGTGAAAAGGGGCGAGGTACGCTGCGTATCGGAGAAAATATGTGGCTGTATATTCCCAATGTTGGAAAACCCATTAGAATAACAAGTCTTCAATCTGTTACAGGTGGGGTGTTTAACAACTCGGATATCATGCGGGTAGACTATAACAGTGAATACAATTGTGAAAAAATAGAAACAACAGATAAAGGGTATACCCTTTATTTAAGGGCAAAGTTAAAAAATGTGGCCTATGAAACCCTGACCATGTTTATTGATTCAAAACGATTTCTTCCATATAAAATCGAGGCCTATGCCGCATCAGGTATGTTAATAAAAAATCTTTATTTTAAGGAAGTTAAAGATTTTGGTGATGGGATCATCCGACCTTCAATTATCGAAACAGACAGCCCGCTGTACAAGGGGTATAAGTCTTATATTGTTTTTGCAAATGTAAAAAAACGAGAGCTGGCCAGTGAAATTTTCAGTTTGAACTATATGGACAAAATTGAGGGATTACGGTAATAATGAGACTGGTTTGCCTTGTTTTTACCATTTGGGTTACAATTGTTTTTTTCAATCCATTGCCCTTGTTTTCACAGGACACGGACAATGGATTGACAGACCTGAACCTTGATTTCAAAATTGAGGAACTTGAAAAAAAACCATATTCGATCAATGCAGATATTGAAACAACAGAAACTATAAGATTTCTTGACCAGGATGCGCTTTTGTTTAAACAAAAATATTTGAATAAAAAAAACGAAGATGTAACCTGGCAGACTGATCTTGATTTAATAGTTGAAGCCCAGTACCAGCAGGGCAGCATTAAATTGTACGGTCGGTTTAACGGCCTTTTCTATTATAATGACGATGAAAGTTTTGAATCGCAAAGAAAGGCTGAAGAAGCGTATGTATCTTTTCAGCCTTCTTTTTCTCTGGCAATAGATGCCGGGAAAAAAGTTCATAAATGGGGAAAAGGCTATGCATTCAGCCCGTCTGCTTTTTTTGCCAGGCCAAAAGATCTTGATGATCCTGATGCAACATTGGAAGGGTATTATTCCGTCAGCGCGGATTACATAAAAAGTATGGAAGGCATCGTCCGTACAGTGGCTGTAACGCCGATTTTCATGCCCGTAACCCGGGACTTAAATCATGAGATTGGTTCAAAAGACGAACTCATCTGGGGAGGCAAAGTTTATGTTTTAGCCTATGATACAGATGTGGACCTCATGTTTTCAATATCTGATAATTTAACTAACCGCGTCGGGTTTGATTTTTCTAAGAATCTTACCCCGTCATTTGAAGTTCACGGAGATGCAGCCTGGGTCAAGGATTATCGTCAATATATAATTGATGCTGCCGGAAATGTCAGTGAACAAGAGGATACCGTATTCAATCTTCTGTTGGGAATCCGGTATCTTTCAAGTCAGGACACAACCTATATATTTGAATACTATCGCAATGGGCAGGGATATACAGACTGGGAATATGAACAATATCTTACATTGATTGAAAACGGGTTTGACCAGTATATAAATACATCCAGTCAAACCCTGATTTCGAAAAGTAAGACTTATGCTGCGCATTATAATCAGCAAGCTGCCATGAAAAATTATTTGTATTTAAAGATTTCTCAGAAAGATCCCTTTGATATTTTATATTTTGTCCCGGCAATCACTTTTATTTATAACATGGATGATAAAAGTGCTTCCATCACGCCCCAGCTTACTTATACGCCCGTGACAAATTTTACGATTGATCTGAAAACCGGATTCCTTTTAGGGGAAAGCAAAACCGAATACGGCGAAAAAATTAATACTGCAAAGGTCGTACTCTCCATGAGATATTATTTTTAAAAACGGTTATGCCGCCTTTTCATTTCCAATGGGAACCACGATTGGAAATCCTTTATAATAGACAATATCAACATTCACCCCATACACATCCTGGACGGTTTTGGAAGAAATATCTTTGACCAATCCTGCACCATAAATTATTTTATCCTTTAAAAGTAAACATTTATCTGCATATCGCAGAGCAGCATTCAGATCATGCATGGTCATGACGGCTGAAATTTGGTGCTCGATTACAATATTTTTAATCAGCTCCAGGATATGAATTTGATTTTTAAGATCCAGGCTGCTTGTGGGTTCGTCAAGCAGAAGTATCCCTGTCTGCTGAACAAGAGCCCTTGCAATTGAGACTTTTTGAAGCTCTCCGCCACTCATTTGATCCAGGTATTTCAAGCACAGGTGGGACAGGTTTAGTTTTTTTATAATGGCATCCACTTTTTTTAAATCACTGTCGCATGTTTTAAAACGGATGTGCGGGTGCCTTCCCATGAGGATGGCATCAAAGGCCGTAATCCTTGAGGAATCAATTCTTTGCCCCACATAGCTGATCTGTCTGGCAATTTGTTTGACCGTCATTTCCTTTATATTTTGATCGCTCACCATCACAGTGCCTTTCTGGGGTGTAAGGATTGAATTCAAGCATTTAAGAAGCGTTGTTTTTCCTACGCCATTAGGACCTAAAATAACGGTTATCTCACCTGGGTGAATAGAAAAATTAATATTTTTGAGAGCCTCATGGCTTTTATAACAAAATGCAAGATCATTTACTTTAAGAATCATTTTTTGTTTCCTTTGAGAATTAAATAGAGAAATACGGGTGCTCCAAGAAATGAGGTGAAAATTGAAACCGGCAGGACATGGGGCAAAAGGATCAGTCTTGCGACAATATCGGCAACCAGTAATATGAGTGCACCCACGATGATAGTGGCCGGCAAAAGGAACCGTTGATCATCTCCGATCACCCGCCTGACGATATGGGGTGCTACAAGGCCCACAAAACCGATGATTCCGATAAAAGAGATAATAACGGCAGTGGCACAGGATGACGCCATCATTGCTGTCAGTCTCACTGCATCGGAATTTACACCAAGGCCTTTTGCGGTTTCATCTCCCATGTCCATGCTGTTATAATTTTTTGTGTTGGCCAGAAAATATAGCAGAATACAGACGATTGCCACAAAAATTATCCAAAAATCTTCCCAGTCTGCCCGGGCAACATCTCCAAATGTCCAGAACACCATGGCAGCTAATTGAACATCATCTGCAAAAAATTGAAGAAACATTGTTCCGGCCATGAAGACAGATCCTAACGCCACACCTGTCAGCACCATGATTTCCGGAGAAGATCCTTTCAGTTTTGCAATGTATGTGATCAGCAAAGCAGTTGCCATGGAAAAGCAAAAAGCAGACAGCAGCGTAACCATTCGGTTTGAAATATTAAAAGTATCATTTAAAGAACTTGTCAGGGTTGCAGAACCAAGAATCATGACGGAAAAAGCAGCGCCAAATGCAGCTGCATGAGCAATTCCAAGGGTAAAAGGAGATGCCAGTGGATTTCTTAAAACAGACTGCATAACCGCCCCGGCCCCTGCAAGGCCGGCACCGGCAACCACAGCCGTCAACGTTTGCGGCAGCCTGATATTCCAGATAATGAGGTCAAACTGTCTGGATTCGGTATTTTTCAACAGGGTTTTGATCACGTCAACAAACCCGATTTGGACAGATCCAAGACAGATGCTGATAAGCATAACCAGAATCAAAATAATAAAAGCAAGGAGTATAAAAACATTTTTTTTTCGAATATACCCTGAATATTCAGCAGAGATTTCACCATGGTCAAAATGCATTTGGATACCCTTTTAATTTAACTCTAAAGGTTGAAAAACAATGTCTTTAAACAATGATTTCATAGACTTGAACACTGGTTTTGAAACCAGGAACTCATAAATTTCATCCGCCTTTTTTTCCGGGGTAATATCCAGAAATTTTTCCGGGTACAGAATTTTGCCGATATACCACGCATTGGCAAGAATAGATCCAAAATTTTGTGTGTACCAGTTATAGGGAAGAACCCCATATACTTTATTTGCTTGAACTGCGGTCAACCCCTGGTAAACAGGATCATTTTTAAGTTCGTGCAAACCGTCTTGTCCTTCGCCCATTTGAAGTGTGGATAGATCAAGGAACATGATACTGGGATCAAGCTGAAGAATTTTTTCCTTGGAGAAATTGCTGTTACGGATGTTTTTCCCTGCCATATCTTTGGTTGCGGCGATGTTGTTTGCATTAACAAATTTAAAAGGCGGATAAGAAGGTTCTGTGGATTGGAAGCCATGGGGGCCTTTAAAAGCAATTCCCCCGACAAAACATGTTTTTTTATCCGCAATGTCTCTGGTCCTGCTTTCAAGATCCTGAATATGCCGGTTAAAAAAATCAATCAGTTCGCTGGCCCTTGATTCTTTGTTCAGCACCTGCCCGATGACTTTTAATGAATTGAAAAACTGTTTTCTTCCTTTGTGAAGATCCCCATATTCAAGAATAACAACCGGGATTTCTGTCTTTCTCTCAAGTTCAACAGGATCATACCCCATAGTGGCAAATGTTTTAAAAATTATCTGAGGAGACTGTTTTAAACCTATAATTTTCTCGGGATCATCATTACCCCGGAACCCTCCAAAAACAGGAAAGCTTTTAAATTGGGGATTTGCCAGAGAATAGGGCCGGGCATCAAATTTGTTTGTTCTTGTCTCAATGTCATCCACTGCCACAACTCTATCCTGGGCACCAAAATAGGTGATCAATCTCAAACATCCGGGCCCAGAGCAAATTATTCTGTCAATTTTTATGGGTATGGATACAACCCTATCGTTGCCATCTATTATTTGTCTCAACGGCTGGGATACGGAAACCGATGTTAAAAAAGCCAGGAACAACAGGATAAACACTGGTAATAAATATTTTTTTTCAGTCATTGCTGTCTCCAAAAATAAAAAAAGCTACAAAAGCAAAATTTCTCTTAAAATAAGAAATTGCAAGCTTTCGTAGCTTTGTTTTTAATATGTATTAATACTGCACTTTTATTTTTTGTCTACTGACAAATAGTAAAATATTTTTACGAAATAAGAATAGTTTTGTCAAGTTGAGTTTTTTTATAACCGGATAGCAGAGGCTTTTTTAATAATTATACTGGCATGTATTTTGATAGTATCCATAATTAGGCACAAAAACCGTTATCTGAAAATAATCTTAATGGAGATAAAAATAAAAACATTGATTACATATTCCAGTCAAACCGAAAATACCCTCAAGCTTGCCCCAATCATTATCGTTTCAACTATTGGAAGATTGACAAGCTTATCAGATTCCCATTCAACGATAAAATTATCTATTGACTTTTAAGATGGTCGGCTCTAAATAAACAAACTAAGTTCAGGTGCTATGAATGCTTAATAGGGAACTCCTGTGTGAAACAGGGACGGGCCCGCCGCTGTAATCGAGGACGAAAACCGCAACCAATGCCACTGTAAGTTTTTACGGGAAGGCGCGGTAATTAGGATGATCCGAGAGTCAGAAAACCTGCCTGAATTGTAGTTGCATGTTTTTTCGGACAAAAAAAACATACATGATCTTGAGTAAATTAGGGACACCCTGGATCGATTTTAATGGTCCGGGGTTTTTTTATTCTCCGGGCTGATGTTTCGGAGGAGACATGAAAAAGACATTCTATTTAACCTTGATTTTTTTTCTTTTATTATTTTCGGCGATTGCTTGGGCTGAAAAAATTGTTTCAATGGATGAAGTGGTTGTCACTGCAACCAAGACAGAAGAGCAACGAAAAGATATTCCAAATTCAGTTATTACCGTGGATGATATCGACATTGAAGCATCCCCTGCCACCAGTATTGGAGATTTTTTAGGCGGCGAACTTGGTGTTGACTGGCGAACCCGTGGTGATTACGGAGGCGCTGGCCAGGAATTGCATATTCGGGGAATGGGCGCAGATGGAACCCAGGTGCTCGTGAACGGACTTTCCATCAATTCACCATCTCTGGGATCAGCTGATCTGAGCAAGATATCTGCCAGTAATATTGAACGTATTGAAATTGTCAAAGGATCTGGATCTGTTCTTTATGGATCCGGTGCCATGGGCGGTACCGTGAATATTCTGACCAAAAGCCCTGAACAGGATCAAACCGATTTAATCATTAATACCGGATATGGATCAGAAGGGACCTATGGGGTCGGATTCCAAAACGGTATGTTTGTCACCCAGACCCTTGGGTATTATCTGACAGCCAATACCTATGGTACGGATGGGTTCAGGGATAATGCCGATGGCCGGAACAAGGACGTCTCTTTAAAATTACTCTTTGATAAAGGCAACGCCTTTAAATTGAGCCTATATGGTGATTATATTGATCGAGATAGCGGTCGCCCCGGCCCCAAACCACCCGAGGGAACCCAGCCTTTTTCTGTAAATGGTGTGGTTATATATAATGGCGATTCAGGCAGTTTGCTCAACACTGTCCAAGAAGAAGACAAGCACTTTATTTTAAAGATGGAAGACGTCCCCTTGGATTGGCTGTCATATAATTTTCAAACCGATTATACCGATATGGTCAGCAATAATTATTCGCGATATTATAGTGCCTTTACCCTGGGAAATCTTCCGGGAAGCACGACAAAGGTATCCAATCAGGTGCAGGGATTTGAAGGGAACGTAACCCTTAAGCCCTTTGATGGAACCACTATCCTTTTGGGTATGCAATATAAAGATTATGACTGGGAGAATATCTCCACCACTTTAGACGGTTACGGTAATGCAACCACAAGTCTTTCCGGCACGGCTAACCTTTATAGTACGGGGCTGTTTAGTGAACTCCAGTATCGGCCCTGCAAATTTATCAAAGGTAGTATCGGCATCCGGCATGAAAAACACTCGGAGTTTGGTGAAGAGCTTTTACCCAGGTTCGGTTTTGTGTTTAATCCATTCGAGACAACAGCCATTAAATTCAATACGGGCAAACATTTTAAAGCCCCAACCCCCAATGATTTGTACTGGCCCTATGAAAACTGGGGCTGGGGAATGGGAGCCCAGGGGAATTCCGACCTTAAGCCGGAAACCGGCCGTCATACAGATATTGGGATTGAGCAGTCCCTTGCCGACAATAAAATATTTTTAAATTTGAGCTATTTTACATGGGATATTGAAGATAAAATCGAATGGGTCCCTGATGCCAGTTTCTTTTATCGTCCGGAAAATCTTTCAACATATGAAGCATCCGGTTTTGAAGCCGGAGCAATTGTTGGGCCTTATCAAAACATGACCCTTTCGATTAATTACACCTATACGGATGCAAAAGAACAAAAACCAGGCGGAGCCAAACGACAATCCAGATATACGGCCAAGGATTTTTTCAAGGCCGGGCTGACCTATTGGTTTGATTTCGGTCTGGATCTGACTGCCACATACCGGTATACGGGCAAACGTCCTGCTATCTATGCGGCAGATACAGACACGGAACCAACCCAATATCTTTCCGGCTATGACACCCTGGACCTAAAGGCAAGACAGGAAATATCAGAAAACTGGTCTGTGTCTGTTCAGGTTAATAATGTGTTTGATGAATCCTATGGAACTTATGTGGAGACATTTTATGATCAGACTGGAACCGGTACATTGTCACAATATCCGGGTGCCGGGCGGTCTTATTATGCCTCGGTGACATATTCATTTTAACCTTTTGGGGAGATAAACCTTGAAAATAATCAAAATGGTCTTGCTGGTGCTCGTATTCTTATATCTGCCAATGGGTAGTGCTTTTTCATTTTCAGTCAAATTTGTGGATGACAAAAATGATCCCTTTGTTTTAAGCCAAAGTCCTTCCCGGGTGGTTTCACTGGTACCCGCCATTTCGGAAATCATTTTTAAATTAGGTGTCCAGGATGCCCTAAAAGGCATAACCTATCATTCCAATTTTCCAGGGGCATCCGGCAAGGCTATTGTGGGTGGTTTTTTTGGGCCATCTGTTACAGCTATCAATGAATTGAATCCGGATCTTATCTTTATTTCCAGTCTGCACACTGAGGTTAAAACGTATTTTAAAGATAAAGATGTCCTTCTCATTGAATTGAATACTACCTCTGTTTTAGATGGGATCAATACCATATCCTTATTGGGAAAGATATTTGATAAGCAGGAACAGGCTCGGGTGATTAGATCGGGAATTGATGAACAAATCGATCTGATTACCAAAAAACTGAGCCGGATAGAGCCTGATCAGAAATTGAGGGTGATGCGGTTTATGGGAAGAGATCAGATGATGAGCCCGGGCAATGATTCGTTTCAAAATGATTTGATTCGGATGTCCGGGGGCATTCCCCCTGATTTTGATAAAAAGGGAGCTATTGTATCGGTTACCAAAGACGAGTGGATGCACTTTAATCCCCAGGTTATTTATGGATGCGGGAAAGACAATGAGATTGAACAGCAGATCCTGACCCAGCCGGGATGGAAAGATGTGGATGCGGTGAAAAACAAACGGATCTATTATTTTCCCTGTGATCTGACCTGCAGGGCAGCCACCAATACGGGATATTTTATTCAATGGCTGGCATCTTCGATATATGGGCAACAATTTGCCCTCAAGGAAAACTTGATTTTCGAACCCAAAATCATTGCCTCAAAATCCATTTCCCCGGACTTTGAATGTATTGAAACAATCCGTGTGGATGATACCCATATCCTTGATTTTGTAAACAAGAGTCTGGTGATAGATTTGAAATCTCCCATGGCAATTGTATCCACTCTTGAGGGCAGGCGCGAAGGCATTCGAACTATTGTCAATCACTATACACCGCCCCAGAACTGGATGATTGATCATGGCCACGGCATTGATTTCATCCGCAGGCGCATCGCCACGGCATTGAATAAAAACCCGGACCACACCAGTGTGTTGATCACGGGGGCCAATATGGATAACCTGGCAGTCAAAACAGCCCTGTTCAAGGATCTTAAAGTGGGTGCTTTTGTTACGGCCGGGGTTAAATCCAATGCCATGCGCATGGGCAAAAGTAAGGGGCATTATTATGAACCCGGAACCATTAATATAATTCTTGTGACCAATATGAGGCTGTCCCCACGTGCCATGACCCGGGCCATTGTCACGGCCACCGAGGCAAAAACAGCCGCACTGCTTGATATGGATATCAGGACAAGTTATGACGACGGAGCCTTCAGAGCAACGGGTACTGGCACGGACAATGTCCTTGTGCTGGAAGGGACCGGGCCTTTGCTGGACCATACCGGCGGCCATACCAAACTTGGGGAGATGATGGCCCGTGTGGTGTATGAGGGTGTTAAAGCGGCTGTCTTAAAACAAAACAGCCTGGATGCGGAACGTAATATTTTTTTACGCCTGAAAGAAAGAGGGATCTCCATATATGAGGTGATTTCTTTAGAAAAAGACTGTGATTGCGCCCAGGGTAAGTCCCGGTTCGCAGGGGAGGTGGAAGAACTTCTGCTGGACCCCAAATATTCAGGTTTTCTTCAAATGGCTTTATCCATAAGTGATGATTATCAAAAGGGGTTGATAAAAGATCTATCTTCGTTTGAGGCATTTTCCCGGAATATTGCAACAGATATATGCAGATGTGATATGGACGAACTTAAACCCATGGTTCAAAAAGATCTGCCCCATGTGATCATCATGGGACTGAATGCCTTGTTAAACGGTACCCATTACAGGAACAAATAAATGATATGTTAAATTTTCAAAACAGATGCTGCCAACTGCTGAATATGGTGCTGAGTCTGGTGCAGGGGGTCATCCTGGTGCTGATCATCCTGGTGCCGGGTCCCTCTTTTGCTACAGATCATGTGCCGGGGAAAATTGTGTCCCTTGGGCCCTTTATTACAGACATGATTTATCTTCTAAAAGCCCAAGACAAATTGGTGGCCGTAACCAGTTATTGCAAGCTTCCCGAGGACTCTGAACCCAAACAGATCATTGGCACGGTCATGCAGATGAATGTTGAAAAGATCATCAGCCTGGAACCGGACCTGGTACTGGCCAATGCCCTGACCCGTCAGAAACAGATCGATGCGTTAAGAAAACAGGGCTTAAGCGTCATGCGGTTGCCAACGCCCAGGACATTTGATGATATCTGTCAACGATTGATCGATCTTGGCAATCTGATTGAAAAGCATGAAGAGGCTCTTGAAGTAGTCAATCAAGCCCGGAAAAACGTCAGCCGGATCAAAACAAAGGCTCTGGCCACCCCAAAAAGAAGGGTCTTTATTCAAATCGGTCTCAAGCCGCTCAAAACAGCAGCAAAGGATACCTTTATTAATGAATACATCGAATTTGCCGGGGGGATTAATGTTGCCTCACAAGCAAACGAAGGGGTTTACAGCAGAGAAAAGGTATTGGAACAGGATCCGGATGTTATCTTTATTGCCACCATGGGATCATCCAAAAAGGCCGGGACAAATGAAAAATCATCCTGGCAGCGGTTTACATTTTTAAAAGCGGTAAAAAACAATGAGATCCATATATTGGACCCTGATATGGTCTGCAGTCCGACGCCGGAACAATTTTCAAAAGGGTTGCTGGAGTTTTTTCATCTGATTCATCCGATTAAGGGGAAAAACTTGTGATGGATAAAAAAATCAGACAATGGCTTATCGTGTTAATCCTCCTGGTCGTGTCTTTAATATTGGTCAGTTTTCTGGCACTGGCCATTGGCAGCAGTCAGATTCCTATAACCGATATAATCGATATTGTCTTGAACCAGAAAGGGACGGCCTCCTACCATATTTTAACAGGTGTCCGTCTGCCCCGGATCATTGTTGCCATTGCCGTGGGCGGTTCTCTCGGACTGGCCGGTACTCTGCTCCAGGGTATGTTTCGAAATCCCCTTGTTGAGCCGTATACCCTGGGGATTTCCGGGGGGGCCTCTTTGGGAGTCTGTCTGACCATTGTTTTCGGTCTCCATGCAAAGATAGGGGTTGTGGCCTATCCGCTTTCCGGATTCATGGGCGCAGGGCTGGTGATTTTTGTCGTCTATGTGTTAAGCCTTGAAAGCGGCGCTTTAAAACCGAACACCATGCTTTTGACCGGGGTGATGATCAGCTTTGTATCTTCATCTCTTGTCATGCTGTTGATGGCGGTTTCCAAAAGTGATGACCTTCATAATATCGTTTTCTGGATCATGGGATCCTTAGATGAGCCGGACCTGACATTGATCACCATTGTGAGCGTGGGGGCTGTATTGGGACTTATCATTTCTCTTTTTCATTGCCATAATCTGAATGCACTGGCTCTTGGAGAAGAACAGGCTGCCTTTCTGGGCGTTAATACAACTCGAACCAAAAAAATCCTTTTTATCACCGCATCCATGCTTACGGGCTTAAGTGTTTCCGTTGCCGGTATTATCATGTTTGTGGGTCTGATTGTACCGCACTTCATGCGAATGGTGATTGGTGCAGATTATCGGATACTGGTCATCAGTTCCTTTCTGGGAGGGGCTGTGTTTCTCATCTTGTGTGATCTGTTTGCCCGGATCATCATATCTCCCCTGGAACTTCCAGTGGGCGTGATCACCGGCATCATCGGAGGGATTGTATTTATTTATGTTCTGGGCAAAAAGCAGGTGAGACTATGAGTGAAACAATATTGGAGTTAAACGGCCTTTGCATCGGATACAACCGGGCCAAAATCCTGAACAATATCAATTTTAATGCAGGCCGTGCAGAAATAGTCAGTATTCTTGGCCCCAATGGCTCAGGGAAAACCACACTCTTAAAAACCATTGCCGGTGCCATAGACCCCATGGGCGGAAAGATCCTCTTGCAGGACCGGAACACGCAGGATATCCCGCTGAAAGATCTGTCTCGGAAAATGGCGGTGGTCATGCAGTTTGAGCAGGCAGCCCATATGACGGTTGAAGAATATGTCATGATGGGAAGACTTCCGTTTTTCAAGTCGTTTCAATTTTTTGAAACCCAAAAAGACCGTGATATGGTAGATAAATATCTGGAACTCACCGATACCCTTGGATTAAAAGATTTGCCGTTCAACCAGATCAGCGGCGGAGAAAGACAATTGGTCTCCATTGCAAGGGCACTGGTCCAGGAACCCATGCTTTTGTTGCTTGACGAACCCACTTCTCACCTGGATATCGGGCACCAAAAGCAGATTCTGGATTTGATTCACACCCTGAAAGAACACTTGAACATCAGTGTTGTGATTGTCCTTCACGACTTGAACCTGGCAAGTGAATATTCTGATACCCTGGTCATGATAGATGCCGAATCCCGGACTGTATTTGCTCAAGGAACGTCGGAAAAGGTAATGACAAAAGAAATCATCCAGCAGGTATACCACACGGATGTCCTGATGATGAAACATCCGATAACTGACAGACCGGCTGTCTTTTTATCCAGACAAAAAAAAAGGATAGATAAAAATCAAGGATAGATAAAAAACAAGGAGAAAAAATCATATGGAAAAAATATTTTATAGTGGCGGCGTGTTGATGTTTCCGCTTTTGTTATGTTCTATCATTTCTCTTACGGTTATCCTGGAGCGATCCCTATTCTGGATCGGGGTGGGAATGAAACGGAATAGAAAGGTGGTGGAACAGGTGTTTGACCTCTGTCTCAAAGAGGATTGGGAGGGGGTTCAACGAGTGACGGCCGGTTCAAAAAGCTATATTGCCCGGATATTGTTAAGCGGGGTTATGCACAGGCAGTATTCTCCCATAAAGGCCATGGAACTTGCAGCCGCAGATGAGATTTTTTCTATGCAGCGGTTTATGAACATATTAGATACCATCATCACCATTGCTCCGCTGTTGGGTATATTGGGAACGGTTGTGGGGATTATTGAGACCTTTGATATGCTGGGCACATCAGGAATTGACAACCCACAGGCGGTCACGGGCGGGATTGCCAAAGCCCTGATCACAACTGCCTCAGGTCTTGCCATAGCCATCATGACCGTCTTTCCGTATAATTATTTTAACACCCGTATCCAACGCGCTGCCCAGATCATAGAAAAATATACCACCAGTTTTGAGATTGATCAGGACAGAAGACTCTCATGCCCCGGGGACGACCATGAAGCTTAATCTGCCGCCTGTCAAGAAAGCAAGGATCGAACTATTGCCCTTAATGGACATTATTTTTTTACTATTGGTTGTCTTTATCTATTCCATGCTGTCCATGTCTGTCCATCATGGCATGCCGGTCAAATTGCCGATTTCATCCCTTGCCAAACCAGATAAAACCCTTGTATTGTCTGTAACGGTCAAGGCGGATAACCAGATCTTTGTGAACAAAAAACAGGTGGCCCTTGAAGATCTTGCATCCAGTCTCAAAGAAAAAGCCCAGGCCCGGAAAGATTCCGGGGTTCTCTTATTTGCCCATAAAGATATTTCCTATCAGCATCTTTTTCTTGTCCTTGATCAGATAAAGATGGCAGGGTTGTCTCAAATTTCTCTTCAGGCCCAATTTCAGGGTGACATCAAGAATTCCAGGATAAAATAAGAATTGATTTTAAGCTCCCCGATAAGAGTTTTTCTGGCATTGCTGATTGCCGTATTCCTCCATTTAATGATTTTTGCATTCTTGCCATCCCTGTTAATCAAAAAGTCTGAAGAGGACAGGCTCCAGATAAAATCAGTTACGATTACAATGGGGTATACTGTTTTGGAATCGGTCAAGCCACCTCCACCAATTAAAGAAAAGGTCCTGCCTAAAAAAAAGAAAAAGGCGTTGCCACAAGCAGTGAATAAACCAAGACAGGCGATGGAACCACCAAAAATAAAAAAAAAGTCGCCAAGCTCTACCATAAAAGTTTCGAAACAAAAAAAGAAAGTCCCGGCCGTCACGACGTCACTTGAAGCAATACCTTTAGCAGAAACGCCGGATGGACGTCACGATCCAACGCCGGAACCAACACCTGAACCAACACCTGATCCAATGCCGGAAATAGAAACAGTGTTAGAATCAGACAAGCCCCTGAACGATATACAACCTGCCCAAGAAGTAAAGGCCCATAAACAATTTACAACAGTCAACATACCTTTAAAAAAATCAATTGAAATTTTAAAAATTACCGACCCTGAGTTTAAAAGTAATCCTTTGCCCAAATACCCTGAAAAGGCCAGGAAAAGAGGGTATGAAGGGCTGGTTGAATTGAAAGTGCTCATATCGATTGACGGACAGATTTCACAGATAAAAATTCATAAATCGGCGGGGTATGCCATCCTTGATCGTCAGGCTATGAGAACTGTAAAAAAATGGAAATTCATCCCTCGAAAAAACAATGGCCAGGCCACCGAAACCTGGGTGATGATTCCGATACGATTTAAGCTTAATTAACCAAACTTTGGGTGCCGGATATTCTAATAAAAAATATCTATTTCAAATATTCTCCCCATGCAAATCAGAAAAAATAAATTTCGAAACCTTGTTGAAAAGTTGTATAATAATTTCAATGCCCAGTTCAGCCGGGCAAAAAAACATTCAAAGCAACAAAAAACCAACCATGGACAATTCTTGATAAAGTTGTGGATCGTTTGCGTGAGTATATTGCATCTGAAAAAATCAAGGATGATAATAGAGTTTTTCCTCTGGGATATACAAGTGCACGTGAGATTGTTAAAAATACTGGGGGATTGTTTTTTTAATCCCCCTTATAACTATTTTTCACTCATGGCTTGAAATGCCAGTACCCACCCCGAGAAGGTCGTAAAATAGGCTGTTTTCATACACTATAATCACTTTTTTGCCACCTCAAAAACTTGCCCAAAAGTGGCTAAACCTTTGTCTAATTTTTTCTGCCGATGTTCTGAAAAAAATAGAGTTCAAAGGTTTGTAGCATCAGACAGGTAAACTGATTTTAAAACAGCTGCCGCTGCCTTTTGTACTGGTAACATCAATTTTACCATTATGATACTGGATAATATGTTTCACAATGGCCAGGCCAAGGCCTGTACCGCCTTCATTGCGGCTTCTGCCACGATCTACCCGATAAAATCTATTGAAGATCTTGGTCAGATGTTCTTTTTTAATGCCGTTGCCATTGTCTTGTATCCTCATTTCAATATATGACCCCAGTTTTGTGACAGTGATCGTTATAGACTTGCCCTCTGGACTGTATTTAATTGCATTATCCAGAAGGTTGATAATGGCCTGTTCCATTAAACTCGGATCAACCATGGCGGTAATATCTTCAGGATATTCGATGCTCACAGACATATTTTTTTTCTTAATATTACTGCTGCAGTTTTGAACAGCGGTCTGGATCAATGCGTTCATACTATATTCTTCAAGTTGAATATTCCCACCCTGAAGGCGTTCAAGTTTTGAAAGGGCTAAAAGGTCATTGATCAGATCGATCATCCGGTTTACATTTTTTTCAATAATTTTTAAAAACGCTTCACTTTCTTTGATCCCATTGGCGGCCATCATCTGCTGGAGGGTTTCAACAAAGCCTTTTATGGTGGTAAGGGGCGTCTTTAGTTCATGGGACACATTGGCAGCAAACTCTTTGTGCATGGTTTCAAGCCGCCTGATTCTGGTGATATCATGAAAGATGATCAGGGTCCCTATGCGCCTGTTCCTTGAATCATAAAGCGCGGTTGAATGGATATTTAAAATTAACTCATCATCTCCAGCAATCACAATATCATCTTCCACGGGTTCATGGGTTTTTAAAGCCTTTTGAATAAATTTTTGAAGTTCAAAATGCCTTGCAATCTCAAGAATATAGCGGGATTTTAATTGGGATGCGGAAAAACCGAAAATTTTTACGGCCGCATCATTGATTGTAATAATTCTTTCATTTTTATCGATGGCAATGACACCTTCCAGCATACTTGAGTGGATCGCCTCTAATTCCATGCTTCGCGTTTTAAAGTCCATGATTTTCTCATCAAGATTTTCAGCCATCTGATTCATGGTGATTGCGAGTTCAGACAATTCTTCTGTCTCGGGAATGGCAATCCTTGTATTCAGATTCCCCTTGGCAAACTCTACAGTGCCTTTTTGCATCTCTTCAACCGGGCGGCTGATTCTTCTCGAAACATATAGACTTGTAAGGGCAGCAACAAGAATTGTAATCAGCAGAGCGAAAAGAATATTGTTTCTTATCATCTTAATTTCATTATCAATGGCAGAAACAGACACCGATGTTCTAACAACTGCCACAACCCCTGTGTCATCCATCACAGGTAATGCAATATACATCATGGTCTTATCCAAAGTTACACTGTACCGGATGGAAACACCTTTGTTTTTTTTCAGAGCTTCACTGATTTCTGGCCGTTTCATATGGTTTTCCATGATTTTAATATCAGCAAAGGAATCCCCCACAACAACACCGGAAGGCAGAATTACGGTTACCCTATTGTCGGCTATCTTCCCTATATTTTTACAATGAATATCAATCTGGTGGGATTGACCCGGCACATTTTTCAAAATGTCGGAAAAAGTTTTTCGCAGGAGTTTTGCCCTGATTGTAAGCTCTTTTTCTGAATTTATTAAAAAAAACTTTTTAAAATAACTGGTTGAATAAGAGGTAATCGCTGAAAGCGAAAGAACGGTAATTATAATGAACGATGGAAAAATTTGCCAGATCAGTTTCTTTTTTGTTTTCATCTTTATTCTTTAAACCTGTAGCCGATGCCTCTGACAGTTTCAATGGCGGACGAATATTTTTTTAATTTTTTTCTCAACCCTACAATCATAACATCTATACTTCTTTCCGTTACCGAATACCCTTCACCATGGATTGCATCAACAATCTGTTTTCTTGTGAATACCCAGCCCTTTTTGTTTAAAAGGAAGGATAGCAGTTCAAATTCAGAAAATGTCAGGTCCAGGGCCTTTCCTTCAATGGTAACAAGATGTTTTGCCCTGTCAACAAACAGATTCCCTTCCTGATTGATCCTGTCCCGTGTCTGGTCTATATCTTTTTTCCGACGGCGCAGTATGGCTCTGATTCTGGCAATCAGGACCTTGGGACTGAAGGGTTTTGAGATATAGTCATTGGCACCCATTTCAAGCCCGATAACGATATCAGATTCTTCCCCTTTTGCTGTTAGCATAACGATGGGTATGTGATTGGTTTTGTCATTATTTTTAAGATGTCTGGTGACCTCAAGGCCATCAATCCCTGGCAGCATCAAGTCGAGAACAATGAGGTCAGGCCGTGATTGTCTGGCCTCTTTTATGGCCTGTTCACCAGTGAGTGCCGTCAATATGGCATATCCTTCATTTTTCAGGTTATATTTAATCAACTCGACGATATCTTCTTCATCATCCACGATTAAAATGGTATCTTTTAACATTTTGGTTTTCCTTTTTAATGAAGGCAGAACACTGTTTTAATCAATTTTATAAACACAATATCATTTTTCTCTTTATTATACATCATCAGTTCAATAAATAAAAAATAGTAATTATTCAGCTCTTACGCTTGAAGCCGCCCTGTCTGATGGATATTTGTTTCGAGGCTAAACGCTTAATCTCCTGCAAATATCCATCAGACAGGGCTTTGGGGATAACTTTTTTAACGGGTTAAACAATTACAAAAAATATTGAGAAATCCTATGATTCAGGTATGTCGTACAATTTCTCCCTCAATCAAATAGATGACCTCTTCTGCAATATTGGTCGTATGATCCCCAATCCGTTCCAAATGCCTTGAAATCAGGTACATGTTTATGATCTCACCTACCATATCCGGATGTTTTTGTATGTCTTGTTTCATTGAGTCATAGGCTTCATTTCTCATGATATTTACATCAGCATCCATGTCTCTGACCTCATATGCCATGTCCGCATCCATTCTCACCAGGGAATCAAGGCTCATCCTGAGCATTTTAGCTGTCTGTTCTCCCATGGCAGTATAATCATACCTGAACTTGTTGGGATTTTCAGAAGAGGTTTTAAATCTTTTTGCAATATTAACAGCATAATCTGCGATTCTCTCAAGGTCATTGTTTATTTTAATGATGGCCACAAGAACACGCAGGTCTGTTGCCACTGGCTGATACAGTGCAAGAATTTTCAAGCATTCTTCTTCGATTTCGATTTCCAGTTCATCCACCTCAAAATCCGTATCAATGATTTGTTGAGCCAGAACAAGGTCTTCTGTCCGTATGGAGGAAACTGCTTTTTTAAATCGGTCTTCCACCAATGCCCCCAGGGACAGGATTTCTTTCTTTATCTTTTCTATTTCTCTTTGCAAATGGCCTGTCACAAGTTTTCTCCTTAACCGAATCTTCCGGTAATATAGTCTTCTGTCTGCTTTAGTCCGGGTTTTGTAAACAAGGTGTCTGTGTCATTGATTTCAATGAGCTTTCCCATATAAAAAAATGCGGTTCGATCTGAGACCCGTGCGGCCTGCTGCATATTATGGGTAACAATAATTATCGTCAGCCTTGAAGACAGGGTTTTAATCAACTCTTCGATCTTTTGTGTGGCAATGGGATCAAGGGCGGAAGCCGGTTCATCCATCAGGAGCACATCCGGTTCGACAGCAAGGGCACGGGCGATGCACAACCGCTGCTGCTGGCCGCCTGAAAGACTCAGGGCTGATTCATTCAACCGGTCTTTGACCTCATCCCAGATAGCGGCCTGTTTTAAGCTTTTTTCCACACGCTGGGTTATTTTCCCCCGGTCTTTAACCCCGTTCACCTTTAATCCGTAGGCAATATTTTCAAATATGGATTTTGGGAACGGGTTGGGTTTTTGGAACACCATGCCGACTCTTCTTCTCAAGGTCACCACATCAATGGAAGGGTCATAAATATCTTTTTGGTCCAGCATGGCCTCACCCTTTACCCATATCCCCGGGATAAGATCATTCATACGGTTTAAACATCTTAAATAGGTACTTTTACCGCATCCGGACGGGCCGATAAGTGCGGTCACCTGATTTTCAATAAATTTAATTGAAATATTGTAAAGGGCCTGGAAATCGCCGTAAAAAAAATCCAGGTCCCGGGTGTGCATTTTAACTTTGCTTTCCATACAACTAAATCCTTAATTTCTTTCTCATTTTAGACCGTAGGATAATCGCAGCCAGATTCATTCCAAATACCAGAAGAATCAATACAAGGGCTGTCCCATATTGCAGATGCCGTGTGGCTTCAATATTTGTTCCTGCCGTTGCCAGCACGTAAATATGATAGGGCAGTGCCATGACTTCATCTAAAATGGAACCCGGTAGATCCGGGGTAAAAAAAACAGCACCCGTATACATAATCGGGGCAGTTTCACCCGCTGCCCGGCTCAGCCCCAGAATGGACCCTGTAATAATTCCGGGGAAAGCCGCTGGAAGCACCACTTTTTTGATGGTCTGCCATTTGGTTGCCCCCATGGCAAAAGAAGCTTCCCTATAAGTGTTGGGCACAGCTTTTAAAGCTTCCTCTGATGCGCCTATAATAACAGGCAGGGTCATGATTCCCAAGGTGAGGCCGCCGGCAGCAATGGAAACTCCCATCTTCAATACGATGCAGAAAAATGCAAGCCCGAACAGGCCGAATACAATGGACGGCACCCCGGCCAGATTATTAATACCCAGGCGAATAATTCTGACAAGGGTTCCCTGTCTTGCATATTCATTCAAATATACAGCAGAACAGACGCCAATGGGCAGGGCAACCATCAGGGTCATTAGGCAGAGAGAAGTTGTTCCCACAATGCAGGGGAGAATACCGCCGGCCGTCATGGAATCCTTGGGAGACTGCGTTAAAAAGTCCCATGAAATTGCGCGCCATCCCCTGGATACCATAAAATATAGAATCAATAGAAGGGCTGCGCCGTTCAGGCAAGCCGCCGTTTTAAAGGATAAAAAGAAAACCTTCTGTGCCCATAATCGATGTTTTTTCATTATAAGGATGCCTCTCCCACCTGTCTGAATTTATAGGAAATATAATCGGCAATCAGATTAAAAATAAAGGTGAATACAAACAATACGATGCCGATGGCAAAGAGTGCGTGGTAATGTTCGCTTCTGAACGGGGCTTCTGCCATTTCCGCTGCAATGCTTGCCGGCAGCGGCCTAACAGGGTCAAATATGGATGTGGGCATCATGGCAGCCCCGCCTGCGGCCATCAGCACCACCATGGTTTCCCCCAGGGCTCTTGACAGCCCGAGAATGACCGCAGTACAGATGCCGGATAAAGATGCAGGGATAATCACCTTTACAATGGTTTCAAAGTGTGTTGCCCCAAGGGCAAAAGAAGCTTCCTTTAAAGCTCTGGGAACCGAAAATATGGCATCCTCTGAGAGACTGCAAATGGTTGGAATTGACATGAACGCAAGCATCAGCGAGGCATTGAACATATTTAAGCCCACCGGGATATTAAACAGCTTCTGAATAAAAGGTGCCACCACAACCATGCCGAAAAAACCGATAACAACCGACGGCAGGGAGGCCATGAGTTCCACAATGGGTTTGACAATCTCAGCCACCCTTGGAGAGGCGATTTCTGCCAGATAAACCGCAGTCATTATCCCCAGCGGAATCGCCATCAAACCTGAGAGAAGGGTGACGCAAACAGACCCTGCAATAAGCGCAAGGATGCCGAAATCTGCCGGATCATCTGTGGGATACCAGTACTTGCCGAAAATAAATTCTTTGATATTGACGTGCTCTAAAATGGGTAGGCCTTCCATGAAAAGGAATACCATGATCAAAGACAGGGCGGTTATGGAAAAGAGTGCAACCAGCAGGAACCCTGACTGCACTCCTTTATCGATATGCTGACGTTTCACTTGTTTCCTCCGTTATGCATCAGAACAGCGGGATGGAGCCTGCTTCTTTTACCAGGTCCTGTCCTTTTTTTGACAGGATAAAAGACAGGAATCCCATGATATCTCCCGTGGGCCAGCCTTTTGTAAACATGAAAAGACCTCTGGAGATTGGAAAGGATCCGTTCAAGGTGCTTTCCTCTGATCCTGCAATGCCGTCTACCTTTACGGCCTTTATCCCATCGCTGAGATACCCTAAACCGACATAGCCTATGGC
The DNA here is from genome assembly GCA_018645325.1 of Desulfobacula sp. Taxonomy (GTDB): domain Bacteria; phylum Desulfobacterota; class Desulfobacteria; order Desulfobacterales; family Desulfobacteraceae; genus Desulfobacula. Next base: position 27,183 of record JABGOU010000035.1, read on the forward strand.
ACCCGGCGTGTTGGCGACCGCCTGGACAATACCGCCATTGGAGGGTACGGTCAGGGCACTGGGAATGACCCGTTCTTTTTTCATCACCAAATCTTTCCACACGCCAAAGGTTCCCGAAGAGCTGTCCCTTGAAATTACAACTATTTTACCCGGTGTCCCGCTGACTTCTTTCCAGTCTTTAATTTTTCCAAGATAAATATCTTTTAGCTGGGTAAGAGTCACATCGGTCACTGCATTGTTCTTGTTCACAACAGGTACAATGGCATCTAAAGCAATCCTGAAAGGCACAGGATAAACACCTTTAGTGCCTGCAAGATTGACCTCTTTTTGTTTGATGAAACGGGAGGCATTTCCAATGTTGGCAGTACCGTCAATTATCGCTTTGATTCCATTCCCGGATCCGCCGCCGGAAAGTGATATTTTTACATCAGGGTGCTCGGCCATATATGCTTCAGCAGCTTTCTGGGCAATGGGGAGGACTGTTGTGGAACCTTTAATTACCAGTTCTCCTGCAAAAACGGTTGATGATACTGTTAATAAAAAAATGATTGATATGAATAACTCTGTATATTTGTTCATATTTTCTCCTTAAATCTATCGTTTATAATGCTTGTGACTGAGCAAATACTATCATTTGAAAGAGATTCTACTATTTTTTTGTTAGAATTTTATTAGACTTGCGTTACAACTATATTAAAATTTTGAGGATGTCTTATTTTTACTCGTGAGTATATATGGTATTTATGTAGCGAGTTTTTTTTGTTGCGAGTTCTACCCCGCATGACCAAATAAATTAAGGTCCCATGAAGCTATATTGGAGACTTGAGATTCCTGGAAATCCGAAGTCATTCATTTTTTTAAATTATTCTCAGAATCTCCCCCAAATAGTAATGCACCTGTTCATCATAGGAGTTGCGTAAAAGATAAACTTTAAATCTTCCGTTTCCAATTACATTCTGAAAAATGGACTTCTTTTTTCTTGTATGAAATTTCAAAACCACAAATTTTAGAAAGTTTTTGGATTGATTTCTTAAGAGGTCTATGCTTTTCATTTTCCCAATTATGAATAGAGGAAGGATCAAATCCTGTGTATTTTGCAAAAGAAGTATTTTCATTCCGAAGAGATAACAACGGATATAATTAAGCCTGAGTGGTAATGTATTTGCTGTATGGTTATAAAAACAATAACCTAAAAAATTACTTATCATTTTGTATCGATATGGTGGCGGTTCATATCTTCCAAGTTCCCAATTAATCAAGGTGTCAGTCGTTATTTTCAGCGTCTTAGCCAATTCTTTTAGATATAACCCATTATCTAATCTTTTAGCTTTGATATGATCTCCTACAGTGAATAATTTTTAGGATAACCTTTAGGTTTGTGTAACGCTTTGATAATACAGGGTTTACAACATGGCAGCCTATATGCCGGTTGCCAACGCAGATAAAAGAGAAATTGCATTGCAACTTGTCAGGGATACGGTAGACTCTAAACTCTGAAAATAATTTTCTGAAATTTTCGAAAATGTGATCTATATATATTGGTACTCTATAAAAATTACAGTTGAAGAATGACCTATAACACTGCTACAAGGTCATAAAGTTGAACCAAGAATCCAAAACTGAAAAAAGTGTCATATACCATATGTTGGGGTTCCTAAATTTTGTCTGGACTGAGTCTTTAAAATGCCAGTGAACGCTGATAAATAGTGCCTCATCCTAGGCTGCTATAGACAATATAGTCGCCCAGCAGACATTAAATTTTCATCCTAAAACACTTGAGATTATATCTGGTATTCTTAAAAAGAATGTGATTCAGGAATCTTTGAGATCGGACAATTATCCTTAACTGCGGAATCTAACAAATCAGATAACCAAGAACAAAAGAAGCCTGCACCAATTTAAACGATGACCTGGGTCAAAAAAGATAGTCAACACTTTAGGGTGTGAACGGATTATTTTTTGGTGGCAGTATAATAAAAATATTTCATTGACTTTTCTTCCCAAATTCTACAATATTCCTGTCAAAGTGATGACGGAGAAGAGTAAAGCAGGGACTGTGCGATAAGAGAAAGCTGTTCATCGGCTGAAAGGCAGCTGGCATAAGTCTGTTTGAAAATCACTCCTGAGCTGCCGGGCTGAACACTTGGACTGATCCTTATAAATAAGCTTGGCCGAATTACCAGCGTTAATGGTAAAGAGTGCAGCACAATATCTTGCTGAAGTAAGGTGGTACCGCGGAGAACCTTTTGTTTTTCGTCCTTATGTTTAATGATAACAGGGCGGATAGCAATCGGTTCTTTTTTTGTTTTCTGTCCTTTATCCAAAACCATTAAAAGGAGCAGGAAGTGAAAACTATACCATCATCCGTACGCTTTCCTGATGTGGAAGAAGAAATTTTGGAGTATTGGAAAACCCAGGGCACCTTTCAAAAATCCCTTGATAAAAACCGCGGAAATGACCCTTACATTTTTTACGATGGTCCGCCGTTTGCAACTGGTATGCCGCATTATGGGCATATTCTCACCTCTTATATCAAGGACACCATTCCCCGGTATTTTACAATGAAAGGACGATTTGTAGACAGACGGTGGGGTTGGGATTGCCATGGTTTACCAATTGAATATGAAATTGAAAAAAAATTAAACATCAGTGGGAAAGCAGCCATTGAAGCTTTTGGCATTGACAGGTTTAACAAAGAATGCAGCGATATTGTTTTAAAATATGCTGATGACTGGTGTGCCATTATTGATCGAATTGGACGGTGGGTGGACTTTGACCGTAAGTATCAGACAATGGATCTTGACTATATGGAAAGTGTTCTATGGATTTTTAAACTATTACACCAAAAAGGCCTGATCTATGAAAGTCTAAAAGTGGTAGCCTATTGTAATCGATGCCAGACACCATTGTCCAATTTTGAAACAGGACTTGATGATTCTTATCGGATTAAAGATGACCCTTCTGTCACTGTGGCTTTTGTGGATAAAAAAAATTCTGACATATCCTATCTGGCATGGACAACTACACCATGGACCTTACCGTCAAATCTTTCTTTGGCAGTTCATCCTGACATTGATTACTGCCTTATTGAATCGGGAAAATGGGGTAAGGTTATCCTGGCAAAAGAGAGAATTGATTATTATGCCGGGCAGCTTTTAGACCATAAAATCTTAGAACAATTTAAAGGAAAATACCTGATTGGCAAAGAATATGTTCCCTTATTTGACTTTGCTGACAATGAAAATGCATTCAGAATCCTTGAAGGCAATTTCATAGATACAAAAACAGGTACTGGCATTGTACACATTGCACCGGCTTTTGGGGAGGATGATTTCAATATTTGCAGTAAAAATAGCATCCAAAGTTTTAATCCTGTGGGTTTGGATGGCCGTTTTACTGAAAAAGCTGGTTTTTTAAAGGGAATGGATGTTTTTGAATCAAACAAACCCATTATTGCTTACCTTAAAGAAAAAGGATTATTATTCTTACGAGAGAATTATCGACACAGTTATCCCCACTGCTGGCGTTGTGACAATCCGCTTATCTACAGGACTATCAGCAGCTGGTATGTAAAAGTGACGGAATTTAAAGATAAAATGGTTAAGGCTAACCAGGATATCAACTGGATACCCGGTCATATAAAGACAGGACGATTTGGTCAGTGGTTAGAGGGTGCCAGGGACTGGGCCATCAGCCGGAACAGGTTTTGGGGGAGCCCGATTCCTGTGTGGAAATGTGATCAATGCAAAACCGAATATGTGCCGGAATCCATCAAAGACCTGGAAGATCGATCCGGGCAGTCCATCACGAACCTGCACAGACCTGATTGTGATAACATTTTTTTCCCATGCACCCAAAAGGGATGTTCCGGACAATTTGCACGCATACCTGAAGTTCTGGATTGCTGGTTTGAATCCGGTGCCATGCCATATGCCCAGGTACATTTTCCATTTGAAAACAAGGCAATGTTTGAGAATACATTTCCGGCTTCTTTTATCGTGGAGTATATTGCCCAGACAAGGGGGTGGTTTTACACGTTAATGGTTGAATCCGCTGCGATCATGGGCAAACATCCTTTTGAAAATGCCATCTGTCATGGCGTTATCCTGGCCGATGACGGCAGAAAGATGTCAAAAAGCCTTAAAAATTTTCCTGATCCCATGAAGGTGATCGATGAGCACGGCAGTGATGCTCTCAGGATTTATTTACTTTCATCAGCAGTTGTAAAAGGGACTGATATCAGATTTTCAGAAACAGGTGTTCGGGAAGCTGTGCGACGGTATCTTATTCCTCTTTGGAACTCATTTCATTTTTTCACCTCATATTCAGGGTTTGTTAAAGGGTATTCGCCAAAAATCATTTTGTCTGGAACAAATACTGAAGATCGTCACATTTTGAGTGAACTTGAAAATTTGAAAACAAATGTCAGCCAAGCCATTGAAAACTATGATCTGCCAAAATGCTACTCGCATATATTGTATTTTGTTGAAACGCTTTCAGGATGGTATATCAGAAATAACCGGGAACGGTTCTGGGTGCAAAAAATAAATGAAGATGCAGCAAATGCCTTTAATACATTGTATACGGTGTTGTTTGAATTGAGCACCATTTGTGCCCCATTTATTCCGTTTACCATGGAATACATATACCGGCATTTTACTGACAACTCGGTTCATTTGGCAGATTGGGCAGACCAGGTTCCGGAAAGAATAGATACAGCCTTGAACCAAGATGTTCTAAAGATAAGATCGGTAATTGAAGGCGGCAGAAGAATAAGAGAAAAGAACAGAATTAATTTGAGACAACCTCTCCCTAATATTCGTGTGTCAGGCATCGCTCAAAATACCTTGGAACAATTTACGGATCTTTTAAAAAGTCAATTAAATGTGAAGCAGGTGTTGTATGAAAATAAACCAGATACTTTTTCTAAAAAAAAGATCCAGCCAGATACAAAGAAACTCGGGCCAGTGTTGAGAAAAGATCTTAAAAAGGTTTTGGCACTGATACAAAAGTCAGAATTTGAATATGGGAAAGATGGTCAACTTTGTGTTGACCAGTATAAAATTTTGGCATCAGATTATACGATTGGTTTTCAGGCTATATTTGAAGATGAAGATCTCTGGTATGAAAGGCAGCTTGTTGTCTCCCTTTGTCTGAGTATCTCAGAAGAACTGAAAATTGAGGGAACAGCAAGAAATTTGAACCGATATATCCAGGATTTAAGAAAAGAATTGAAATTATCTTATGATGACAGAATCATCCTTTCGATTGAAGCTGTTGGAATTTACGGACAAAGCATATCTTCCCATAAAAGATGGTTAATGGAACAAAGTCTTGCAGTAGATTTGAAAAACACTGTGGAAGAAATTATGTTTGAGAAAAATGATGCTGAAGGCCAACTAAAAATTCAAGTACAGAAAGCAAAAATAGATCAAAAATGATTAGAGTGAACGATCATATATGGCACAGGGATGATAATGGCCGGGATCAAAGATTCTGGGCATTGTCATCCTTAAGTATCCTTCTTGAAAGCAGCTATTTGTTTTGAAGGGAGACTAACCCGACTGTCGAAGTTCTACCTACACTAAAAATAAAGTTGTCACCACAATAAATTTTTTATCAAATTAAATAAAAACAACCGAGTGCTAAAGGTATTATCTGTCAGGAGTCAAATTTGGCAATTTACTGAGCGTTTCTTTCATCAGTCCGGGTTTTTCAAAATTTACCATGGTACACATTCAACACCCTAAACACAAAAAGTTAAGGATTTTATCCAAAAAATAATTTATAGTTATTTTAGATAGTTAGTTTGATTAATGCCAATCTTGAATGGCTTTTATTCGCTGAATGGTATTTAGCCTAGATTTTTCTAGAATTCTTTATTATGATACACCTCAATGAAAACAAAAAATATTGAGGTAAAAATGGAAAATCTGCCAGATATAGACGGATTCACAGTCCAGCACCTTCCTATTGTCACAGCATATGCACAAAAAATCGGTATTGTTGAGACTATCAACACGTTGGTGCCGACTCAAATGGAAATTGATGCCGGCACGGTTATTCTCGGCATGGTGCTTGACACCTTGACCGGAAGAAACCCTTTATACAGACTGAATAAGTATTTTGAGAACCAGGACACACAACTTCTACTGGGAAAGAAGATCGATCCGCTGAAGTTGCAGCTTATAGCAGTCGTCACCTGAAAATATTGTGTGCAGAAGTGCGATTGATCTGGTTCATACCCCGCCATACAAGCCACAGGGCCGGGGTTATGGAAAGCTAAGGATAATGTAAAGTTGACCTTTCTCAAGTTTTAAAATCCGCAATATTTCAAGACTTTTCCTTTTTTTTGATAGAATAACTTTCCATTATACTCTGATCTATAACTGGCACTCCGGTGCCCTAAAAACAGATTGGGGGTTATATAATGAGTCGTCAAAAAGTTAAGCTTAATGAATTAATTGACAAGGTAAAGATTGAATTAAAAACCGTCCACTATTCGGATTTAACTATCAAAGGGTTTATCACGGTTTGGAATCGCCTGACGAACTACATGGTCAGTATTGACCAAACTGTTTATACAGCTAAAATCGGAATGGATTTTCTTGAGGCCGAGTACGGAATAACTGTATATAGAAAACTCACTCAAAAAAACAAGCGTTGTGCCAGGGCAATTAATTTACTTTCAGATTACTTGTTACATGGAATTATTTTCCCCAGAACAAAACAGGCAATACGAACTTATCATCCATCGTTCCAATTATTGTTCCAAGGGTATATCGACAAAAAAAGAGCCGACGGTCTTTCGGAAAAAACACTAAAATCATATGAAATATACCTCCGCAGATTTTCTGATTACCTGAACAGCCGTGGAATTAAAGATATACGTGATATGGATGAAGTTGTGATTTCAGGTTTCACACAAACTTTTGTACGGTATTCACCCTCCATAATTCATAACACGCTATGCTCCCTGCGTACTTTTTTCCATTATCTGTTTCAGAACGGATTTATATCCAAGAATTTTGCCTATATTGTTCCGCATGACGGGTATAGACAGAGGACAAAAGTTCCTTCTGCATATTCAAAAGAAGAGGTAGAAAAACTTTTAAAATCAATTGACAGGGGAAACCCAAAAGGGAAGCGGAATTATGCAATAATACTGATTGCTGCAAGATTGGGCTTGCGGGCACAAGACATATGCAATTTGTCCTTTGATAACCTCAAATGGGAAATCAATACCATTGAGCTATTTCAGGAGAAAACTAAAAAGCCGATTATTCTTCCAATGCTGGAAGCTGTCGGCCTGGCAATTATCGATTGTCTTAAGTATGCAAGACCAGAATGTAAATCAACCAAAGCAATTTTCTTGCGTTTAATCCCTCCCATAGGAAAACTGGAAGCACCTACTCTGCATAGCATTGTTACTCAGCACATGCGTATCGCAGGAATAAATATACAGGATGGTAAAAAACATGGACCACACGCACTCCGCCATAGCCTGGCAAGTGCTTTGCTGGAAGAAAACACTCCATTACCAATCATATCGGAGGTGTTGGGTCATACAAATACAGAATCAACATCCGTATACTTAAAGATTGACATAAAACAGCTAAGAACATGCTCTTTGGAACCCCTGACATTTGATTGGAACAGGGGTGAGGAGGTGTTCTGATGGCAAAAAAAAAAAAGCATTTGTTGGTGAATTTAAAGAAATGCTGGAGGACTTTATAAAGCAAAAAAGAAGCCTTGGATATAAATATATCGTTGAACGAGATAGGCTTCGCAGATTTTCCGAATACACTGTCCATTGCGGGTCTGAGCACAAATTTTTAAGCAAAGAACTGGTATCTGGATGGACTGCAAAAAGAAAAAATGAATCAGTAAAGACATGGTTGCACCGTTCCAGTGATTTACGGCAATTTGCGTTATATTTGCAGAGCCAAGGGCACGAAGCATTTATACCCCCAAAAAACCATAAGGTCAGACGGATGGAATACATACCGTATATATTTGCCCATGAGGAAATTGACTGTTTTTTTCAAGCAGTCGATACCATCTCGCCGACCTCCAGATCTAATAGCCACGAAATCTATCCATTACTATTCCGCTTACTTTATTGCTGTGGCTTTAGAATTTCTGAAATTTGCCATCTGAAAATCTCGGATGTTGATTTTGATATCGGTGTGCTGTTCATAAGAGGGTCAAAATTTAACAGGGACAGACTTGTACCGGTGTCTATACCTCTTGCAAATATGGTTATCGAGTATCATGCTTTGTTCAACAAAAATATTCCATCGGAAAATTATTTTTTCAGGAACAAAAAAGGAAGCTCTCTGACACGCGACCTGGTTTACAAGGTGTACCGTCAATTGTTGTGGAAAGCTAGGATTTCCCATGGTGGCAAGGGTAAAGGACCAAGACTCCATGATTTTAGGCATGCCTTTTGTGTACATACATTGGCAAATCAGGTAAAAGGCGGCGTTGACCTGTATGTCACACTGCCCATTCTGTCAGTCTATGTGGGGCATAATTCGGTGGGAGCCACTCAACGTTATCTCAGATTAACTGCAGAAGCATATCCGTACCTGATTAAAAAAGTCTCTAGGACATGTGCGTATGTGATCCCAGAGGAGGTCCAAGATGAAACCAACTGATTTCGCATATTATTTGACAAATTTTCTTTCCAAATACCTTCCGGGGACCGCAGGTCTTAGTCCCAATACCATAATGTCTTACAGGGACACTTTTAGTCTCTTCCTTGATTTTTGTTCAAATTATAAAAAAATAAAACCTGAAAAATTTTCTTTGAATAACCTGAACAGGAAACTGGTTGAAGATTATTTGGCGTGGCTTGAGATAACCCGGAATTGTATTGCATCCACAAGAAACGTGCGCCTGTCTGCATTTCATTCTTTTTGCCGATATCTGCAGATGGAGTTCCCGGATTATATCCACCCTGCACAGCAAATACTTTTGATCCCCATGAAGAGGACAAAGAAGACATCTGTTGAATACATAACTCTTGATGCTATGAAGCTTCTATTGGGAACACCAGATAAATTGACAAAAAATGGGCGCAGGAATATGGTTCTTCTTAGTCTACTCTATGATTCAGGGGCCAGAGTGCAGGAACTGGTAGATTTAAAAGTTGGCGATATTAGAGTGGCATATCCCTCAACAGTAAGACTAACAGGAAAAGGCAACAAAAGCAGAATTGTTCCATTAATGAAACCAATGTCTGAGCTTTTAAGGCAGTATTTAAAAGAGAATAATTTAACGGAACCATATACTTTCGAGTATCCTTTGTTTTGTAATTATTCTAAAAATAAACTAACCCGGGCAGGGATTGCATACATTGTTAAAAAATATGCTGGTGAAGCAATTAAAAATTCCCCAGAATTGTTTCCAAACAAACTATCACCACATTTTCGCCACTCCAAATCGATTCATCTTCTACAGTCCGGTATAAATCTTATTTATATCCGTGACTTCCTTGGTCATGTAGACGTTAAGACAACTGAAATTTACGCCAGGATTGATGGAGAAATGAAAAGAAAAGCCCTGGAAAAAAGTAATAATAATGTAGTGGTACAAAAAATGCCGGAATGGCAAAGCAATACAGAACTGATGAATTGGCTGAAAAACATAGGTAAATAATTAAAAATATAATGGAAAGCTAAGTTTAAGAAATTAATGGGGATAATGCAAGTGTGACAGTGCGACCGCTGTGAATGAAGACACTGACTTAACATTATCCTCAGCTTTCCATAACCCTATCCTCCGAGTGAATGGATAGATGACACCAACAAAAAGATGATTTGTCAATAATTTATATAAAAACAATCACTTATACAAGGAGAAGGTTATGTTTTTGATCTTAAAAGGACGAAAAACTTGACTAAAAATAAGAAGTCTGAGACATAGGGTAAAATGAGCGTCGATCAGTTCCAAAAAAACTGGACGGAATGCTCTGGAACAGGTGGACGGAATGCCCGGAACGGGTGGACGGATTCACCGGAATACGCACTTAGGCCTGGTGGTAAAAACTGCCAGGCCTACCTTTATACTGCATGGGTAAAACAGCATGACATTCTCTTGGGATAAAAGCGCGACAATCTACAATAAGCGCTTCCGAAAACCTCTTAAGACAAGATTTATCCGCCATAGAATCCATTAAAGCAACCATTGAAATCATTGATTTGGAAATGGGCAAAGTGCCTGAGTATTTGACGGTGGGTAAAACACCCCTTGAAAGGGTGCATAAATTACTGTCAAAACTGCACTCCACTAAGGTTAGCAAGAATAGAGGCTCCATTGTATCCCGAGAGGCAGAGGCATTGTTTAACAATTTTGTTAAACAGGTGAAGCCTACCTTTAACAATCTCCCGAAACCCTTGAAGTGGCAGTCTTTCCTGTTACATGATCTGATTTTATTAACCGGCATTCCCTCCAACGTTCAAAAAGCATCTGTAAAACACAGTTTAAATAAAGCGCAGACTAAAGCTTTTGCAAAACTCGAGCTGGTATCTGAGAAGGCTTTTCACGATGTTACCCTGAAAAATTCTATCCCGTTTAAAGATCGAAATAATGAGCTTTTGGCAAAGCCTGCACTAAATGAATTCAGCGCAAGGGAAATCCAGGTATTTGCAGAAAATCTGGAAAAAGCAAACCAGAAAAAAGAACAAAAAAAAGATGAATCGCAACAGGAAATGAATACTGAAATCAAGATTGCCCTGATGACACGTCTTGGCATTCCTCTTGTTCGTATTGCCCAGAATATAACCAATCAAGATTTAAGTTCTTTTAGGACATGATAGACCGTAATCGTATCTTTTTTACCTTTTACCGAAGCTTTGCCAATTTTTTTAGTTTTAAAATGGTCTTTAACTTCCTTCCAAGTTGATTCGCTTATTAATATATCGGTCGCCAGTTCTTTTGTTAGAGTCTCCAATCTTGAAGCGATATTGACACCATCTCCGATTACCGTATATTCCATTCGCCTTTCTGAACCGATATTGCCTGATACAACTTCACCAGTACATATACCAATACCTATCCTAATGGGTATTTTACCTTTTAAGACCCTGTCTTTATTAAAACCCACAAGAGCTTCTCTCATTTGCAGTGCCGCTCTGACAGCTCTGATAGCATCGTCATCCTTTAAGAATGGAACCCCAAAAACCGACATAATTCCATCACCTATATATTTATCAAGAACACCCTTATTGACAAATATTATATCTACCATTAGGCTAAAATATTCATTCAAAAATTGCACAATCAATTCAGCGCTTAGCCTTTCAGACATCTCTGTATAACCTCTGATATCAGTAAAAACTATTGTAACTTTGCTACGGATTCCTCCCAAAGTCTGTCTTTTGGGATCATTGAGAATCTTCTCAACAATGTCTTTGGACATATAGCGAACAAGAGCTCCTTTCATTCTTTTTTCGTTTGTAATATCCTCAAATATAATGACCAGGCCTTTGTCTTCAGAAACGGAATCAATCAAAGGAACAATATTAATATTGATAAAATGACCTTCTTTTTCCTGTAATGTGATTCCAACATCATAGTCCATAAGTGAAGTGTCGGATGAATAGACTTTATTAATGAGTTTTATTATATGTTTGTTTCCATTGCCAAGAATACTTCGAATATCTTTTTGGAACAGTTCTTTTTTAGTGAGTGCGAACATTGAAACTGCTGCTTGATTTGCGATCACAATCCTGTAATTATTATCAAGGGAAATTATAGTGTTTGTTATACTGTTTTGAACGCTGTTAAGATATTTTTTCATATTATTGGTGCGCTCAAACAATTGTGCGTTTTCAAGGGCAACAGCAATCTGGGATGAGATGGCAGATAAAAGATCTTCATCTTCTTTTTCAAAACATCCCTTTTTTTTATTCATAACCTGGGCTACACCTATGATAACCTTGTCGCGGTTAATAACAGGAATGCACAATACTGTTTTAGTTTTAAAACCGGTTTTTTGATCAACAGAAACCGAAAAACGAGGATCTTTGTAAGCATCCTTAATATTTAGTATCTTGCCTGTTATAGCAGAATACCCTGCAAGTCCCTTGGTTATTGGAAAACGGATTTCCTTTATTTCAGATTGTTCTGCAACCTTTGACCAGAGCTCTTTAGATTCAGCATCCACCAAAAACAGAGAACTTCTTTGAGCATTAAGGCTCTTTGATATTTTTTTTACAATCATGTCACAAAGTGAATTAAGATCAAGTGTCTGAGCAACGGAATTGCTGATATCATAAATAATTGCAAGTTTTTCATGGTCTTCCATAACTTTCTGGTAAAGGCGAAAATTCTCAACGGATATTGCAGTTTGATATGCAAAAGCCTTAAAAAGGGTTTCATCAGAACTGCAAAAAATCCCACCTTTTTTATTTATCAACTGCAGGACACCAATTGTTTGTCCGTCCAGGTTTTTCAATGGCCCGCATAATATAGTCCTTGTTTTATATCCCAGATGCCTGTCCATGGAACTGTCAAATCTATTATCTTCGTAGGCATCAGTGATGTTTATAATTTCATTATTCCTGGCAACCCATCCTGCAATGCCTTTGTTTAAAGGTATTCTGATTTCTCTGCTCCCAAGTCCCATGGCAATTTTGGACCATAGCTCATTTGAAAAAGGGTCGAGAAAAAAAAGGGTTGCGCGTTCCGCATTCAATGCTTGGCTTGCTGTTGTAACTATCCGCTCTATCAAATTTTCAATTCCAAAACGAAGATTTGATATATCTGTCATGTCAAAAATATTTGATATGCTTTCTAAGGCTTTTTCTGTTTGGCGGGCCCTGATAACAACATCCTGTAAGTGGATATTTGTGCCCTTAAGTCTCAATGTTATCAGATTAAGAAAATTTCTGGTAAGGTTTGGAGAGGCCTCAATAAACTTTTCAAGATTATCATAACTGATCTTAAACAAATGACAGTCTGTTATTGTTTTTACTGATGCAAGCCTTCTTCCAGCGGAAAAATATCCCATCTCACCGACACTATCACCAGGCTTGATAATCGAAAGGGGAATTTCTTCATTATAATCCCCTACTCTGTATACAAGCGCTTCTCCCGCGATCATTATATAAAAAAATTTTTCTTTTCCATCCTGGGAAATGAAGCGCTTGCCTTTTTTAAAACTAATTTCTTCAATCCCATTGCAAATAATTTCCAATTCAACAATAGTCAAAGAGGAAAATATATTACACAAACGTAACCTATCCATCGTCTGTTCTAAAACTACAGATTCACGCTCTTTTTCAGTAATAACCCCCTCATCAAAAAGTATATCGCCTATTCGTCTTGAATATTTTGTCCCTGAATCTTTCTTTTGTATTTCAAGATACTTGAGCATATCTTCCCGACTACATTTAAAATATTCACCAATTTTTTTAGAGTTATTTTCTGATGTATTCATTTCAATAACCTGTCTGTATACTATTGATTAATAGATTAAAATCTTAAGTCGAGGAGTGTTAATCAGTATCTTTTCCATCCCAACTTCTCAATCGGATTAGCTTTGTCATTTATTATCAAGTTATTATGCCCACTATTAAACCTGAATTAATCTGTCAATAGTTAAAACCACTTATGCTTGAAGAAAAAAACTATGTGAAATGACAGTTATCGGCAAAACCTTTTAATCATCACATACGGGAATTCAACACATCCTCCCTGGCAAAGTATAAATGAGAACCCGCACCGGTCGGTAGCGGATTATGTTAAAAAGCAGATTAATCCTGACACAGTATAAAATTTCATGGTTGGAAATTATAATATCTTAAACCGGTATTAATCCTCTGTCTAATTTATTTGCCTCATTCCTTTCACATTTCTATAAAAAGATTTCATTCTTGAAATATCTTCTTCCATATTTGCTGTTGGATAAAAAGGGGTGGAAAAAGTGATATTTTTTTTAGCATAATCAAAAGAGACCATAGCAATAGGAATTTTCGCTAATTTAGCAATCCAGTAAAAGCCTGTTTTCCATTGTCCTGTGTTTGAACGGGTTCCTTCGGGTGCAATTCCTAAAATAAATTGACTCTCTTTATTTATAATTTTAACAATATAATCTACTTGGTTGTAATGTTTACCTCTCTTCACAGGGTATCCGCCTAATTGATAAAAAATCCATCCCCATGGTGCCTGAAATAAAATTTCTTTACCCAAATATTTTACTTTCAATCCAATGGCAAATTTAGCTACAATTCCAAGAATAAAATCAACGTTGGATGTGTGAGGCGCAACAATAATAATATATTTTTTCTCATTCGGAGGAGTGCCTGATATTCTCCAGCCTATCATATTAAGTATACATTGAAAAATTTTTTGTCTCCACAATTTTCCACACCTCTCAATACTGTCTCTTATTATAATAGCCGTCCTGCAAGCCATTCCACTCTATATACAATAAGTTCTTATATGTCACCTGGCTGAAATTATATATCTTTTTTTTATGATTAATTTTGTATCAAGAGAAATTACTATTGCAAAGCAAGACTGATTTTTATCTGGCACTGAATAAAAATTTAATTTCGAATATATAAAAACTAAAGAATACGTGTATATGCTAAAATCATTTTCCAACAAAATTTTGGTAATGTATCTTTTTGGTATCTTAAAAACTCCACAATAAGTTTACAGAAAATAGCCCGGGGTCTTTTGGGAACCTGAAAGGGCCAGATTTAAGAGGATAATCCACATTTTTTGGAATTCGAAAAACTCAAACCTGTAACCACGAAGTCAACACCTGAGACATATCAAGATTTGATCCCGTATCACCAGCTTCATTTGGCATGTTGAAAATTTACAATACACAATTGCGATCCCCCCCCTTAGAAAGTTCATTTTAGTATCAATCTAAGGCCATCTCCTACACTGTTTTCTGCCGGTGGCGGTTGAAATCAAGTGGATTGATGCCTCCCGTGATCAAAGGGTGAATACTCCTTGATTTCTTTAAAGGCAAGACCTATTATTTTAAGCTTATTTTGAATGATATTTTTTCGGAGTAGACTGTCATATTTCAAGTTTAGATTTTGCAGTACTGGCAAAAGAAGTCAACGCCCTTAGATAAAGGGGTTCGCCCCATAATGATAGACATTCAATACTTTTCGATCTAAATGTTGTGCTGTTTTTTGAGTTATCCAAAATAGAATTAAGCAGCCTTCGATAGTCATTTGTAATTTTATAGAACTCGTTGAATGGCGATGCCCGTTTGATCAGCGATAGCCATAGCGAAATTGATGTCAGCGGCGGAAAAATTCCTAATGTCAGAAGAGAGCAACCGCAATATACCAATGACATCTTCACGAAAAGAAATCGGTACGGCAAGAACACTTCGGATACCTTCGGCTTCAGCCTCTTTGTGATAAACGGTATGAATATCTTTTTGAGTGTTAATCACCGCAATAAAATAAACAGAAAAGGTGTATAATTTTCAAAATCTATTGACTAAAAG
>JABGOU010000036.1 GCA_018645325.1 Desulfobacula sp.
ATATATAAAGGTAAGAAGTTAAAAATATCCATATTAAGGATAAATGCTTCTATGATGTGTTTGTTTTTTGGATTGCGATTGAACAATAAAATTCATCACGGATGTGGGGGATACTGTGGGGGGAGGGAATTTCAGAAACAAAAAAGGGTCTCAGAAAAACTCCAAGACCCTTGTAATTATTTTGGTAGCGGGGGAAGGATTTGAACCAACGACCTTCGGGTTATGAGCCCGACGAGCTACCAGACTGCTCCACCCCGCATCACAGAAGGCAATATATAGAAACATCATGTTTCTGTCAAGTTTTTTAATTGTGTTTTCTTAATTGTTTTGTATTGAGATGTTTTAATCTTCCAGGGCCCTTCGAAGCTCATCAATGGAAGCTGTGGCTGTTCCGACCTTAGCCACAACAATTCCGGCCGCTGCATTGGCCACCATTGCACTTTCTTTAAAAGATGCACCCGTGGCAAGGCCGAGACCTAAAAGAGAAATGGCTGTATCACCGGCACCGGAAACATCAAATATCTGCTGGGCTTTGGATTCAATGGTATAGGGATCGCAGCCCTTGTCAAACAAAACCATGCCGTCCTTACCACATGTAATTATGAGCCGTTCAAGTTTAACCTGGTCCATGATTTTATATCCAGCAGCAAAAAGATCCTTTTCCGATGTTATATCCATATTTGTTGCAAAGCCGGCTTCTTTTTTATTTGGTGTAAGTATGGATACCTGTTTATATTTTGAAAAATCAAGGGACTTTGGATCAGCCAATATCATTACATTGTGTTTTTTTGCCAGTTTAACGGTCTTTTGAATGAGCTCTCTTGTGAGAAGTCCTTTATCATAATCTGAAAGAATTATAAGATTGGCACGTAAAATTTTATCCTCAATTTTTTTAACCAGTTTTTCAAGCGTATCTTTATTGATATTGTGCTTTATTTCCCGGTCAATCCTCAACACCTGCTGGTTTGAGGCAATCACTCTTGTTTTTCTTGTTGTAGGCCTTTGCTTTTCGCTTATGATCCCATCAGTTTCAATGCCCATGTTTTCAAGTTTTTCAAATATCATTTGGCCGGCTTTACCAGTTCCTGCAGTTCCAATGGGCAGGACACCTGCTCCCATGGCCACAAGATTATGAATCACATTGCCCGCACCCCCAAGGGTATGACTTTGTTTTTGTACGCATACCACGGGGACGGGTGCTTCCGGAGAAATCCTGTCCACGCTTCCCCACAGGTATTCATCAATCATCAGATCCCCTATGACAAGAGCTGTTACATTTTTAAAATCATCAATATTAATCATCAGATTTCCAATAATGATGCAATCATGGTTTTAAGCTCCGTATAGTTCCCTGTCACCGGGATATCAGGAAAATCATTAAGAACAGAGTCTGGCGGGCAAAAGAAAAATCCCTGATCCGCTTCTTTTATCATCCCGATATCATTATAGGAATCTCCAAAAGCAATTACGTGATAATTCATTGCCTTTAATGCTTTTACCGCTTCTTTTTTCTGATTTTCTATCCTGAGGATATAGTCTGTGATATTGCCTTTTTTATCAATGGTCAGACTGTGACAAAGGAGTAATGGATAATTTAATTTTGCTATCAACGGTTTTGCAAACTCTTCAAAAGTATCTGACAGCATAATAATTTGAGTGTGTTCCCTGATCCAGTTTAAAATATCCAATGCACCTTCAAGGGGCTCAAGAGTTGCAATTACATTTTGTATATCCTGAATCTTTAAATTATTTTCTTTGAGTAAAGAAAGCCTCTTTTTCATTAATACATTATAATCGCTTATATCCCGGGTAGTGAGCCGAAGCTCTTCTATCCCGGTTTTTTTTGCAACATTAATCCATATTTCCGGAAGGAAAACTCCTTCTAAATCCGCAACCAATATCTTCATCACTCTACTCCTGGTCAGTTTCTTCAATCCTAATCACTATGGGCCTACCTACAACTGAATCTGTTTTTGAAATTTGTTTCAACGCCTTTTGCACCCAGGCTTCCTTGGCAATATGTGTAATCATTACAACAGGTACTTTCCCATTGGTTTTTCGCCCCTTTTGGTGGACTGATTTAATACTGATATTATTTTCACCCAGAATCCCGGAAATTTTAGCCAGCACTCCAGGATGATCCTGGGCTTCGAACCTGAGATAATATCTTGTGTAAAGCTCGTCCATGGGAAGAATCGGCATTGGTTTAATATTATCTTCAGGATATCCCAGAATGGGAACCCGCCTTTTGGTCCCTGAAATAATGTTTCTTGCAATATCTGCAATATCACTCAATACTGCACTGGCTGTGGGCATCATACCTGCCCCATGTCCATAGAGCATGGTCTGTCCTGTTGCATCGGCATCAATGACAATTGCATTCATGGACATCTCTACATGGGATAATGGATTTGAACCCGATATCATTGTGGGATGTACCCTTGCTTCCACATAGTCGTCATGGATTTTTCCAATGGCTAAAAGCTTGATGGTATACCCAAAGGACCGTGCAAATTCAATATCCACGGGTGTAATGTTTCTAATACCTTCCACATGAATGTCTTTTAAATTGATTTCCATGCCGTGGGCAAGGGAATTTAAAATGGCAAGTTTGTGGGCTGTATCAAATCCATCTATGTCCAAAGAGGGTTCAGCTTCTGCATATCCTAAGTCCTGGGCATGCTTTAGAGCCTCTTCAAACCCTGACCCTTCACGGGAAATTTTAGTAAGGATATAATTGCAGGTTCCATTTAAAATTGCTGACATGGACTTGATATCATTGGCCACCAGGGATTCTCTCAAAGACTTGATAATGGGCATGCAGCCACCACAGCTTGCTTCAAAGCCCAGATCAACCAGATTTTTTCCGGCCACCTTTACAAGATCATTTCCAAAAGAGGCCAGAAGAGCTTTGTTGGCCGTTACCACATGTTTTTGATTTTCAAGGGCATCCAGAATAAATTTTTTAGCAAGGGTTTCACCCCCAATGGTTTCCACAATAATATCTATCTGTGGATCATTGATGATCAAATTTGCATCAGAAACAAGGCTGGTGTCTCCAAGATCAAGTCCACGATCTGTAGTCGTATCAATATCAGCAATAGTTTTAAGCTTTAAAGCAGCCCCTATTCTGGATTCCAGCAATTGTTTTTTTTCTTTTAACAGTCTTGCCACTCCCGTTCCGACAACTCCATATCCTAAAATTCCAATGTGGATTGTTTTCATTCTCTTTTGATTCTCCGATATCACTGTCCATTTAAAATATAATAAATACAATACCCGAACAAAAACCATCAATTTTTCCGAGTACTGCACAGGACTTAAAAAAATTTCAAATTTCGATCAGGCACTAAATACAATATTCAATTGATGTTGTCAAAAAGCTTTTGACTTTTCACTGCATTCTGTTTATCATTGCAGGGTTTAAAAAGGTATAATAAACGTAATTTTCAAAGGCGGCCTTATATGAGCAATCCCTTAACATATGCAGATTCAGGTGTTGATATAGACAAAGCAAATAAACTAATTGATAGAATTAAAGATATTGCAAAATCCACTCCCCGATCAGGGGTAATGGGTGAAATAGGCGGATTTGGTGGCCTTTACTCCCTGAATCTTTCCAATGTTGCCAATCCAGTTCTTGTCAGCTCAACAGACGGGGTGGGAACTAAGCTTAAAATAGCTTTTATGATGGACAAGCATGATACCATTGGCATTGATCTTGTGGCCATGTGTGTTAACGATATTATTGTACAGGGTGCAAAACCCTTGTTTTTTCTTGATTATCTGGCCATGGGAATTCTTGACAATGCTGTAGCTGAAAAAATCATCATGGGAATTGCCAATGGCTGCAATCAGGCTGGATGCTCTTTGATCGGCGGGGAAACAGCAGAAATGCCCGGGCTGTACCAAAAAGGGGAATATGATCTTTCAGGGTTTTCCGTGGGTATTGTTAACAACGATAAAATCATAGACGGTTCTTATATCAGAAACGGCCATAAACTAATCGGTCTTGCCTCAAGTGGATTGCACAGCAATGGTTTTTCCCTTGTTAGAAAAATATTGTTTGATAAATCCAAGTATACTGTGGATACCAAGCTCAATGAACTTGACCTGACACTTGGAGAGGAACTCCTTAAACCAACAACCATTTATGTCCCGACCATTTTAAGTCTTTTAAGAGATCTGCCTATTCACGGCATAGTACATATCACGGGCGGCGGCATTGATGAAAATATCATCCGGGTCATACCTGACGTATGTAAAGCAATTGTTCACAAGGATGCATGGGAAATCCCTCCTGTTTTTAAAATTCTTCAAAAAGAAGGGTCTGTTTCAGATTTTGAAATGCAGAGAACCTTTAACAATGGCATTGGAATGGTAATTGTGGTACCGGATGCATCTGCCCAGGAAGTCATGGACCGGCTCGGGGCAATGAATGAAAAAGCATATTTCATCGGTGAGGTTGAATCCAGGGAAAATCAAGAGAGCCAGACCCATTGGGTTTAGGCCTGACGGGTCATATCCTTTGTTTGTATCATGATAGTACTTGGAATTGAATCATCCTGCGATGAAACCGCAGCCTCCATTGTCAAGGATGGCACAAAAATCCTTTCTTCCATAATTGCGACCCAGATTGATGTTCATCATAAATATGGTGGCGTTGTACCTGAATTAGCATCGCGAATGCACATAGAAGCCATTACCCCTGTGGTGGATGAGGCCATAAAAAAAGCAGATATCAGTCTTGAAGATATTGATGCAGTTGCAGCAACAAGGGGCCCCGGACTGATCGGTGCCCTGCTTGTGGGATTTACCTTTGCGAAATCTCTTGCCTGGGCACGACACCTTCCCTTTGCCGGTGTCAATCATTTGGAAGCCCATATTTATTCACTTTTTCTTAGCAATTCTAAACCTGAGTTTCCCTTTATTGCCCTGGTGGTTTCAGGAGGACACACCAATATCTACCATGTCACCTCATATACCAATTTTGAACTCATGGGACAGACCAGGGATGATGCAGCCGGAGAAGCCTTTGATAAAGTGGCAAAAATGATGGGATTAGGCTACCCTGGAGGCCCGATAATTGAACGCCTTGCCAAAACAAAAAATCCGGCTTCTATAAAATTCCCTAGAACTTTGCTTGAAAAAGGCAGTTTTGATTTCAGCTTCAGCGGTCTAAAGTCCTCTGTTGCAAGGTATATCCATGACAACAAGATTGCAACACCCGATGAAAAAGCTCAGATAGCAGCATCTTTTCAAGAGGCAGTCATTGATGTTCTTTCACAAAAACTGATAACTGCAGCCCTCCATAAAAACTGCCGGAATATAGGTGTTTCAGGCGGAGTGTCTGCCAATCAAACCTTTGTAAACAAATTAACCCAAAAAGCAAATTTTCAAAAAATCAATATTTTTGCCCCACCCGTTGAACTCTGCGGGGATAATGCAGCCATGATAGCAGCCAGAGGATATATCATGATTCAACAAGGACAATTGTGCCGGTTGAGCCATGATGTATTTTCAAGAACAAAAATAGACTGACATTATTCCAAAAACGAAAATTTGATGGTGGATTTGGATTGAGCAAGAGTTCCTTTTTAAACCATATACAAGTCTGGCGATAAATTAACTTGTGTTTGAACGAAAACTCACCCATCTACTGCGTTGCTGCAAAAGTTTGACATCCTCATGTACAGGAGTACACTCCGGTTTCAAACTTTCTTGCGCCTTGTATATGGGCAATTTTTCGCCCAAACAAGGGTTTCCGGTCAGGCACGAACTTTATTGGTAGATGTATTGTTTCTTAATCCTTAAGATTCTTTCCAAAGATTTTTCACCCATTAAATAAAGATTTTCATCCTCTTTAAGCCGTTGGAAAATTTCATGATAAGCTTTATCAATAACAGGGCCTTTATGACAGATCAGAGCCATGTCAATTCCAGATATTAAAATCTGCTGTATACATATTTTAATATCATGCTCAATGGCTTTCATGTCCAGATCATCCGTCATCACAAGGCCATCATATCCCATCCGGCTGCGTAAAAGATCTCTGGCTATAAAAGGAGACAGACTTGCCGGCCAATGGGCATCAAGCCTGGGATATAAAATATGAGACAGCATGATTCCTGCTACATCCTGATTTTTCGCCTCCACAAAAGGAACCATGTCTGATTGCATGAGGCTCTCAAAATCAATATCCAGGACTGGAAGATGAAAATGAGAATCTTCAACAGTTCTACCGATACCAGGGAAATGTTTGGCCACGGCCATGACACCTTTTTTTTGAAGGCTAAAAATAATTTGGGAGCCCAGCTTTGAAACGATTTTTGCATTTCCTTTAAACACCCTTTTTTTCATAATGCTGTCCACCCCTTCTGGTTCAATATCCAGAACCGGGGCAAAATTCATATTGATCCCCACCTGTTTCAACTCATGGGCTGTAATGGAGGCAAAGGTTTTTGCATCCTCAACAGACTTAATAAAAGGATTGCCCTTAAACACGGTAAAAGGTTTTTGAAGCCTTGCCACAACCCCTCCCTCCTGATCTACAGCAATAAAAAGCGGGGGAAGGCCACATGCTTTTGCATAGGCCTGGCATTCGGAGCAAAGACTTGTCACCTGTTCCGGGGATTGAATATTATATTTAAAAAGGATGATGCCGCAGGCCTTAATTTCGCCAATAATATATTTCAGTTCATCGTTGAGTTCAACACCGTCAAACCCCAGCATCAATCTCTGCCCGGCCATTAATTTTTGAGTTATTATGCTTTTATCCATCTTATTTCCTTGACTAATCCCTTATTTTCTTGACTAGCACATGGTTTAAATATTAGAACATTCATTTTTAAAAAGCCTATTCACATTGACAAAGATTAACCTTTTTAAAAAGTATAACCCTGGAATACCATGAAAACCGGGACTTTTAAATCAGATTTTATTTTACTCTTTGTTGCCATCATCTGGGGATTTGCCTTTCATTTAATCATTATCGGCAGGCTGTCCAAACGATTTAACTCATGCTTGCAGGTATGCTGATCTCTCAATTGCATTATAAAAAATAAATATTTGAATTTCTGTAATTGTTCAGCCCGTTAAAAAAAGTTATTCCCAAAGCCCTGTCTGATGGATATTTGCAGGAGGTTAAGGGCGATTTCAAGCGTAAGAGCTTAAATAATTACGAATTTCTTAACTTTTTTTCAAATTTATGGTATTCAAATTAATGCGGTAACAAACTTTTTATAAAACAAAGGGTAATAATGAATACAAAAGAAATTATCGAACTGGAAAATAAATTCGGTGCAAAAAATTACAAACCCCTGGATGTAGTTCTTGAAAAAGGCAAAGGCATTTGGGTCTGGGATGTTGAAGGCAACAAATACATGGATTGTCTGGCTGCCTATTCTGCAGTTAATCAGGGACACTGCCATCCAAAAATCATTAAAAAAATGAAAGAACAGCTTGATAAGCTTTGTATCACATCCAGGGCATTTAGAAACGATCAACTTTCTTTGTTTTATAAAGATATCTGCAACCTTACCCATTCACATATGGTTCTCCCCATGAACAGCGGCGCAGAAGCTGTGGAGACAGTGATTAAAGCCGTCAGGAAATGGGGGTACACAACAAAAAATATTGATGAAGGAAAAGCTGAAATCATTGTTTGTGAAAACAATTTCCATGGGAGAACACTGACCATTATCGGATTTTCCACAGAAGAGCAGTACAAGGAAGGATTTGGTCCTTTTACACCGGGATTCAAGGCTATTCCTTTTGGAGATGCCAGGGCTCTTGAAAATGCCATAACAAAAAATACTGTGGCATTTCTTGTGGAACCCATCCAGGGTGAAGCCGGTGTAATTGTTCCTCCCAAAGGATATTTAAGGGCTGTCAGAGACATTTGCACAAAAAACAATGTAGCCCTGGTTTTTGATGAAATCCAGACAGGACTTGGCAGAACAGGAAAACTATTGGCTGAAGAACATGAAGGCATTGAATCCGATGTCACCTTAATAGGCAAGGCTTTATCCGGTGGTTGCTATCCAGTATCAGCCGTTCTTTCCAATGCTGAGGTTCTAGGTGTCTTTCTTCCGGGTGAGCATGGTTCTACTTTTGGCGGAAATCCCGTTGCATGTGCTGTAGCAAGAGAAGCCCTTAAGGTCCTGGTGGATGAGGGCATGATTGAAAATGCTGCGAAACTGGGAGATTATTTCCAGAAGAAACTAAAAGAGATATCAAGCCCATATGTGAAAGAAGTCCGAGGAAAAGGGCTTTTAATAGGTGTTGAGCTGAAACACGATGCAGGAGGAGCAAGGCCTTTTTGCGAAACACTAATGAAAAAAGGTCTTTTGTGCAAAGAGACCCATGAACATGTTATCCGTTTTGCCCCGCCCCTGGTCATAACAAAAAAAGACATTGACTGGGCACTTGAAAGAATCAGGGAGGTTCTTATCCCTTAAGTTTTTTTAACGCCTCTCGAAGCTGCCGGGTGACGTCTTCGGACAATTGCCCGGCTTTTTCAATATTTTCAGCTATCTTATCAAGCCCAGCCTCTTTTGCCCGCTCCGCCCAGGTATAAAATGTATCTTTGTGACTGTCATTGTGATCAATCCAGTGGCCAAACAATTTCTCCAGCTTTTGTTCAAAGGTCATTTCCCGGGGTTGGTCATGGGAATGATTATGGTCATGCCCGTGGCTATTATGTGAGTGGTCGTGATCATGGGAATGACCATGGTCGTGTGAGTGGTCGTGATCATGGGAATGACCATGGTCGTGCGAGTGGCCTTGATCATGGGAATGATCTTTATCGTGATGATTTGTCATACTATTTCTCCATTCATTTTTTTAAGACCCGCAGGTTCCGGTATTTTCCAGCTGACCGTCCGCTAATGGCTAAAAGTGTTTTTTTAAATTTTTAAATATATGGCTCTTCATTGATACTCTTGTTATACCACACCTGGCAAGAATTTTTTATTGTAAAATACGACTGGTATTGCTATGGAAATAGAAATTTATTAGGAGACATGCAATAGATGAAAGCCTTAATTTTTTATTTTATGATCTTTATCATGGTACTTTGTTTATTTCCTTTGCTTATCCAGGCTGAAACAGGCTATGTCACAGACAGGCTGATTTTAAGCTTCAGGCAGGGACCGGACAAGACTTCTGAAGTAATTAAACCATTGTTAAGCGACACCCCTGTTATTATTCTGGAAGAAAAAAATGAATTCTATAAAATAGAACTTCAATCTAAGGAAATAGGCTGGGTAGGAAAAAATTATATCAGTTTTGAATTGCCTAAAACGGTTATTATTGATCAATTAAAAAAAGAAAACGACGAACTTAAAAACCAAATTTCCGAATTAAACTTACAGATAGCTGAATTAAAAAAGTTGAAAACAAATCTTCTTTCAGAAAAAAATAAAAAATACGATGAGTTGATAAAAAACGATAAAAAAATTCAAAAGATTATTCAAGAAAACAAATCATATCAAAAGGAAAACTTAAATCTCTCCGGAAAACTTAAATTATTAGAAACTAAAAATGATGATCTTTTTAAAACAGGTCTGATCAAATGGTTCCTGTCCGGAGTTGGTGTTCTGCTTTTAGGTTGGCTTTTAGGGATGTCCGTGTCTTCAAAAAGGCGAAAATCCAATTCCTTGATTAGCTGACTATCATAAGGAATGGGGTCAACTTATTTCACTAAAGGAACTATAAGTCCGCCATCCATCAGAAACAAAACACTTGAGTCCTTACCCTTTTCTTCCAATGCCATGTCAATGGCTGTCTGTAGATCGTCAAAAGGTTTAATAAATAATTTAGAAATAATTTGGGGCTCAACATCCGTCACTCCCCACATTTGGGCCCAAAGTCCTATTTCAGCCATTTTAGCAGCTTTGTGATATCCCAGAACATAACCTTTTTCAATGGTTTCAAGGGCGGCCCTGGGAGTGTCGCTTGATCCCAGCAGATCTGCAAAGGCTTTTCCGCCTATGCCGCACCTGCATTTTGCAACAAGGATCATTATCCCATCTTTTTTCAGGGCCAGCTTTGCATTATCAATACCCTTCTGGGCCTGGTACAGATCAATATCCTGGGGAAATTTCACTATGGATACAACAATGTCGGCCTTTTCTTCCAGGGGGGCTGCAAATACCTCATTGGCAATTTCAATTGCAGCATGAAAAGAATCATTGATATGACCGCAGCATGTGGCATAGACTTTGTGATTTTTATCCAGAACCGTCATAATAGAAAAAATTTCCTGTTTTACGGTTTTAATGGCATCAATCATATCCTCGTGAACGGGATTTCCTTCAAGTGCCAGGGCCTTAGCTTCCGGTGCAAGGGCAAGCTTATGATTCTGTTCTATTGTTTTATAACCTGCAATCCCAGGCAGAAAAGATTTTCTTCCCCCTGTATACCCTGCAAAATAATGGGGTTCCACAGAAGAAATAATGACTATCTTATCTGCCTCAACACCGGCTTTGTTGACATACATACTTGTTCCGTTGGTGGACTTACCCAGAAAAACCATATCTTCTTCAACCCTTGCATCATGCACAATAATCCGATCTTTGATTTCTTCATAAAAGGAACCGAAAATCTGAAGATATTCTTCCCTGGACGGTCCCCTGTGCGCACCTGTTGCAATAATAAAATTATAATCTATGCGTTTCAGGTCATCAAAGATAAATTCAAGAATTTTTGTTGTGGGAGTGGGTCTTGTGGCATCATTTACAATGACAAGCACCTTTTTGGCATTACTTAAAAAATCCTTAAAACTTTTGCTGTTGATGGGGTTATTGATAGAATCTTTTATATTTTTATCTTCATCACCTATTGTAACATCGTTTGCTTCAAGAAAATCTACCTTGATATCATCACTGATTGTTGCTGACATGGAACCGTCTTTTCCATAGGGAACATCAATTTTCATAAAACCGCTCCTTTAGCGTATGGGACCCATATTATTGAGTTTATCCACAAAAGTATCAATTTCAGCCTGGAATAATGATTTATCCCCGGCAGGAATCTGGACGAGCTGAATCCTTTCGGGATCAATATCAATGCTTTTAAAGGTATTACGAAGAGTTTCGACAATTTTTTTGGCTCTTAGATTACCGTTATGCTGACAGTCATCATCGGGACAGACGGCAGCCATAACACCCCAGGCATTATGAAGAAAAGGAGCCATCAGCAAATAGGGTTCAAGACGTCCACCACACATGTTCACAAGTATCTCATAATTATTGTCCCGGGTTTCAGAATCAGGAAGTACGGAAGCCTGAAGCTCGGGAAAATATGACCAGTTACAGGCAAAAATTATGGCCTTGGAAGATTCATGGGTATTTAAAAAATTTGAAGCTTTCTCAATAAGCTCATCTCTGCCCGTTCCAAAATTATTTTCAATTTTAGCTGCTCCTGCAGGGCAGACCTCAAGACAGATGCCGCAGGCCTGACATTTGGCCGGATCAGTAGCAATGCCTTTTCCATCATAATTTCTTGCTTCATGGGGACATGCCCCCACACAAATAAGACAACGGGCACAATTTAATTTAGTTATCGATGTTGTCCCGGGACCTTCAAGTCCCATCTCAACAAGATCTTTTCTGGCATCAGTAAAAATTTCAGTTAAAGGAACTCCTGAAGAACAGGCTGCTTCACACCGTTTGCAATAAAAACATGAGAACATTTTATCTGCTGCAGACTCTGAAGGTTCCACCTCTCCTGTTATCAGCCCAAAAGCCGTAATTATTTTTGCCCTTGGTGCATCAGATTCCCAGCCCGTATGCTTGAACATGGGACAATGTTCAAAACAGTATCCGCACCTGATGCAACTTGCCAGTGTGCCTTGCCATTTTTCAAGATTTTTAAATTCTTTTATTTTATTTTCCATGGAATTAACCTTTTTATTTTAACTGTTCACAGAATATCTCAAATTAGTTGCAGTCACCCAGTCTTCCGGGGCCTGAGAGAGTTTACCAGGGTTTAAGATATTATTGGGATCAAATGCTTTTTTGATACCGGCCAGAAGATTTAATGAATCTGCTTTTTCAACTTTAAATGATTCTGCTTTGGAAAGCCCAATACCATGTTCGGCACTGGTGGTTCCATTAACAGACCGGACATATTCATAAATTTCAGTGATTGCCTTTTTGGCAGCATCCCACTGGTCTTTTCTTTTTGTATCCATTAAAATTTTGGTGTGCATACACCCGGAGCCGCAATGGCCATAGGCCGTCATTACAATATTATGTCGATCGGCTACTTCATGGACCTTGCCGGCCAATTCCGCCATTTTTGAATAAGGAACTGCCATGTCGTCGGCAAGGGATGTGCTGGCAAGATTGTCATCATATTTTGAGAGTGCAGGAAACAGTTTTTTGCGACCCATAAAAATTTTTGCCCGTTCCTTTGGATCATAGCTGGCATGAATATCCTTGCCATTGTGTTTCTCACATATTTTCTTCATCTTGTCGATTTCATAATCAACAGCTTCTTTTACCATACCGTCTGCTTCAAAAATTAATGCTGCGGCAACCTCTTTAAGTCCTAGATCCATTGTTTTGTTGACAGCTTTTATGGCAACAGAGTCCACAAGTTCCAGCATGGATGGAATCGAACCCGAGGCCATGATGGAACCGATGGCTTCGCCGGCATCTTTAAGGGCATCAAAATTGGCAACCCCCATGCATCTGAATTCCGGGATCGGAACAAAGCTTAATGTGGCTTCAACCACAATTCCCAGGGTCCCTTCAGACCCGACTATGAGTTTGTGTAGCTGGTAGCCCGAGGCTTCAACCCTTGTATGGGAGCCAAGTGTGACAAGATCGCCATTTGGCAGGACTACCTTCATCCCAAGAACGGCATCTCTTGTTGCACCATATTTTACAGACCTCACCCCGCTGGCATTGTTGGCAATTTCACCGCCAATGGTGGCAATCCTGGAAGAGGCAGGTGTGGGAGGATAAAATACCCCATATTGTTTTAAGGCAAGATTAAGATCATCATCAACAACACCGGGCTCAACCCTGCAATACACATCCTTAAGGTTTATTTCGAGAATTTTGTTCATTGCCTTCATATCCAGCATAATCCCGCCCTGAATCGGAACGGTCTGACCGCACATTCCTGAGCCGCCCCCCCGTGCGATAACAGGGATACCATTCCCATTGGCATATTTCATTATTTCCTGAACCTGTTGCGTTGTTTCAGGCTTGACAATAGCCCAGGGCATGGCATGATGCACGGAAGAATCTGATCCATACACATATAGGTCTGAAGGATCTGTTTTAACATTGCGCTCCCCGACAATTTCTTTTAATCGGGTGACATCAATTGGTTTCATTCGGAGGTCCTCCTTTTTTTAAAATCTGTTGAATCTTCTATATTTATACAATTATTTTTAATTCTGAACGACTAATACTTCCATAAAGATTTGAAAATTTCAATCTTAATTCGCAAGTTGTCAAACAATTTTTAAAAATTTTTCAAATTTTGATCCTTTCAACTACCATCAATGAAAGGATAATTTTTCAGTATAATATGAATTGTGTCTTGATATATTATGAGTTTAATATTACTTTATAGAAGCTAGCGCCGAATGAAAAATCCGCTAATTTTCCCAGTTAAAATTTCTTAGGAGCAAATAAATGTCTGATAATAGTTTAAAACAAAAGCTTGCCCTGGGCAGCCAGGAGTTTATTGTCCACAACATCACATTACTTGAAAAAATGGGACTTGCAAAAATCAATTCCATACCTTTTGCAGCAAGGGTCTTAATAGAAAACCTGGCACGGAATATGGATTCAAAAATCATTCAATGGTCAGACATTCTAACTGCCGCAAAATTCTATGAAACAAATCCTCAAAATTCCGAACTGATTGCATTCTATCCAGCTCGAGTCCTTATGCAGGATTTCACAGGAGTTCCTGCAATTGTTGATTTTGCCGCCATGAGGGATGCAGTTAAGAAGGCGGGAAAAGACCCCAGACAAATTAATCCTCTGGTCCCTGTTGATCTTGTTATTGACCACTCAATCCAGGTAGATCATTTCAAGGAAAAAAATTCATTCTTCTTAAATGCACAAAAAGAATATGAGCGAAACAAAGAAAGATATCAGCTCTTAAAATGGGCCCAGAAAAGTTTCGACAATTTCAGGGTAGTTCCTCCGGAATCCGGAATTTGTCATCAAATTAATCTTGAATATCTTGCCACTGTTGTTTCAACAAAACAGACTAAAGATGGTCTTGTGGCTTTTCCGGATACCCTTGTTGGTACGGATTCCCACACCACCATGATCAACGCCCTTGGAGTTCTTGGCTGGGGTGTTGGCGGTATTGAAGCTGAAGCCGTCATGCTGGGGCAGCCCTATTATATGAATCTCCCCGAGATTATCGGCGTGAATTTTATCGGTAAGCCGCAAGAACAGATTACTTCAACGGATATTGCACTGTATGTGACTAATATATTACGCAAAGAAAATGTTGTTGAGAAAATTGTTGAATATACAGGAGAAGGTTTAAAGTACCTGACATTGACGGATCGTGCCACCATATCCAACATGTCTCCTGAATATGGCGCTACAGCCGGTTTTTTCCCCGTTGATGATCATACCTTGAAATACCTTAAAAAAACAAACAGGTCAGAAACCGCTGCCCTTGTTGAAGCATATTGTAAGGCCTGTGGACTATTCAATTCTCACGATAATGACATAAAATTTTCCAAAAAAATCGACATTGATCTTTCATTGATTAAAATTTCCATTGCAGGACCTTCAAGACCCCAGGACAGGATTTCTCTTCCAGATGTAAAAGAAAAGGTAAGAAAAATCTTTGACCTTGAAAACAGAAAAAAACTACAGATCAATCCCGAAAACAATCCTCTGGCGCTCACCAACGGAAGCGTGGTAATTGCAGCCATTACATCCTGCACAAATACATCCAATCCCTATACCATGATCGGTGCGGGCCTTGCTGCTAAAAAAGCCGTGGAAAAAGGCCTGTCCATTCCCTGGTATGTCAAATCCTCTTTGTCCCCGGGGTCCAGAGTGGTCCTGGATTACCTGAAAGGCTCAGGACTAATGAACTATTTCCAGGAGCTTGGATTTAACAATACGGGTTTTGGATGCATGACCTGTATAGGAAACAGCGGCCCACTTGATCCTTTTATTGAAGAATCCATTAAAGCCAATGATATGGATGTCATGTCCGTTCTTTCGGGTAATAGGAATTTTGAGGCAAGAATACACCAGGATGTTAAAGGCAATTTTTTAATGTCACCCATCCTTGTGGTGATTTATGCCATTGCCGGAAGAATAGATATTGATTTTAAAACCGAACCCCTTGGGATTTCAAAAAAAGGTGGCCCTGTCTTTATGAAGGATATCTGGCCTGAGGCTGAGGAGATAAATCATTTTGTGGAAACCTATGTTCATGAGAAATTTTTTAAAGATCAATATGCCCATATTTTCAAGGGGGACAAGCTTTGGCAGGAACTTGATGTGGAAGAAAGCACCACCTTTAAATTTAATAAAAATTCCACCTATATCAGAAAACCACCCTTTTTCAAAAATTTTCCCTTGGATCTGCCGGATCTTAAGAATATCAAAGATGCCAGAGCTCTTCTTGTGCTGGGGGATTCCGTCACCACAGATCACATTTCTCCAGCCGGTGCCATTCCTGTTGATTATCCCGCTGGAAGATACCTAATTGAAAAGGGTGTAAAACCCTGGGAATTCAATTCCTATGGATCCCGCCGGGGAAACCATGAAGTAATGATGCGAGGTACCTTTGCCAATATCAGGATAAAAAACCAGCTTGTCTCTGACAGCGGTGGACTGACCTTAAAATTTCCTGAAAATGAACAAGGCTATGTTTTTGATGTCTCTCAAAAATACCAGGATGAAAAAACAGATCTTTTTGTTTTCGGCGGAAAGGAATATGGAACCGGATCTTCAAGGGACTGGGCAGCCAAAGGCACTATTCTTTTAGGGGTAAAGGCGGTTATTGCCACATCTTTTGAAAGAATACACAGGTCCAACCTTGTGGGTATGGGGGTTTTACCACTTATCTTCAAAGAGAACGAATCTTTTGAATCCCTGGGATTTAAAGGCGATGAAACCTTTGAAATCAGCAATGTAAATCAGATCAAGCCCAATGGCCTTTTAATTGTAAAAGTTTTAAAAGGTGGCAAAGAAAAAGAATTCCAAGTCATTGTTAAACTCAATACTGATATTGAAATCGACTATATCAAAAACGGCGGAATCCTTCACTATGTTCTACGACAGATGATCAAAGCTTAAAATTGTATTTTGTAAAAAGCATTTACAAACTTGCTATACCTTCCAGTTCCAGGGTGATTGCCTTACGGGAGCATTATGGATCAGGGCTTACAAGCTCTTGATTACAGTAGCGGTTAAGCCGCCATGGTGTTTGAACGAAGAATGAGCGAGTTCATGGCGGTCAGCGAAAGTAATCATAGAGCTTGTAGCAATGTCCATCCAGCGGACGTAAGGCAATCGGCCTGGAACTGGTTATGTAAATCCCGTGGACGTAAGGCGATAATCCAGGAATGGGTTATGCAAAATTTCTTATGGCAAATATCCAGGGATTTCAAATACTTTTTCCCTTTGTTTAGGATTTATGATAAAATACCCGGTACAGTTTTTTTAGGGGTATTTTTTAGTTAATTGTAATTTAAGGAATTTTTTTTAGTCATGGAAATTAATCATTATGAATTTAAGTATGGCGAGTTTGGAGAAACCTTAGGGGTTCATATCAACCTGAGGGGTTTTGATGTTCTTCGCTTCAATAATATAAGTAAAGGTACAGCCTTTACTATTAAGGAAAGGCGGAAGCTTAAACTAAGCGGTTTTCTGCCTCCAAGGGTCAAAACCCTTGAAGATCAAGTCAAGTCAAGTCTTGATATTGTTGATCAAAAAGAAAGTGATATTGAAAAATTTGTTTATATCCGAAGTCTTTATGACAGGAATGTTGTTCTTGCCCATGCAGTCATAGCAAGTGATATAACAAAGTTTTTACCCATTATCTATACCCCCACGGTAGGTCTTGCCTGCCAGCAGTACTCCAGATTATTCCGGGGAGCAAATGGCATCCACTTTTATCCCGGCAATATTGATTATGCAGAATATATTTTACGAAACTATACAGATCAGGACATCGGGATTGCCGTAGTAACCGACAACCAGGGAATTTTAGGGATTGGTGATCAAGGAGCCGGCGGAATATCCATCTGCCTTGGAAAATTGATGCTCTATACACAGGGTGCCGGAATTGCTCCCTGGCACTGCCTTCCCATATCCCTTGATGTGGGCACGGATAATGAAGAGCTGTTAAATGATCCAGACTATCTGGGTTGGCGGCATAAACGCCTCAAAGGCGATGAATATTATGCATTCATTGAAAAATTTGTAATAGCTTTTAAGAAGCGTTTTCCTCATGCTTTATGTCAGTGGGAGGACTTTTCAAAACAAACGGCTTTTACTGTCCGGGATAAATACCTTAAAGAATTGATTTCCTTTAATGATGATATCCAGGGAACCGGATCCGTTGCCCTTGCCGGAATCCTTGCTGCCATGAAGGTGACAAAACAAAAAATGACAGACCAGGTTTATCTTGTCAGTGGTGCCGGTGCAGGTGGCATTGGCATAGCCGAGCAGATCCAGACGGAACTCATGGAACAGGGCCTTAATGAAAAAGATGCAATTGCCAAAATTTTCACTATGGATTCAAGGGGAATCGTAACCAATGACAGAGAACTTGAACCCTATAAGATAAAATTTGCTAAAGATCCTAAAACATTGGCCTGGTTAAAAACACCTGAAGACAATACGCTTCTGGCCACGATTAAAAATGAAAAGATTACTGTATTAATCGGTACATCAGGACAGCCCGGACAATTTACAAAACAAATCGTTAAAGCCATGTGTGAAAATTCAGATAGACCGGTTATTCTTCCTTTGAGTAACCCAACCACAAAAGCGGAAGCTCTTCCCAAAGATATCTATGAGTGGTCAAATGGTAAAGCGCTTGTGGCAACGGGATCTCCTTTTGATCCGGTTCATTACAATGGCAAAGACTATCGAGTAGGACAAATGAACAATTCATTTATTTTCCCGGGTGTAGGACTGGGTGTTGTGGCATCGGGTGCAACAGAAGTTCTGCCCGTCTTCTTTTCTGCTGCAGCCCATGCCGTTGCGGAATTTGTCAGTAAAGACGACATTAAAGACGGCATCCTTTTTCCATCCCTGGATAAATTAAGAGCAGTCTCTCTGGAAGTTGCCAAAAGAGTCGGCGCCGAAGCCATAAAGGCTGAGGTCACACAAAAAGATTGTGCTTTCTCAAAGTTTAATCATAATAATGATCCTGAAAGGCTCAATACCATTGTGGATAAAATGTGCTGGAGTCCCAAGTACTTTGATCAGCTTTAACAAAAATTAAATACCTTGGCCAATTGCCCTTTTCTTAGGATAATTGGCCAAAAATTTTCTCTTCTTTAATTTTAACTTCTATATCAAGCTTCTTTTTATCTAATATTTTCCTTCTCCATACCCGTTCAAGTCAGTTTACCTTTCCTTCTCTGGATGGGGCATGTTGACAGGTCCCAAAATACTCATCATAATTTTAATTCTTTGTATATTTCAGCTTGACATAGGATTATCTGTTTGCTCTAATATATAGAACAGTGTTCTGCATACAGAATAATTTAATTATAAAGGTCTTCTGCATGACCCTTGAAAAGAAGAAATCCATATACAGCCCGACATCACCGGCAGTGGAACAGGCAGCACAATTGCTGCTTTGCCTTGGAAAAAACAATGATATGGGGTTGACAACAATCTGTAAAGAGATTGGAATCCACAAAAGCAAGGGATATTCCATATTAACGGCATTGTCCCGATATGATTTAATTACAAAAGACAGCCTGACAAAAACCTATTCCCTTGGACCGGCCCTTATACCTCTGGCAAGAAAAGCAAGGGATAAAATTGATATCAACGCCATTGCAAAAGATCATCTTCAAAAGCTTGCCCATGAAACCAAGGCAAGCGTATTGCTGGGTATCATCTTTAATGATCAATTCTATATTGCAGGAAAATATGATGGAAACGACAAGCTTTCAGTTACCGTCCGACAACACCAATCCCTGCACATAACTCACGGGTCCCATGGGAAAGCTATTTTTGCCTTCCTCAATGAAAAAGATCAGCAAAGAATCATTAAATCAAATCAGCTCTTTTTTCATGGCGATATTGAATCTTTTGATAAAGAAAGGCTAGATCAAGAGCTTATGTTCTGCCGTAAAAACGGATATGCAGTTGATAATGGTGAGATAACACCGGGAATCACTGCTGTGAGTGCACCTGTTTTTGATCATAACAATGAAGTGGCTGCAGGCATCGTGCTTGTAGGAACTTTTACTAAAGACAAGTTTGAAACCTTTGGAAAACTGGTTGCAACGACAGGCCGGATCATTTCCAATCAGGCCGGAGCTCAATTATCATAATTTATAATAAAAATCAGGAATAGATAAATGGGAAAAAGTAAAACAAATATCGTTAAAACAACCACCTGGTCTGCAGGACCGGGATGCCACGGTGGCTGCGGCGTTCTTGCTCATATTAAAGACAATAAGCTCATAAAGATAGAAGGTGACCCGGATCACCCATGGAACCAGGGTCGTCTTTGTGCAAGAGCCCTTGCCATGACCCAGTATATTGATCACCATGATAGATTGAAATCCCCCCTTAAACGCGTTGGGAAACGGGGAGAGGATCAATTTGAGGAAATATCATGGGATGAGGCCTTTGATATTATCGAAGAAAAGATGAAAACCATCAGGGATGATTTCGGTCCTGAAAGCATGATTTTTTCTATGGGAACCGGTCGGGATATCGGACCGTGGATTTGCATGCTGGCCTATGCATATGGCAGCCCCAATGTCATGTTTGCTTTGAGCGGAAATGCATGTTACAGCCCGAGAATTGCAGCCCTTGATACGGTGCAGGGAGATTATTGTGTATTTGATGCTGCCCAGTGGCTGCCGGGTCGGTATGATCACCCGGAATACAAGGTGCCCGAATGCATGATCATCTGGGGGTATAATATTGCTGCCACCTGCCCTGACAACCTGTTTGGACACTGGATCATTGATTTAATGAAAAAAGGGACAAAAATCATCACTATTGATCCAAGACTTTCCTTTTTTGCCTCGCGTTCAAAACACTGGCTCCAGATCAGACCGGGAACGGATGCCGCCCTTGCCCTTGGATTTTTACACGTGATCATCAAGGAGGAGCTTTATGACCAAAATTTTCTTGAAACCTTTACAGATGCCCCAAGACTGGTCAGAAACGACACAGGTAAATTATTAAGAGAATCTGATGTTGTAAAAGAAGGATCAAGGGAAAATTTTGTTGTTTTTGACAACCCAAAAAAGGCCATCATTATCTGGAACACTCAGAAACAAGAATATTCAATTAGCGACTCAAACCCCGCATTTACAGGTACCTTTGAAATACAACTATTAAACGGGAATACAATTGCATGCACAACGGTATGGGATAAATTCAAGAAAAACTGTGCTTTCTATACACCCCAAAAAGTTGAGGAGATCACCCTTGTTTTGGCACCCGATATTGAAAAGGCTGCCCGGTTTTATGCAAAAGCCAAACCAGCGTCCATCCACTGGGGCGTTCCCATTGACATGACTCCGGAAATCACTCCCCTGTGCCATGCCATAGCCGCTTTATGGGCTTTGACCGGCAACCTTGATGTACCCGGTGGAAACGTATTTACCCGCTCTGCATTTAATGCCGTTGCCTATGCTTTGCCAGGAGCCGAAGGTGTAATCAAATTAAAAGATCAGGCCCAGGACAAAACACGGATCGGCAAAGATGAATATGGGCCCTTTAATAAATTTATATGGCGATGTCAGACGGACAAGGTCATTGAACAGATTTTCAGTGAAAAGCCCTACCCTGTCAAGGGATTATGGATGCAGACCTGTAACCCTTTATCCGGTATTGGACTTGATCCGAAACTCTGGCAAAAGGCCTTGGAAAAACTGGATTTTATTGTCGGGGTTGACCTTTTTATGACACCTTCCTTAAGATATGCCGATATCATATTATCCGCTGCCACCTTTCTTGAAAAAGACGGGGTACGATCCTGGTGGGTTCCCTTACAGACCATTAACAAGGCCTTAACAGTGGATGGCTGCAGGCCTGATGTGGAGATTAACTTTGAGCTGTCAAAACGCTTTGACCCTGATTTTAAATGGGAAACCATTCATGATCTTTTTGATGAAATCCTTGAACCCTCTGGAATGAACTTTGAAAAACTTTCTAAAAAAGGCTGGGCCCTGCCCCCGGAAAACCATGCTTCAAGACCCTATTTTCGTCATGAAAAAGGATTGTTAAGATCAGATGGGAAACCAGGATTTACAACACCATCTGGGAAATTTGAACTTTACGCAACCTTAAGAGAAGATTGGGGCCTTGAGGCCATGCCTTATTTTAAAGAACCGCCCTTTACTCCAATCTCAAGACCGGACCTGTTTAAAGATTACCCTTTGATTCTGGGGACGGGCAGACGGTCCCCGGCCTTTTTCCATTCAGAACATCGCAATATCCCATGGCTGAGAACTCTTGACCCGGACCCTGTAGTGGAAATCCACCCTGAAACCGCAAGAAAAAATAAAATCTCAAATGGCGAATGGGTGATAGTTGAAAACTGGATGGGAAAAGCCAGATTCAAGGCCAAAGTAACAAAGATCGTTCCGCCATGGATGGTTATGGCTGCCCATGGATGGTGGTTCCCGGAAGAAAAAGATGACCCTTTATTTCACACATTTGAATCCAATATCAATATGCTGATTCCCATGAATGAACAGGGAAAAGACGGACTGGGAACACCCATGAAGCATCTTTTATGCAGAATAAAAAAAGAAGTATTGGGGGTTAAAAACAATGAAATCTAACAAAAACGGCCTTCTGATTGATTATGAATATTGTACAGGATGTTTTGCATGCACGGTTGCCTGCTGCCAGGAACATGGATGGGAAGCTCCTTTAAGCGGCATTAAAGTGATGGAAATCGTTCAGGATTTACCAAAAGACAAAGCATATCTCACCTTTTTGCCCTTCCCCACGGAGCTTTGTGTGTTGTGCGCAAAAAGGACTATAAAAGGTCTTGATCCGACCTGTGTTAAACACTGCATGGCAAATTGCCTGTCATATGGAAATTTAAAGGAACTGGCCAAAGAACTTGAAAAAAAACCAAGAATGGTTCTCTGGTCTCCCAGATAAATTCAAACAGATAGGTTAAAATCCTATAAGGAGAAATGACATGAAAGATGATGGCGTAAAAATAATTAAAACCACAACCTGGTCACCGGGTCCGGGTTGTCATGGCGGCTGCGGAATATTGGTTCATGTCAAGGATGAGAAAGTCATAAAGGTCGAAGGCGACCCGGATCATCCCTGGAATCAGGGAAGATTATGCTCGCGATGCCTTTCCATGACACAATACATGTACCATAAAGACAGATTGAAAAAACCATTAAAAAGGGTGGGTGAACGTGGAGAAGGCAAATTTGAAGAAATTTCATGGGATGAAGCATTTGATCTGATCGAAACAAAAATGAAAAAGATACGGGATGATCATGGCGCGGAATCGTTTATCTTTCACCAGGGAACAGGCCGGGATATCGGTGGCTGGATTTCCATGCTGGCCTATGCCTATGGAAGTCCCAACTGGATGTTTGGGCTTTCCGGCATCTCATGCTATACGCCTCGCCTGATGATGATGTCCATCACCCAGGGGGATTTTGCAGTTGTGGACGCATCCCAATGGCACGAAAAAAGATATGATGACCCTGAATATGTAATGCCTGAAACAGTGACCGTCTGGGGCCAAAACCTTCCTGCAACCTGTCCGGACGGCTTCTTTGGCCACTGGTATGTAGACCTGATGAAAAAAGGGACCCAGTTTCTGGTAATTGATCCTCGATGTACCTGGATTGCTTCCAGGGCAAAGCTCTGGCTTCAACTGAGGCCGGGCACTGATGCCGCACTTGCCCTTGGATTTATCCATGTCATGGTCAAAGAGGATCTAATAAACACGGAATTTATTGAGAAATGGACAAACTCCCCGTTTCTGGTGAGAACAGATGGAGAATGCCCAGTTCTATTAAAAGAGAGCGATCTCAAAAAAGACGGATCTAAGACCAACTTCATTGCTCACGACCCTGTTTCAGACAGCACTATAGTATGGGACACTGAAAAACAAGCATATGACAGATATGGGTTAAAACCTTCCATGGAGGGAGAATTCAATATATCCCTTACTGATGGTTCAAAGATAAAAGCAAAAACAGTCTGGACTGTTTATAAAGAGAATGTTGAGCAGTATACACCTGAAAAAGTATCTAAAATCACCTGGGTACCTGCAGATAAAATTCAAAAAGCTGCCCGGATGTACGCAAAAAGCAAACCCTCAGCCCTGCACTGGGGACTCCCCATTGATACCATCCCTTCAACCATTCCTACATCCCAGGCAATAAATCATCTCTGGTGTCTGACCGGAAATCTTGACAACCCCGGTGGTAATGCCATTGCAAGATATGCCTATGATGTCGTGACCTATCCCTATCATGCCGGTGGTTCGGTCTTAAGTCTTCCCCCTGAAGTAGCGGCAAAAAGGATCGGGATGAATGATTATGGTCCGATAAAAGATTTCAGAGCATGGGCCCAGCCGGATAAAGTTTTGGAACAGATCTTTTCAGGTGATCCCTATGAAGTCAAAGGCATGTGGATACAGACTGCCAATCCCATTGCCTGCACGGGCATGGAACCCAAAAAATGGCGGGATGCCATTAAAAAACTTGATTTCACCGTTTGTGTAGATCTTTTTATGACACCAACTGCCATGCTTTGTGATGTTATTTTGCCTGCGGCTACTTTTCTTGAAAAAAATTCATTAAGGGCATGGTGGGTGCCGTTGAATGCCATTAAAAAAGTGGTGGAAGTGGGTGAATGCAAATCTGATATCGATATCAATATTGAACTTTGCAAACGATTCATGAAAGACTTTCCCTATGAGAATACAGAACAGCTTTTTGACAAACTTTTAAAATCTGCAGATATCACGTATAAAGATCTTTGTGACAAGACCTGGATGATTCCTCCCAAGGGTCACCCCAGCAGACCTTATTTTCGGCATGAAAAAGGTTTGCTCAGAGAAGATAAACACCCGGGATTCAGAACACCATCCGGTAAAATTGAGCTTTTTTCCTCCTGGCTTGAAAAATGGAAACTTGATCCAATGCCCTATCATGAGGAACCTCCCTATAGCCCTGTCAGTACACCCGATCTCTTTAAGGATTACCCCTTAATACTTTGTACGGGTCGGCGAATGGGGCCTTATTTCCACTCAGAACACAGACAGGTACCATGGCTTCGTGAACAGCAAACCGATCCCGTGCTTGAAATCCACCCGGATACAGCACAAAAATACGGGATATCAAATGGAGAAAAAGTCTGTGTTGAAAACTGGCTTGGAAAAATCACGGTTAGAGCTCTGCTCACACAAGTTATTCATCCTGATATTGTAATGGCTGAGCATGGCTGGTGGTTTCCGGAAAAAGAAGGTAAGGAACCAAGTCTCTTTGGGGTCTGGGAAGTTAATGTTAACCAGCTTATCCCCATGTCCCATGAAGGGAAAGGTGGTTTGGGTTCCCCCATTAAAAGTATGTTGTGCAAAGTATACCCTAACGTTGCATAAAAATTATATAAAAAAGATGAAACAGTCAAAATTTTTACCCTTCGGGAAAGCCATGAAGCCCTCATCTTCTTCGTTATCAAGATTTTGCAGTAGTCGACTACAGCTGCAACCTTGCTGCCTTGAATATGAGAGCTTCATGGCTTTTGCAACATTAGGGTATATAAAACGAAAGGATAAATAAAATGTCAGAATATGGAATGCTTATCGATTATGAATATTGTACGGGCTGCAAGACTTGTGAAGTTGCCTGTAAACAGGAATACGCACGCCCTGCCGGAAAAGTGGGAGGAGTCGAAGTAACAGAATACATTCACACTCTTCCCAATGACAAATTGTTTATCACCTATATTCCAAATTTTACGAGAGCCTGTATTTTTTGTGCCGGTCGCGTAAAAGAGGGTCTGGAACCATCCTGTGTAAAACATTGCATGGCAAGGATATTAACATTTGGTAAAATTGATGACCTGCAAAAACTAATCCCGAAAAAAAGAAAAGCCATGCTATGGACCAAGGGATAATTTGATTATTCCTTTGGGTGACAGCTTTTGCAGGATGAAGGTGCCGGTCCCTTACCCTTGGGATCACCTTTTTCCTTGTTGTAATCCTTATGGCAGCCAATGCAATTGGCGTGGATGGCTTCAAAATGGTACTTGGCTATTTTTTCTTCTTTAG
Organism: Desulfobacula sp.; assembly: GCA_018645325.1. GTDB lineage: Bacteria > Desulfobacterota > Desulfobacteria > Desulfobacterales > Desulfobacteraceae > Desulfobacula. The sequence continues at coordinate 25,483 of JABGOU010000036.1, forward strand.
AAAGTTTTTCGCCTTTTGGTTTTTCTGTTTCCTTATGGCACTCAATACAGTTCTTAACAGGATCATCATAAGTTAACTCGATGGGTTTTCCTTTTTCATCATGGTGACAACTGCCGCAGGCAATTGAATATTTTTCCACATGCTCTTTATGGGTAAATTGCACAATCCCTTTTGAATGTTTTTGGTACAAGGGATTATTCATGGCAATAATATCTATTGAACCTTTTTCCACCACTTTAGCAGTCTTGGTTTCAACTTTGGGCTTGGTTTCGACTTTGGGCTTCTCAACTTCAGCTATCGGCTGAACAGCTACTTCTTCAGATTTTGCTTTGACTGAATCCGGCTCGCTTTTTAGAGCTTTTTTCGCAATTGATATTTTTTCCTTTGCATTTGTTGTAACTTCTTGGTCAGAATGAACTCTTGTTTGAGCCTTTTTTGATTTTTTATGAATGGTTTCAACAGATTCATTCGAAGGGATTGAACCATAACTCAAGGAAAGTATAAGTATTAAAATGATTATTAAAATAATGTTTTGTCCGTTTGATTCACTAGTCACGCTTTCTCTCCTAATTTACCTATCTAAAAAAAATTACTCCCAGTCCAATGAAATGGCTTTACCTTGAAATCAACTAAAAATCAAACAAATTTTTCTTTACTATACCTGCTGCAATTGATAATCACATCTATCTATGCAGATATTTACATTTTTTTTATTTCATCGTTTTTATAATTCATAAACTATAGTACAGTCAAAGTACTTATGAAACATTTAAAAAAAACATTATCCATTGTCCAAATTAAACAAAATTTTTAAACCTGCTGGAAAGGCACAGCTTTTGTAAATACTTTGTAATTATCAGCCCGTTAAAAAAAGTTATCCTCAAAGCCCTGTCTGATGGATATTTGCAGAAGGTTAAGCAAATAGCCTCGAAACGAATATCCATCAGACAGGGCGGTTTCAAGCATAAGAGCTGAATAATTACAATACTTTTAATTTCACCAAGGGTATATCATGATTCAAAACGCCACAAATGAAGAGCTAAAAATTAAGATAAAAGACCTGGAGAACAAACTCTTGGAGGCAAGTAATGCCTGTCAAGTTACAAAAAAGGCCAGTAAAAACTATAAAAGATTTTTAAGATTTTTACCCTACCCGGTTATTGTAAGGGATGCAAAGGGATTGATTACCTATCTAAACCCCGCATTTTCAAAAACCTTTGGCTGGACTTTAAGTGAATTAAAAGGGAAAAAAGGGGACCAATATGTCCCCAAATTGCTTAAAACTGAGCTGACCGACAAAATAAAAGCCCTGCCGGCTCATAAAAACGTCCTGGAATTGAGCACTAAAAGGCTAACAAAAGATGGCAAAATTTTGGATGTGATGCTACGAGCCGGAGTGGACAAGGATCAGAACAATAATCCTGAAGGCATGATCATTGTCTTAAGAGACATGACCATGGAAAAAAGAATCCAGCGCAATCGTGATGCCGTGGCCCGGATAAGCCAGGTTCTTCCCCAGTACCCTGATTTAAGAAAACTTCTTTTCTATGTAAACACTGAAATAAAAGAACTCCTTGAAACCCAAAGCGCTAATACAATTTTACTCAATGAGACTCAAAAAGAATTTTATTTTTTAAGTGCCACCCACGACGACCCGACCACAAGGGAGCGTATTGAAAAAGCCCGTTTCCCCGTTGACGAACTCCTGTCGGGCCAGGTGGTTAAAACCGGTAATTCCATTATTGTCAATGACCTTTCAGATGGCAGAAACCAATATAAATCCAGGGACCAGAATCTTGGGTACAAAGTTAAAAATGTAATTCTTGTGCCTTTAAGGAATAAAGATCGCATTATAGGAATTCTTGCAGCGGATAATAAAAAAACCGGGGATTTTGATGATACGGATCTTGAAACTTTAAATACCATTGCAGCCACGGTGGCCCTTTCAATTGAAAATGCCAGAGTTTCAAGGGAATTGAGAAAAGCCTATGAAGAGTTAAAAAGCCTTAACAAGGCAAAAGATAAAATGATAAACCACTTGTCCCATGAGCTGAAAACCCCTGTGGCTATTCTCTTAAGCTCTTTTAAAATCCTTTCAAAAAAGTTGGCGGATTTTCCTGAAGGGACCTGGCGTCCAACCATTGAAAGAATTAACAGGAACCTGGATCGTATTATCGGGATTGAAGGTGAAGTGTATGATATTGTCGAAAATAAGGAGGTCTTTCATCATAAAATTTTTTCCCTTATCCTGGAACAATGCCAGGATGAAATAGAAGCCCTTATTGCAGAGGAAACCGGTGAAAAAAAAGTCCTCACCAAAATACGAAAAAAAATTGACGATATTTTCAATCCCAGGGATCTTGTTGTCAAAGATATTTTTATGGATCAATTTGTTAAAAAAAGAATCAAAGCCATTGAGCAGGATATGGCTTTTAGAAATATTTCAATTATTAAAAGCCTTGAATCATCTTCTTATATCAGCATGCCTTTTGAACCCCTGAAAAAAACAGTGGATGGCCTTATCCGGAATGCAGTTGAAAATACACCTGATGGGGGGAAAATAGAGGTCTTTGTGATAAAAAAAGATAATGGAGTAGAGTTTATGGTTAAAGATCATGGAATCGGTCTCACAACCGAAGCCCAAAAAAGAATTTTTGAAGGTTTTTTCTCCACACAGGAAACAATGAATTACTCTTCAAAAAAACCCTATGATTTTAATGCAGGGGGAAAAGGTGCCGACCTTCTGCGGATGAAAATATTTTCAGAAAGATTTAATTTTAAAATTTCCATGACATCAAATCGATGCCGGCGTATTCCAGAAAACAAGGATGCCTGTCCCGGTTCAATACAAGAATGCAAAAAAATTAAAGGACCTTCATGTGATGGCATGACAATTGTTAAATGTTTTTTCCCTTTCTCAAAACAGAGTTGAACACCTGTCAGGATTAATTTTTCTTAAGTTTACGTTTACCGTATCTTTTTACCCCAACATATTAAGGTTTATTATTGCCGCAATCGAATATTGATTCACTATTGCTTTTCAAACACGCATTTTAACACTCAACCAACTGATATAATAAGAAAATTAAAAAAATCAAATTAAAAAAATTATAGAGCCTACAAAATATATTCTTTTATTTCAAGACCTTATCCAATTATAACACAGTCATATTTGACTCAACTTTTATTTGCTGTCAATCGTCAGAACTCAATAGTGCTATCAAATCAGTTAATTCCATTTTACATCCATCTGGTATGCAATTTGCTTTTCCAACTCATGTGTAATAAAAAATAATTAAATTTCCATTATAATTTATGGTTTTATATAAACCTTTTACTATCAGGAGGTAAAAACATGAGCAGTCAATTACCAACCCACGCCCAGGTAGTTATTATCGGTGGCGGTATTGTCGGTTGCAGCACGGCATATCATCTAGTAGAACTTGGATGGAAAGATGTAGTAGTGCTGGAACGTAAAAGAATTTCTTCGGGTACGTCCTGGGCCGCAGCAGGCCTTTTGGGACAGCTTTGGCCCACAAGTCCTTTGACCAAACTTGCAAAGTATGGAGCTGACCTCTATGCCGGGCTGGAAGCAAAAACAGGACAGCCCACAGGATATAAGCGAAACGGATCACTCAGAGTGTCTCGGACCCAGGCCAGAAGAAGTGAATACTTGAGAGCCCTGGGTATGGCACGTGCCTTTGGTATCAAAATGGAAGAAATCAGCTTTGAAGAAGCCAAACGATTTATACCGGTTATGAACACGGATGATTTGACTGGTGTATGGTATCAACCCGATGACGGTGTTACAAATCCCGAAGACACGACCCAGGCCCTGGCCAAAGGAGCGCGTATGGGAGGGGCAACTATTCTGGAAAATATTAAGGTTCTTGATATCGAGATGAGCCAGGGTATGGTAACCGGTGTAAAAACCGATAAAGGAAATATCCAGTGTGAGTATGTTGTCAATTGTGGTGGCATGTGGGCAAGAGAAGTTGGCAAAATGGTGAATGTAAGCCTCCCTCTGGTTGCGGCAGAGCATATGCACATGACAACGGAACCCATTGAAGGTGTTTATAAAGGAATGCCCTATTTAAGGGATATGGATGGTTATATCTATATCAAAGAAGAAATGGAAGGACTTCTGATGGGCGGATTTGAGCCCATGGCAAAGACCTGGGGAGTTAAAGGTATTCCTGAAAATTTTGAATATACCCAGCTTGATGAAGACTGGGACCAGATGGATCTGTTCATTCAAAATGCCATCATAAGGGTTCCAGCCTTTGCTGAAGCAGGTGTCACCAATCTAACCACTGTTCCTGAAAGCTTTACACCAGACACAGCTTATCTTCTGGGGGAAGCTCCTGGAGTCAAAAACTTTTTTGTGGCCTGTGGTATGAATTCTGTTGGAATCACAAGCGCAGGAGGTGCAGGAATGGCCCTTGCCACATGGATTGTTCAGGGCTACCCTGAAGAGGATCTATGGCCTGTGGATGTCAGACGATACAATAAATGGCAGAACAACCTCAAATACATTGAAGAGCGTGTCAATGTGGAATCAGTTGGCAACCTTTATACGGATCACTGGCCTTTTAAACAGCCCACGTCATCCAGGGATGTTTTAAAAACCCCTATTCATGACAGGTTAAAAGACCTGGGCGCATGTTTTGGTGTAGTTTCAGGCTGGGAACGAGCCAACTGGTTTGCTCCAAAAGGAGTGGAACCCAAGTATGAATACAGCTGGGGTCGTCAAAACTGGTTTGAATTTTCTGCCAAAGAGCACATGAACGTAAGGGAAAATGTAGGTATTTATGATCTGACTTCAATGGGTAAATTCCTCATGCAGGGCAAGGATTCTCAAAAGGTTCTCCAGATGATCTGTGCCAATGATGTGGCAGTGCCTGTAGGCAAAGTTGTATACACCCAGATGCTGAACAAAAGAGGCGGCATCGAAGCTGACCTCACGGTAACTAAAATGGAGGAAAACAAATTCTTTATTGTAACGGCCGGTGCAACCACCACAAGGGATTTTGACTGGATCATGCGCCATATACCCGAAGATGCTAATGCTGTTTTAACCGATGTAACCTGGTCCTATATAATGCTTGGAGTCATGGGCCCAAATTCCAGGGATCTTTTGAACAAAATAACTGATGAGGATCTTTCAAATGAAGCTTTCCCCTTTGCCACTGCAAAACAAATTCATGCAGGATATGCAACGGCCTTTGCCGTGCGCATGAGTTTTGTTGGAGAGCTGGGATGGGAACTATATATCCCAACACCCTTTGCCCAGGACATTTTTGATAAACTTATGGAAGCAGGGAAAGAATTTAATGCAGGGCTCTGCGGTCTCCACGCCCTGGATTCTCTGCGCTTAGAAAAGGGTTACCGCCACTGGAGCAGCGACATTTCCCCGGATACAACCCCCTATGAGGCAGGTCTTGGATTTGCAGTTCGGCTCAACAAGGATGATTTCATCGGCAAAGCCGCCCTTGTCAAGCAAAAGCAAGAAGGCATAAAACAAAAACTGGTTATTTTTACAATTGATGATCCTGAACCTTTGATCTACCACGATGAGCCCATTTATTGTAATGGTGAAATTGTTGGTGAAAACACCCATGGTTCCTATGCACATGTCACAGGCAATTCCATTGGCATGGTTTACCTTTCCAATGAAAAAGGAATTACGGATGAATGGATAATGGATGGGGACTATGAAATAGAGGTGGAAGATAAAAAATATCCCATCACCATTCATTTAAAAGCTCCTTATGACCCTGAAGGAAAATCAATCAAAGTATAGACCTGAAAGACTATTGATCGCTAAATGGTAAATTGAATAAAGGAGTGTAAAATGAAGAGACCTATTAAGTCCGGCAAGCTTCAAAGCGGCGGCTTCAGTCTTAACGTCCTCACGGAGGATGAATTGTATGAGATTCATCTGGGGACCCTTGAAATACTGAAAACCACGGGGGTGTATGTGGAAAGTGAGGAGGCCAGAGAAATTTTTAAAATCGGTGGCGCCAGTGTCAATGAAAAGACAAAGGTGGTTACCTTTCCCAACTATCTGGTGGAAGAGTGCATCAATTCGACTCCGGATACCTTTCACGCCTATGGCCGAATCCCTGAAAGCGATGTGGCATTAGAGGCAAACAGGGTAACCTTTACTAACTTTGGTGAAGGGATTATGTTTGTGGACCCCTATACAGGCGAACACCGGGAAACAACTAAAAAGGATGTAGAGATGGCTTCCCGGCTCATCGATTACCTGGAAAATATTGAAACCTATGAACGGTGTATGCTCTCCCATGACAAGCACCATTCCGTACAGGCCCTGCACAATGCTGAAGCCTCTTTGACCAATACTACCAAACACCACTGGCTGGGACCTGTGGATCGGTATCAATGCGGCAAAATCCTGGAGATGTGCTGGGCCATTGCAGGGGGTGAAGACAAATTTCGGCAAAGACCTTTCCTTACCTTTGTCACCTGTCCAATAAGTCCCTTAAAGCTGTCCTCCCACCATTGTGAAATTATTATAGAGGCTGCCATGAACGGTATAGGGGTCAACTGCATCGGCATGGCTATGTCAGGCGGGTCCTCTCCCATCCACATTGCAGGTACCCTTGTGCAGCAAAACGCAGAAGTGCTGGCAAGCCTTGTATTGAGCCAGCTGGTTAAAAAAGGTGCTGCTTTTATTTATGGCAGTTCCACCTGCCCTCTTGACTTAAAACAGGCAACTGCCACGGTTGGATCACCGGAAACCGCTTTGATCAATGCCGCGGTGTCGAGACTTGCCAGGTATTACAGCCTGCCCGTTTTTGCAGCCGGTGGCTAGGGCGACAGCAAAGTTACCGATTATCAGTCGGGTCACGAAAAAACCATCACAGGTCTCTTACCGGCGTTGTCAGGGTGCAACGTAATTTACGGTTCTGGAATGCTGGAAATGGGAATTACTTTCGACCTGGCACAACTTATATTGGACAATGAGGTGGCCGGATTAATCAAAAGAGCTGTAGGCGGTATTGAGGTCAATGATGAAACCCTTTCTTTGGATACGATCAAGGAGGTCGGACCCTTTAAGGATTATCTTGCCCACGAAACCACCTATAAGAACATGCGGTTGACCACAAGTCCTAAGCTAATGGATCGAAAGATGAGACCCAGATGGGAAAAAGCCGGTTCAAAAGACGCTTATGAGCGGGCCTGCGATGAGGTAAAACATATCCTCGAGACCTATCAACCCCCACAACTTTCAGATGAGGTACTCAAAAATGTACGCGCCATTATTGAAGGTGCCGAAGCTGAACTGGGAGTTAAGTAATAAATCAATGCGGGCCAGACCCTTAAAACCTGTGCCCGCACCAAACACAAAAAAGAGTAAGGAAATCAACAATGCGCATTTATGTGTGTGTCAAACATGTCCCGGATACTGCTGCAAATATTAATATTGTTAATGATACTGGCTATGATAGGCAAGTAAAATACGTTGCCAACCCCTATGATGAATATGGGGTGGAAGAGGCGGTCACATTGGTGGAAAAGGCAGGAGAAGGTGAGGTCATTGCCGTGTGTGTGGGAAATGAAACCTCTGCAAATACTTTAAAATCAGTCATGGCAATGGGAGTTCACCGCAGCATACTGGTGAAAACAGATGAACAATTCTCCTCCAGCGCTTTGATTGCAAAGGCCCTGGCAAAAGTAATTGAAGAAGACGGGTCAGGCGATCTTATTTTTATGGGAAAACAATCTGTGGATAGTGAAGGAATGCAGACACCATACAGACTGGGAGCTGAACTGAACCTTCCCGTTGTCACAGGAGTTGTGAATTTTTCTTTGGAAGGTTCAAAAACTATCGTTCAACGTGAGATAGATGGTGGGGCAAGGGAATCTTTAAGCATGGGAACCCCATGTATCATCGGTGCAACCAAAGGGTTAAACGAACCCCGATTCCCCAAACTGCCCGCCATCCTCAAAGCCAAGAAAAAAGAGATTAAAATAATTGAAATATCCAGTTTGGAAATTGTGGATGATGCTGGATGCCGACTCAAAAAACTTGAACCCGTAAAAGAACGATCCAATGCCAGAATCCTGGAAGGAACCACCGAGGATATCGTTAACTCCCTGGTAAAAATTTTAAGAGAAGAAGAAAAGGTTATTTAAGGAGAAGTCATGTCAAAGATAGGTGTATTCATTGAAACTGCGGATCAAAAGATTAAGAAAAGTGTTTTGGGAATCATTTTTGCAGCTTCACGGGGTGGAGATGTTGTGGGATTCGTACTGGACGGACTTGCCTCAAAATACAAAAAGAGTCTGGAAGAATACGGTGTCACAGAGCTTGTGAACCTCACCGCTTCCGGCATCGAGTTCTCAAAATATCCTGAAGCAGCCGGAGAAGCCCTGGCTCAAGGGGTTAAGGCATTTGGAGTGGCTGCCCTTTTAGGCGTTTCCAGTCCCATAGGCAATGACCTTCTGGCCAGGACAGCCATTGCATTAAAAGCCCCCCTGGCCCTGGACTGCATGGATGTGGATTTCACAGACAATAGTGTTAAAAAATCTCACTTTTCTGGCAAGGCCATTGCCACAATAGAAATGACAGCCAGTCCATTTGTGTGCGGGATACGGCCCAATAGTTTTGATGCAGTACAAAAACCTGTGACCTGTAATCTTATAGATCACAATCTTACGGTTTCAACAGAAGGTGCCATTACCATAACTTCAGTTGACAAAAAAGGTTCGGGCCAGAAAGATCTTACCGAGGCCAATGTCATTATCACGGGAGGCAGGCCCATTGGATCCAGTGAAAACTTTGCACTGTTAGAAGACTGCGCTAAAATTCTGGATGCAGCAGTGGGAGCCTCAAGAGCTGCGGTGGATTCAGGTTATGCACCCCATTCAATGCAGGTGGGACAGACCGGCAAAATTGTCAGCCCCAAACTCTATATCGGATGTGGCCTGTCCGGTTCTGTGCAGCATTTTGCCGGTATGAAGACCTCCAAGGTAATCGTTGCTATTAACACGGACAAAGATGCCCCTATTTTCTCAAAATCAGATTACGGTATCATCGGTGACCTGTTTGAGGTGGTGCCGGCACTGACAAAAGCCTTGCAAAAATAGAAGGGAACATAATACTTTAGGGTCCACTCAAAAAACTCCAACTTTTGATCAGGCATTAACTTTATGTAATAAAATCAGGATAAAAAAATAATGACTCCCAATACCTTTTGCAATTCCAGGACAAGAAAACTTGTCAGAACTAAAATCGTGGGAGATGAAGATCTTCCCAGAATCCATGAGGCAAGCATAGATCTTCTGGAAAATACCGGAATTATATTTGAACACGAAAAAGCCCTTGAAATCTTTAAAAAACAAGGTGCAAAGATACAAGGAAAAACCGTATTTATTCCCAGGGCCATGGTGGAAAAAGCTATGGATCAGACTCCTGCAGTCTATCGGCATACAGCAAGGAATAAAAACCAATCCGTCACCATCGGGGACGGTATTGCACCCCACCCTAATCTGGGATCTGTGTTCTGTGAAGACATGGACAAAGGAAAACGCAGGGGACTTCTTGAGGACTATGCCAATTTTCAAAAGCTTTCCCAGGCCAGTGATCTTGTGAAACTAACAGGAGCCATACCCGTGGCACCCAGTGATGTTCAACCATCTGAGCAAGCACTTTATATGATTTATGAAACCATTAAACACACGGACAAACCCTTCATTGGAATCTCCACCAACGCTAAAAAAGCAGAAGAGTCCCTGGCAATGGTTGAGATGGTATTTGGTGAAACCTATCTTAAGGATCATCATTGTGTAGGTGTCAGTACAACTGCCTTGAGCCCGTTGAAATTCGGGACACATACCCTTGAATCCATCATTGCCTATGCCCAAAAAAATCAGCCGGTCTATATCATTCCCAGTGCAATGGCAGGTGTGACTTCTCCAATGACGCTTTTTGGCAGCATTATCCAGCAGAATACTGAAATTCTGGCCGGCATGACGCTAATTCAGCTGATCAATCCAGGTGGTCCGGGAGTGTATTGCCCGGCATCTACCATGGCGGACTTGAGAACTGCCATCTGCGTCTATGCACCACCGGAACAATTTCTTATCAATTCCACCTGTCTCCAGATGGCCATTGATTTTTATAAAGTTCCCACAAGGATTATGGCCGGCATGACCGACTCAAAGGAAGTGGATATTCAAGCAGGCTACGAAACCATGCAGAATATGTTAATGGGACTTTTGACAGGGGGACACATGGTGGAACAGGTGTTTGGTGTTTTAGATGCCATCATGACCATCTCCTATGAAAAATTCATCATTGACGAAGAAATGCTGAGCCGGGCAATACGGATCTGCGAAGGGGTGGATACCTCAGAGGGTGAAATGTCTCTGGATGTGATAAAAGAGACAGGTCCCGGCGGAAGTTACCTGACCCACCCCGACACCTTTAAACGATTCAAAAACCAGTGGCTTCCCACTGTCTCGTGCTGGACTTCCTATGACAAATGGGAATCCTCAGGAAAACAGAGCGTTATGGAAAGAGCAAACAAAAAATATAAGCAAATTCTTGAAACTCGGCCTGAAATGATGATTTCAAAGAGCCTGGACAGGGATCTTACAGCCTTTCTGAAAAAGGTAAAAGGAATGTAGCTAAACTCATAAATTCACTTATTATTGAATATCGGAAAATAGCAAAAGCCCTTGCCAACACTTTTATTTGAGCCGTGTTCAAATCATGTTTTGCCGATTCTTTCTGGACCGTTAAGGGAATGTCGGTTAATATATTCAGATCATTCATCAAAAAAGACTGCCACTCCAAGGGTTTCGGGAGATTTTTAAAAATTGATTCCACCTGTCCCATAAATTTATGGGACAGGTCATTATCAGACTCTAAAACAACAGGACCCCGTTCCTTGCTTCGCCTTATGGAGTCAAGCTTTGACAGCAATTTATGCACTCTTTCAAGGGGTATTTTACCCACCGTCAAATACTCAGGGTCTTTGCCCATTTCAACATCAATGATTTCAATGGTGTCTTCAATGGACTCTATGGTGGATAAATCTTGTCTTAATAAATTTTCTACAGCGCTTATCCGTCTTGCATGAAGATCGTCTACGTCTGCGCTTTTTGCCTGGAGCATCATCATATAGACCACCCAGCACTTCTTTTGGAAGTCATGACTCTATTTCAATTTTTCCTCGCTACATAAATACCATAATTACTCACGAGGAAATTCAGTATAACTTGCGGATTCCATTCTTTAAAATAAAATAGTCTCTATAGTTTTTTTCATATCCACTGTTCAATCTTACGGTATAATGTTGAAACTGAAATACAAAGTTTTTGAGCGGCAATTTTTTTTCCCTTTGTTGTTCTGCCATAAATTGAAAGCGCTTTTTCTATCTCTCGCCGCTCTATCTCTTTAAGTGTACGAACAGGGGTTCTTGGGCTTTCATTGGTTTCTTTGAAAAATGGCTTTTTGAAAATACTTTCAGGTAAGGTTTTATCATTTAATATTCCATCATAATCCATCATGTTAATCATATATTCTACAACATTTTCAAGTTCCCTGACATTTCCCGGCCAATCGTTTTGCCTCAGCAGACTCAGCGTACTATCTTCAATTTTGTTAAAATGTTTGTCAAATTTTTTGACATAGGTTGAAATAAAAAAATCAACCAGATCTGCAATATCCTCTCTTCTTTTTCTTAAAGGGGATAATTTCATAGGGATTACATTCAATCTGTAATATAGATCTTCCCTGAATTTATTTTCACGAATTAATTCGGGGATATTCTTGTTGGTTGCCGTTATAATTCTGACATCAATATTGATTTCATTATTCGAACCAATACGAGTCACTTTTTGCTCTTGAAGAACACGGAGTAATTTTGCCTGCAAATAAATCGGGATGTCCCCTATTTCATCCAGAAAAAGCACACCATTATTGGCAAGTTCAAATTTACCGATTCTGCCTTTGGGGTTCGCTCCGGTAAAAGCACCCTTTACATATCCGAACAATTCACTTTCGAGCAATGAATCAGGTATTGCAGCACAATTAATAGGAACAAAGATCTCATTTTTTCTCTTGCTCTCTTTCCATATGGCAGTTGCAACAAGTTCTTTTCCTGTGCCGCTTTCTCCTTCTATAAAAACAGTGGACATGGAATCACCAAAGCGTTTTATATCATTTTTTAATTTCTCCATCGCTTTAGAATTCCCAATAATGTCATCGATACTCCAAATTCCAAAATCACTGTTTAATTCAAATGAATTTGATTTTAATTGCTTTTGCTCTTTAAAAATAAGAATTTGGACGGAACTTTGTGTCCCGATGTACATGTTATAAATCTGGCCGACGATATAAAATTCATTTTCCTGTATTTTCATCCGGTATTCATTCTCGCCATGAATACCATCTCCAGTAGACTTGAGATCCAAATATTCTCCTACACAATTATCGCTGAGTCTCAAATACTTCTTTGTGCTTGAATTTACACTTTTTATGGTATTGTCTTTGTGCAATACAATCACGCACTGCTCAATTTTATCCACAATATTTGCAAGCGTATTCGTATACATGCGGCTGATTTGTTCTTCATTACATTCTTTTGCTTTAATGCCTATAAAATCAGCAATCTGTTTAATAAAATTCTGATATACTTTCAGGTTATTTGTGATGATGACTTCTTCTTCATGGGTGATGGCAAATAATAATATTACCCCCTCCACCTTCTGGTTAAACGTTATTGGCGATGCAACAACTAACCTTTCACTGCAATTGTCCAAATTAGGGCACCCTTTACATGCCGGGTGCTGCTGTGGATTGCCAACGATGATACTTTCAGAAGTCTGGAAAACCTGTTGGCAAATTTGAGAGCTTGCTTTCATGACCTCCCCAACTTTTTGCGAGTATGTTCCTGTGCTGGCTATGCGAATAAAGTTCTTATCCATTATTTCAACTTGAGCTTGTGTGATTTGCGAAATAATATCGGCATATTTTATTATTGTATCTTGTATGGTTAATAAAATGCTTGTTTCCATTTGATCTGCTCCGTTGTAATAAAAATTAATTCCTGTTTTAGGAATTTATTCTCAATTTAAGAATTATTAATTCCCAAATTGAGAATCAAAATAAATTATATCCATAAAAAAACAGACATTGCAACGGATATATAATTTAATTTGTTTTTAACAAATAAAAATCCTCGAAAGATATTAAGCTTTATTCTTTGAGCATTTACACATTAAAAATCGAGCTGTTTGTTGGTTAAACACAGCAACAATATTTGTGTGAAATCTTGAAAATATTAGATTGGCACTAAAATTGCTGCCATACAAACAGAGTTGAACCAAAATTAACAGAATTAACAAAAGGGAGATTGACTCGTGGGAAATGTACCATTTGGGCCTACTTATGAAGAAATGCTTTATCCAGACAAGGCACCTTCAGACATTAGACAAAAAGCCATTAAAGCACACAAAGAAGATGAAATGGATCCGGTGAATTTGTTCAATATCACATGGAAAGACGAAAACAATCAGGTAAGAAAGATCGTTTTGCCAAAAGAGTTAACCGGTGTAGAGGCCAACATCGTTGTTATGCTGGGCACTGATTTTCCATCCGGAGCCCATAAAGTCGGCCCTGCTTATTCCATGTTGATGGAGGCCAGTGTTGACGGTATCGTTGAACCGGGGAAAAATACAATCCTCGGGCCTTCAACCGGGAACTTCGGTATTGGAACAGCCTATATTTCCAACTTGATGGGTTATAAAGCCATCGTTCCCATGCCCGATAATATGAGCAAGGAAAGATATGAACGAATTCAACAGTATGGGGGCGAGCTCGACTTAACGCCTGGAACAGAATCTGATGTTATTTTAACGGTATACAGGACGATTGAATTAAAAAAGAATCCAATCAATTATTCCTTGGATCAGTTTGAGCTTATGTCCAATTATCGCTTTCATCGATATGTAACCGGAAACTCTGCCATTAAAGCTGTGGAAGATGTAGGTAATGGAAGGATTGCCTGCTATGCCGTTTGTGTGGGTACCGCTGGCACATTTGCTGCCGGGGATGAAATGAAAAAAGCGTTCCCCGAATGTAAACTTGTGGCTTTAGAGCCCTATGAGTGCCCGACATTAACAAAAGATGCAAGAGGACAGCACCGTATTGAAGGTATTGGTGATAAATTATGTTCCCTTATTCAAAATATCAACAACACTGATTTTGTGACATTGGTTCATGATGATGACGCAGTTAAAGCATTGAAAATCATGCGTGACGGTATAGATGTCCTAGTCAAAATGGGAGTCAATCCTGAGGTTGCAGAAACATATAAAGATCTATTTGGTGTTTCAGGTATGGCAAATATTATTGGTGCGATTAAAATGGCAAAATATCTGAAACTCGGCCCGGGCGATAATGTTGTGACAATTGCCACAGACGGCTTTGATCGATATCATTCTGTTATCGAAGAATTAGAACAACGGTATCTTGAAACCGAAGATTTTGTTTTGGAAAGATGGGCCAAGGATATATTTATAGATGCATCAGAAGATAATGTACATGATTTTCGGACCCCGAAAGCCAAAGAACGTCTATACGAGCAAAAAGAACAAGACTGGGTCAGATTTGGTTACTCAAAAGAGTTTCTTGAAACATTGAAAGATCAAGATTATTGGGAAGATGAGTATAACAAAATCCCTGAATGGAATGAAAAAATAAAAACAATGCGAGGCAAAACCATTTAGCCATTGAGTATTTAACGATTATGAAATGTTGAAAATAAAAAAATGAACAATCCCCTAATTGATAAAAAAGGAAAAAAATGATTTTTACAGCAAATAAAGGGCAGACCAGTTATGGCGAGGCAATCGGTATTCTTCTGCTTGATACAACCATTCCTTTTATCCAGGGTGATGTCGGAAATGCGACAAGCTATGACTACCCTGTAAGGTATAAAACAGTAGAAGGGTTAACCGGAGAACGCATCTTTAACCATGACTATAGTTTTATTGATAAAATGGTTGCAGGTGCAAAAGAACTTGAACAAGAAGGTGTAAAGGCGATAACCGGTGATTGTGGGTTTATGGCCATCTTTAACAGGGAAGTAAAAGAATCTGTCAATATTCCTGTTTTTCTTTCCAGTCTTTTGCAAATCCCGTTTATCAGATCGACACTACCTGATAGCGCTAAAATTGGAATTATTACCGCTAATTCTAAGTCTTTGACATCGGAAGTGTTTGAAAAAATAGGTATTTTTGATGAAAAAAACCTGGTCATATATGGCTTGGAAGAAGAAAAAAATTTCAAAGAAGCAGCAATTGATGAAATAGAAACCTTGGACAGTGATGCGATAAGACAAGAAGTTCTTTGTGTTGCAAAAAAAATCATTGCAGAACATCCAGAAACCAGATCATTTCTTCTGGAATGCAGCATGCTTCCACCCTACAGTGAGGCTGTTCAACTCGCCACTGGATTTCCGGTTTATGATTTTATTACCATGATCGATTATGCATATTCAACTATCGTAAAGAAACGGTTTGAAGATGTCATGTAAAAAGGCATTTTTTTTGTTGAGTAATAAATTGATCACTTATTGGATAAACCCTGATGAAAGTTAATTTATAACCTGGATGATACCGCCTAAAAGAAGGACAGTTTTCTGATACCCGGCATTCGTCATCCAAAAAAATGAAAGGAGTTTGAACATGAAAAAATTATCTATTGTTTGCATTATTTTATTGTCTCTGATTTGTGCGGGACTGGTATCTGCTGGTGAATACAAGGGTCGGGCAGTGAAAATCAAAATGGCTTCAGAAGATATTGAAGGCGATTTTATGACCACTTGGGGACAAAAATTTTCTGATGAAATGAAGACATGGTCCGACGGAAAAATTGATATTACTGTGTACCCATACGGCTCTCTCGGGGATATTCGGGATATCAATGAACTCTGCCAATATGGTGTTGTAGGCTCTGTATTCTCAGATTATGGATGGATCAGTTCCTTTGTACCTGAAGCCCAGGTCCTCGCCCTTCACTATCTGTGGCCAAAAGAAAGAGCACCAGAGGTTTTGGCATGGGTGATGAAAAACGGAAAATTCTTGAACATTCTTGAGAAAAGCTTTAGAAGAGTCGGCCTGGTACCTCTAGGAGTTATGTGGGAAGACTGGATGTGGATCACTTCCAAAAAACCAGTTAATAAAATGGAAGATTTGAATGGGGTAAAACTT
>JABGOU010000037.1 GCA_018645325.1 Desulfobacula sp.
CTGCGCAGAGTGTCACAAAAAGGAAACAGGCCACCAGGGTTATTGTTTCCAGTGTCACAAATAAGAAACCTAAAACACAAGAATTCAAAACTTTATAGAGGAATAATTTATGAAAGTTGACAGAAGAAGCTTCTTGGGATTGGGACTTGGCGCAGCTGCTGGTATCGCAGTTTCCCCTGTTGGGATGAAACTGACAGATGATTCTTCCATCTGGACCCAGAACTGGCCATGGACTCCTGTCCCTGTTGACGGAGAAGTAACGTATGATAATTCGGTCTGCAGTCTTTGTCCTGGAAGTTGTGGCATAAGTGTAAGGAAAATTGACAACAGACCCGTTAAAATTGAAGGACGGGAAGGGTATCCTGTAAATGATGGTGGTGCCTGCCTCCATGGAATTGCCGGTCTTCAGTACCTGTATGATCCTTCCAGAGTAAAAACACCATTGAAAAAAAATGGTGATAAGTTCGAGGAAATTTCATGGGATGATGCCATTGCAATTGTTGCAGATAAACTTGCGGAGATCAGGAAAAGCGGAGTACCTGAAAAACTTGCCTGTATAGCAGATAAGGAACAAGGATCAGTTTCAGGGTTGCTTCAACGCCTGCTTAAAACATTTGGATCTCCTAATTTTTATACCATGCCAAGTCTTGAATCTTATCTTGAATTGACAGCGGCAACTCTGCATGGAGAAGGGAAAACAATTTCTTTTGATATTGAAAATGCAAGTTTTATTTTAAGCTTTGGTGCCGGGATAATCGAAGGTTGGGGATCTCCGGTAAACTGTTTTAAAGCAAATGCATCAAGAAAAGAAAGACACGCAAAATTATATCAAATTGAACCTCGTTTATCCAATACTGCTGCCAACGCAGATAAATGGATTCCAGTAAAACCTGGAACAGAAGGTGATTTAGCATTAGGTATCTGTGCTGTTATCTTGAAAAAAAATCTGTTTAACAGCACGGCAACAGCAAATTTTAAAGGCGGATTAAACAAATTTGGCGCTTTGCTTCAAAAGGATTATGAGCCTTTAAAAACAGCTGAAATTACAGGGGTAAAAGCATCTGATATTGAAAAAATCGCCATTATGTTTGCCAAATCAAAAATGCCTGTTGCAATATTTGGTAAAGGCCGTGGCGATGGAGCTCAAAGTTTAAAAGAGCTTGTAGCTGTCCATACATTGAATTGTCTGGTTGGTAATATAAATAAAAAAGGCGGTGCTTTTGTTCAACCAAAACCTGAGTATCTAAAGTTTCCGAATGAATCAATGGACAACATTGCTAAAAAAGGCTTTGCGACAACGAAACTCGGGCCTTATATGAATCAGCTTGTTAATAAAGTCAATGCTTCTTCACAGCCGGTTATTGAAGCTCTTTTTGTTCACAATGCAAATCCTTGTTATTCCCTGCATGATTCAAAAAGTGTCAAACAGGCAATAGGAAGAATTCCTTTTGTGGTGAGTTTTTCTTCATTCCTTGATGAAACTGCCAAAGAAGCAGATATCATTCTGCCAAGCCATACCTTTATAGAACGATTAGAAGATGTCCCTTCCTGTGCCGGAATTGCAAGGACTGTTGTAGGGCTTACAAAACCTTTAGTTGAACCTGTATTTGATACAAAAAATCCAGGTGATTCTATCCTTCTTATTGCAAAAGCTCTTGAAGGCAGTGTTGCACAAAATTTTGAATGGGAAACTTATGAAGAATGCCTTGAAAGTGTGGTCCCTGATATCTGGGACTCTTTATCAGAAGAAGGATTTGCAGTAATCTCTGAAGGACTACCTTCGGGATCACCAGGTGTGAATGTCTCTTTTCTTGCAAAGAATCCTTCTACAATTCAGGCCCAGGGAGATTTTGATCTCACACTGATTCCAATAGATAATATGAGATTGATCAATGCCGGTGTCCCGGCTTCTCCTTTTGCCATTAAAACAGTTTCAGATAAGGTTTTAAAAGGTTTGGACAGCATTGTAGAGATTAATCCTTTAACTGCCAAAGGATTTAAAGACGGCGGTTATGCGATGCTCACGACACCAAAGGGTTCTGTGAAGGTCAGGGTCAGCATAAATGAAGGTATCATGCCCGGGGTGATTGGTATGGTTGAAGGTCTTGGTCATACCTTTGATAATAAATATGTCTCAAACAAGGGTATTAATGTAAATGAGTTAATAGGCCCGATAATTGAATCTGGTTCAGGACTGGATGCTGCCTTTGGGATTAAAGCAAAAATTGCCAAGGCGTAAAATTCAAGGATAAATTGCTAAAGAGGTTCTTAATGAAACAAGAAAATAATAAAGCATATAAGTTCGGAATGGTTATTGATCTGGACAAATGCACAGGCTGTGGATCCTGTATGGTTTCGTGCATGTCGGAAAATAATGTTCCGTTTAAGGAGGATGAGTCCAATAAAAAGGATAGCATCACCTGGATGCGTGTTTATAAATTAACCAATGATAAATCCTTTCCTGATACACAAGTTGCATACATGCCAAGGCCTTGCCAACACTGTTCAGGAAAAGGGGGGCATGGTCATTCACCATGCGTTTCTGTTTGTCCTGCGACTGCTACAGACTATGGCTATGATACAGGAATTGTAAGCCAGATTTATACACGTTGTTTTGGATGTCGATACTGCATGGGGGCATGTCCCTATCATGCAAGATATTTTAACTGGTGGGATCCCAAATGGCCTGAAGGCATGGAAAACTACCTTAGCCCCAATGTATCTCCAAGAATGAGAGGGGTCGTGGAAAAGTGCAGTTTCTGTTATCACAGATTCCAGGCTGCAAGAGATCAGGCATATGCAGAAGGCAACAAGGATGAAATTGCTGAAGAAAATTATCAGACTGCGTGTACTACAGCTTGTCCTGCAGGTGCCATTGTCTTTGGGGATTTAAACAATCCTGAACATATGGTACACAAGATTGTTAAACCTGACCCTCACCCTGACCCAAGAAACAAACATGTTATCGGAAAATCAAGGAATCCTAAAGTATTCAGACTGCTTGAAAGACTTGGAACAAATACAAAAGTCTATTATCTTTCCGAACGCGAATGGGTAAGAAAATCCGGTGATAATTACCTGGATGGTGAATGGGATAAAATTAAGAATCATCATGGGGCTAGTGTATCCCATGATTAAGACTTCCAAAATATTATTTAGGAGTGAATAAATATGGATTCTGCATTAATACCTGAAGGTGCAAAACGTTGTGCATTTCCAAAGTTTGCAATTGGGATAGCAGTCGTTGGTGCCGTACTTCTTTGGGGCGTTTTTGCCATGTTCCTCTGCTGGTTTAAAGGCCTGAATCAGACCAATATGAATGACTATTACGGGTTTGCCCTTTGGATCTGGGCCGACCTTGCCGTCATCGCTGTTGGTGGCGGAGCATTCTTTACAGGTCTGTTAAGATATATTTTTAAAATTGACGAGCTGAAAAATATCATCAATTTTGCTGTAATAATTGGTTTTATCTGCTATAGCTCGGCATTGTTAATCCTTGCCATTGATATTGGACAACCGCTTCGTGGGTGGTTTATTTTCTGGCATGCCAATGTCCATTCAATGTTGACGGAGGTAGCTTTTTGTCTGTCTGCTTATTTTGCTGTATTGACCATTGAGTTTATTCCCAATATCCTTGAGAACAGGCAGGCCAACAAAGTACCTTTTTTCCATCACCTTGCCCATAACATGCATGGTGTAATGGCTGTATTTGCTGCTACTGGCGCTTTTCTTTCTTTTTTCCATCAGGGATCTCTTGGTGGGGTTGCAGGCGTTATGTTTGGTCGTCCTTTTGCAGTCAGAGAAGGCTTATTGATCTGGCCCTGGACATTTTTTCTGTTTACATGGTCTGCTGCAGCATTTGGCCCTTGCTTTACTCTTTTGGTGACAAGAATTACAGAGGCTATTACCGGCAAAAAACTGGTTAAGGACAACGTTGTTCATCTTTTGGCTAAAATATCCGGATGGATGATTATTACCTACATTATTGCCAAGATTATAGACACCATCTACTGGGCAATTGTAACAGCGCCCAGTCTTGGATTTACCTTAAGCCATTTTTACACAAATAATAGTTTTTACGGATATTGGATTCTGATTGTGGAAATTATTGTATGTGGTGTTCTTCCGGGCGCTCTGCTCATAATGAAATCAACCCGGGAAAATTCAAACCTGCGCCTTATTGCTATTATTCTTGGTGTTATTGGTGTCTGTCTTAACAGATGGGTCATGGTGCTTCAGATTATGGCGGTTCCGGTAATGAGTTTTGATACATGGGCACTTTACATTCCAAGCTGGCAGGAAATTGCAACATCAATTCTGCCCGTGGCCTATGGAATCATTCTGATTTCAATTGCATATCGTTACCTTCCTGTATTTCCCCAGGAAAAGGAACTCAATTCGGTCGAACCTGTAACAGAGGCGGAATAAGCCTTTTTGTATAAAGGAGAAAAATTATGTTTCCATTTTGTTTTGAATGGGTATGGGACATCGGTCACGCAATTTTCTTTGGTGGATTCTGGTACGCCATTTCCATCCTGGGTGCCGGCATGACATTTTGTATTTTAAAAGCAGCCTATGATACAATGAATGATAGCGGAGAGTCTCATCATTAGGCATTGATTTTAATATAGAATTTATTATTGAATAAAGCGCATTCCAGGACCTGTTTGAAAAGTTTTGGAATGCGTTTTGTTTTTATAAGACAGTTAAAATTTTCAGGGATAAAATACTAAAAAAAAATGGTTCAACTAAAAGGACATATTGAACGCATAACTTTTTCAAATGAAGAAAAAGCTTTTTTTGTATGCAAACTCAAGGTAAAAAATGTAAATAGTCTTGTAACCATAGTGGGGAATATGGTGAATCCAACACCTGGCGAGGTTGTTGAATTAAAGGGCAAATGGATCATACATCCCAAATTTGGTCATCAGTTACAGGTTATTGAATATAATACTATTGTTCCTGCTACTCAATCAGGTATTCAAAAATATCTGGGTTCAGGCCTTATCAAAGGGATCGGGCCTGTTATGGCTAAACGTATTGTAACATTTTTTGGTATTAAATCATTGGATATCATTGAAACGAGCATTGAAAAGCTATCCCAGGTTGAAGGAATTGGTAAAAAAAGAATTGGAATGATTCAACAGGCCTGGATCGAACAAAGAAAAGTCAGGTCAGTGATGTTGTTTTTGCAGTCCCATGGGGTCTCTACAGCCTATGCAGCAAAAATTTTTAAAACCTATGGGCAGGACGCAATTCATATTGTAAAGGAAAATCCTTACAGACTTGCGAGGGATGTTTTTGGTATAGGGTTTGTAACTGCAGATAAAATTGCAGAAAAACTGGGTATAAAAAAAAATGCCCCCCAGCGTATTGAAGCAGGACTAGAATATGTGCTGCACAAGCTGGCTGATGAAGGCCATGTCTGTTATCCCTATGATGAGCTTTGTTCCAAAGTTCAACAAATGCTTGAGGTTAACACTGAGGCTGTTTTAAAGGCTGTTGGAAATTCTTTAAAGGCTGATCGGATTGTTATTGAAGATATCAATAGGAATATCAAAAAAAAACCAGGAGGGAATGAAGAAAATATTAAATTTGTCTTTTTAAAGAAATACCATGTTTGTGAAACAGGAATTGTCGATAATTTTGAACAGCTTAAAAACTCTCCAAAAACTATAAGGAAAATCGATTTAAACAAAGCCATTGAATGGATTAAAGGCCAGATTAAAATAAGACTGGCAAAAGAACAGGAAGAAGCCGTTAAAAAATCTTTAAAGGAAAAGGTTTTAATTATTACAGGCGGACCTGGTACCGGCAAAACAACCATTATAAATGCTATTATCAGGATTTTAAAAAAAGCAGGTGCAAAAATTCTTTTGGCTGCTCCCACTGGTCGAGCAGCCAAAAGAATGAATGAAGCCACCTGGGAAAAAGCCATGACCATTCACAGGATGCTTGATTATTCCATGAAGGAAGCAGGTTTTAAAAAGAACAATAAAAACAGGCTAAAATGTGACGTTCTGATTATTGATGAAGCATCTATGATTGATATTGTTCTGATGCATCATCTGTTAAAGGCCGTGCCAAGAGAAGCCACACTTATTCTTGTGGGAGATGTCAATCAATTACCTTCAGTGGGACCTGGAAATGTGTTAAACGATTTGATTATATCCAATACTTTCAGTGTTGTTGAGCTTGATAGGATCTTCCGGCAGGCAAAAAAAAGTTTAATTGTTGTAAATGCCCACAGGATAAATAAGGGAATGTTTCCCGTGGTGGCAACCGATGACAGAAAAGGTGATTTTTATTTTGTCCAAAAAGAGGCTCCAGAAGAGGTTTTATGCACCATTATTGATCTGGTTCAAAACAGAATACCTAACAAATTTAAAGTTGATCCGGTAAATGATATCCAGGTCTTAACACCGATGCACAAAGGTACTATCGGTTCAGCCAACCTGAATCACGAACTGCAGAAAATCTTGAATCCAAACAAAGTCTTGGTCCAAAGAGGGAACAGGGAATTTAAAATTTCAGACAAGGTGATGCAAATCCGTAACAACTATGACAAAAATACTTTTAATGGTGATATAGGCAGAATTATCTCTGTTGATTCTATTGATCAAAAAATGCAGATTAATTTTGATGGGAGGAATGTGGAGTATGATTTTTCTTCACTTGATGAAATTGTTCACGCCTATGCAATTTCCGTCCATAAATCTCAGGGTTCAGAATATCCTGTGGTAATAATACCGGTTGTGACCCAGCATTATATCCTTTTACAAAGAAATTTGATTTATACGGCAATAACCCGGGGCAGAAAACTTGTTGTGCTTGTGGGAACAAAAAAAGCCCTTGCCATGGCCATCAATACTGTTAAATCATCAATACGTCATACCAGGCTGTGGCATCGCCTGGAGCACCATTTGGGCAGGCCGGTCAAGAGCCTTTAAAAAAAAATGTAATTGTTCAGCCCGTTAAAAATAAGCTATCCCCCAAAGCCATGTCTGATGGATATTTGCAGGAGGTTAAGCGAATAGTCTTGAAACAAATATCCATCAGACAGGGCGGGTTCAAGCGCAAGAGTTGAATAATTACAAAAAATTTAAAAAAAAGGTCAAAAATTATTTTTTCCCTGCAAAGATCCAGAACACAGCCCAGGCAAGGCAGACAGGTATAATCCCAAAGGAAATATATGAAATTAGATTTTCATTCCATGGTTTTAGGTAAAGACCAGTGGCTATTGGATAAATAAGGGTGAGTACTATGCAGAAGCGTTTTTTTGTGGAAAGTTTTCTTAACTTTATTCCAGGAGATATTTTTTTTGCAGATTCCCCCTTAAACAGTCTTGGAAGAATCAAGATACAGGCGATCAGCAGCACTAAAACAAGAATTTCACTTATCCCGGTCAAGAGTAACTCCCTTAATAATCTGGCATGATTTAAATTATTGGTTTATTTCAAACATTGCCGAATTTGTCAATGGGATTTAAAGAACTGGATCATGGTATTACCAAAGGATTTAGGTCTGCCACTTTAAAAATGACTTGATCCGTCCCAGCAGTGTGTACATAGTCTTTTTTTAGGAAGGCCGATGGCTTCAATCAGATCTTCAAGTTTTTGATACCTTATACTGGTGAGTTTGAGCCGATCAATAATTTTATCAATCATGGCCGTATGTTTTTTTGAGCCGTCCACTGCATAGTCTGTCAGATCTGTACTTTCGGTCCCTTCAATTTCAAAAATGGCTTTCCGGCCGGCTAGATCAAGGGTTGACCTGGATGTTGAAAAATTCAAAAACTCACAAGGATGAATAAGGCACGGGCAGGCAATTCTCATATGAACCTCTTTTGCACCGTATTCATACAAAATCTGGGTATTATCCTTAAGCTGAGTCCCTCGAACCACAGAATCATCACAGAAAATGATACTTTTTCCTTTGATAATTTCTTTAATAGGAATCAGTTTCATTCGGGCCACAAGATCTCTCATTTCCTGATTCTGGGGCATGAAGCTTCTTGGCCATGTAGGGGTATATTTTACGTACGGCCTCATATAGGGGATTTTGCTATAATTTGCAAATCCTATGGCGTGACCGATTCCAGAATCGGGGATACCGGCAACTAGATCAGCCTTTTCTGTTTCTCTTTTTGCCAGAGCCGCCCCACAATTATACCGGACATTTTCAGTATTGATCCCCTCATAAGTTGATGCAGGATACCCATAGTACACCCATAAAAATGAACAGACCTGCATCTCATCACCCGGGGGCTGAACCTGTTGGATACCTTCTTGTGTCATAAGGACAATTTCATTGGGGCCGACATAGTACTCTGTTTCAAAACCAAGATTTGAAAATGCACTTGATTCAGAACTGGCCGCAAAAGCATTATCTCTTTTGCCTATGATAACGGGGGTTCTCCCTAATCGGTCTCTGGCAACAAAAATACCCGAATCCGTTAAAACCATCATTGAACAGGAGCCCTTAATCTTTGTCTGTGCGTTTAAAATTCCTTCCTTAAAAGAATCTTTCTGATTTATGAGAATGGATACAAGCTCTGTGGGGTTGATATCTCCCTGGCTTGTTTCTGCAAAATGAACATTTTGTGAAAATGCCTCCTGGGTTAATTCATCAAGATTAGCAATTTTCCCAATGGTAACCACTGCAAATTTTCCAAGGTGGGAATGGATAATTATTGGCTGGGAGTCAGTGTCGCTGATAACACCCACCCCCATATTCCCCGGCAGATTTTCAATATCAGATTCAAATTTTGATCTGAAATATGCATTTTCAAGGCTGTGAATTGTCCTGTGGAAACCGTCTTTATTCAATGTGGCCAAGCCACCACGTTTGGTTCCAAGATGTGACAGGTAATCTGTTCCATAAAAAAGTTCTTTGTTACAATCCTGCTTTGAAGTACAACCAAAAAAACCGCCCATAATATTTTTTTTCCATTTTCAATAAATGATCATTGTTTCATTTCCAAACCGCCAAGATCAAATAATAATTATTAACTAAGATGTCAAATAAATAAATTTTGTAAATTATAGATTTTCTCACCCAATTTTTATGACTTGTTCTGGTGAATAAGAATCTGATGAATAAATTTACCCATGACATTTAATACAGCTTCTTGCTGTTCTAAATGAGGAGAATGACCGCAGTCATCAATCATCTCTGTTTTAACAAGTTTTACCTGGCGTTGAATGGATTTGATCTGTTTGATGGTTCCATATTGATCGTTTTTTCCTTGAATTGCAAGCATGGGGATATCAATCTTTTTTAAATATTTTTCGATATTCCAATTGATAAAATGGGAGTCCAGCCATACATCATTCCATCCCCGGAATGCATTCTCAGTATTTTTGCCATGATATTTTTCAAGGCGTTGCTTTAAATCCTGTTGCTCATAATATTTTTTTGCCTGGTGAATACTCTGTAAAGTCTTTTGTTCGCAAAAAACATGAGATGCCATTGTGATAAGCCCTTTCAGTCCTTTTGCAATGCGACTGCCACTGAGGATAATTCCAATGGAGCCACCATCTGAATGCCCGATCAGGATATAGGTTTTTATCCCAGCTTTTTTAATAATGTCCGGCAGTATGGTCAAAGCTTCTTTGTGCATAAAATTTATCTTCCAGGGAAGAGGGCAGGGGTCGGAATTGCCGTATCCAAACCTTGAAAAAATAAAAGCCGGGCACTTAGTTTTTTTTGACAGGTTTTCGGGAAAATTTTTCCACATCCGGGTACATCCCAGGCCTTCATGTAAAAAAATTAGAGTCGGATAGTTTTTTTTGCCTTGCTCATACCATTGTATTTCAATTTTTTGGGAATTAATTATTAAAAACTTTGTCATATTTTCAGGTGGTTTCATCTATATTATTGGATTAAAGGTTAAAAATTTTTCATAAGGGCGTCATAGGCATTTTGAATTTCCAGAAATTTTTTATTGGCAAGATTTGAAAATTCTTCGCCTAAATGGGACAACTTATCTGGATGATATTTTTTAATGGCTTTTTTATAGGCCTCCTGAATTTGACTTCTTGAGGCTTTTGGATCAACACCAAGTATCTCATAAGGAGTTGGGATAGTTTTAGATGATGTGGTTTTTTGATAGGTCGATCCCGTATCATGTCTTTTTTCTTTATCCGAAGCAGAATTAGCAGTTTTCCGGTTATGTGACTCTTTGACATTACCCTGTTTTTTAAACAGAAAACCGGGTAATTTCCCATATTTTATCAGATGAAAAATTATACCGAGCACAATACCATCATCAATCCAGCCGATAAACGGTACAAATAGATCAGGAATAATATCCAATGGGCTGATCAGGTATAAAATTCCGAAAATGATCAAAATGATTTTAAGATAAAAATTCAATTTATAATTTCCTATTTAGAGCCCAGAGAAACAATAAGTAAAATTATTTGCTTTTATTTAACAAGTATTTAGTGCCTGACCGGAAACACTATTTAAAACATCAATCATGGTATATAGCTTTTTTGGATTGCCGGGCCGGGCAAGTTTTTCCTTTAGAAAAAGAACAGCATCAAAGGTTCCTTTCGCATAAATATCCCTGCCATTGATATTGTGTTTGAATTCAAATAAGGCTGACCCGTCTTTTGCCTTTAAAGTATAGGTATGCCATCCATGACCAGCCAAATATTCTTTGGGAATTTTCCAGTCTTTTTCCTGTGTTTCAGGGTCTCTAACCATTTGAATCTGTTTTCGATCAAAGTCAGTGCCAAGTTTATTAAAACAGTCCACCATTGCTTTGGCAGTACCTGAAGTGTCTGCTTTTCCCTTTTGGTGGCTTTCAACTACGCTGAGAGTGTATCCCTTAAAAAGATTGGGAAAAGTGTTTGCTGCATATTCCATCATGGCCTGGAATCCGACAATTTGTTTGGCCATATTGGGTGCAATAACAGCCATTGTAGAAGAATTTGACACAAGTTGTTCAAGCTTTTCTCTGTCCCCTCCCGTGGTTCCCATTACAAATGGAATAAGATTTTGTGTATAAAAAAAAGCATTTTTGATAACTGCACTAGGGTGAGTATAATCAATGGCAATAAAGGAGGCAAAGAATGATTTGATCTCTTGGATTCTCTTATCTCTTGTGTCAGGTTTGACAAGTTCAAAACTAGTTGAATCAATTATCTGGGTTTTGTTTTCAATTTCCTGGCCTGTGAGGGAAAAGGGAATAACATTAAACCTTTTATCTGCAATGGCAATCTGGGCCATTTTGCTGGCAACCTTACCAGGCATGCCATTGATCATGATATTTATTGGTTCCATGAAAACATCTCCTTATATAGTTTTAACAAGTTTGGATAATTTTGGAAGCTTATCTGTATCCAAACCTTTTATGATGTTTTTTAACGAGTTTACAGCATTGGGAATATAGTGTTCAAAGTTTTTCTTCTTTTTAATTAAACTTAAATAACTAAAAGCTCCAAGAATTTGCAGATTCCTTGTTAAACAGCAATAATGGTAGCAGTCTAAAAATTTCAAAGTATCTTTTGGAGTTAATTTTAACTTTTTTGTTGTATATTGCAAAAGATTTTTTTTTATTTGATCATTAAGATGAACATATGGATCAATAAGTAAAGATGCTAGGTCATATTGTAAAGGTCCTTGTCGGGCCGATTGAAAATCAATAAAAAAAGGCTGATCCTTTTTTATCATAATATTTCTTGATTGCAGGTCACGGTGCATTAAACCTGTGAATCCGTTTTTCAATGCATGGTCTGCAATATGGTTAAATTCATCTAAAAACCCTTGAAAGGAAAGATCCCTCTTTAAATATCCTTTGATGAATGCTTCCCAAAAGTATTGGCATTCTTTCTCGATGATAAGTTTTTTAGAATAGGTTTCAGTCTGACACGTCCATTCTTTTTTAAATCCTTGAAATCCTTTACAGGAAAAATCAATGAGATAATCTATCACTTTTTTATATAGTTTTACAGTGAACAGGTCATTATTTTTTTGTTTAATCAGGATCTTAAGATTGACATCACCCAGGTCCTCGATAATAACCATACCGGAAAGCAAGTCATGGTTCAGGATGCGGGGTACAGGAATTTGCTTTGAAAAAAGATAGTTTCCAATATGAATAAAGGCATTAATCTGTGAAAGCTCTATACTATTGGGCATGCAAATACCATGATCTGATATGATATAAGATAGTTCTCCGTATCCTGCCCGATACCAATTTCTGTCTGATCCGTCGCCGGCAAGTTTGTCAATTTGAATTTCTTTTATTTTGTTTAATTTAATCTTAAACTGGGCAGCTGAAAGTATCTGAAGAGAGGTGATTGAATATGCATCTTGAGTACCAATATCCGACCAGAAAATGTTTTCTTCCACATATGAGCTTACTTTTTTTTCAAGGGCAATGCGTTTATATACTTCAATGCTTGAAAATATTTTTTTATCAGGGAAATAATCATAAATTTGAGGAGATAATACCTGAATTCCGGTAAATGCAAGGCCATTTTTTTTTGAATCAAAGTTCTGGACATATCCCTGATTATCAATTTTTATTTTATTGAAACGGTCATAATCATGAAGGACAAGTGTAGCCAGGGTATTTGATTTTTTATGAAATTCATAGACCTTGTTCAAGTCAACACTTGAGATTATATCAGAATTAATAACAAAAAAAGAATGGTCCTTTAAAAAAGGTTTTGCATTGGCAATAGCTCCGCCGGTATCTAAGATAACAGATTCATATATTGTTTGAATCTTAACATTATTATATTTAACTTGATTTACAAAGGATTGTATCTGGTTATGCAAATGATGTGTATTGATCAGGATTTGTTCACAACCATTGTCCACAAGTGTTTTGATAACATGTTCAAGTACTGATTTAGACATTATTGTGAACAAAGGCTTTGGGATTTTTTTTGTATAGGGTAAAAGCCTTGTACCAAATCCTGCTGAAAGAATCAGTGCTTTCATGGTTTTAAGATGCTATCAAAAGGATTAAACGGTCAAGAATATTCTTGTAGTGTTCAATCTGCATATGATCCTGGGGCCCGGC
Organism: Desulfobacula sp.; assembly: GCA_018645325.1. GTDB lineage: Bacteria > Desulfobacterota > Desulfobacteria > Desulfobacterales > Desulfobacteraceae > Desulfobacula. Next base: position 13,043 of record JABGOU010000037.1, read on the forward strand.
AATTCCATTTTTAGTAAAATAATTTGCGGAATTTTTATAATTAATCTGTGAAAGAGATTCTTTGAATGTGATGATTTTGGTTTTATAAAGTTTTGTCCCAAGGGAATGGATCTTTTTAACTCTTTCTTTGCCTTCATGTTTTTCAGCTTTATATTTTTCAAAGTAAAAAAGGGTGGTTTTATAGGATTCAAAAAATGGCTGTAAAAAGGCGGCAATCCATTTGAGTTTTCTTAATCCCTGTGAAGTTATTCGAAATACATCTGATTCAGTTGAGTCCGGAACGAGTATTCCCTCGTTCATAAAGAATTTGATACAGGTTGAAATGTTTTCCTCACAGGTGGTTTCCTCATCAAAGAAAAATTCATCTGTAAACATTTTTTCTAAGAATCGATATCTCATTACAAGGTCTGAAGAAGAAAATTGAAAACGATCTATTTCTATAATGGCCACGGCAGTGTATGCAAAATGGACAAAAAAAGAAATTACTGAATTTTTGTAATAGTCCAGAATGGCCCGTTTGTTATTTTTTATTATAAAAACTGTAGTTTCAGTGATATCTTTATCATCCTCATCAGCAAGCTCGATAAAGTTTCTTGAAATAAAATTATTGAGAACGGCGTTCAAGGCATTGTCAGGATCAATCAAAAGTGTATCAGAAACTTCTACATTCATAAAGGTCATTATATTCATATAAGTATTTACCCTGTCCATCATCTGTTTTTTCGCAAAACTGTTTTTCGAACAGTTTAATACTGCACTGGCGATGATTCCGTGAGGGGTGGCCACAGCATTGGTATTGATTGCATTGATAAGCTTGTATCCAAAAGTCTTTATAAACTTAATGTATTCCTCTTTTGAGGCTTTAGAAAGATCAATATTTTTATCCTGGATATAATCTTTTAAGGAGATGGGCTCATTAAATTTCATATAGACTTTGCCGTATTTTTTCTTTAAAAATTTACGGGCGTTGATGAGACCTTTCAATGTTTCCGGTTTCTTTTTACCCCCTTCAATTTCCTTTAAATATGCATCTTCTTCAAGTACTTGATCATAACCGATAAAAACAGGTACAAAATAAAGATTGTCACAAGCACCATTATTATATGCATTAACCAGCATGGCAAGGCCACCTGGTTTTGGGGCGAGAAGTTTACCTGTCCTGCTTCTTCCCCCCTCAATAAATATTTTTATGTTAAAACCTTCATAAAGAAGCTTCTCCAGGTATGCTGCAAAAATTTTTGAATAAAGCGGGGCGCCTTGAAAGGTTCGCCTCAGGAAAAATGCTCCAGCTCGTCTGAATAGAGGTCCTAAAGGCCAAAACGACAGATTTTTCCCGGCTGCAATATGGGGACATGGCATATTGTTTCTAAACATGACATAGGGTAATAATAGGTAATCCAGATGGCTTTTATGGCATGGCACAAGTATTAGCGGAGCCTCGGTTGATTTTTCCCTCATCCGGTTGATTTCTTCCTGGTCGAGAACCAGATCTTCAAAGATATTTTTAAAGATCCAGGTTAACAGATAATTGGCAAAATTGATGACCTGCAGATTATAATTTGCTGCAATCTCTTTTATATAACCCGCAGCCTTTTTATGGGTTTTGCTTAATGTCAGATTATTTTCCAAAGCATATTGTGCCAGGTATTCACGTAAGGATTTTCGGGTTAAGATATCTTCAGTTATTTCCTGTCTGGATTTTAAAACAGGGCCAGTTATACTTTTTTTCTGTCTGTTCAGTATCTCCACCAGATGACTTCGTAATCTATGTGCCTGAAATTCCGAATCTAATTGTTCAATTTCAGGATTGTTGATAAAGTCCTTCAGATTAACAGGATTCGCAAGCTCAACTCTGATTTTTTCAGGTTGCCTTAGTATGATAAAAAAAAGTTTTATTAAACCTGGCTTTTCATGAGTCCCAAAAAGAATATCCGTAAAGGTCGCCTCTTTTCTCATAGGTTTTGTCACATAAATAATATTTTCAGGAATAATTATGACAGATTTATTAGTAGTTTTTTGAAGTTGTATTAAAATGAAGAGAGGATCAGGAGTTGATTTTATAAATCGTTTATAAAAATCTTCTTCTTCAATCAGGCATACAAACCCGGATCTGTCATTTAATAATTCTTTAGCGGCATAGCCTGTTGTATAAGCATCTTTGAAATGAAAATGGTGGACAAAATAATCCAGATGACAAAGCAAAATTCTGAGCAGACGTCTGACAGGCAAAAGAAAAAAGAACCTGAAATCAAATCCTACTTGTGGATAAGGCAGATCAAGGCCCTTGAGCTTAGTGTGATAATATAAAAAATCAAGGATTCTTTTATTTTTACTGGCATATACAACAATGTTATTTTTATCAATATTCTTTATCTTTTCTATGTTATGATCATCAAAATTAAGTTTATTGATCAAACGGTTAATCAGCATCTGAATAAAATATCCTGAATTACCGGGGTAAAAGCATAAAAAATAATCATATGTGTTGCCCAGCATGCAGTTGATCATTCTGCGAAGCTTAAGCCTGAAATTTGCAATAAGACTTTTAAGCTTTTGAAATAATTTCATTAATTAGTCCTTATAAGGATTTTTTATCAATATATTAATCCTGATAAACTATCAAAGGTTAATTGGAATGGCAATCTTAAAATAGGCATTCTAAAATAGCCTTGATAAATATAGGAGTCTATGCTATTTTTTTTATTCTGTATTGACAATTTTCAAATTTGGTTAATTATATTAAGAATTATTGTAATTGTTCAGCCCGTTAAAAAAATTATCCCCAAAGCCCTGTCTGATGGATATTTGCAGGAGGTTAAGCGAATAGCATCGAAACAAATATCCATCAGACAGGGCGGGTTCAAGCGAAATGGCTGGATAATTAAGAATCATTTATTATTTGAATTAAAATTTTAGGAGGGCTTTTTTCATGAAAACGTTAATTGGTGGTGCTATTGCAGTTCTTCTTGGTGTTGTGGGCGTGGCTGTTTGGTTTAATCAGTTTTTAATCATTTTGGCAGGGTGCATTCCTCCTGTCCTTCTTTTAGGCGGTGGCCTTGCTCTGTATCTTGGATTTGACGAACTTAAAGATTCATGGAAAAAAGATGATGGAGTTGACGTACCAGAACCACAGGGTGATAAAGCTAAAATTGAAGAACTTGAAAAAGAACTTGATGAACTGAAAAAAGAAAAATAAAGCCTTTAATAGACAATTAAAAAAGGCCTGCATTACAGCAGGCCTTTTTTAATTGCGGATGTCGCAAGAAAATCCGCCACTTCATTTTCTTTAACCCCTGAATGTCCTTTCACTTTAATGAATGCCAGGTCACAGAATTTGTTCATTAAAGTTCTGATTTTATAAATAAGTGTCTGATTTGTTTTAGGTTTCCAGTTTTTTGTCAAAAGACCGATGGAATAACTTGAGTCTGTGAAAATACGAATCGGCAGGTCTTTTCTCTTCAGTTCTTCCAGCGCTCTTTTTATTGCGGTCAGTTCTGCAATATTATTTGTTGCTCTGCCAATATATTCTGAGATTTCTTTTTTATTTTCACCATAAAGGAAAAGAATACCAATGCCTGAAGGACCTGGATTACCTGACGAAGCCCCATCTGTATAGATTTTGATGCAATTGTCTGGGAAATCTGTTTCAGAGTTTTGTTTTGCTGATGGTTTATTGGGTTGTGAATTTTGGGGTGACCTGGACGAAACTGATTTTTTTTTCGCAGGAACAGCCTTGTCTTCTGGTTCTAAACTCTCTGGTTTGACACGGTATTCATAGTCTTGTTTTAAATTATATTTTATTAGTACCAATCCACTTTCAATTAATAGGTCTTTTTTAATATCTGTTTGGGCCCAAACTTTGTTGCCTTTAAAACTCATCCTTTTCCATAAGTCGGCTTGATTTTTATCATTCATATAAATGGTATTTTCCTGAAAGTGATTTAAAATTTATAATTTCTTCTTTCCATTGATTTGATATTGTAATTAAATCTTTCAAACCAGTCAATTTTTTACGAAGGGTTTTACTGCCGAGAATAAGATCTATTGGCATTTGATCAAATACATATTCATAAGGGGGTTCTTTAAATTTAAAATTATTTTTGTGATGTTTTATGATTAATTGCATTAATAGTAAAGATGCAAAATAAGGCTTGTACTCTTCTTTTGAAGTAATATGAATTTGAAAGCCGCAACAAATAATTCCCTTCCACTTTCCAGAAGTAGGTTCAAAATTGATTGGACGTAGAAAAGCGCCTTTTATCAATTCATCTGCCTCGGGTTTAATTTTTTTAGTATCCAGAAAAGGAGCTCCGAATATTTCAAAAGGCAGAGCAGTGCCCCGCCCCTCAGATATGTTGGTGCCTTCAAAAATAACCTGTCCCGGATAAACCATGCAGGATTGCGGTGTCGGCAGATTTGGGGAAGGAGCAATCCAAAAAAGTTCTGTGTCCTTCCAATACATTTGTCTTTTCCAGCCTTTCATTGGGATGATGGTCAGGTCACACCCTATATGGAATTCCTGGTTAAATAATTGTGATATTTCTCCAGTGGTCAATCCGTGACGCATGGGGATGGGAAATCTTCCAACAAAAGAGGTGCGGTTTTTTGAAAGGATATTACCTTCTATTTGAGTACCGCCGATTGGGTTGGGCCGATCAAGAATAACGATTTTTTTTTTGAGTTTTGCAGCAACTTCAAGACAAAAAGATATAGTATAAATAAATGTATAAACCCTGGTTCCAACATCCTGAATATCAATAAGCAAAACATCAATCTGATCAAACATTTTTTTGGTGGGTATTCTTGTTTCATTATATAGACTGAATACTGGAATATTCAATTCAGGTTCTATAAAATGATCGGATTCAATCATGTTGTCTTGTTTTTCAGCATAAAATCCATGTTGCGGAGAAAATAATGCTTTTAGTTGTCCTGGAAAAATCTGATTAATAATTGCTGATGAATGATTAAAATTATTATCAATGGATGCCGGGTTGGATAATAACCCAAGCCTCTTACCCCTTAGGTAGTCAGGCTGATCTGCAATCAATACTTCGAGTCCGATTGCTATTTTTTTTTTCATAAAATTCCTTAAGTATATAATTGATCCAAAATTCTTTATTATCATAGGCATTGACAAAATTTCAAATCCTAACTAATTATTATTCTTTTCACCAATATAAGAGATCAGGATATGAAATTTAAAACCAGTGATCAGATAGCTGATATTAAACCCTATGAACCGGGGAAACCTCTCATAGAGGTTCAACAAAAGTATAAAATTTCCAATGTGATTAAACTTGCCTCCAATGAAAATCCCTTTGGGTTTTCTTTGGAGGTTAATGATGCAGTCTCAGAACATTTAAAGGATATGAACCGGTATCCGGAATCCACGGCCCATACTTTAAACAATAAGCTTGCCAAAAAATTTCATGTTGCTCCTGAAAATATTGTTTTAGGGAATGGTTCAGATGATATTATCGCACTTTTGGCCCATGGGTTTTTAAATCCCGGTGATGAGGCTTTAATGCCGCTTCCCTCATTTTTAATGTACGAAATTAGTGTTAAAACTGCTAAAGGGCTGCCTGTCATGGTTCCTTTAACTGATTACTCAACAAATCTTGAAGGCCTTGTTGAAAAAATATCATCTAAAACCAGATTGATTTTTATTACCAATCCTTTTAATCCAACAGGCAGCACAATTACATATAATGAATTCAATGAATTTTCACAAAAAGTACCCAATGATGTCATTATTATTGTGGATGAAGCCTATATTGAATTTGTCAGGGATGATGCCGTTTATAATTCCTTGAAAAAACCATTGCAGGATCCAAGGGTTGTCACTTTGAGAACTTTTTCCAAAGCTTATGGGCTTGCAGGCTTCAGAGTAGGATATGGTATAATGGATCCTGAAATTGCTGAAATTTTAAACAGAATCAGGCAACCTTTTAATGTGAATACCCTTGCCCAGGCTGCAGCTGTTGCTGCTATTGGAGATGAACAATTTTTAAATAAATGCATCAAAGCGACACATGACGGCCTTGATTTTCTTTTTGATGCAGTTGAAAACCTTGGAATTCGTTGTTTACCGACCCAATCTAATTTTTTTATGCTGGATCTTGAAACAGATGCAACAAAGGTATTTGAGCAGATGCTGAAAAAAGGTGTTATCGTAAGATCAATGAAATCATATGGGTTTGATACATTTTTACGAGTCAATACCGGCACAAAAAAAGAGAATATTGTTTTTATTGAGACGCTTAAAAAGGTTTTAAAAAAATGAGGATTTATTGATGAACACCAGAATTATTACTATTGACGGTCCGGCAGGAGCAGGCAAGACGACCATAAGTAAACTTCTTTCAAAAAAATTGGGGTGTGTATATGTTGACACAGGAGCCCTGTACAGAGGGGTTGCATATGAAATCAAGAGACAAGGTGTTATATGGGAAAATGATGAGGTCCTTGAAGTTTTTTTAAAAAATCTTGATCTTAATTTTTTGATGGAAAAGGATTCGCTTATCTTAATATCATCCGGCAGAGATATAACTAATTTTATAAGAACTCCGGACATCTCCATGCTGGCATCATCTTCTTCAGCAAAACCCCAGGTAAGGGTTGCTCTGCTTGATATTCAGAGAAATATTGCAAATACAAAAGATGCGGTTTTCGAAGGCAGAGATATGGGAACTGTAGTCTTCCCGGATGCAGCTTATAAATTTTTCCTTTTTGCTGATTTAAGTATTCGTGCAAAAAGGAGGTATAATGAAATATCCGAAGAATCAAAGGATATTAAACAGGTTCAAGAAGAGATGAAAATAAGGGATGGGAACGATTCTAAAAGAAAAGCCGCTCCATTAAAACCAGCAGAAGATGCCATTAAAATTGATTCATCGCTTTTAACCATTGAACAGGTAGTTGGAAAAATGCTCAAATGCATTGATAAGCCCTGAAAAGCTTAATAATTCTGTTGATTTTTTTATTTTCGTTTGATATAAAGGCAAATTGTACTTGACCATATTTTGTTCCTGTGGCGAAGTATAAAATACGTTTAGGGAGACTAATATTAATGAAGGACATTACTGAAGAAAATCAAAAAATGAATACTGAAACCTTAGAAAACAAAGAAGAGACTTTAGAGAACGAAGAAGTTACTTTAGAAAACAAAGACGAGTCTTTAGAGACTGAAGAAGTTACTTTGGAGAAAGAAGAAAACGCTTTACCTGAAATTACAGGTGAAGAAACCATGGAAGAACTTTTAGGTATCTATGAGTCCAGCCTTAAAAAATTTGAAGAAGGCCAGGTAGTAACTGGAACAGTAATATCTGTTGCCAGGGACATGGTTCTTGTAGATGTCGGTTATAAATCTGAAGGACAAATTTCTATTCGGGAATTCATTGATGAGGAAGGCAATGTAAATGTCAAAGTCAACGATCAATTTGAGGTAATGATTGAAGTGTGGGATGAAGAAGAAGAAACAGTTCTTCTATCTCATGAAAAAGCCAAAAAAGTTAAAGTTTGGGACGCAATTAAAGACATTTACGATGATGATGGAACGATAGAGGGCGTAATTACCAGCCGGGTTAAAGGAGGATTTTCTGTTGATATTGGACTACTTGGATTCCTTCCAGGATCACAGGCTGATCTTAGGCCCATCCGAAACATGGATGAAATGGTTAACAAAACCTATACATTTAAGATCCTTAAATACAACAAAAAAAGAAACAACATTGTCCTTTCAAGACGGGTTCTTCTTGAAGCAGATCGCGATAAACTTAGAACTACAACCCTTAAAGCCATCGAAGATGGCAAGGTCATGGAAGGTATTGTTAAAAATATTACCGAATACGGCGTGTTTGTTGATCTTGGCGGCGTAGACGGTCTTCTCCATATAACTGATATTTCATGGGGCAGGGTTAAACATCCTTCAGAACTTTTTTCCATCGGTGATAAAATTAATGTCAAGATTCTTTCTTTTGATTTTGAAAAAGAGAGAGTATCTCTTGGTATGAAACAATTGACACCGGATCCATGGACAACTGCAGTTGAAAAATATCCAGTTGAGTCAAAAATTACGGGTAGAGTAGTCAGCCTGACTGATTATGGTGCATTTATTGAACTTGAAGAAGGAGTTGAAGGACTCATTCATGTGTCTGAAATGTCCTGGACAAGAAAAATTCGCCATCCATCCCAGATGGTAACGGTTGGAGAAGAAGTTGAAGCGGTTGTGCTTGACTTGAAACCTGATAACAGAAGGATTTCTCTGGGTATTAAACAGACCGTGGACAATCCATGGGAAGTTATTTCTCAAAAATATCCGGTTGGGACTATTATTGAGGGTAAAATTAAAAATATCACCGAATTCGGACTTTTCATTGGAATTGATGATGATATTGACGGTCTTGTTCATATTTCGGATATTTCCTGGACAAAAAGGATCAAACATCCTTCTGAAGTATATAAGAAAAATGAAACCATTCAAGCTGTTGTCCTTGATATAGACAAATCCAATGAGCGATTTTCTTTAGGTATCAAACAGACCCAGGCAGATCCATGGGAATCGGTTGCCACACGCTATGAAGTTGGTAAGGAAATTTCTGGTGTTATTACCAATTTAACAGACTTTGGAGTATTTGTGGAACTTGAAGAGGGGATTGAAGGACTTGTCCATGTATCTGAGATCAGCAAGGAAAATGTGAAAAGTCCGAAAGAACATTATAAGATTGGTGAAACTATTATAGCCAAAGTAATGAACATCAACAGTGATGAAAGACGAATCGGACTTTCTATCAAACGTCTTGAAGAAGAAAATGATGATAAGCATCTTGAAGAATTTGCCAAGAATATGAAACCTGCAACTTCTTCTTTTGGTGAAATCCTGAGAAATAATATCCAGGAACAGATTGAGGCAAATAAAATCCAGGAACAGATTGAGGCAGATAAAATCCAGGGCGAAGACAAACAGGACAGTGAAAAAACTGATACACCTGAAGAAGATTAAAGCAAAATCTTCATTTCTGAGGGTTAAATAGTATAAAGGGCCGGATCAGTGAACTTGATCCGGCCCTTTTTTTTGAAAAACTAAAGATACGGGACACTTATATGTTTGCGCGAAGACATCCATTTTTATTTTTTTTGATGACTATTTCAATTTGTTTAACTCTGATATTTCTGGGGTTAATTGGTTTTATATCCATAGGTTCAAAAATGTTAAATACTACCTTTACTAAAGATTATACCAAATCTGGAGGTAATATCGGTATTATAGAAATAAATGGAGTGATATTGTCTTCAAAAAAAATAATCGAAGATATGAAAATTTTTGCTGACCAAGAAGCGATAAAGGCTATTATTATCAGAATAGACTCTCCTGGAGGCGGGATTGGACCCTCCCAGGAAATCTATCGTGAAATAATGAAAATCAGAACCAAGAAAAAAATAATCGCTTCAATGGGATCGGTTGCCGCATCCGGAGGATATTATGTTGCATCTGCAACTGATGGAATTGTAGCCAACCCGGGAACCATTACCGGCAGCATTGGCGTGATCATGGAATATGCAAATATTATGGAAATTGCAAAAAAAATTGGTATTTCTCCTGTTGTCATCAAAAGCGGCAAGTACAAGGACATGGGTTCGCCTTTAAGAGAACTTAAGGATACAGAAAAAAAAATTTTTCAAAACCTTGTTAATGAGCTTCACCTCCAGTTTGTTAATGATGTTGCAAAAGCCAGAAAAATTGATATCCCCACAATGAAAACCTTGGCAGATGGAAGAATTTATACGGGTGAAAAAGCATTTAATTTAAAATTGATAGACCGCCTGGGTAATCTTGACGATGCGGTCAGGTGGGCAGGTGAAATAGCTAATATAAAAGGTGAATTGAACCCTGTTTATCCAAAGGAAGATAAAATCACTTTTATTAAAAAATTAGCAAACACCTTATTCAAAAATATCAACATCTCCGGCACCATTTCGGATAATCTCCGGTATATCATCAATTAAAGAAACAACGCTTGATGGAAATCCTGGTACAGGACCTCCGTCTATGACCACATCAATGGTTTTTATAAAATGATCATGGAGAAGTGAGGGGTCATCAAATACCTCGCCATTCGGATGTGTTGCACTGGTTGAAAGGATGGGATAACCCAGTTCGTTTGCAAGGGCTAAGGCAATTTTATTATCCGGGACCCTTATCCCGGCAGTTTTTCGCTTGGTCAGCATTATTTTGGGAACCAATTTGGATCCCGCTAAAACAAATGTATAGGGACCGGGTAATAGTCGTTTCATATTTCTATACGCAAAGTTAGATACTTTGGCATATTGAGAAATATTTTTTAAATCAGAGCAAATAAAACTGAAAGGCTTGTTTTTATTTCTTTGTTTTATGGCATAAATTTTTTCAATGGCTTTTTTATTCATAATATCACATCCAATACCATAAAAGGTATCAGTGGGATATGCAATAATTCCGCCTTTTCGAATAATATCCACAGCTCTGTCAATCTGGCGGTCCTGGGGGTTTTGAGGATTAATTTTTAACAGCATTGTTTATTAGTTGTCCTGTTTTTTATTCTATATCTTTTCATGGGTAAGCTTGTAAAAACAAAAATCCACAGCAGCTAACCTATAAATAAAAAGCATTTCTGTCAATCAAATCATGGATATCAATATTGATCTTGCTAAAAAATGTGATATTTGCTAAAAATTCGTGTTTATATACTGATTTGATTTTAAATAAGGTTGACATGCTAAGACCTCATTAAATTGTCAACCTAAATAGTATTAATAAACATTTTCCTGTCTGGAGGTAAATTATGTCCAATATTATATCAGAGGAAGGACTGTCCTTTGATGACGTCCTGTTATTACCAGGCTATTCCGCGATCCTGCCTGACCAGGTCAAGACTCATACTCGTTTAACCAAAAAACTTGAACTGAATATTCCCATTGTCAGTGCGGCCATGGATACTGTTACCGAAGCCTTGACAGCTATAAGTATGGCCAGGGCAGGGGGGTTGGGCTTTATTCACAGAAACCTTAGTATTGAAGACCAGGCTGTTGAAGTTGATCGGGTTAAAAAATCAGAAAGCGGAATGATTGTTGATCCCATTACAGTCAACCCGGATGTTCCTATTTCAGAAATTTTAAAAATTATGGCAAGGTACAGGATCTCAGGTATCCCTGTGACGGAAGGCGATAAACTTGTCGGTATTGTGACCAACAGAGATTTAAGATTTGAAACCCAGCTGGAAAAATCAGCAAGAGAAGTTATGACAAGTGAAAACCTTGTAACTGTACCGGAAAAATGTACCCTTGAAGAATCTAAAATTATGCTGCATCGGCATAGAATTGAGAAACTTCTGGTTGTGGATAAAGAAGGAAAGCTTAAAGGCTTGATCACCATTAAAGATATTGAAAAAATCAAAAAATATCCCAATGCATGTAAGGATTCTCTGGGACGATTAAGAGCAGGCGCAGCTATTGGTGTAGGATCGGACATGATGCAACGGGTTGAACTATTGTTAAAGACAGGAGCAGATGCCCTTGTGATTGACACTTCCCATGGTCATTCAAAAAATGTGATTGATGCAGTCAAAAAAATTAAAAATGCATTTCCTGACAGTCAGCTTATTGCTGGAAATGTTGCCATGGAAGCCGGGGCAAAAGCCTTGATAGATGCAGGAGTAGATGCGGTTAAAATCGGTATAGGCCCTGGATCCATTTGTACTACCCGTATTGTTGCCGGGGTAGGCGTACCCCAATTGACAGCCATTCAAAATTGTAATGAGATTTCAAAGGCAAGCGGTGTTCCGATTATAGCTGATGGGGGAATCAAATTTTCCGGTGATATAACAAAAGCTTTGGGAGCAGGTGCTGATTCTGTCATGCTTGGAACTCTTCTGGCAGGTACACATGAAAGTCCGGGAGAAATTGTCCTTTACCAGGGGCGTTCCTACAAAGCATACAGGGGAATGGGGTCGGTTGAAGCCATGCGGCAAGGCAGTTCAGACCGCTATTACCAGAAAGATACAGGCGAAGATGATGAGCTTGTTCCCGAAGGCATTGTTGGCCGAATTCCTTTCAGGGGAACTGTCAAAGAGAATATTATTCAGATGATTGGCGGTCTTAAAGCCGGTATGGGATATCTAGGGGCTGATACAATTCAAGAACTCCATGAAAAGGCAAGATTTATTAAAATAAGTGCTGCAGGGCTTAAGGAAAGCCATGTGCACGATGTATCCATTACCAAAGAGGCACCAAATTACCGGGTTGAAAGCAGTTAATTTAAGAATGAGCAAATTGTCATCGCCATTTTATCATCTTCATCTTCATTCTGAATATTCGCTTCTGGACGGCGCCATAAGGCTTGATTCATTGTTTAAACGATGTCGCGAATATGATATGGATGCCGTATCTATAACTGATCACGGCACAATGTTTGGCATTGCTGAATTTTATGAAAAGGCCAGGAAAAAATCTATCAAACCCGTTATTGGGTGTGAAGTATATGTTGCGCCCAGAACTTTGAATGACCGTACCCAGATTGATCATAAAGGATTGAGGCATCTAGTTCTTCTTGCAAAAGATCGTGAAGGTTATGCCAACCTTTGCAAACTGGTTTCCATTGCTCAGCTCAAAGGTTTCTATTATAAACCCAGGATTGACAAGCAACTTCTTGCTGATAATTCAAAAGGATTGATAGGGCTTTCTGCCTGCCTTAAAGGAGATATTTCCCAAAATATTATTCAAAATAAAATGGACTCCGCAGGTGATGCAGCCAGGTTTTATCTTAAGACGTTTGGCGAGGGGAATTTTTTTCTGGAAGTCCAGCAAAATGGAATAGAAATTCAAAATAAGGTTAATCAGGGTCTTCTTGACATCAGCGAAAGATTGTCGATCCCCATGGTGGCCACCAATGACTGCCACTATCTTTCCAAGGGTGATGATAAAGCACATGAAATATTGCTTTGCATTCAAACAGGGGATACTTTTACCAATCAAAACAGGTTCAAATTCGATTCTGACCAGCTATATTTCAAGTCTTCACAGGAGATGATCCAATCTTTTAGCGATTACCCGGGAGCAATTGAGAACACTAGAGAAGTGATTTCAAAATGCAATGTTGAATTTGATGATAAAACCTATCATTTCCCAAGATATGCCAAGTCAAAAATAGAATCTGAAGATGATATCTTCAAGAAAAAAGCTATGGAGGGATTTGAAAAAAAGCTTGAAATAATTAAGGCTTTAAATCCAGATATTGATGAACAGGTTTACAGAGATAGAATAGAGTATGAAATCGGAGTGATCCTTGGCATGGGATTTCCCGGATATTTTTTAATTGTTGCAGATTTTATAGAATATTCAAAGAGTATCAATGTACCAGTGGGTCCTGGAAGAGGATCTGCTGCTGGATCCATGGTGGCCTATGCAATGGATATTACAGCTCTTGATCCCATTGAACATGGATTGATTTTCGAAAGGTTTTTAAATCCCTCCCGCCTCAGTATGCCGGATATTGACGTGGATTTCTGTATTGAAGGTAGAGATCGGGTTTATAAATATGTCATTGATCGGTATGGCGGGCCTGAGTATGTATGCCAGATTATTACTTTTGGAAAACTTAAGGCCAAGGCTGTTATCCGGGATGTTGGAAGAGCTATAGGTGTTCTTTTATCCGAAGTGGATGAAATTGCTAAAATGATACCTGATAATGCAAAAAACCTGACAAAAGCCATTGAAGAGATCCCTGCAATAAAGCAAAAATGTGCTGAATCTGAAGAAAAGGCAATGATGCTTGAAATATCTCTTCTTCTTGAAGGTTTGCCAAGACATGCATCCACCCACGCTGCCGGGGTTGTAGTTTCTGATAAACCCTTGAACCAATATCTGCCGTTATATAAAGGGAAAGAGGGTGAGACACTAACCCAGTTTGACATGAATTATGTTGAAAAACTAGGGTTGGTTAAGTTTGATTTTCTAGGATTAAGAAATCTTACAGTTATCAAAAATTGTATAGAGCTTATTAAAAGCCAGGGAAAAACTCCGCCGGATCTATTAAATCTCGATTACACTGATGCCAAGACCTTTGAACTGTTACAAAAAGCTGACACCACAGGGGTGTTTCAACTTGAAAGTTCAGGTATGAAGGATTTGATTTCAAGGCTTAAGCCGGCAAGCTTTTCTGATATTGTCGCTCTGGTAGCCCTCTATCGCCCCGGTCCTTTGGACAGCGGCATGGCAACCACCTATGTGGAAAGAAAGCATGGCCGTGAAGATGTGGTATATCTTTTTGAAGAACTTGAACCGGTTTTAAAAGAAACCTATGGGGTGATTTTATACCAGGAACAGGTCATGAAAATTGCCGGTGTAATTGCCAATTATTCCATGGCAGATGCAGACGGACTTCGAAAAGCCATGGGGAAAAAAATTGTTTCCATGATGGAAGAGCATAGAGAGCTGTTCTTAAGTGGGGCCAAAGAAAACAACCATGATCCTAAAAAAGCTGCTGAACTTTTTGATTTGATGGAAAAATTTGGAGGTTATGGCTTTAATAAATCCCATAGTGCGGCCTATGCCTTAATTGCTTATCAAACAGCTTATTTAAAGGCTAATTTTGCCCTTGAGTTCATTGCTGCATTGATGACAAGTGAGAGAAATAATTCCGATGCAGTAATAAAATACATGGATGAATGCCGCAACCATAACATCAAAGTCCTGCCGCCGGATGTGAATAAGAGTGGTGCTCATTTTAACGTGTCTGATGGATGTATAAGGTTTGGACTTGCTGCTGTAAAAAATGTAGGTGAAGCAGCAATTGAATCCATTGCTGAAACAAGGAATAAAGAATCTGAATTTGAAAGTATTTACGATTTTTGTGAGCGGGTAAATGTTGGTAAAGTCAATAAAAAAGTCCTTGAGGCATTAATCAAGTGTGGGGCCTTTGATTCAACAAATAATCTGCGCAGCCAGATGATGGCGGTTCTTGAAGAAGCCCTGGATCATGGATCAAGGATGCAAAAGGAAAAAGCTGATTCACAACTGGATTTATTTGCAGATTCAAATATGGGAACTGCGCTTCCTGAAAGTAATCCAAAACTGCCTGATATTGAAGAATGGGATGAAACAATGTTGTTGTCTCTGGAAAAAGAAGCCTTAGGGTTTTATATCACAGGACATCCCCTTGATAAATATGTAGACTTGATTCAAAAATTTACCACTGTGAATAGTATTAGTATTCATGATGTTGCCGATGAAAAAATAATTCGCATGGCAGGTGCCATAAAAATTCATAAGCTGCATAAAACCAAAAAAGGGGATATGATGGCATTTTGTGCTATCGAGGACCAGTCAGGCGGTATTGAGGTGGTGGTATTCCCCAATGTTTATGCAAAAGTTCACATGCTTCTTGCCAATGAAGAGATTGTTATCCTGGAAGCAGAAGTTCAGAAAAATGAAAATATTGTAAAACTTTTAGCAGAGAAGATAATTCCCATTGAAAAGGCAAAGGAAGAGTGGACCAACGGCGTATTGATTAAAATTGATACCAACGAATCATCCGTGGATACACTTGAAAAACTTAGATTTATTATTGAAAATTTCCCAGGGGATTGTAAGGCTTGTTTAAAAATAGGAATAGATAGTAAACCACCTGTACTGGTTAAACTCTCCGATGACTATATGACTGATTCAAGCCCGTCCTTTTTTGAGGAAGTGGAAAAATTGCTGGGCAAGGGTGCCATTGAAACCAGATGTGGGGATGTTAAAGTAAAAGTGAGGAAAAAAAAACCCTGGCTGAATAAAAAAAAGATTTCCTAAGGACCCCAAATGTGATTTACAGGTAAATTGTGTTTATATATAAGTTTAGAATGACTCAAAGCTTTTGATTTTATTTTGAAAGGAAAAAAAATGAGCTGGTTGGGAAAAATGATTGGAGGAACCATAGGGTTTGCACTGGGAGGCCCTTTGGGTGCTGTGGCAGGCGCTGCATTCGGGCATACATTTGTGGATAAAAAGGAACAGGCGTATCTTTCATCAACACCTGGAACACATGACACACTTTCTTCAAATGAAGAATCCCAACTTGTTTTTTTTACAGCAGTATTTTCCATGCTGGCTAAAATATCCAAGGCTGACGGCAATATAAGTGAAAGTGAGATTTCTGCAGTAGAAACATTTATGAGACGGGATCTTCAACTGGATATAAACAGCCAGCAGACAGCGATTAATATTTTCAGGCAGGCCGTTGATTCCAACGAAAGCTTTGATGCATTTGCCATACAGTTTTATTCGGTATTCAGGACACAGCCCAATATTATCGAGCTGATGATGGATATACTGTTAAGGGTTTCTACTGCAGACGGATCCATTTCCACTGAAGAAGAGGCAATTCTTTTGTCAGCCACACGGATTTTCCATTATTCAAATTCAGACTATGCAAGGCTGAAATCAAAATATGTCAGAGAGACAAATAAATATTATGCAGTCTTGAAATGTGATGAAGCCTTTTCCAATGAAGAGATAAAAAAACAATATCGAAAACTTGTTACAGAATACCATCCAGATAAAATAGAAGCAAAAGGGCTTCCTGAAGAATTTATCAAGTTTGCCAATGACAAGTTCAAAGAAATCCAGGAAGCCTATGACAATATTAAAAAGGAACGTGGCATTTAGAGCACGACTTTAAAAAAGCCCTTTTTCTTTTGCAATATTCATATAGGTCTCAACAATGTTTGCCGGAGGTTCTATTCTTTCAGTCTTGGCTTTATCTTTTAAAGACATGGCATCAAATTCGCAGACAGTTACACACAGGCCGCAACCAATGCACCTGTCAAGGTTTACAAGGGCCACATCCTCTCCTTTATCTGTATCAATGGCATTCATAGAACAAATTTCTTTGCAGGCAAAACATCCTGTACATTCATCAGCATCCACAAAAGCCTGGAAGTTGGAACTGACAATTTTTGCCGGTGCCTCAAAATCTCTTATATTTTTTAAAATCTGACAACAGCAGTCACAGCAAAGACAAATATTGATGGGTTTTTTTGCATTGGAAGGCTGGGCAACAAGTCCATGTTTCTCTGCCTCTTTGACAATATCCAAAGCTTTATCCTGGGATATGGTCCTTCCAATACCACGGCTTTCATAGATATAAGCACCCGAACCAAATATCAGACATGCTTCACTTATGTTATTACATCCTTTACCCATTATGGTATGTTCTTTTCGGCAGATGCACGGGGCCACAAGAATTTTTGATTGTGATTTGATGATATTTTCAACTTGTTCATAATCCATGATATTCAGATCTGTGTTAACGGATTTGGCAACGGGAATCACCCTGAGCTGCTGGGTTTTATTTTTATATTGGTTTTTTATAAGGTAAGGAACATATTCGTTAAAATCCTTGATCAGTTCCTTGGTCAGCCTGTTGACCTGGTATTCCCATATACCAACTACAAAATGAAGAAGCATGAATGTGTTTGCCCCGTTTCTGTTGATATGGATAATCAATCCTTTTTTACCCATTTCAATTAACAGGTTTTCAATTTCTTCAGGTTTTTTGCCGGCTCTTTGACCTATGGCTTCGGCTGTTTCCAACATCAAAACAAGACTAAGGGCAAGTTTGGCCTCTTGTTTTGTAAAAAGCTGTTTTAAAATTCTAAGTTCCACCCCAGACTCAGTTTCAGGAAAACCGCTGGGAGTATTATCAAGGTGAATGGCAAGTTTTTTGTAAATATCTTTCATAGTGTAAATCTCCGATAGTCTATTAGCCATGCCCGAACACGGGTTTCCGGTCAGGCATTATTTAGTTTAAAATTTTTCCTATAATGTTCAGGTCTTTATCACACTGTTCAGGGATAAGATCAAGGATTTTTCCCCTGTGGTCATTTCCCTTTTTCAAAAAGACTGTCAGGTAGTTAGAGGTCACAGCCTTGAGCATGCCTGTTTTTGAGTCAGATTTATGCTGTACAAGACCCTCAAGTTTTTTGTTTAAATTATCAGCAATAAAAATCTTTCGTTTTGCTTTGTCAAGTTCCCTCATTTTGGCGCATCGGTTTTTAATAATTACAGGGTCGACTTTATTATCAAAATTATAGGCAGGGGTTCCTTTTCTGGCAGAAAACGGAAAGACATGAAGATAAGATATGGGGAGTCTTTTAATCAACTCATATGTATTTTCAAATTGTTTCTGGCTTTCTGAGGGAAATCCAATCAATGTATCTATGCCAATACCTGCGCTGGGAATTTTGTCATGAATTTTATGGATGATATCTTCAAACAATTCCACATTATAGGGCCGCCTCATTTTTTTTAAAATATCGTTATCTCCTGATTGCAGCGGAATGTGAAAATGGTCGCACAAAATATTATCTTTTTTTGCCAGATTAATAATGCCGTCATTAATCTCACCGGGTTCAATGGAACTGAGTCTAACCCTGTAAACAGGTTTTTTATCGTTTATTTTTTCAAGCAAGTGCAAAAGAGAGGATTTTTTTTTAAAGTCAAGGCCATACATTCCCGTATGGATACCTGTGATGATCACCTCTTTGAATCCTGAATCCTTAAGTTCATTTAAATGTTGAAAAACCTGTTTTTCAGGCATGCTTACGGAAGAGCCTCTGGCATAGGGAACAATACAATAGGTACAAAATGCATCACAGCCATCCTGTATCTTAAGGTATGCCCGAGTCATTTTTCCTTTTACAGCATGGTCAAAGCCTGAAAATGAATTTGAGTTGCCATGATCAGTTTTTTTAAACAGAAGGTCTGGTTTATTTCCACAATTTGAGGTGATGTGATTTGCAATTTTAATTTTGTCTTTATGACAGATAATTTGATCGATTCTATCAATTTTTTTTATCTGATCCGGTTCAGTCTGGGCATGGCAGCCTGTGACAATTATCTTTGCTTCGGGGTTTTCCCTCAAAATTTTTCGAATGGCCTGTCTTGACTGCATACTGGCCTTTGAGGTGACCGCGCAGGTGTTTATAATAAAAACATCAGTGTCTTTGTTTTTTGCGCCTTTTTTCCAACCTTGTTCTTCAAGGCTTGTGGCAATGCCGTCACTTTCATATTGATTGACTTTGCATCCCAGAGTTTGGATATAAAATTTTTTCATTGAATAATACCGGCTCCCAAGACTCGGGCATTTTTATAAAAAACCGCAGCCTGTCCCGGTGTAATAGCATTTTGTGGTTCTTCAAACACGATTTGCCCACAGGATTCTTTGATAGAAAGTGTTGACAGGGCACCTTTGTGGCTGTATCTGATCTTGGTTATAATATCAGTAATGTTTTTTTGTTTTGGAGAGTTCCAATTTATCTGGTCAATTTCAGCTTTTTTTTCAGACAGGTCCCTTTTAAAACAAACCTCAAGAATATTATTTTTCATATCAATTTTTTTAACATAATAGGGTTCACCTGCAGGGCAGTTGATCCCTCGCCTTTGTCCAATGGTAAATTTATGCAGCCCATTGTGACTGCCAATTATTTTTTTGTTCATATCCACAATATTACCCGGACTAGGAGCCAGTCCCTGTTTTTTTAAAATAAAACCTGGAAAATTATTATCATGTATGAAACAGATGTCCTGGCTTTCTTTAGGATGGGCAGGAGCAAGATGCTTTGAAACGGCCAATCGTTTTACATCATTTTTTATCATCCCGGCTAGTGGAAATATAATTTTTTCAAGCTGATCACTGGATAACAGGGAAAGAAAATAGCTCTGGTCCTTTAATGGGTCAACTCCTTTTTCAAGATAGCAATAGGAAATTTTTTTTTCTGGGAATGAAATAGGATTTACAATAGTGGCATAATGGCCCGTAGCCAGAAAATCTGCACCCATATTTTGAGCTATTTTTAGAAGCTCTCCAAACTTTATCTCTTTATTACAGATAATACATGGGTTTGGGGTTTTACCTTCAAGATAGGTTTGGATAAAATATTGAACAACCTTTTCTTCAAATATATGGGAAAGATCAATGCATGTTACAGGGAACCCGAGTTGTTTTTCAAGATAGATAAGGTCTGCACGATCTTTTTCATAACCCGTTGTAAAATGAATTCCAAAGACATGCTTGTATTTATGTTTTAAAAGATATCCTGAAACAAGGGAGTCTACTCCTCCACTTAAAGCAATTGCTATAACAGGGTTTTTCATCCGATAACTTGTTGGGACTTTGAAGCAAACAGCCCCATAGCCCTTGTGGGGCAGGTCACCACACAAAGCTCGCAAACACTGCATTTTTCCTTGTCAAAAATAATTTCCATTTCCGGGCGTTTGATATAAAGGGCTTCAGTTGGACAGACTGCTGTGCAAGCCCCGCAATGAGTGCAGACCTCCTCATCTTTATATATTTGATGTTCAGGACTGGATATGGAAACCCCCTGGTCTTTTAAAAATTTTATGCCCTTATTAAATCCAGTTTTAGATGCTGAGGAAATTTCCAGCACCATATATCCTTCTTTTTTATTGGAAATTTTAGCGCTTAATATATTAAATAAAAGGTCATATTTTTTTGTTAACTGACAGACCAGAGCTTTTTGGGAAATTTCCGGTGGAAAAGTCAGTATTGTTATTTTAGAATACAATTAAAGTCCTCCAATTTTTATCCTGTAAGAATAATTTTCTTTGACAAAATCGATACATTAAGTATTATCGCTTACATGGTCAAGATTTATATTAACATCGCTTAGTTATATTATAAATACCATAGATAAACAATCTTGTTTTTAAGGTGTAAATTATGAACCGATTTGCATTTGAATTATCCAGTTATACACTTAAAACTTTTTCAGGTTTTTCAAAGGCAAATATCAAAATTTCGGGAAAAGACAATATACCCGATGGATCAGTTATTTTTACGGCCAATCATTTTACAAGAATAGAAACCATTTTTCTTCCCTATCACATTCATAATATCACCAAAAAGGAAATCTGGTCCCTTGCAGCATCAGAATTATTTGATTTGCCTGTTTTAAAGGGTGTCTTAAATAATCTGGGTGCAGTATCAACCAAAGATCCCCATAGGGATGAGCTCATTTTAAAAACACTATTGTCAGGTAATGTCCAGTGGATTATTTTTCCCGAAGGCATGATGGTAAAAAATAAAAAACTGATTAAAAGGGATCAGTTTGCTTTAAAGGATGAGGGATCAGTGAAACGACCCCATACGGGTGCCGCCACCTTGGCCATTCGCAGTGAATTTTATCGCGAGCGGATAAGAAGAATGAAAGTGTTGAACCCATCTGAATTTGACAGACTGGTCAATGTATTTGAAATAGAAAATATTGATCAGGTTCTTAATCAGGAAACCCACATCGTTCCTGTTAACATCACCTATTATCCTGCAAGGCCAAGGGAAAATATTTTAAGTAAAATCGCCCAGGTAGTCATGAAAGAACCTTCAAAAAGAGTAATGGACGAACTCATGACCGAAGGCAGTATGCTGTTTTCCAACGTGGATATCAATATCCGGTTTGGGAAGCCTGTGGATATTAAGACACATTTAATTGATCCTTATATTGAAAGCATGCTCACAGTAAAACGTAGAATCAGATTTGATGATGATATCAATGCAAAGCAGATTATACGGCAGTTTTCCGGCAAAATTATGGAAAATTATATGTCAGCCGTATATTCCATGACAAGTTTTAATTATGATCATGTTCTGGCATGCATCCTTAAGCATCTTCCATACAGGAAAGATGGCATTGACATATATGAGTTCAAATGTAAGGTTTTTTTCGCAATTTCATGGCTTGTGTCCAATAAAGCATATTTTGTATCTGATAATTTCCATGCAAATCAAATTCATCTTCTTACGGATGATCGCTTTAAACGGTTTGCCGATTTTTTTTCCATGGCTGAAAATACAAATGTTATCCAAATTAAAAAGGGTAAAATATTTAAAGATCAGACCAAATTTATTACCAAGTCAAATTTTCATACCATAAGGATTGAAAATCCCATTCTTGTCATGGCCAATGAAGTAGAACCGGTAAGAGAGGTTGAGGATCTTTTAAAAAAAATTGCTCAAAAATCAAATGATGAAATAATCAGCCTTGTAAAAGATAAAATTCTTGAAAAGACAAATATGGATTTTTCCAAAGATTACAATGATTATTTTAAAGAAGAAGAATCAAAGAAAAAAAGGATTGGAAGACCCTTATTTTTAAAACAAAAAGACAAAAGTGCAGGCGTCCTGCTGATTCACGGCTATATGGCAGCTCCTGAAGAGATGAAATCTTTTGCACAATATCTGCATAAAAAATCGTTCACCGTTTATGTGCCAAGGCTTAAAGGGCATGGGACAGCACCTGAAGATCTTGCTAAAACCAGTTATGATCAATGGATAGAATCTGTTGAGGAAGGCTTTGTTGTTTTAAAGCATACATGTAAGAAAATTATTGTCGGCGGTTTTTCAACGGGTGCAGGACTTGCTCTGGAATTATCCACAAGATTGGATGGTATCCAGGCTGTTTTTGCAGTTGCACCCCCAATGAAGCTTCAGGATTTAGGATCGTATTTTGTTCCGGCTATTGATGCCTGGAATGCCGTGTTAAAAAAGATTCATTTGGATACCATTGCAAAAGAGTTTATTGAAAATAATCCTGAAAATCCCCATATCAATTATTTAAGAAACCCTATTGCAGGTATTCATCAACTTGAAAAACTAATGGAGCAACTTGAGCCAAAGCTTAAAAATATTTATAAACCAGCCTTGGTTGTCCAGTCCAGAAAAGACCCTGTGGTGAATCCCAAGGGAACCCTTAAATTATTTGAACAGATAGGATCTGATATCAAAGAGTATTATATATTTGATTGTGAATGCCATGGGATTTTAATAGGGAAGGGTGCTAAAAGGATTTATAAAGCCATTGAAAATTTTATCAATCAATGGATTTAAGTTATTCCCGTAAAAAAACATGCTAACAGCTTCTTTCCATTACTATTTACCAACTATACATTATTGATAACCAACTATTATTACAAATGAATTTTGACTTTATTTTGCTATTTACTAATTTTGCCAACATTGGCATTTCTTGTAAATAGAGATTAATTCACTACGGATATAGATTTTGAACTGGTATTTATCAGATTTGGCAGTATTGCCATTTTTAATAAATAAGAAACAATTGACACTGGATTTTGATTCCACCTTAGTTTTTAACACTTTAATCTGCGGTTGGTCGCATATCTTGTAAATTTAAATGATATCCGACCGGATGAATTAAAAAAGCAGGCTCAATAATTCCGTATCAATATTTCTGCTATGGAGCGCGGCGGAATAGCCTTCAAGTGCAAGGCTTTGTTGGATGCTCCTTTTTATCCGACGATCAGCAAAACCACGTTTCCAAATATCTTGTCGCACCCGGTTCATTGGAACTTTATAGAAAAGAAAAAGCTTTGACAGAAACAGCTGCGTTGTTGGTATTAAGAAAAAAAGAATAGTTAAAATTCTGTCATTTTTTTGTTAAAAATAGGGGTTTATACCTATTTACAGGAGCAATTTTTTGTATTAGATAAACCTTGTTATAACAGAGCCTGTTAGTTTGCTTTTCATGTCGGGCATCTTCACTGTTGCTACAGACAAGCTACTTTAAATGAAGAACCTGGTTCGCCACTGGGTTTTTCGCTTTTTTTTTAATATTTGATAGCATTTAAACAAATTGTTATAGCAGGAATGCGTTTTCACCTGAGGTAATATTTAACTTGTTAAACCTTTTGACAGGAGGATTAAATGACTGAGAGTACAAGAACATCTGCGTTGGCAAGCCGACACCTTGCCCTGGGGTCTGACCTGGAAGACTGGAATGGAATGGGAACCGCCTGGAGCTACAGCAGCGATCCGTGTTATGAACATGACGCAGTCCGGAATGCTGCCGGTCTCTTTGATATGTCAGGATTAAAAAAAATTCATGTAAAAGGAAAGGATGCAGAAGCAGTTGTTGATTATATCATAACCCGGGACATGACCCAAATCGTCCCCGGCCAGTCTGCATACGGCCCCATTCTCACAGATGAGGGAATGATAGCCGATGATGCCATTATCGCAAATATGGGTGGGAACGAATATATCGTGGTTCATGGCGGTGGTTCCACCATGGAACTGCTGGAGGAAACCGCCAAAGGCAAGGATGTCACATGTGAGTTTGATGATGACCTCCACGATATTTCCCTGCAGGGGCCTAAAGCTCTTGAATTGCTGGATGCCCATACTCCCATGGATCTTTCGTCCCTGAAATATTTTCACCAGAAAAAAACCAAGTTATTCGGTCACTCCTGCATCATTTCCCGTACTGGTTACTCAGGAGAACGGGGATATGAAATTTTTGCTGTGGCAGACGTGGTTTGTGACCTCTGGGACAAGATCCTGGAACATGGAAAAGAGATTGGCGTTATGCCCTGTTCTTTTACAGCTCTGGACAAGGTCAGAATCGAAGCTGCCCTGCTTTTTTACGGATATGATATGAGCGAAGAAAACACTCCCTGGGAAGTGACACTGGGCTGGTCTGTCAGTGCCCGAAAGGCTGATTTTCGGGGCAAAGAGGCTGTACTTGCTGCCAAGGGCAGAGAGAAGGTCAACCTGGTCGGCATCTCAATTGACCATGATGATATGGTGGTTGGCGGCGAAAAATTGCTGCTGGATGGAAAAGAAGTCGGGTCGGTTCTCAGCCCGGGCTATTCTCACCGCATGAAAAAATCCCTGGCCCTGGTCCATGTCATCCCGGAAGCTGCCAAAGCAGGCACCAACCTGACAGTAAAGGGCGAC
>JABGOU010000038.1 GCA_018645325.1 Desulfobacula sp.
AGGGCTTTGTGCAAAATCCCAATATGCTTTTTTTTGTTTCTATCTATTTTCATAAACTATTTAATACCTTAATAAACTCATCTGGGAGAGGTGATGGTTTTTCTGTTTTCTGATCCACCACAACAGCCACAATATGACCCAGGGCCGCTATCTTGTTGCTTGTTTTATTCATGGCCTCAAATTTAATGGTAAAACTTGTTTTACCCAGATGATCTGCAAAAACTTTTATACATAATTCATCATCAAACTTAACCGGTGATTTATACTGGCTTTTTGCTTCCACGTAATAAAAATTAAGATTGTTTTGAAGGAACCTGTTAAAAGAATACCCTATAATTTTCAAGTATTTTAAAAAGGCTGTATCAAACAGGGTAAAATAATTACCAAAAAATACATGGCCATTGGCATCTGTATCTGAAAATCGAATGTCTGCATTAATGGCGACCTGTTTTTTTTCAGGGGCAGGGTTATCTGAAACCTTTGCGACAGGCTTGTTTTTGAAATCAGTTTTTAATATTTTTTTATGCAAACTCAAAGGCCTTTGGCCAGTCTTGGTCAATATTTATGAATTGTCTGTATTTTAAAATGGCCTCTTTTATCATAATTTACTTTTTTATTATAGTGTATAGTCTGGATAAATGGCGGGAAGCCCGGGAGTTGCACCCGGCTACATGGATTTAGAGTCCATGTGATCTCATGTCGATCCACTCCCCGCATTCAAAATTAATTATGTTAAGGCTTTAAGACGTCCTCGTCATAAACCGTTTGACACAATTGATATCAATATCCAGCACTTTGGCTATGTTGAACTTGGCTTCAATCCCTTTGGGAGAACCCGCAACGGGTGTGATTACACCGATTCCAAGATCAGTCCGTACTTCACTCATAATAACAGGATCTGTAAGATGTTCAATATCAACCGAAAGTTTTTTGGCAACATATGCTTTTGCTTCGTCAATTTTCATGCCTTTGGACATTTGCATTCGGGCAACCAGATCTCCGGCTCCCCTCATTCCGCCCATTCCAGAGGCATGTGCATGTGTTATTGCCATTCCAAATGGATCGCCTACGCCAACCTACAGGCCGTCCAGGCGGCAAATTTCCACCATGGCCTTGGATGACCTCGATACAATATCAACGGGTGGATGGTCTGTCATTGTTACCCCTCCCACACCCATCCCCATATTGACATGGATAGGGATATTTGCAATCTCTCCCACGGGTTTCATAAAGGTAATGGTGCGGGCCATATTCCATGCCGATGACTTGCTGGTCTTGGTATTGGCTACAGGGCCGAAAATGGTTGCTCCGGCAAGTTCAGCCATTTTTAACTGGTCGTGGGGATACATGCCTGCCAGACGATGACCTTTATACTCCAGCTCGCTGTGCATGCCCATGACAAATTCACCTGCCGTGCCGAATTCTATACACATCTCAGGATACTTGTCCCTTAGTTCTTCTGTTGCCAGCAATGCGCCCAGAAAATCAGCATCTCCGGCAGCGCCTGATGTATCCAGGTTGATACCATCCGCCCCGGATTCATACATCAGGCTTGCAACATATACGATATCCTTGACCAGGTGTTCAACAGAAGCCTCATAGGATTCCTGGGCTTCCTTGATCTTTCCCATTGGCATAAGTTCCATGGGATTTGGAAAAGGTCCGTCAGGCTGGCTGTAAAGGCCAAGATTGGGTTGTGCGCCATAGAATAAAGGAATGTGAGTACCAAGCAGGGCCTGTTCAAGGACAGGCTGTTCAGAGACTGCTATGGGCTTTATGGGCTTGTAACTATAATCCACGTGGGATAATTCCATGGTATCGGCACCCATCAGTTTTTCATAGATTTGCAGAGCCTGAATCCTGTCTACATTGACCCCGGCGCGCCTTATTTTCAAGGTGCATGCATCATAGGTTAAAATAACTTCCTTTCCCGCTTCCACGCTCATAAATTTTTCACGGGCACAGAAAATATCCAGGAGGTGCTCATACTCGTCCCTGGAGAGGGCGGGCACCTTGGCACGGTCGGCAGCATCCTCGCTTCCCTGGATCAGGTCTGCCATAATTTCATCTTTTGTCACGGAAATGGGGGACCCTCCTCCCATCCGGCTAAAATATCGAGCCATGTTTCCTCCTTCTTTTAAATTAAAAGGTGATTAACTCATGAATGAATTATCTTAAAGAAGTTCAGGTTGTCAAGTTGTGATTATTTTAAAAAAAAGCTCTATTCTCTATCTTTTAAAGCTTTGCTAATGGCTTTACCCAAAATATTTACCATATCATCGATTTGTGATTCAGAAATCACCATGGGTGGTGAAAATTGTAAAATATCTCCGATAAGTGGTCGCGTGATCAGACCCATCTTATAGGCAGTGTCCACAACTAAAGGAGCAAGGGGCGGGTCATATTTTGCTTTGGTTTTTTTGTTTTTTACCAGTTCCACCCCGACCATAAGACCTTTGCCCCGAACATCACCGATAATATCAAGACCAAGGGCCTGGATTTTTTCTTTCAAAACCATGCCCATTTTCCCAGCGTTACCCACAAGGTCTTCATTCTCAATTATTTCAAGGTTTTTCAAGCCAACGGCGCAGGCCAGGGGATGACCGCTATAGGTAAATCCATGGAAAAATCTTTCCCTTTGCTTAAATGTATCAAATATTTCACCGGAAAGGGCAACTGCTCCCAGCTGAACATAGCCGCTTGTAATACCTTTTGCCATGGTCATGAGGTCAGGGACTACCCCATCCCAGTGTTCAATACCAAACATTTTTCCAGTCCTGCCAAAGCCGTTAATAACCTCATCTGCAATAAAAAGGACATCATTATCAGTGCAGATCTGTCTTATTTTTTCAAAGTATCCGGGCGGTGGTATTAATATTCCACCTGTTCCAATGATGGGTTCGGCAATAAAAGCAGCAACCCTGTTCCTGCCCAGTTCCGTGATTTTTTCTCCCAGAGCGGATGCACATTCAAGATTGCATGATTCAACTCTTTTCCCCCAGGGGCACAGGTAGCAATAGGGAGGATCAATATGGGCAAACCCGGGCAGCAAGGGTTCAAATCCTTCATGAAACCCGGGAAGCCTTGTTGCGCAAACTGCTCCGCATGACACACCATGATAGGCCCGGTTCCGTGTAATGATATAATCTTTGCTGTCCTGTCCTTTCAGAAACCAGTAAAATCTGGTCATTTTGAAAATGGTATCATTGCTTTCCGATCCACTGGAGGTGAAAAAAATTCTGGCATCTTTGACTGGAACCATTTTACTGATTTTTTGGGCCAATTGGATTGCTGGTACATTTGCAAATTCATTAAAGGAATGATAGCTTTCAAGCTGCTCAAACTGTTCAACGGCTGCCTTGGTAAGCTCAGGTCGGCAATGCCCCACAGAACTATACCATAAAGCAGCTGTGCCATCGTAATACTCATTGCCTTCCACGTCCCAGACCTTGCACCCTTTTCCTCTGGCAATGATTTTAGCTCCATTTTCCTGCAGAGCCCAAATGCTTGAGGTTGGATGAAAATAATAATCCTGATCTGCTTTTTTCAGTGCCTGGATTTCAGCCGGCATGAATTTTTTTTCTGTGTCCATTACAATCCCCATTAAAAATGAATTTTAATCAAAATTCAACATCTGATTAAAAAAAATAAACTTAAACGATTAATCCAATATTATATGCTGTATTATTCAATAATAATTATCTTGTCAAGTAAATTAACCCGGCTTTCAGGGCCAACGCATGTAAATAATATTGTAATGGTTCAGCCGGTTAAAAAAAGTTATCCCCAAAGCCCTGTCTAATGGATATTTACAGGAGGTTAAGTGAATAGCCTCGAAACAAATATCCATCAGACAGGGCGGTTTCAGGTGTAAGAGCTGAATAATTACATTGGAAATTTGATCAGGCATGGTAAACAGATGTTCAAGGAGTCATTACCAGGTAGGCCTGATACAAATTAATGCGTAATAAAGAAAATTATAAAACCGATTACCAAAAAACAGAAATCTTTTTGTTTTGGCTTGACAAAAACGCTATAAATTATGTTAAACTCACTTTAACGATTAAGTTATTATAAATAGTATTAAGCCAATACATGATTTGAGGAGAGACCGATGAAGGGTTTTTATGGAAAATTATTATCAATCGACCTTACGGATCAGTTATTTGATGAAATAGCCATTGAGGAAGAAGTTTTAAAACAATATTTAGGGGTCAAGGGATTGGGGGCCTATTTGCTTAATAAATACAATCCGCCACAGGTTCCACCCCTGGACCAGGCCAATAATTTGATTTTCAGCACAGGGCCAACAGCTGGAAGCAAGGTATGGGGCTCAAGCAGGTATGGGGTTTTTACCAAATCCCCTTTGACGGGTTTTTTTTCTGAATCCTATTCCGGGGGAAAAGTGCCCGAAGCCATGGATGCTGCAGGCTATGATGCAGTCATGATCCATGGCATATCAAAAGTTCCAGTGGTCCTTTCCATAGAGCCGGGACAGGTTGTTTTCAACAATGCCGAAGATTTATGGGGCAAAGATACCTTTGAAACAGAAGCCCTTATTAAAGACAGGTATGTAGACAAGGATAAAATTTTTAAAAAAAGCGGGGTCCTGGCCATTGGGCCGGCAGCTGAAAACGGTGTATGCTTTGGTATTATCCAGAATGATAACTGGCATTGTGCAGGACGAACCGGTGCCGGTACTGTAATGGCATCCAAAAAAATAAAGGGAATCCTCTTCCAGGGAAGCAAAAAAAGAGAATACCATGATGAAAAGGCTCTCAAGTCTTTTGTAAAACATATTGCTCAAGAGGGAAAGGATCATCCGGCAGTCAAGGCTTACAAGTCAATGGGAACATCCCAGATGGTAAAGGTTTTGAATAATAACAAGGCCTTTCCGACACAATACTGGTCAAAGGGGTATTTTGACAAATGGGAGAATATAAGTGCAGATGCTTTGCACACCCAATGTAATGTGACCCCCACTGGCTGCTCCAAATGTTTCATGTCCTGCGGAAGACAAACTACCATATTAAAGGGACGTCACAAAGGCATGACTCTTGAGGGCCCGGAATATGAAACCATCTATGCTTTTGGCGGATTATGCATGGTTGACAGCATTGAGGAGATAGCTTTTTTCCATGTGTTATGTGATCGCCTGGGAATGGATACCATCACGGCCGGTAATTTGTGCGCCTTTGCCATAGAAGCTTCCAAACAAGGTAAAATAGATCTTGATATTGATTATGGGGATGTGATCGGCATAGAAAAACTGCTTCATATGATAGCCAAAAGACAAGGGCCAGGAGAAATACTTGCCCATGGTATTAAACATGCAGCAAAGCAATGGAACCTGGAGGATATTGCAGTGCATGCCAAGGGGCTGGAACCGGCCGGGTATGATCCCAGGGTTTTCAAGGGAATGGGACTTGCTTATGGGGTGTCCGACAGGGGGGCTTGTCATTTGAGAACTACCTTTTATAAACCGGAGCTGGCAGGTATCAGTCCAATGGACAAGCTTGAAGGGAAAGCTGAAATTTTGATTGATTTTGAAGATCGCCTGACCATTTTTGACACCATGGTTCTCTGTCGTTTTTTCAGGGATTTTTACACATGGGAAGAATTAGCGGTCATGATCCATTCATTGACCGGTCTAAAATCCGATAAAACTTCGCTTCAGGAAAAAGCCGGGAATATCGCCCAGGAGATCAGGAAATTTAATGTCCAGGAAGGATTGACCAGTGATGATGATCGGTTGTCAAAAGGACTGTTCAGAGAACTTACCGACACCAAAGCCAGGTTGACCCATGAAGAATATGAATTTATGCTGGCTGAATATTATGAAATAAGGGGCTGGGCAGGTTAAATCCAGCCCGGCAAAGTCATCACTTTACCCTAATATTGCAAAAGTCATGAAGGTTCCATGTCAGGGTTTATTTCATAGGGATTGGTATCAGCTAGAAGAGGCAGGTTGAATTTAACAGCCATGTCATTTAGAATCTGCTTGTGTTTTTTACTTGTTTCCCGGCGGTTGTTCCCCTTGATGATCAGGGTGGCCACCCATTTGCCGGCGCCTTTTACAAAGCTTGTCAAAGCCTCATCTGCTCCGAAAAAAAATGTTTCAAAATGAAGCGGGCCGCATGATTTCATTATATTTTCACCTTTGACGCAAATTCCTTTGGGACTTACCATGATATGCTCTACAATTATATGTTTTGGTGCATGGTCAAGTTTTTCAGGCAGGGCAGGTGAATCAGGTTTTTTATTCAAGGCCTGATCTGCCAAAATTTTAACCATATTCACTCCAGTGGAAGCATAAACCGCCATGGGGGTCTGACTCGGGAATCTGGCATCGATTTCCAGCATTTTCATTACTCCCGTATGCAGGATAACCTCAAAATCCATAATACCCTCAAGTTTCATCTCTTGAGCAATGGTTAAAGCCGAGTTTTCAAAATCCCTGATAAGTTCCGGTTCAATCTCAACAGGTGCAGCAACCCTTTTGCAGTCATAGTTTTCATCCATATAAAGTTCTGTAATCTGAAGGGTTTTATATCTGCTTTTGTTACCAATTATTTCCAGGGAATATGAAGGCCCATTTATATATTCTTCCATTATCCAATGATCTTGTTCTAATTGATCTTTTGGATATGGGATATCAAATGATTTTACCCAGTCCTTTTTTGAAGATATGATTTTAACGCCATGACTGCCGCTCCCCTTGCTGGGCTTTACCAGAACAGGATAGCCGCATGCAGGCCAGTTCCGGGGTTTTGTAATGGCGAGTTTTGAAAACATATTATTTGATCTTTGTTTTGACGACGAAATCTCATATGCTTTAAAGTCAAAACAAAGGGGGGTGGTTGAGCTTTTCTGCCATAGTTTAAGCGTTTCCAGAGCCTTATCATTTTCCAGGGCCGGTAGAACAAGGTCAGCTTTTTCAAGAAAAACAGATGCCTTTTTTATCTGACAGATATCAAGTTTGACAAAGACGTCGGCAAGTCCTTTTGCAGGTGGATCAGAGGTTTTATCCAGCACCATGACTTCAAACCCGGCTTTTTTTGACAAATAGGCAACCTCCACCCCCTGGAGCCCGCCTCCGACAATAGCTATTAACAAGATATTCTCCTTTAAAACTAAGGGTCCACTCATAGGTTGAGTCGAACGCCATCAAGCCAGGTCAGGCTCCTGGTATATTTGCCCAATGTATTGCTTTTATCTTTTGCCATTAAAAGTCGTTCAACTCCAAAGCCGATACCAACCCAGGTTTCATTTATTTTCCAGGCATCATCCAGGGGGTGAGGCCCCATTGCGCCTGATCCAAGTTCCAGGCCATGGGGCTTTTGGGTCACTACATCAATGGTGCTGCCATAAACGGCAGACTCTTCTGTTTCAAGTTCATAGTCATCAATGTGAGAAGCTTCCATGACAAATCCGGCCAGCTCTTCCAGCCTTGTCTGGCGTTTTTCCATGGGAAGGCCGAATTCACAGACATTCAGCATGGTAAATTCGCTTGTATGACGGGCGCCTTCTGATTCCTTTCGAAAGCACGAGCCAATCTCAAATATTCCAATGGGCTTTTCCCATATTCTAAGCAGATCCTTCATGATATAATACAGATGGGGTGCAAGCATGGGGCGCAGACATCGGTTTGAGTCAACCCAGAAAATCTGTTTTGTCAGAGGATGGAAATCTGTGATGGACATTTTTTTAAGAAGGCTTTTGGCCATCATGGTGGGCGTGGTTACCTGGACAAAACCCTTTGAGGTTAAAGCCTTTACAAGCTTATCACAAAGAAGGCAAAATCTTGAACGCCTTTTATTGCTGCGCATTTTTTCCAATTTTATTTTTTGAGTTTTTACCAGAGCTGTTATCAGCATCTGAAAGCTTTTATTTCTCTTAGTTTCATCCTCAAACTCCTGGGCCAGATTTTTAGTGTCGGCATTTAGTTCCAGCAACCGGTTTTTTTGAGTTTCAGTCCATTTTTTCATAATAATGCATACCCTGTATCAAATAAAAATATTTTGTTAACCTTCCTGTCTTTTCCCCAGCCTTCCGTCTGGTTCAGGTATTTTGGGAGATGGAAACCTGGCTTTACGCTCAAGAGCATTTAGATCAAGATGATTGCGCATGTATTTTTTTGAAGCATCTTCAAATGGCTGAAAATCCCAGGGTGTGAACCTGCCCTTTCTCATTGATCTGTCAACCAGCCGTCTGCGATTCTGGTTTGCGACGATCTGTTCCCTGAGAACTTTTGTATCCCATTTTTTTGTTACCTGGTCATAAAACGTTTTACGCAATTCTTCATATTCTTTCTGCCCTGCAAGGTTGTTGATTTCATCCGGATCATTGTCCAGATCATAAAGCTGCTCTGGGTCCACATCACAATAGATATATTTATATCTGCCATTCCTTAGCATAACTATCGGGGAAATTGCTCCTTCACAAAGGATTTCACCATAAACAAGTGCCTTCTCATCTTCATCTTCGCCATTCAGCAGGGGGAAAAGGCTTTTTCCATCAATTGAATCAGCATATTCAACAGGTTTTCCTCCACAAGCAATGTCTGTAAGCGTGGGCAGAAAATCAACAAGGGAGACGGGCTGATTTACCCTTCTGGGAGAAAACCTTCCAGGCGCCCGGATAATCATGGGAACACGGGAAGCCCATTCAAAGTATGACATTTTATACCACATTCCCCTTTCACCCAGCATCTCACCGTGATCAGATGTGATCACAATTATGGTATCGTCCTTAAGGCCATTTTTTTCCAAAGCACTGACAAGGCATCCCACTTTATCGTCTGCATAACTGATCTCGCTGTAATAGGCGTGGCGGGCATTGAGGATACGCTCTTTTGTCTGCTCATATTCACCCATTGCGCTGACATGATAGAGCCTCTTGCAATGGGGATCCAGTTTTTCATAATCAATTTGAGGAATTTTTGGCATATCAATTTCATCATGATCATACCGATCCCAGTATTCTTGTGTAATGGCAAAAGGGTCATGGGGATGCGTAAAAGAGGCAAGCAGGAAAAAGGGGCGTTCATCATCGCTTCTTGCAAGTTCATTTATTTTTCTAACAGAATTAAAGGCGACTTCCTCGTCAAAATCAATTTGATTACTTGTTACGCATTGACCCGACTGAACCACACTAAGCATGTTATGGTACCATGTGGGACGTCTGTCAAAATTATCCCAGTCAGGGGTCCATCCAAAATCGCCGGGATATATGTCGGTTGTAAGCCTGTCTTCAAAGCCGTGGGTCTGATCAGACCCCACAAAATGCATTTTGCCTGAAAGACAGGTGTAATAACCATTGTCACGCAGATAATGGGCAAAGGTGGGAACATCCTGGGAAAAAGGGCTTGAATTATCATAGGCGCCGATTCGGGAGGCCAATTGCCCGGTCATCATGGAAGCCCGGGAAGGCGCGCACAAAGGGCTGTTGCAATAGGCATTCTCAAAAATAACACCTTCATCGGCAAGTTTTGAAATATTGGGTGCCTTTACAACCTTATTCCCATAACAGGGCAGGGCAGGTGCCGCCATTTGATCAAACATGATAAAAAGAATGTTGGGCTGTTTTTGAGCCATTTATTATTTCCTTATATTGGGTATCATTTTAGATGTTTAAAAAATATTTATCACAATACCTTGGATTATAACTTTAAAATTTATTTTCCGCAGCATTTTTTAAACTTAATACCGCTTCCACAAAAGCAAGGATCATTTCGCCCGGATTTAGGAATTTTGTCAATCATTTTCTGTTCTTTTGTCCGCAGGTTCTGGATTGTTTCACAAAGAATGTCAGACCTGTGTCTTGTATGGTTGAAAAAAGTTTTCAACCCAGGGCACAGACAGCTTATATTTTGGGGCAAATTTTGTGCATACATCCGATTTTTAAGACAGTCTCCGGCGCATAGTTCAAGGTGATCACAGGTTGAACATTTTTCATTCCAAAGTTTTTTTTGTGCACCAAATTTTACATAGGCAGGAGAATCAAGCATTTCTTCCCAGGATGTTTCCATTATATTGCCGAGTTTTAACTGTTTTTCAACAAAAAAATCACAGGGATAAATATCTCCATTGTATTCAACAACAAAATACTGGCAGCAATTTTTTCCCATAACGCAGATATCATTTATTCCATCAATTTTTTTTGAAAGAATAGAATCAAAATTTCTGACTGACACGGAAAATATATCATTGGGATACCATGAATCAAAAAGGTTGCACATAAAACGTCCCCATTGTTCTGCTTTTATGGAAAAGGGAAGCAGGTTCTTATTCTTGTCAAATTCAACGCAGGGAATATATTGATGAAAATAAAATCCCATATTTTTCAAATAGTGATAAATCTCATGTGCATTGTCAACATTGGCCTGGCTGACAAGGGTAAGGATATTGAATTGCACATTATAGCGTTTTAATATTTCGATTCCTTTTATCGCCTCTTTGTGTGTGCCATTTCCCTTAGTTGTAACCCGGTACTTATTGTGAATTTTTTCAGGCCCATCAAGACTGCACCCCACAAGAAATTTATATCTGGCAAACAATTGGGCCATCCTTTCTGTAATAAGGGTGGCATTGGTCTGAACCGAGTTGTTGATCCTGGCTTTGGCAGTGCCATGTTTTTTTTGAAGTTCGATAACTTTTAAAAAAAAATTGGTCCCCATCAGTGCAGGCTCACCACCCTGCCAGCAGATTGAATAGACAGGCTGCCGTGTTCCCATATATGTTTTGATCAAGCGTTCAAGCACTGGATCAGGCATCCTGTGTTTCTTTTTTTCTGGATATAGATTTTTTTTTGGCAGGTAAAAACAATATTCACAGTCAAGATTGCAGTCTGCGGAAACAGGTTTTACAAGTAAGCTAAAGGGGTGGGTGAGATTTTTTTTCCGGGAGCTATTCATTTTTTTTGACACGCTTTACATACTTTTCAAGATCAATACCAACATCCGGGTCAATGATCATATCAGGACTGTTTTCAAGAATTTGTTTAAATTTTTGGTTTGCCTTTAGTTTTACATCCAGGCTGCCATTTTTTTCCCAGTCGTCAAAGCTCTTTGTTTCAGAAACAGAGGGTTCCCAAAATTTTCTGCAATATTTCAATGTGGTTGGATGCGTCAGATATGATCCGCCATGCCCCACTTCTTTTATTGTATTTATTGAAAAATCATCTTCAAAATAGTCAATCCCTTTTACCACACAGGCTGCTCTTGACATTATTTCTTCATCAATGATGAACTTTTCATAGGAGACAGTCATGATGGAGTCAAGTATTCCAAAACATTCATTAACGACATTTACACCTGACATGGCCACCATTAAATAATTCTGCATAGTTTCAAACCCAGCCTGGCAGTCAATTATTTTAGAATCTGTCAGCCCTGCCATACATCTTGTGGGAAGACCATAAAGTTCTGCGGCCATCTGGATGCCTGCGATATTTATTTGATTAGAAACAGGTGAGCCCGTGATATAGTTTGCCGTTCGCATATCAGGAATGGCTGAAGCCGGTGAATAAATAAAAGGGGTTCCCTCAAAAATAAGCTGGGATAAAACTAGCCCTGCAAGGATCTCAACATTCTGTAATACCACGGTTCCCATGGGGTCGGCAGGAGCTGTCACCCCTGACATGGCGCATGTTAAGACCATTATGGGCTGACCTTCTTTTGCATAGGCCAGCATGGTTTCACAAGGGGTTTTATCATATCGAAGAGGACTTAAGGGGTTTAATGACACGCCAATAAGATGTTTGTTTTTAAGGCAGTCAGGGTCCCCCATATATATTTTAACCATGTCAAACATCTGGTTTATTTCCTTTTGGCTACCAACATACCCAAAAAGAGGCTTGTCCGTATGATGCAGAAGCTGTTTGAAAATATCCAGGTAACGATGGGGATTTTTTACTTCACCTGGTTCCACAGGAATCTGGCCTACTATGGAACATATTTTGCTCTGTTGACCCAGTTTGTACAAATTTATCAGGTCTTTCATGGTTCCGGGTCTTCTGCCCATATCCAAATCCTGAATATAAATGGGGCCGTTATTCATACTGACATGAATCCCCTGTTGTTCTTTACCGACATTTATTGTTCGTTCACAATTTAACGCCTCCCATTGAAAAGTCTCAGGCGAAGAGTTAACAGCCTTATCCACCATTTCTTCTTGTATAAAAACAGTCTGCCCGTCTACTTTTGCACCATGGGCTTTGAATATTTCAAGGCATTCTGCTGACTGAAAAATAATTCCTGTGTTTGCAAGGATATCTAAACTTGTTTCATGTATTTTTGATAAAGTCTGCGTCTCAAGTAATCGGAAATTAGAAGCTATCTGCATTTTGAAAAAATTCTCCTTTTCGGTCAGGTTGAAAAAACACCTGCTCAGATTTTAATATATTAAATTTGATGCATAAAAGAAAAACCATAGGGTTGATCAGTGGACAATAAGAGGAGGGGACATGTTCTTCAGCTTTCTTGAAAGGGTTGACTGGCTTATCCCCAACACTTTGGCAGCTTTTCTCTGGCTGCCGTATTTTTTTATGACTTTATTAATAATTTTTAATTCAAAAGCTTTGATTGTTTCTTTATAATTTTCTTTTTTAATGGAAACAGAGCTTGAAACATTAGTCTGTGAAAATATTGAAGGAAGATGTTCAGTTTCAATGACATCTCCTTCAGTCATGGTCACAAGTCGCTTAATAAGATTTTCCAATTCTCTTATATTTCCAGGGAAATTATATTCGCAAATCAGATTTTGAGCCGGTTTTGAAAGCAGTTTGCTGGTTTTAAATTTCTTGTTTAACTGGTTTAAAAAAAAGGTGGCAAGTGGAACGATCTCTTCTTTTCTTTCAGTCAGGGCAGGTATTTCTAATGGAACAACATTCAGTCGGAAATACAAATCACTTCTAAACAGCTTTTCTTCAACCATCTGCTCAAGATTCCTATTGGTTGCAGCAATAATTCTTGTATTAATTTTAATGGATTTAACACCACCCACCCGCATCAATTCCATACTTTCAAGAAATTTTAACAGCTTTGCCTGGGCAGGAAGCGGAATCTCTCCAATCTCATCAAGAAAAAGAGTTCCTTTGTCTGCTATTTCAAAGAGTCCTTTTTTCCCTTTTTGAGATGCTCCTGTGAAAGCGCCGCTTTCATGGCCAAATAATTCAGATTCAATGACCGATGCTGTTATTGCACCACAATTCAAATCAGCAAAAGGGAAGTGCCGCCGGTCAGATAATTGATGGATCAGTTTTGCAATCATGGACTTGCCCACACCTGATTTGCCTGTGATTAAGAGGGGTACGTCATATTTAGCGGCACGCACGGCTGTTCTGATAATCTTTTCCATGGCCGGGCTTTTTATCACCATGCTTTCAAAATGGTTTGCGGCAAGACCCAGGTCTGAAAAATCCATCCGCATTTTGTCTTCTTGAATGTCTTCAATTTCAAGGGTTTCAGCAAGGCGGTTGATGTGGGATATATCCCTGTCATTTACAAGGACAAAAAGGATGGCTCCTTGGCTGTCAAAAATGGGGATTCCCGTGGAAAGGATTTTTTTCTTATTGCGGGTGGTCTGAATTAAGGAGATGGCTTTTTTCTGTTTAATTACCAAAGCTGAAACGGATGGCTCATAAAAGCCTTCATCAACCAGATCTTTAACATTTCTACCCAGAACCTGGGAACTTTTGAAATCAAACATCTCTTCTGTTGCACGGTTTACCATAACAACCATTCCTGTTGAATCAACAACAAAAAGGCCGTCTTTTGAATGCTTCATTATTGATTCAAATATCAGCTCAAAATCTTTGGCATTGAGTCTGTCATGAAGACTGAATTTTTTTTTAAACATCTTAAAAGTCCCGGGTCGTCCTCAATTTATTTTTCTTTATTCAAAATTTATTAGGCACTATTTTCTATAAACACGGTTAGTCCATTCAAATTTGATGATTATGAAGGGCATCTATTGAATCTATACATATTGAACTCTATATATAGGTAGAATAATCGTTTTTTTCAAGATTTATTCGTCCAAAAATGGCAGTATTCCCAAATCCGCTAAATGCTGATTAAAATTTTATTTCCCTCTCGGTTTTAAGACCGACAAAAGAGTGTTGTCGCATTACCTCGTAACTTAAGATTGCAACGGTATTGGCCAAGTTTAAAGACCTGGAGCAAGCCGACATGGGTACCCTGACGCAAGAATCCTTGTTCTTTTGCAGCATTTTTTCAGGTAGGCCCACAGATTCCTTTCCAAAAATCAGGTAGACATTATCTGAATAACAGAATCGGTCACATTGCTTTGTTGCTTTTTTTGAGAGAAACACTTTCTGGCCCTGAGGATTTTTTATAAGGAAATCAGTATAGTCCCCGTATACTTTAACATTGAGTTCTTTCCAGTAATCAAGTCCGGCACGCTTTAAATATTTATCCTTGATGGAGAATCCCAATGGTTCTATTAGATGCAGCCAAGCACCCATGGCTTTGCAAGTCCGGCCAATATTCCCGGTATTCTGAGGTATTTCAGGTTCCAATAATACAATATTCAATTTCACCATTCATTCATCCTTTTAAAAAAGGATTTATTATAGCAGATATTTAAAAAATAAAATCAATCAAATTGTTCCAAGGGAACTTTGCGACTATTGTTCTTTTTTTTTAACGGGCTGAACAATTACAAATATATAAAAAAATATTGAGGGGAAATGGCCGGGCATGATGCCCTGGGCAAATCTATCTGTACCTGAGAGTATTTCATTATACTAACTTGTATTGTTCCCTAAGATTTTCAGAAAGCGTTTGCGTTAACAGGAATGCCTTTTCAACGGTTTTCTCTTTGTCCTGATTGACCAGGCAGCAGGTGGCAGGAGATATC
This sequence comes from Desulfobacula sp., assembly GCA_018645325.1. Classification (GTDB taxonomy): domain Bacteria; phylum Desulfobacterota; class Desulfobacteria; order Desulfobacterales; family Desulfobacteraceae; genus Desulfobacula. The sequence continues at coordinate 14,883 of JABGOU010000038.1, forward strand.
AGGCTTTGATTCAAAATCTGATCCAATGGGATACCTTTTTGGGTTAACGTCTTCCAGATGGTCTTTAGCTTAAAGGCAAGCAACTCAAGGTTTTCTTTTTCAAATGTTTCAATACCGGTTGGAACGATCCCCCAGACCAATATCCCGTTCCTGTCCAAAAAACGTTTAATGGAACGGGTACAGGATGAAAAAATTTCAGCATTGGTATAAATATCAAATGACAACACATCCATATCCATCCCTAAAAGGAAATCCCAGTCTGGGTTGCCGCACAAATGTATCCCTTTGGGAGAATCAATTGTGGATAAAAACAAATCCAGATCCTTTTTGGCTTTTTGTTCTCCGTATCCGGACATGGCTGAAAAAATGAACTGCATCCCGGGCTCGTCAATAAACATAAAGGCATTGGTGTTTTTTTCTTTCAGCCTTTCTAATTGAACATTTATCCGTTTCGCCATTATCTCGAACATAAAAGGTCTTATATTATCGTCAAACAAGATGGGGCGGTCATCCTGATCCAGAACATTAAAACCAAAACTGACAGGACCCTCAAGCTGCCCCCGTATCGCTGGCCTGTCTGTGAGATCTATGTCTAAAAACCTGTGATATACTGCAGAATACGTGGGGCTGACATCAAAATAATCCGGATCTTCAAAATGGGACATGGTTTCTTCAAACTCTTCTATAAATTTATCCATGGAGAATTTCAGGGTTTTATTTTCCATATCAAGCAATATCCCTGGAAAATGTTCTGCCGCCTGTACATACATATCTTCATAATAGCTGTAGTTCGGCAACTGTGGCCAGAATGGTATATCCAGGCTTAATGCGGTTTTAAGCGCCTGATCCACATTGGTGTGTGGCATGACTGCCATTGCCGTGGTCATTAAATTGCCGGGTATGTTCATTTTATTTCCCCTTTTTTTTAAACTGTTGCATCATTTGAGGTCTTTGTATCTGGAGATTTTTCATGGCTCGCATCATTTTTCCCATTTTTTTTGGGTCAACCTGCCCGTTTGAATTCCATGGCAGATTACTTTGTATCACATACCTGAGATAGGCAGATTTTGAAATTTCATTTTCCCAGTTACCTGATGCTTTGGCCATGGATATACCAATGGAAAATATGAGAACCAGTATCAAGGCAATTGTGGTCTGCCCAAGCTGAATATTACCGGGAGATAGTGAAAAGCCTATGGTTTGTTTTTCAGGACAAGTTTTAACACAGGTCATGCATGCTGTACACTCTGAAGAGCGAATACTTTGCTTTTCCCTGATTTTTATAAGGCTGGTGCATTTTTTTTCGCACCTGCCGCAGTTCGTACAATTGGATGGATTTCGTTTAATCTTCCCGATACTTAAAAAGCTGAACACTCCCAGAACAGCACCATAGGGACATAGATATCTGCACCAGAAATAAGGGATTGCAAATGATAATAAAATCAACACAAGGATAACGATTAAGGCAGTATTTGAAATATGGGTAAAAAAGTGCAGCATTTTTATATCTGCAAATCGATTGTAAGGACTTTGAATAAACTGCTCAATACTTTGTATGGGCATCTTGTAAAAAATAGACCATACAAAAAAACCAGCCAAGCCATATTTAATACTTCTCAATACCACATCCGCCCAAATCGGCAGAACCACTTTCTTTTTAAAGGATAAGATATTTAATTTTGAAAGAATATCCGAAAGCAGGCCTATGGGGCAAACCCAGCTGCAAAACCCTTTTTTTACAATCAAAGCTGTCATGCAAATGATTGAAAAAATCACCAGTGCAGACGGATGGATAGTGTTGATTTTTCCGGTAACAAAAAAATGTTTCAGGCTGACCAGAGCGCTGATCGGAAGAAAGGCCTCTACACCCGGTGGTCTTTCAAACTTGGGAATGATACCCGTTTCAAGTTGAGAAACAAAAAGATAAAATTTAATTCCGATAGCGAGTACAATGATAAATGATAATAGCTGTAGCAGCCTCCTCGTGGAATAGAGCGGGCCAAGACCCTTTCTATGAAATCTATTTTCCATCTTTATCCCTTTTCAATATATTTAATCTTTTATATCACTGTTGGTACAAAAGAAATTTGATTTAGATCAATAAAAATAAAAAACTTGATATAGATCAAAGAAACTTTATATTCCATTCGTTATATTATCTTATAACTGCTATAAAATACCTAACCTGGGCTAATGATTGGTATCCATGATTTTGACTACTCTTTACCGGATTTAATTTCGTGTAAATAGAATTGTGAGATTTTCTTAACACGGTTTTGAACTTAAAATAGGAGAAAAGCAAAATGAAATTCAGTTCACTCAATGAGTGCTGGCAATCAACCGGATATAATGTCATCTCCATCAATCATCACTTCACCACAGACACCTGTACTGGAGGTGGCCAATATCATGGATCAGAAAAATGTCAATAGAGTTCCCGTAATTGATTATCAGTAAAAGCTTGTCGGAATTATTGCCAGATCTGATATTGTTCAGACTATGTGTTAACACCCCTAATTTGTGAGAGGTAATTGAATGTCATTTTTCAAGAAAATGAGAGAGGGCAAAAAACGTCCATCCGGAATATTGGTATTAAGACAAGTTAGAGTTTTTATTTGGTATATTAAATTATGATAGAGGGGCAATGAAACCATTAGCAAAGTTGACAAAAGAACATGGCAATATACTTGAAGGCCTTGATTATCTTTCCAGGGCAAAGGATGCGCTTGAGAAAAACAGGTGCCCTCAAAAAAAATTCTTTGAATCTGCAGTCCTGTTTTTCAGAGAATATGCCGACAAATTCCACCATTATAAAGAAGAGTATCTTCTATTCAGCATCCTTGCCAGGAATAAGGAAGGAGAGATTGATCTTGAAATGGGTTCTCTTCGATATCAACATGAACTGAACCGGGAGTGTATCGCTAAAATTGAAAAATCTCTCAATGGTTATGAAATGGGAAGTGAAATTGCGATTACAACACTTTTATTTAATCTTGCCGCATTTATCTCGATTCTAAGACGCCACATTTACAGAGAAGACCAATTATTTTTTCCAATGGTCGAAGCTGAATTATCTGAAAATGAAAAACAAACTTTACAAAACCAGTTTGATCAGGAAGAGGCGGCTGTGGATCGTGAAAGCATCATCCATAGAAATCAGAAAAGACTTCAGGAAATGGCTGCATTGATATCCGAGATATAAAATGATGTGTATGGGAAAGCTATGATTAAAAAAAAAATAAATTGTTGGGAGTACAGGGGTTGCGGGTTAGAGCCAGGTGGGAAAAACAGTGCTGAAAAAGGAGTGTGTCCGGCAGCTTCAGATCGGTCTTTTTCAGGTATAAATTCCGGCAAAAATGCTGGAAGGTTCTGCTGGGCTGTAACCGGGACCCATTGTGACAGCGAACAACAAGGCTGTTTTTCAGAAAAACGAAAAAAATGCCATGATTGTGATTTTTTCCATATGGTGGCCGCTGAAGAGGGAACACAGAACCTAAGGACAAAGTTTTTAAGATTTGTGCAAAACTTTCAAGGTGAAAAATCTATCCTAAAAAATTTGAGTTTGAAGATTTTCCGCTCTGGTGAACGGTTTGTCTTTCAAGGAAAAGATACAGGAGAGGCATATATTATCCGGAGAGGGTCTTGTATCGTTATAGTAGAAAAGAATGGAGAGCTTCATCCAGTAGATCACAGGAGTGAGGGAGACATTGTCAACATGAGTGCTTTGTTCACAGGTGAACCAAGTATGGCCAATGTTGAAGCTGAAACTGAGATTGAAGCCTGGGTCATTGAGAAATCGGAGTTTGAAGCCATCCCGGAAAATGATCCCGGGCTTTGGAAGTTTCTTACTGAAATTGTTGCAGACAGGTTTGATTCCAAAAGACCAACCTCATATCGAACGATTGAGAAATATTTAGCAACCGATATTATCGGCCGAGGCGGATATAGCATTGTTTACAAAGGAATAGAGATTGCTACAAACAAAAATGTTGCCATTAAAATGATCCGGCATCATATTGCCCTGGATTCTGATTTCCTTGAAAAGCTCAGAAAGGAAGCTGAGATTATCAACAAGTTAAATCATGATAACATTATCAAAGTATTTGATATGGTGGAACGATATCGTACTGTGTTTATTATCATGGAATATCTTGACGGGGAATCCCTCTTGGAAAAAATCCAAAGGGATAGAAAGATTGTTCCCCATAATGCAATCAATTATTTAATACAGTCCTGCTTGGCAATCGAATATGCACACAACAATAGCATTCTTCATAAAGATATTAACCCTGGAAATCTTATGGTTCTGAATAATGGTAAAGTCAAATTGGTGGATTTTGGTCTTGCCTGCTATGTTCAGGATGATGATGAACTTTTTGATGGAGCCTACCCCTACCTTGCACCGGAATTGATTAAAGGAGACATTGCAGATTTAAGAAGTGAAATATATGCTTTAGGGATCTCAGCTTATGAAATGGTTACCGGTAAAAGACCTTACCCAGAAAAAGATAAAGCCATGTTTGCCCGGATGCGTTGTGCTCAAGAAATACCAGATCCATCACTGATTGTTCCAGAACTTCCCAAAAATCTTAAACAGTTTATAGTAAAAGCATGCCGGATAGTTCCCAAGGATAGGTATTCGAACATTGGTGAAGCCATTAAAGAATTGAAATATGAAGAAGATCAAATATCATTAAGTATAAAGAATATAGATATTGTTGCCCAAACACATATAGGACTTATAAAATCCTCAAACGAAGATCGATATCTTGTAAGAACCATGGATGATAACGCCTTGCTTTTGGCCGTTGCAGACGGTCTGGGTGGAGATGTTTCCAGTGATGTTGCAGCTGAAATAACAAAAGACAGGCTTTCCCGCTTGAAATATCTACAATCAGGCAAAGAAGCTGAAGGTCTTGATACCTTTGCAAGAGATCTTGATCTGATTATTCATAAAAGGGCCCTGGCAGATTCCGGTTTGACATACATGGCAACCACCCTGGCTTGTATTGTTCTCAAATCAGATTTGATTCATTGGCTCAATGCAGGGGATAGCCGCTTCTATATTCTAAGGAATGATCAGCTGCTACAGATAACCCATGACCACACTTTAGCCAGAGTTCTTGTGGAAGCGGGACGGTTAAAACAGGAAGATGCTGATGAGCATTACTCAAGTAAAATACTGGATCAATGCTTAGGATACAATATGTGTGACCCTGAAACCGGAAGTGTCAGAGTAAAAAAGAACGATCTTATTATCTTAGCAACTGATGGCCTTTATAAAATGGTAAAGGAAAAAACCATTCTGCAGATCCTATTGTCCAACACAACCTTGAAAGAAAAAATGGAGATCCTTGTGAACTCAGCTCTAAAATCAGGGGGAGAAGACAACCTCACTATAGTGCTTGCCCACATAAAACAGACACTTTAATCAAGACAAGGCTCTTTTTTTGAGATATTTTAGATTCTGTCATGTTCACTCTAAGTAACCCAGAAGCCCACCCATATTTTTTGTGAACAAAAGGATTATTTCAATAGTTTCTGTACATCTTTGGCTATTTGAAGTTCTTCATTGGTGGGGACAACCCATACCTGAACCTGGCTGTCCTCTGAATGAAGATAAAATGGTTTGGATGTTTTTTGATTGTTTTTTTCAGGGCTTATCCAGATACCTAAAAATGAAAGATTTTCACAGGTTTTTGCCCTTATAATCGGATCATTTTCTCCCACACCGGCTGTAAACACGATGGCATCAATATGCCCAAGAACAGCCGCATAAGCGCCAATATATTTTTTAACCTGGTAGCAGAACATTTCAACGGCAAGGGCAGCTTTGGTATGGCCCGCATCAATTTTTTCATGGATATCCCGCATATCATTCATTCCGCAAATCCCCAAAAGTCCGCTTTTTTGATTTAATACAATATCCAGTTCTTTAATGGTCTTCCCCGTTTGTTCCATAAGATATCCGATAATGGCCGGGTCAATGTCTCCTGTTCTCGTGCCCATCATTATACCTGCAAGGGGTGTCATACCCATGGAAGTATCTATACATTTGCCCTTTTCAATCGCAGTGACAGAACATCCGTTTCCAAGGTGTATGGTAATCAGATTTGTTTTATCGATGTCTTTTTCCATCAGCTTTGCGGCTTTTCTTGACACATATTTATGGGAGGTTCCATGAAAACCATATTTCCGAACTTTTAATTTTGAATAGTATTCATAGGGGAGGGCATAAAGAAAGGCTTTTTGAGGAATACTTTGGTGAAATTCTGTATCAAAAACTGCGATATTGGGAATTTTGGGAAAGAGCTTTTCAGCTGCCATTATACCAACAAGATTAGGCGGATTGTGTAATGGGGCAAGGGGGCTATTATCTATTATAGCCTGCTTGACTCTATCATTAATAAGAACAGCAGATCCAAAGGTTTCACCACCCTGGACCACTCGATGACCTATGGCATCAATATTTTTTATATTATCAATAACACCTGTATCTGGATCAATTATCAGATTTGCAACCAGATGCATGCCACGATTATGGTCTTTTACTTTCTGTTCTTTGACAATTTTTTTACCCTGGCCCGGCATACATATATGATGAGTTAAAACACCCTTTGTCTCACCAATCCTTTCAATACTGCCCCGGGCCATTACAATGGCGCCTGCCATATTAAAAAGCTGATACTTTAATGAAGAACTGCCAGCATTAATGACCAAAATTATCATAGGTTAGTCAAGAATCCTTTTTAAGGATTTTCCATTATTACGTCATGTTGTAGAATTTTTTAATAAATTTTTTTTGATATTCAAAAGACCAATGGACATCCTTTAATATATTTGCTGCTTTTTCAGGATTCCCCTTTTTTAACCAGGTTATAAAAAGGGCGTGCTCTTTACAATTTCTTGTTTCCCATTCCTTGATGTAATTTTGTCTGGGAAAATCATAAAGGCGCTGTTTTGTGGGAAGTATGAATTTTTTTATGAGTTCGTTGTCTGAAATATCAAGATAAACATTGTGGAATTGAATATTGGTATTAAAAAGCCGTGAATAATCATTTTTCCCAACATCCTGAAACTGTATCTCATTCAATTGTTCAAGCTTTAAAATATGTGAGGGTTCAATTTTTTCAAAACAGTCCACGACAATGGAAGCTTCCACCATTCCAATGGCATCATATGCATTTTGAACGTCTTTTAGTTCAAGCGCGTTCACGCACACCCCGCGCCGGGGTAAAATCGTTACAAATCCTTCTATTTCAAGGTGAATCAGCGCATCTCTTAAGGGGGTCTTGCTGATGCCTAGCTGTTCTGCAATCTTGCCTATATTTATGGTTGAACCGGGAAGCAGAGCCCCAAGGTTCATTTGTCTTCGCAGGTAGGTATAAACCTGTTCTCTAAGTGATACAACATTTAATTGATTTTTCATTATTGAAATCCTCCTCTGTAACTATTCAAACCTTATACTTTCCCGTTCATAGGATAAAAAATATTTTATCCCGGCATGATTCAGAACAAGGAAAGTATAAAGTTTTTTTGCTCATGATTTAGAGGAATTTTTCAACAGGGGTGTAATCAAGATTAAAAGCTTCGGCAACTGCTTTAAAGGTTACCTGACCTTTAATAACATTGGCGCCCAGTTTGATTTCCTTGTTGTCCTGCATGGCTTTTTTCCATCCTTTGTTGGCAATTTCAATGGCATAGGGAAGGGTGGCATTGGTAAGGGCGCGGGTTGACGTTCTTGCAACGGCACCTGGCATATTAGCGACACAATAGTGGATAACACCTTCCACTACATAGGTGGGCTCGGTGTGGGTAGTAGCTTTGGAAGTTTCAAAACATCCGCCCTGGTCTATTGCAACATCCACAATCACAGAACCGTCTTTCATTTTTTTAAGCATTTCTCGGGTTAGCAGTTTGGGTGCTTTTGCTCCTGCAACAAGAACAGCACCTATCACAACGTCAGCCTTGATAACAAATTCTTCCAGAATAGCTGCATTGGACATGATGGGAAAGCAGTTGGCAGGCATGACATCATCAAGGTACCGAAGTCTTTCCAGGTTTGTATCCAGGATATATACTTTTGCGCCAAGGCCGCAGGCCATTTTAGCTGCGTTGATACCAACCACTCCACCACCGATAACAACAACTGTGGCTGGTTCAACACCGGTTACACCACCCAGAAGAATACCCATTCCGCCCTGGGGCATTTCAAGGTATTTTGCCGCTTCCTGGGTGGCCATACGACCTGCCACTTCGCTCATGGGAAGAAGCAGGGGAAGAGAACCATTATCCTTTTCAATGGTTTCATAGGCAATATCAATTGATTTGCTTTTGATCAATGCGCGGGTCTGCTGCTCATCAGCTGCCAGGTGGAGATAAGTAAAAATAATTTGATCTTCTCGGATCATATCATACTCTGAAGGCTGGGGCTCTTTAACATGCATGACCATGTCGCATTTTTCAAAAATCCCGGCTGGTGTGTCAACAATTGTTGCACCGGCAGCAATATATTCTTCATCAAGAAAACCTGCGGCTATACCCGCAGTTTTTTCAACCAGGACATCATGACCATTTTTTTTCATGGCAACAACACCGGCAGGTGTCATGCAAACTCTTTTCTCAGCAATTTTAATTTCTTTTAAGATTCCAACAAGCATTGTAAATCTCCTTTAAAAATATTTGGTTTAAATTTATCTTTAAAATGTTTTTTCTATGGCGGTTGCCACAGCATTAACAATGGTATCAACTTGTTCTTTGGTGATGATAAGGCAGGGGGCAAAGTTCATGACATTGTTCAACCCGTGAAAACTGGAATTTGTCCTTCCCACAATCACGTTTTCAGCGAGAACATTACCCATGAGCTGTGCCATCTGTTCTTCTGTTACAGGCTCTTTGGTTTCCTTGTTATTCACATACTCAATACCGCAGAAAAGACCCTGACCTCTGACTTCACCGACACTATCATATTTTTCCAGTTCATGCAGCCTTTCAAGCAGATATTCACCCATAACCCTGCTGTTTTCAACAAGATTTTCATCATCTATGATCCTCGTGCTTTCAAGAGCTGCCGTCATTGGTGCAGTGCATCCACCATAGGTGCTGATATCCCTGAAATAATCAAGACGTGTTTCAGGATCTGTTGGATCATTTAAAAACAAATCATAGATTTTTTGTTTAACAACGGTTGCAGACAAAGCTTCATAAGAACTTGCAAGACCCTTTGCCATGGTAATAATATCAGGATCAAAGTCATAATGTTCATGGCCCCAGAACTTTCCTGTTCTTCCAAACCCGCAGACCACTTCATCCACGATAAGCCAGATGTCATATTTTGTACAGATTTCCCTCAGGATCGGATAATATTCTTTCACGGGTCTTAAGATTCCACCACCTGCTGTTATGGGCTCGACAATCAGGCCGCCTATTGTGTCTGCCCCTTCTTTAAGGATGATGTCTTCTACCTTGCGGGCACACTCAATATTACATTCTCCATAGGTTTTATCATAGGGGCATCTGTAACACGAACAATGGGGAAATTCAACAAACCCTTCAACAAAAGGACCGAAATCGTGTTTTCGCTGGGCATGCCCGCTTGAACTCATGGCACCGATGGTTGTTCCATGGTAATCCCGGTCCCGGTACATTATTTTATATTTGCCTTTTCGCCCAGGATTGATTCTGGAGGCCTGCCGAACAATTTTATAGGCTTTTTCATTGGCTTCTGAGCCTGAGTTGGAAAAATAGACTTTGTCATGGTTGGGCAGTTTTTCCAAAAGTTTTTTCGCAAATTTAATGGCAGGTATATTGCCGTAAGCCCCGGCAAAATAATTCATTTTTTTCATTTGTTCGCAAACTGCCTCGGCAATTGAATCACGGCCATATCCGACCATTACGCTCCAGACACCGCCAGAGGTTGCATCAAGAAATTCTCTGCCCCTGATATCCTTTACAACCAGTCCTTTGCCTTCAACAATGATCATCTGTTCCTGGGTCTCAAAACATTTATGGGGTTTTAAGTGATGCCATAAGCAGTCTTTGTCTCCATCAACCATTTCCTGGACATCATATTCCAGCCAGTTTTTTTTTGTTTCCATAATTTTCCCCTTTTTTTTAAGCCCCTTTTTGGGGGGTCATATCAGCTTTATTAATTCCTGCAACAACCACAGGTGTTGTCATGGCATCACGACGAAATGGTTCTCCCAATTCCTGGTTGGTCATTACCTCAATGAAAGTGGTCTTGCCTTCTTCCATCTGTAGCCTTATGGCAGTGTTCAACTTATGGGCCAGAACCTCCATTGTGGTTGCCTGAACACCTTCTACACCACAGGCCTTTGCTATGGCAGCATAGGAAACATCCTGACTCAGTTCGGTTCCAACAAAATTATCATTGTACCAAAGTGTGGTGTTTCGTTTTTCAGCGCCCCATTGAAAATTGCGAAAGATGATCATGGTAATGGCGGGCCATTCATCACGGCCGCAGGCTGTCATTTCGTTCATAGAGATCCCAAAGGCCCCGTCACCTGCAAAACCAACCACAGGAATGTCTGGTTGCGATATTTTTGCACCCAGGATTGAAGGAAAACCATATCCACATGGCCCGAACATGCCGGGAGCCAGATATTTACGGCCTTGTTCAAAGGTGGGGTAAGCATTGCCGATTGCACAATTATTTCCAATATCAGAGGAGATGATCACATTTTCCGGAAGTGCTTTTTTGATGACGCGCCATGCCATGCGTGCCGTTATTTTTTCCGGCTCTCGATTGCGGGCACGTTCGTTCCAGGTGGTTCCAGGATCATCTTGTTCGTGATCCATGGCAGCCAGTTCCAGGGCCCAGTTGGATTTGGTTTTTTCTATGACTGCCCTGCGTTCTTCCCGGCCTGGGTCCCCGGCAGTAACAGCCAGCCTGGCAAGAATGGAGGCGGCAACCTTTTTAGCATCGCCTGCAATGCCAATTGTAACGGGTTTGGTAAGGCCGATACGATCCGGGTTGATATCAACCTGAATGATGGCCGCATCTTTTGGCCAATAGTCAATTCCGTAACCCGGCAGAGTTGAAAAAGGATTCAGCCTTGTTCCCAGGGCCAGTACAACGTCAGCTTTGGAAATCAACTCCATTCCGGCTTTTGACCCGTTGTAGCCCAAAGGACCTGCGAAAAGCGGATGGCTGCCCGGGAAGGCATCATTGTGCTGGTAACCGCAGCAGACCGGGGCATCCAGGCGTTCAGCCAAAGCCATTGAATCTTTGATTGCATCACCGATTACAACGCCTCCGCCGTTCAGGATGACAGGAGACTTGGCATTGGACAAAAGCTCAGCTGCCCGGGTTATGGCGTCATCGCCACCAGCCGGAAGCTCGAAATCTACAATAGGGGGCAGTTCAATGTCGATCACCTGGGTCCAGAAGTCACGGGGAATATTGATCTGGGCAGGGGCAGAGGCGCGTTTTGCTTTCATGATCACCCGGTTGAGAACCTCAGCCATTCTGGATGGATGCAGAACTTCTTCCTGATAGGCAACCATATCCTTAAACAGGGCCATCTGGGGAACTTCCTGGAAACCGCCCTGACCCATGGTCATGTTTGCTGCCTGTGCTGTTATTAAAAGCAGGGGGGTGTGGTTCCAATAGGCGGTTTTCACAGGCGTAACAAAGTTGGTGATACCAGGGCCGTTCTGGCCCACCATCATGGACATCTTGCCCGAGGCACGGGTAAAACCGTCCGCCATCATGCCGGCACTGTATTCATGCCCGCAATCCCAGAAAGTGATGCCTGCTTTAGGAAACAGGTCAGAAACCGGCATCATTGCTGAGCCAATAATGCCGAAGGCGTGTTCAATTCCATGCATCTGTAGAACTTTTATAAAGGCTTCTTCCGTGGTCATTTTCATTGGATTATTTTCTCCCTTATTATTTGTCAGAATACTGATATCTGATATATCACATATCAATGGCTTGTCAATACAAATTTTTTAATTGAAACCCCGAAAGATGGGACAATAAATTTATTGGAAAGATTTTTTTTTAAAAGGCTCTAATCAAGGGACAGCCCGTGTTTTTTCATCTTGCGAACTACTGTGGACTGGCTTATGCCGAGGTGGTTAGCTAAATCACGGGTTGAATCAAATCTGGCCATGGCTTTCTCAAGTTTTTTGCGTTCAAACTCAAGCAATTCCTCGTTAAGTCCCTGGGACACCATTGATTTTCTGTCTTCAAATGATGAGCTGTGCCTGGATTTTTGTCTGGTTATGCCTGGTGAAATGATTTTGTCCAGAACATCTTTTTCTTTTATCACAACTGCATTTTTAATAATATTTTTTAATTCACGTACATTACCTGGAAAGTCATGTGCCTGAATCTGCTCAAGACAATTTTCTGAAAATCGTTTTTTCTGTTTATAAATTTTATTATATTTTTTCAAATAGAAATTTGAAATTTTCAATATATCTTCCCGTCTCTTTCTTAACGGCGGAATGTGGACCGGAAAAATATTGAGTCGGAAATACAGATCCTGCCGGAATTTTTTTTGTTGAACAAGCTTTTCAAGATTTCGGTTGGTTGCGGCAATGACAATGCAGTTCACCTTGATGGTACGGGTTCCCCCAAGTCTTCTGATTTCTCCATCATCAAGAACTTTGAGAAGTTTGGCCTGAACGGGAAAAGGCAGGTCTCCGATTTCATCTAAAAAAATAGTTCCCTGATTGGCCAGTTCAAATAATCCGGCTTTACCGGAATCAGAGGCCCCTGTAAAGGCACCTTTTTCATACCCGAACAATTCAGCTTCCAGGAGCATATCCGGGAGCGCAGCACAATTAATGGATATAAAGGGTTTGTTTCTCCGGTTACCATTATGATGCACAAATTTAGATAAAAGCCCTTTGCCTGTGCCGGATTCACCCGTGATAAGAATATTAGAGGCATCCATTTTAGCCAGTTTAAGCAGTACCGTTAACACCTGGTTCATTGCGGGTGCGTCGGCAATAATTTTACTGTTTTTCAATTCAAGAAGGTTACGATCAGACAATTCACTCTTAATGGTGTCGGCAACCTGTTCTACTTGTTCCAGTCTGGTTCTCAACTCTTTTACCATGGTCATGTCATGTTCAATGACAACGACAAATAAAATTTTACCTTGTTCATCAAATATAGGCATACCCGATGCCATGATATACTTATTGCTTTTAATGACGTAAAGCGGACGGGTCAATGGCTTTTTATATTTTAATATGGCGGGAGTCAGGGTAGTATCAACAATACCATTTTTGACAATATCAGTAATTTGGGTCCCTATCATTTCTTCTTTTTTAACCCCGATGAGACCTGCGGCAACATCGTTGACCTTTAGAACGATTCCCTGGTGATCAAGGATGTATATCCCATAATAACTGTGGTCCAGAAGGGTTTGAAACTGCATGCGCATCTCTTTTATATTGGGCAGTTTCAAGGCTGATGCTTCAAGGTCTTCAATGGTTCGCATGAAGCAGCCGGCTCCTTTTGAGCCATTGTCACAGGTCAAAGGTGAGACCAAAACTTCAATTGCGACTTTGGATTTTTGGATATGAAATGTTTGATTTTCTTTGTCTTGTTCAATACAGGAGACTAACTTTCCTGCCATATAAGAATCAATTTTTTCCAAGGGACAGCCCATGGAGTTGCTGCATTCGAGCAATTGTTCTGCCCTGTGATTGATGTATTGGATAATCCCCTGGTTATCCACTCCCAAAACACCGATGTAAGAATGTTCTAAAATGGTTTCAGGCCGTATTTCCATATCATATTTCCTATCGGGTTGGTTTTAAAACATAGACCATATCAATTCGACATGACAGGGTCAATAGGTTACACTTTTTTGAGTATACTTGCCTTGCAATGGAAACAGTTCTTATGATGGTAGTCACCTGCACAGTAACTAGTTCTGGGTGGTTTGCCTTTACTGAGCATTTTGGAACGGGTTGTTACAGGCTCTGGTGGACAAAACGTGAAGTGGCGGGAACTGTTTGAGGGTACCGAGTTTTTCCGCCACAAGTTGTGTCCACCATAGAGCCTGTCATCCAGTTCCATCCAGCGATGGAAAGGTAAGCCACCCGGAACGGGTATGGTGTGTTTATAAAAAGTTACATGCGATGACCCTGGTCAATAGAATTTGGGGATCACAAATTTTTCCAAGGGCAAAGATTCCTTGTCCCGGCCGGAACTTTTCAAACTCTTCTGAGAAAATGGGATAAACCACTATCCTGAAAATTCCCCCTTGGCATTTTAGTTAAAGACTTCTGGCTGTTCCTGGCAATCACACCGCGCAAATGCGAAAACAATTCAGGCAAAACACCCCTTGAAAGGGTGCATAAAATACTGTCAAAGTTTGATTCCATAAGGCGGAGCAGGGAATGTGGGTCTGTTGCTTTAGAGAATGAAAATGACCTGTTCCATAAATTTATGGGACAGGTAGAGTCAATTTTCAAAAATCTCCCAAAACCCTTGAAGTGGCAGTTTTTCCTGTTACATGATCTGGTTTTATTAACCGGCATTCCCTCCAAAGTTCAAAAAGCATCAGTGAAACGTAGTCTGAACAAATCAAAGATATAAAAAGCATATCTGAACAAAAGCCCTGGCAAAACTTGAACAGGTATCAGTATAGGGAGGCATATGAATTAAGGGATTTGAACTTTATGCGGGATTATCCGGTAAAAGGCGGGCTTTGGACGGAAATGATGCTTGCGGTTCAATTGAATTGAAATTTCAAAACTGAAAAAAGGTCACACACAATATATGGGGTTGTTGAAAATTTATCTGTACTGAGCCCTATGAATACAAGCATTCACCAGCCTGATTTTGATTGCAGGCTGTACTGGAAGAAGAAGTCAACGCCTTTTCAATGAATGGTCTTACCCCATAATGACACTATAGTCGTTTTGGAACATGAAGTCTCAGCTAAAATTAGAAAGCTTTTCCTGCCCAGAATACTCAATATAATATCCTTAATAATTTTTGTACCGATGATCGATAGGGATTGGATAATAATACTTGAGTGAACTCAAATTGATATTTAATGGTCAACCAAATACCAAGGAGCATAACGCTGATACCAACCAGGCGAGAAATATTAATCTGGCGTATGTCTGCACCTAAAAAACCAAAATGATCAATGACCGCAGCAATGATAAACTGAGATGCAACCATAATTGTGAATGCGGTCACAAGTCCAAGACGAGGAACACTATACCCGATGGCTGCGATTATTACTAAGCCCAAAGGACCGGTTAAAAGAACGTAATTAGGAATGCTTTGCAGTGAAGAAAGATTTCCACCCCGCAAGAGTAGCATGGTAATTCCAATAATGAGCCCACCCCCTCCGTAAGTGATGAACACACTCTCAGCTATCCCTACATTTTTGTTTATAATGCCGATGAGTTGTCCTTGTAAGGTAACTACAACTCCACCAACTGCTGCAACCAGAACCAAATACAATAGATTCAAAATACATCTCCAAAAAGTATAATTTTAAAATATTTGCTATATCATCGTTTTATTTATTTGTGAGGATGCTTTTTATTTTGATAAATTTTTGCCAATCCTCCTGTCGATGTTTCTTTGTAAAATGGTGACATATGATCCCCTGTCTCGGACATGACCTGAACGACATCATCAAAAGAAACATAATGCTCACCACCTAATGCTATAGAGTAACGAGCACTGGTTAATGCACGGTTTGCGGCAAACGCATTCCGTTCAATGCATGGAACCTGAACAAGGCCATAGATAGGGTCACAAGTAAGTCCTAAATGATGTTCCATCCCTATCTCAGCTGCGTATTCAATCTGGTTTAGATTTCCGCCTAAAATTTGTGCAGCAGCAGCTGCTGCCATGGCACATGCAGTCCCAATTTCCGCCTGGCATCCTGCTTCTGCACCTGATATGGAGGCATTATGTTTCACAATATTTCCTATCAGGCCAGCTGTAACCAATGCATCCAAAATCACTCGATCGTCACACTTTAAAACGATTTGAAGATATCTTAATACAGCAGGAAGGACACCACATGATCCACAAGTTGGGGCTGTTACGATGACACCGCCACCGGCATTTTCCTCAGATACCGAAAGGGCATAAGCTGATATGAGTTCATTTGCTGAAAAAAGAGAATCCGTTTTTTTCGTATAGAGAAAAATAGTTTTAGCCTTCCTTTTGAGTTTCAGTTTGCCTGGCAGGTAGCCCTCTTTTTCAAGACCGGTATCAATCGCATGACGCATTGTTTTCCAGACCTTCTCCAGGTATGACCGGACCGATTTCCCTTCACATTGATAACCATATTCATACAAGGCCAAATTTTGCATTTTGCAGTGATATAATATCGCTTCTAGGGAATTTAAAGAATAGACTGTATTGCCAGAAATGGTGGCCCCTTCCTCAGTTATCGCACCCCCCCCGGTACTGTAAAAGGTAGCTTTTCCGAACCCGGACCCACTGTCATTCAGCGCATAAAATTTCAATCCATTCGGATGAAATGGGAGTTCTTTCATTGGTTCCCATATAATCTCAAGCTGCTCCCCGAGTATTTTTTTTATTGCTTCATCTGTTAGGTGTCCCTTACCTGTAGCAGCAAGGCTACCATACAAGAAGACTTTGTATCCGCTGGCTCTTGGATATCTTTTTTTAAATATTCTGGCGGCTTTTTCAGGACCCATGGTATGGCTACTTGAGGGGCCGGTTCCTATCCTGAAAATTTTTCTTATTGATTTCATTTTTTTTATCTCATCGAATGCGTTTTAAACATAACCAATCAGTAACTTTGGTTGTTAAACAAACGCCCAAAACCTTTACAATCCGGTGGTTTGCCTGCAAGTGTCATGGCATGCCAAAACATCGCCTGGTTGCTGCATATAATTGGAATATCAAAGATTGATTCAAGTTTTTCAAGGTGGTCCAGAATTCTTAAATTTGTACAGGACATAAAGAGGGCATCTGTTTTTGCATGGTCAAGGATTTTTTCTACACCCTTTACCATGGAATCCAGGGAGACAGTTGTAATATCCGTGTCATTTTGGATTCGCAGGGCACCAATGGCCGGGATATCAAATCCTTCGGCACGCAATTCCTGATAAAGCGGATAGTTGACTTCTGTTGGATAGGGCGAAAAAATTGAAATTTTTTCGGTATTCAGGTGTCGAAAAGCGGCTTTTGCTGCTGCCCAGGGATTGGTTGCCGGAATGCCGGGATGATGAATCGTCAATAATTCTTCAATTTTTTTGCTGCCAATCACCATTGAAGCAGAAGTACATCCAAACGCCATGACATCCATTGGAAGACCCACTGCAATCAAATCGGCAGCAGCCGTGATTCCTTGAGAAATGTCATTGAGGGCTTTAGACGTCATGATGCTGGAGTAATACACCCGGCTGCTGAAAACCATTGCAGACGATCCGCTCAGCTTTGTCCAGTCCACCTCAAGTGAATGGTCGGTTGAAAGTTGAACCAGTCCTATATGAACTTTATCAGGACGAGAGCTCTTTGAATAATTCAAATGGATCTCCAGAGCTTCAAACTCTTGTTTTGTCGTCATGGGAGTCTCTTTTCCTATTCAATAATAGTAAGTTCCGGTGGACATCGGACAGACAGATACTCAGCACCATTTTTTGTTATAACAATATTTTCTTCGTGAACCATGGACTTTCCTGGGGCATACATCATTCCCGGTTCCAGAGTTATTACCATACCCGGCTCCAGCAGAGTATTATCCGATGCTGTGTTGGAAGGCCATTCGGTTAATTGAATCCCAAGTCCATGGCCCAAACGGCCCACATCATTTCCAAGCGCTCCGGCCTGTTCCATAACGGACCACATGGCTGTATAGACATCCGAAGTGGTTGCTCCGGGCCGGGCCGCTTTAAAGCCCGCATCAGTTGCTTCATAAACAGCAGTATAGGCTTTGAGAGTAGCATCACTGGGGCGACCAAATGCAAAATTCCTATCAAAATCTGAAAAATAGCCGTCATAAACCGCACCCACGTCAATAATCAGTACATCGCCCATATTCAGTTGACGGTCTGTCGGGCCCATGATGATACTGTCATATCCGTCCGGCCCGGACCCTGATATCAGATACTTGATGATGTCAGCACCTGCATGAAGCATATCAATGCGCATCTGTTTGCAAATATCACGTTCTGTCTGGCCGATCCTGGCATGATCTGGGATATTGGCAAACCCAATGTGTGCGATTTCACAAGCCTTTCGGATTTTTTCGATTTCTGCTTTGGATTTTATAGAACGCAGACGATGAATCTGTGTGGCAATATCAACGAACGCCGTATCCTTCAGGCGGGAAGATAGATCCATAAAGTCATTAAACGGCATTCTGAGATAGGATTCCATGCCCAGTGTTGCGCCAATACGGCCATATCGACAGGGAATATTGTTCAGTATATCTGCCACAAGTGAAATACCGTCATCTGCAGGATTTGGAGATGCCCAGGTGTGGATATCATCAATCCAGGTGGCTGCCATGCCGCTTGCCCCTATTTCAGGAATAACTGCAATGGGTTTTCCCGTTAACGGAACGATGAGAAACCAGGGCCGGGTGGGGCTTTCCCAAAATTGTGTAAAAAAACCTGAAAAATAACGGACATTGGGCTCGGTTGTCAAAAAAATAGCATCAAGCTTATGCTCAGTCATCATTTTTTGAGCCTTTAAGGTCCGCATTTCAAATTCAGATACTTCAAATCCGCGTTTTAATAAACTCATTGTAAATCTTCCTTATTTGTAAAGAGGGAATGCCTGACATAGATCCTTGACCGTAGCCCTGGTTTTTTGAATTATTGCCTCGTCACCGGGGTTCTTTAATATCCCTGAAATGAGTCCGGCAATGGTTTCGGCCTGGGCAGCTTTTATCCCTCGGGATGTGATTGCAGGTGTTCCAATTCGAATGCCGCTGGTGACAAAAGGGCTCCTTGTTTCAAAGGGAATCGAATTTTTATTAACGGTTATTCCAGCTTGCCCTAAAACGTCTTCTGCATCTTTTCCAGTAATATTGAGACGTGTGAGGTCCAGAAGAATAAGGTGATTATCTGTTCCTCCTGAAACAAGATCAACACCATTTTCCATAAAAACGAGAGCCATGGCAGCGGCATTGGCCACAACATTTTTCTGGTAGCGCGTGAAGGTATCGGAAAGCGCTTCTCTGAATGCAACTGCCTTTGCAGCAATCACATGCATGAGGGGTCCACCCTGTATCCCCGGAAATATTGAACTGTTCAATTTAGATTCAAACCCTGATTTAGCCAGGATCATACCCCCACGTGGTCCTCTCAGTGTTTTATGGGTGGTTGTGGTAACAATATCTGAAACCGGGATCGGTGACGGGTGAAGTCCCGTTGCAACAAGGCCTGCTATATGGGCCATGTCTACTATCAAAAGAGCATTGTATTTTTTAGCAATCTCAGCAAATCGATTAAAATCAATTATTCTGGGATACGCGCTTGCCCCGGCAATAATTACCTTTGGCTGATGGTCTTTTGCCAATTGTTCTACCTGTGCATAATCGATGGTTCCGGTTTTATTGGATACGCCGTAGTGAACAAAGCGATACAGTTTTCCTGAAAAATTCACCGGGCTGCCATGGGTCAGGTGCCCCCCGTGGGAAAGATCCATTCCAAGGATGGTATCGCCTGGGTCTACCACAGCCATCAGGGCAGCCATATTTGCCTGTGAACCCGAATGGGGTTGAACATTAATATACTCTGCTTTAAAAAGAGCTTTGGCCCTTTCAATGGCCAGGGTCTCGGCTGCATCTGCATAGGTGCATCCCCCATAGTATCTTTTGTTCGGATAACCTTCTGCATATTTATTGGTCAGCACGCTTCCCTGGACTTCCATGACAGCTTGGCTGACACTATTTTCAGATGCAATCAGTTCAAGACCCGTCTCTTGTCTTTTTTCTTCCTGTTCAAGGATGGTTGCAATTTCAGGGTCTGCATTGACAATATGATTCGACATTTTTTCAATCCTTTTTATATATTGATCTGGTATTTCATTAATTTTAAAGTTTGTTTAGAAATGGCACGATGTATCACACGTTTATTTTTATAAATGATTCACGATTGATGTGTAAAATTTGAAAGCCTGGACAATTTGAGATATCTCGCAACATTCATCCCGACAATGGGCCAATTCCGGGTTGCCCGGACCCATCCCGATGGTGGGGATTTTCATTTTACTGGCGCTGGCAAAACCATTGGTGGAAAAATTCCATTTAAATAAAGCAGGTTCGCCTCCGATCGCCTCATTGAATGCTTTTATACTTGACCGGGTTAGCAGGTGACCCTCTTTTAATTCCCATGGAAGAAAAAAGGCGCTGCAGTTTACGGATTTACCGGTCCAGGTTTTATCTGTTATTTCATAAATTTCCCAGATGGCTTCTGTTCCTTCAATCAAGGCATCCATTTCTTTTGCCACGGATGTCTGGGTTTCACCGACCTCGAGACGTCTGTCAAGATAGAGTTTGCATTGATCCGGAACCGCATTAAGAGAAACAGCTGTGCTTTCTATGCGGCTCAACGTCACGGAACCTGATTTATTGTCAGCTGCAAGGCTTGATTGGAGTGCTTCAATACGCCCTATAATAGTCTTCGTTTTATAGATTGCATTTACACCCAGTTCAGGAGAACTGCCGTGAGAGGAAACGCCCTGGGTCGTTATCGTCAGCATGGCTCTGCCCCTGTGCCCCAATGCCAGCTTTAAAGAGCTTGGTTCACAGATAACAACAAAATTGGGAGAAATTTCATTTTTTTCACACAAATAAAGAAGCGCCTCGCCTTCCACATCCTCCTCAAGAATTGAACATGAAATATAAATGGTTTTTCCTTCACAAAGTGACAGCTTCTTTATGGCATAACCGGCATAAACAGCTGCAGCAATAGCCCCCTTCATGTCCACGGCACCTCGCCCATAGACCTTCCCATCAATTATTTCTCCACCAAAAGGATCGGCTTGCCACTCATCCGGATCGTTGACTTCCACCGTATCACAGTGGCAATCAAATAAAATTTTGGTATCGCCACTGCCAATACGGCCGACAACATTTCCAAAATCATCAATCATCACTTCATCATAACCCAGTGATTTCATTTTCTCGCTGATAAACCTGACGATTTTTTCTTCGTTGTGGGTGGTGCTTTGAATCCTTATCAGTTCCCGGGTTAATCCGATGATTTCATCTTCAAGTGCATTGCACAAATTTTCTATTGGTTTGGTTGCCAAGGCTGTCTATCTCCTCTCTCAACATTTTATCTCATAAAGAGTTCTTTTTGCTCCTGAAAGAATCTTGGCGCCATCTTTGGTAACAACAACATTTTCTTCAATGTTGAAAACACCATTTTCTTTAACAAATCCAGGCTCTATATTAATGATCATGCCTTC
The DNA here is from genome assembly GCA_018645325.1 of Desulfobacula sp. Lineage (GTDB taxonomy): Bacteria > Desulfobacterota > Desulfobacteria > Desulfobacterales > Desulfobacteraceae > Desulfobacula. The sequence goes on from JABGOU010000038.1 coordinate 36,295, forward strand.
GCGAAGAACGGTTTCATCCTGTTGCGTTATTGAGGGCGGTTCCGTACTCATGATACCCATTCCATGCCCCAAGCGACCACAGTCAAATGATGAAGGATCAAACCCATACTCAACAAGGGCGTCAATACAAGCGCCCGCCAGATCACTTGCGGTGATACCAGGCTTGATCGCCCTTATCGCCTTCATCGTTACTTCATGAACACATGCCTGATAATCTTGTCTTTCCTGATCAACAGGCCCAACGATACCGGCACGGCCAAAGTCTGCCCAATACCCATTATAAAGGGCGCCGCCATCCACCCAGACCAGATCCCCTTTTTTAATTCTTCGATCTGATCCGATATTGCTAATCCTGTCATAATGACCTTTCTCGCTCGCAATAAGGGCAAACCCGGGTTTGTCTGCATCCGCCTCCATCATGTAAGAGAAGAAATTTTTAACGATCTGTGTTTCCTTCATCCCTTCATGCATCGTATTGAAAACCTTATCTAAAGCAAAACTGGTTGCATCACAGGCTTTTCTTATGCAATCAATCTCAATTTTAGATTTAACGGTTCTAAGGCTCCAGAGGATGTCACTGCCATCAACGAATTGACATTGATCCATCATCCGCCGCAATGATTCATATTCAAGATATGGAATTCCTATCCGCTGTTCATATCCTAATTCCCAGCCTACATTTCCCTCTCCCATACCATGGGAATCCATAATGTTTTT